>CAYTLL010000025.1:0-56726 GCA_964438755.1 uncultured Akkermansia sp. | reverse complement strand
GTTTGCCGGCGCCTTCCATGGCGGAGAGGAGCGAGGCTTCGGAGTAGCGCGGCGGCGGCTTGGTGGACTCGGCGTGGAGCTTGGCGTCGGAGGTCTTGGCCTTGCCGTTGTCGGCGGGGCTGAGGGCGGGTAGGGCTTTGCCGGAGGCGCCGTCTTTTTTGGTGTCGGCTCCGGAAGCGGCGGTGTCTTCGTCGATGGCGACCTTGCCGTAGACTGCGAGCCAGCCGGCCTCGGTGAGGACCTTGCCCTCGGTCTTGAAGTCGTGTTTGCCGGCGACGGTCGAGATGCGGGTGGTGACGTCGAACTGGGCCTCGGGATAGAAGGTCGCGACGAAGCGGCGCGCGATCATGTCGTAGACCTTGGCCTCCATCTCATCGAGCGACTTGGGCTCGGTGGTGGTGGGGATGATGGCGAAGTGGTCCGAGATCTGGGCGTTGTTGAAGATCTTCTTGTTGCCGGGGCGGATCCACGCGGACTGCACGACCTTCGCGGCGTGTTGCGCGAGGTCGCCGCCGAGGGACTGCATCGTCTCGCGGACCGTGTTTGCGTAATCCTCGGGCAGAGCGCGCGAATCGGTGCGGGGGTAGGTGATGACCTTGTGACGCTCGTAGAGGGCCTGCGCGATCTGGAGCGTGCGGCGGGCGGAGAGGCCGAAGCGGCCGTTGGCCTCGCGCTGGAGCGTGGTCAGATCGTAGAGGCGCGGGGAGGCTTGGGTGGAGGGTTTCTTCTCTTCGCGGACGGTGGCGGTCGGGTTGCCCTGGCAATCGGCGAGGACGGCCCGCGCGATGGTCTCCTCCCAGACGCGATCGACGCGGTCGTGGTCGTTGGCCGCGTCTTTCTTGAAGTGGGGTTTCTGATACACACCCTCGTAGGCGCCCTGGGCGACGGTGAAGGTGGCGGTGAGGCGCCAGAAGGGGCGGGGCTTGAAATTGCGGATCTCGAGCTCGCGGGCGTAGACGATGGCGAGGGTGGGGGTCTGGACGCGACCGACGGAGGCGACGTTGCCGGCGCGTGAGCCGAACATGCGCTTGGTGAGCGCGCGGGTGCCGTTGATGCCGATGAGCCAGTCGCTCTCGGAGCGGCAGCGGGCGGCGTCGGCGAGGCCGGCGAGCTCGGCGCCGTCGCGGAGTTTCTCGAAGGCTTTTTTGATGCCGTCGGTCGTCATGCTCTGCATCCAGGCGCGTTTCACGGGCAGCTTGGATTTGGCGAGCTGGTAAAGGTAGGCGAAGATCAGCTCGCCCTCGCGTCCGGCGTCGCAGGCGTTGATGACCTGGTCGACGTCTTTGCGGGCGAGGAGTTTTTTGAGGAGGTTGAACTTCTCCTTGGAGTCCTCGATGGGCTTGAGGCCGAACTTTTCCGGGATGATGGGAAGCGTCTCGAGGCGCCAGAAGCCGTATTTCTTCTTGTCGATGTCCTCGGGCATCTCGAGTTCGACGACGTGGCCGACGGCGGAGGAGATGACCCATTCGTCGTTCTCGTAGACGTCGCCTTTTTTCGGCACCTTTCCGAGCGCGCGGGCAAGATCGGCGGCGACGGAGGGCTTTTCGGCGATGACGAGGGACTTCATGGAGGGGGGAGCGGGTAGGGAGCGCTTTGCGCGATTACAAGGTTTGTTTCCCGGGATGGTTCGCAACCGGGCGACGAAAAAGGCGCGTCTCCACGAGGGAAACGCGCCTGGGCGGGATGGATGAAAACCGCGGGCGGAGGTCGTCTAGCCGTTTGTCCCGGCTCAGGCCGCGGGGGCCTTGGGGCACTCGGCGAGGGCGGCGTCGAAGGCCTTGAGCATGGCGGCGATGGTCTCGTCGGTCTCGTCGCCCATGTTGGAGATGCGGAAGGTCTTGCCCTTGAGCTTGCCGTATCCGCCGTCGATCACGAGGCCGTGCTTTGACTTGAGCGTCTTGTTGAGCGCGGCGAGGTCGTAGCCGAGGTTGTTGGCGAAGCAGTTGAGGGCGACGGAGCCGTAGCCGTCCTTCGGGAACATCGTGAAGCCCTTGGCGAGGATGTGGTCGCGGACGGTCTTGTTGAGGCGGGCGTGGCGGGCGTAGCGGTTTTCGATGCCCTCGGCCTTGATGTCCTCGAGCTTGGACTTGAGGGCGTAGATCAGGGCGATGGCGGGCGTGCTGGGCGTCATGCCGGCCTCGTGGTTCTTCTGGAACTCGACGAAGTCGAAATAGTAGCCGCGGTCGGCCATGGTGGCGGCGCGGTCGAGGGCGCGCTTGGAGACGCTCACCAGGGCGAGGCCGGGGGGCATCGCGAGGGCCTTTTGCGAGCCGGTGATGAGCACGTCGATGCCGAGCTCGTCCTTCTTGATCGGAACGACGGAGAAGGAGCTGACGGTGTCGACGATGGAGATGACCTCGGGGAATTCGCGGACGACGGCCATGAGGGCGCCGATGTCGCTCATGCAGCCGCAGGAGGTCTCGTTGTGGATGATGGTGATCGCGTCGTAGGCTCCGGTGGCCAGTTCCTTGCGGACGGCCTCGGGATCGACGGGCTGGCCCCACTCGGACTTGAGGGCTCCGGCCTGCTTGCCGCAGCGCTGCGAGACGTCGAACCACTTGTCGGAGAAGGCGCCGTTCATGCAGTTGAGCACCTTCTTCTTCACGACATTGCGGATCGCGCCTTCCATGACGCCCCAGGCGGAGCTGGTGGAGAGATACACCGGATCCTTCGTGTAGAAAAGGGCCTGCAGCTCGGGCTGGATCGCGTTGTAGAGCGCGACGAAGTCGTTGCTGCGGTGGCCGATCATGCCTTGGGCCATCGCGTTCAGGGTCTTTTGCGAGACGGCGATGGGACCGGGGATGAAGAGTTTGTAGCTCATGGAGGAAAGGGCGCGGGAGGCGTGTCGGGAGACGTTAAAATAAAAAGAAGATTCCGCACGCCGCGGCGCGGTCAAATCCGATTTCCCCTCGCCACCCGTCCGCCCCCCCGCCTTTTTCGCCGCTGGTCCCGCCCGTCCCGCATGTCCAACTGGCTCAAACGCAAGCTGAATGCCTTCGAGCATTTCACGATCGACGTGATTTTCGGTCGTCGCGAAGGCGTGTGGCCGACGGTCTTCGCCGGGTTCCTGCATGCCTTGTCGTGGCTCTTCAGCGGCATCGCGCAGAGCCGGGTGTGGCTTTACAAAAAACGCATCCTGCACGACCAGCCGCTCGGCTGTCTCGTGGTGGTGGTGGGCAACCTCACCGTCGGCGGCACGGGCAAGACGCCCGTCGTGGAGATGTTCGCCCGCGCCTTGCGCGACCGCGGGCGCAAGGTCGCCATCCTCTCGCGCGGCTACCGCAGCAAGGCCCCGCCGATGTGGAAAAAAGCGCTCTGGTGGTTCACCCACACCAGCGCGCCGCCGCCGCGCATCGTGAGCGACGGCCGCGAGGTGTTGCTCGATTCCGAGAAGGCGGGCGACGAGCCCTACATGCTGGCGCGCAACCTGCCCGGCGTCGTCGTGCTCGTGGACAAGGACCGCGTGAAGGCGGGCGTGTTCGCGATCAAGAAATTCCGCTGCGACACGCTGATCCTCGATGACGGTTTCCAGTATCTGCCGTTGAAGGGCCGGCTGAACCTGCTCCTCGTCGACAAGACCAACCCCTTCGGCAACGGACACCTCCTGCCGCGCGGCATCCTGCGCGAGCCGATCAAACACCTGAAGCGCGCAAGCTACGTTTTCCTCACCAAGTCGGACGGCCGTCGCGACCCCGAGCTCGAGGAGCTGATCCAGCGCCACAATCCCGGGGTGAACGTGATCGAGTGCGCGCACCGGCCGCAGTTTTTGCAACGCCTCGGTTTGGCGGAGCGTCGCCCGCTCGCCGACCTCGACGGCAAGCGCGTGGGCGCGTTCTCCGGCATCGCGGTGCCGGAGAGCTTCGAGGCCTTCGTGCGCGATCTCGGCGGGCGCATCGAGTTCACGCGCCGCTTCCTCGACCACTATCGGTTCACCTACGAGGATTTCGTGGAGATCTTCTCCGAGGCGCTGGAGCGCAAGGTAGACTACATCGTGACGACAGAGAAGGACGCGGTGCGTATTCCGGAGGGCATGCCCTGCCCGGTGCCGATCTACTACCTGCGCCTCGAGATAGAGATCCTGCGCGGCGCGAGCGGCTTCGACGACGCGGTGGGGCGCATCTGCTTCCCCGCCGACGGCATCGGCGCGAGCGGTCCGGTCGGCGGCGGCGGCACGCCCTTCGCCTCCGCGCGCTTGCGTTGAAACCGGCGCGACTTCCGACTGTCCTTTCGTCCCTCTCCCCCCCGTTTCCCGATGCTCTCCGATCCTCGTTTCGATCAACTGGCCGCCGGTCTCGCCGGCTTTTCCTGCGAACTCAAAAAGGGCGAACGCGTCCTGATCGACGCCTTCGACGTCCCCGACGCGATGATCGTCTCGCTCATCCGCGCGGCCCGCGCCCGCGGCGCGCATCCGCTCGTGCAGATCCACCGCGCCCGCGTCACCCGCGAGCTCATGGTCGACGCGTCCGAGGAGCAGTTTTCCCCCTTCGTCGACGTCGAGCTCAAGCGCATGCAAAAGGTCGACGCCTACATCGCCCTCCGCGGCTCGGACAACATCTTCGAGTCCTCCGACGTGCCCTCCTCGCGTGTGCAGCTCTACGCGCGCCTCATGAAGCCCGTCCTCGACCACCGCGTGAACAAGACCAAGTGGGTCGTGCTCCGCTGGCCGACCCCCGCCATGGCCCAGCAGGCCGGCATGAGCACCGAGGCCTTCGAGGATTTCTATTTCCGCGTCTGCACCCTCGACTACTCGCGCATGATCCCGGGCATGAAGGCGCTCAAGGCCCTCATGGACAAAACGGACCGCGTGCACATCAAGGGCCCGGGCACCGACCTCACCTTCTCGATCAAGGGCATCGGCGCGCGCGAGTGCGGCGGCCAGCGCAACATCCCCGACGGCGAGGTGTTCTCCTGCCCGGTGAAGGACTCCGTCGAGGGCGTCATCCAATACAACGCGCCCTCCGTCTACCTCGGCACCTCGTTCGACAACATCCGCCTCGTCTTCAAGAAGGGCCGCGTCGTCGAGGCCACGGCGAACAACACCAAACGCCTCAACGAGATCCTCGATAGCGACGCCGGCGCGCGCTACATCGGCGAGTTCGCGATCGGCTTCAACCCGCACATCCGCGAGCCGATGCGCGACATCCTCTTCGACGAGAAGATCGCCGGCTCCTTCCACTTCACCCCGGGCCAGGCCTACGAGGGCGTGGGCAACGGCAACAAGAGCCAGGTCCACTGGGACATGGTGAACATCCAGCGCCCCGAATACGGCGGCGGCGAGATCTGGTTCGACGGCAAACTCATCCGCAAGGACGGCCTCTTCGTGCCGAAGTCGCTGCACAAGCTGAACCCCGAATACCTGCTCGGGAAGGGCTGAAGCGGTTAACCACGAAACACACGAAATGCCCGAAAGGCGGGCAACCGCGCGGCTCGCCTGCATCTGATTTTCGTGTGTTTCGTGCCCTTCGTGGTTCCATGGACTTAGACGCCTTCATCCAGGCTCTGCCTAAAACCGAGACGCACCTCCACCTCGAGGGCGCCGTGCCCTACGAGCTGTTGCACGCGTGGAAACCGGAGACCTACCCGGCGACCCTGTTCACGCACGCGACGGACTACCGGTTCCCGAGTTTTCCCGCCTTTGACGAGGTCCTGCTCGGGCACGCGTTGCCGTGGTTCGTCTCCGCCGAGCGTTACCATGAGGCGGCCAAGGCGGTCTTCGCGAAACACGTCGCGCAAAACGTGCGCTACGTGGAGACCTCGTTCCACCTGCCGGTCTCCGGCTTCATCGGCGTGCCCGTCTGCGAGATCATCGCCGCGATCCGCTCCGCCGCTCCGGCCGGCCTCGAGGTGCGGATCTTCGCCGGCATGCTTCGCACCGACTACGCCGGGCCGATGCGGACGGTGATCGACGATCTGGAAAACTGGGACGATCTCGCGGGCGTCGATCTCCACGGCCACGAATCCACGCCGACCGAGGCCTGGACCGCGCCGGTCTGGGCCCGCCTCCGCGCCGCGGGCAAGATCACCAAATGCCACGCCGGCGAGTTCGACGGCGCCGCGCGCGTGCGCGAAGCCATCGAGCAGCTCGGCGTCACCCGCGTGCAGCACGGTGTGCGCGCGATCGAGGATCCGGCCGTGGTCGCGCTCGCGGCGGAACGAGGCGTCACCTTCGACGTCTGTCCGATCAGCAACGTGAAGCTCGGCGTTTTCCCGTCGCTCGCCGCGCATTCGCTGCGCGGCCTGGTCGCCGCCGGCGTGAACTGCACCGTGAGCACCGACGATCCCCTGGTCTTCGGCAACACCTTGAACGACGAGTATCGGGCCCTCGCGGGCGAGGCGGGGTTCTCGCGCGGCGAGCTGGCCCGGCTGGCCTCCGCCGGCTGGCGGGTGGCGAGCGTGTCGCCCGAGGCGCGCGACGCCGCCCTGGCGGAGATCTCGCGTTTGGCCGCCGCTTGAGCTTCGGGGCCCGGCCGGCCCCGGTCACTCCCGGACGTCTTTTCAATGGGCGGTTGCCTGCGCCGCGGCCGGCGGGCAGGTATTGGCCGTCATGGATACGAACAGGCCGGCCCCTTCCGTTCCCGGCGCCCATTACGACGCGCTGGTGCGTTCGCTTTTGCTCACCGCCGCCCGCACCGGGCGCGACGCGCTCGTCGCCATGATCGACCACCTGGGCTCGGCGCTGCACGCGCGCCGCGCCCATGTGAGCGTGCCCGTGGCCGACCGGCCGGATTGGTTCGAGGTGCTGGCGCATTGGCCGGAGGCCGCGGCGGAGGACCGCCTGATCCACCGCCCGGAGGGGACCGCGGTCGCGGAGATCTGGCGACGCGGCGAAGTGTCGGTTTGGGAGAATCTCGGCGCGGTGTTTCCCGCGCAGCGGGAATTCTACGCCCGCTGGGGGGTCGAGTCCGTGCTTGGCCTGCGGCTTGACGACACCGAGGGGCGGCCGCTGGGCGTGATTCTCGTCACCTTCGGCGCGAATCCTCCCCCCCGGGACTTCGCGGCGACCTTGATTCGCGTGTTCGCGCTTCGCGCCGTGGGCGAGCTGATGCGCCTGCGCGCGGAAGAGGCGCGCTTCGCGGCGGAGCGGCTCCGGCTCGAGACCGAGGCGGCCCTGGCGGCGCAGGAGGCGCAGTTCAACGAGGTGTTCGAGCACACCGAGGACGCGGTGTTTCTTTTGCGCGTCGAGGAGGGGCCGCGCTTCGTCTACGAGCGGGTCAACGGCCGGTTGGCGGCCGTCGTCGGCGTGCCCGCGGAGCGTTTCGCGGGCTTGTCTCCCGACGCGCTTTTCCCCCCGGGCTCGGCCGAGCGCATGCGCGCCGACAGCCTCGCGTGCCTGCAAGCGGGCCGTCCGATCACGCACGAACGCGAGTTCACGCTCGAGAACGGCGGCGCGCGCGCGTGCCGCGTCTCCTTGATCCCGTCCCGGGACGCCTCCGGACGCATCGTGCGGATCATGGGCATCGCCACCGATCTCACGGATCTGTGGCGGCAGAGGCGGATTTTCGCCGACTCCGAGCAGATCGCCCGGCTCGGCGGCTGGGAGTTGGATCGTGCGACGGGGGCGTTGATGTGGACGCCCGGCACCTTTCGCATCTTCGAGCGGGATCCGGCGAACTTCGTTCCCACCGTCGACGCGGCGGTGGATCTCTACACCGAGGAGTGCCGGCCCGCGGTGCGATCCGCGCTGGACCACGCCGTCCGAAACGGCGGGGATTTCGAGTTCGTGGCCGCCGCCCGCCTCGACTCCGGGCGGATCATCCACGTGCGCGCCCTCGGCCAGGCGATCAAGGTCGACGGCCGGGTGGCGCGTCTTTGCGGCGCGGTGCAGGACGTGAGCGACCAGGAGGAGGCGCACGAGCAACGCCTGCGGCTGGAGGCGCAGCTGAGGCGCGCGCAGAAGATGGAGGCGGTCGGGACCCTGGCCGGCGGCATCGCCCACGATTTCAACAACATCCTCGCCGGCATCATGGGCAACACCCAGCTCGCGATGCTCGACCAGGGCGACGGGATCCCGCCGCGCCGGTTGCTCGAAAACGCCTATCAAGGCTGCCTGCGCGCGCGCGATCTGGTGCGACGCATCCTCACCTTCAGCCGCCAGGCCGAGCAGCCGCGCACCGTGGCGCCGCTGCGGCCGATCGTGGAGGAGGCCCTCGAGCTCTTGCGCGCCTCGCTGCCTTCCTCGGTGGCCATCGTCACCCGTTTCGCGCCGGAGGATCTGCACGTGCTCGTCGACCCCGGCCAGATCCACCAGATCCTGCTCAACCTGGGAAACAACGCCGCGCAGGCGATGCGCCCGTCGGGCGGCACGCTCACCGTCGAGCTCGCCCCGAGCGAGGAACGCGACGACTGGCACCGCCGGCACGCCCAGGTGCGGCCCGATCTACGGGTGCGGCTCTCCGTTTGCGACACGGGCCACGGGATTCCGCGCGCGCTCCTCGACCGGATTTTCGAGCCCTTTTTCACCACCAAGCCCGTGGGGGAGGGCTCGGGACTCGGGCTGGCGATGGTGCATGGAATCGTCGAGAATCACGGCGGCGCGATCGTCGTGGAGAGCGCCGAGGGGCGGGGCGCCGCCTTTCATGTTTTTCTCCCGGGCCAGGTGCGCGCCGGCGGCGTGTCGTTGTTGTCCGATTCCCCCGGGGCCTGCCCGGAGGGGGCGGGGCAGACGATCTTCGTGATCGACGACGAGCCGACGATCACCGAGCTCGCGGGCACGATGTTGCGCCACCTCGGCTACCGGACGCGCGTGTTCAACGATCCGCACGTCGCGCTCGCGGCCTTCGTCGCCACGCCGGAGCAGTGCACCGCCCTGTTGTGCGATCTCACGATGCCCGGGCTCGACGGCGTGACGCTCGCGCGGTCGGTGCGGAGCGTTCGCCCCGATCTGCCGGTGCTGATCATGACCGGATACCTCCGGCCGGCCGATCTGGCGCCGATGCGGGAGTCCGGGGTGAGGCACCACTTGCCCAAGCCTTTCTCCGTGCAACACCTCGCGGCCGCGCTCGCCGAGGCGCTGTCCTCGCCGGACCGCGCCCCGGCCGCGTGAGCGTTTGACCTCGTCGCGAAGCGTCGCGATGGTCCGCCACCGCCCCATGTCCGCGCCCAAGCTCATCGTCACCGTCTGCACCGCCAACATCTGCCGCAGTCCGATGGCCGAGGCGCTTTTGCGTCATGCGCTCGCGGCGGAGCCCGAGCCGCTGCGCTCCTGCAAGGTGGTGTCCGCGGGCGTGGCCGCCCGGGGCGGGGAGAAGGTCTCGCCGAACTCGGTCGACGCCCTCGCCAAGGTCGGGCTCCGCATCTCCGACCACCGCAGCCGCCCGCTCACGCCGGAGCTCGCGGCGAAGGCGGACCTGATCCTTTGCATGACCGAGAGCCATCGCGCCGTGATCGGGTTCTCGCTCGATCCCGCGCCGAAGAACGTCCACCTCTGGCGCGAGTTCATGCCGCGCGGCTCCAGCCGCGAGATCGGCGATCCCTTCGGCGGTCCGCTTTCCGAATACGAAGCCTGCCGCGACGAGATGGTGGAGGCCATCCCGAGCATCATCGCGCATCTGCGCAAACTGTAGGCGGCGCGACGGGAAAAGCCCGGGCGCGCGCGGCGGGCATTTGGGATTTGTCGGCGCGCGGGGCGGGCTCTCTGCTGGGCGGCATGAACAGCATGACCGGCTACGGCCGCGCCACGGGCTCCGTCGGCGCGCAAAGTTTTTCCGTCCAGGTGAGCGCGGTGAACCGCAAGGCGCTCGAGGTGAAGGTCGCCCAGCCCTCCGCCTGGGACGAACTCGAACCGGCCGTCGTCGAGGCGGTGAAAAAGGTCGCTTTGCGCGGCACCGTGCAGGTGCGCGTCGAGCTCGATTCCGCGTCGGGCGGAGGCGCCTTGGCCGACTTCGACGAGGTGGCGGCGGGCGTGTGGCTCGACCGTCTCGCGGCCTTCGCGGCGAAGCGCGACGTGATTTTCAGCCCGACCACCGACTCGCTCGTGCAGTCGGCGATGCAGTTCCGCCGCAAGGTCGAGCCGCCGCCGGTGGCGGAGGCCCGGGGCGCGGTGCTCGCCGCGCTCGACCAGGCCCTGGCGGGTTTCGCCGCGATGCGTGGCACCGAGGGCGCGGCGCTGCGGACGGACCTCGAGTCGCGACTCGCGCTCCTCCTCGCGCTCGTGGACGAGATCTCCGCCCGGGCGCCGCAGGTCGTGGCCGCGGCCCGGGAATCCTTGTTGAAGCGTCTGCGCGAGGCGGGGCTGGACCTCCGCGTGGACGACGAGCGCGTGCTGAAGGAAATCGCCCTTTTCGCCGACCGCTGCGACATCGCGGAGGAGATCACGCGTTTCCGCAGCCACCACGCCCAGTTGAAAAAGCTCTTCGCGGGCGGCGGCGAGATCGGGCGCAAGGCCGAGTTCATCCTCCAGGAAATGGGGCGCGAGGTGAACACCACCGGTGCGAAGGCCAACGACTACGAGATCGCCCGGCGGGTCATCGAGCTGAAGAACGAGCTCGAGCGCATCAAGGAGCAGATCGCGAACGTGGAGTGACGGGGCCGCCCGTCCGGGGCGCTCCGGCGGAGGCGGGCCGTTTTCCGCGCTCGCCCTCGGCGTGGCGCCCGGAGATGGATGCGGCGTGCGGAGTTTTTCCCGATGCTTCCGGCAGGGCTTGGCGGCGCTGACGCTGGGCGTCGCGGTGGTCCCGGCCCGGGCGGCCGCGGGGCCGGACCTGCCGGTGGAAGGCGTCGTTTCGGGCGTGGTGAAAATCGACGACCTGCCCGACCTGGGATTGCCGTGGAACGTGTCGTTCGCCGCGGGCGCGCTGACGCTGGCAAGCGAACGTCCCGGCGTGGACATCGCGGTCGAACTGCGCCCCGCCGGCGCGGGCGCCTGGAACTGGACGCTGCTTCGAGGCCGGCTCGATGTCGCCGAGCTGTGGCCGATCCTGCGCGCCAAGCTCGGGCCCCATGCGGCGGGATGGTCGGCGAGCGGCGTCGTGGAGCTGGCGGGGGCGGGGACGTGGTCGGCCTCGGCCGGCGCGACCGGCGAATTGCGGCTCGCCCTGCGCGAGGGGTGGGCGCGGAGCGACGAACTCGATCTGGAGGTCTCGGGGGTCGCGCTCGATCTTGTCTCGCGCGACCTGGCGGCGGGCGCCCTGTCGCCCACGCAGACCCTGAGCGTGGGCAAAATCTCGATGGCCGGCGTGGAGCTGGGTTCTCTTCAAGGGGTGTTCGGGCTCGATGAGGAGCGGGTGTTTCAGCTCGTCTCGGGCGAGGCGCGGCTGCTCGGCGGCAGCATGCGGCTGAGGCCGCTGCGTCTTCCGCTAAAACACCCGGCGGCCGACGCGGCGGCGGACCTCGAGTCGCTGCGGCTCGATGAGTTGGTGCGCTGGATGCCCTGGCTGTTGCAGTCGGCCCAAGGCAAGTTGAGCGGACGGATGGAGGTGGCGTGGGACGACACGCGCGGAGTTCGCATGCGCGATGGCGGCTTGGAGATCGTCAAATCGGACGACGCCGCGTTCCGGTTCGCCCCCTCGCCCGGGTTGCTGACGCGAAAGGTGCCGAAGCGTTTCGCGTTTTTGCCCTGGCGCTGGGCGCGCTGGATCGGCGTGAAAAATCCCGCCTACGAGCCGCTGCGCGACATCGAGATGGGGCGGGAGGGCCTTCGGATCGAACGCTTCCAGATTCGTTTCCGGCCCGACGGCCCGGGTGTCGGCCGCACGGCCGCGATCCACATCGTGGGCCGGCCGACCGGCGGAAAGCTCGTGAAGGAGGTGAGGCTGGACCTCAACTTCCACGGCCCCTGGAGCGAGTTTCTCGCGTTCGGGTTAAACAACGACTTTTCCGGGATTTCCTTCCGCTTCGACGAGGATCGGTAGGCTTTTCGGGGCGCGAGGGTTACGCCGGTTCTGCGCCGCCGGGGAAACATTGGTTGCCAGCCCGGGTCGGATACGGAATCTCCGCCTTATGTCCCGCCTGCTTCCGCTCTGCGTCAGCATCCTGCCTTTGGGTCTGGCCGGCTGCATCCACATTTCGATGGATCCGATCGAGGTGCATGCGGTGGTGGACGTGAACGTGAAGATGGAGAAGGCCGTCACCGACGTGCTCGCCGACATCTACGGCGACTCCGCGACGGTGAACACCCAGGCCCTTCCCGCGCCGTCCGGCGCGGGCGATTCCCAACCTTGAGCCCGCCCGCCATGAACTCCGACTCCCGACTTCTGCTCCTCTCCGCCCTTTGCGCCACCTCGGTGGTCGCGCAGGCGGCTTCGCTCGACCAGGCCAAGGTCGGCATGCGCGAACGCGTGCCCGCCATCGACAAGCTCAAGGAGGCCGGCGCCGTCGGCGAGGCCAACACCGGTCTCCTCGCGCTCCGCGGGCCCGGCGAGGGCGTGGACAAGATCGTCGCGGCGGAGAACGCGGATCGCGCCGTGCTTTTCGCCGAACTCGCGAAGAAGGCCGGCGGCACGCCCGAGTCGGCGGGCAAGGAATTCGCCCGGCAGCTGGCCAAGGCGAGCAAGCCCGGCGTCTGGCTGCAGCGCGAGGATGGCGGTTGGTATAAAAAATAGGGCGCCGGCCGGCGCCTCAGACGGGCCAGACCGCGCCCAGGTGGGCGCGCGGATCCACCTTGCGCAGGTAGCGGTAGAGCTGGGCGCGCGACGCGTCCGCCGGCGGGATCCCGGGCGGGACTTCGGCGAGGCGGGCCGGCTCGCGGGCGTAGAGTTGTTCCGGCACGCCCTCGAAGGCGTCCAGCCTCGCCAGGCAGGCGGCGTCGACGAGCCAGAGCTCTCCCCGGACGCCCTCGCGGTCGGAGGGGGCGGCCACGAGCCCTGGGTATTCGCCGAGTGAATACAGGGTGAGGCCCGGCGCGGTGCGGGCGGGCCCGAGGAAGGTCTGGCCATCGAGCCAGCCGTGGTTGGCCCCGCCGCGCTTGAGCGTGCCGTAGACGAATAGGACGGCGTCCGCCGCCTCCGGCGCGCCGGTTTCGCTCATGGCCCCTCCGATTCGACGACCTGGGCCGCCGCTGCTCGGGCCGGCGCGGGTTCCGGAGCGGCGACCTCGATCACCAGCGCGGTGAGGTTGTCCCGCCCTGAGCTGTCCAGAGCCTCCTCGACGACGCGCACGGCCGCGGGCTGGTGCACGCGCGCCTCGGAGGGCGAGCGCACGAGCTCCTCGATCTTGTGGTCCCAGAGGCCGTCGTTCACGCCGTCCGAGCAAAGCAGGAACCGGTCCCCCGGGCGGTGCGCGATGGCGCCTACCTGCGGATCAATGAACTGGTGGCCCGCGCCGAGCGCCTGCTGGAGTGCGTTGCGGCGCGGATGCTCCCGGGCCTCGCGCTCGTTGATCTGACCCTGGCGGCGGAGCCAGCCGACGTAGCTGTGATCGTGGCTGAGCTGGCGGATGCCGCCTTCGCGGGGCAGGTAGTAGAGGCGGCTGTCGCCGAGGTGGCCGAAGTAGACCCATTGTGGGGTGAACCAGGCGAGCGTGAGGGTGGCCCCCATGCCGGCGCATTCCGCGTAGCTGCGGCCGAGTTGAAGCAACTCCTGGTGGATGGCGTCGAAGAGCTCGCGGAGCACGTCGCTGAAGCCGGCCTCGAGACCGGCGGCGGAAAGGCGATAGGCGCGGGGAAGGAGGCGGGTGATTTTTTGCACCGCGATCCGGCTGGCGAATTCGCCCGCGTGGGCGCCGCCCATGCCATCGCTCACGGCGAACACGAAGTCGCCCGCGCCGAGATGGGCTTCGCCGATCTTGCCGAGGTAGCGCACCTCGTGGCCGTCGAAATTGAGCGCGAGGAAGGTATCCTCGTTGTTGGGGCGGATTTTTCCTCGATGGGTGAGGCCGGACCAGTGAAGCGCGGCGGGGGCGGAGGTTTCGGACATGGACGGGGGAAAGCGACAGATGGGTGGGCGGCGGGCCGCGACTTGGCAAGCGACGGCCGTGCGACCGGTGGGGCGGGGGACGAGGGCTCAGTCGCCCCGGGGGCCGTCGGGCATGGGCAGATCCAAAGCCGGTCCCGGAGGGGCGGCGGGATCGAGGATGGCGGCGAATTCGAAATCGATCACGCAGAAGCGCCCCGCCTGCGGAGAGTAGGTGATGTTGCGCGCATAGGCGTCCTCGTGGCGCACGCGATACGTGCGTTCGAGTTCGGCGAAGATGTCGCGCACTTTTTCCTCGGTGATGTGTTCCACGCGCTGCCCGCAGCTGGTGGTGACGAGACGATGCTCCTCCGGATAGGCCTCAAGCACGCGCGGCACGTAGTCGCAGCCCTTGGACTCGAGGTAGCGCAACACGCGGATCTCGTTCTCGAAGCGCTCGGCCGCCTGATGGCCGCGGAAGGTCTTGTGCACGCGTCCGTCGTAGCCGATCCGCACCAGCGCCCTTCGGGTGTCCTTCATCTGCTGCATGGTCGAAAATAACCAGCATCCGCAGCCGATGCCGCGTCGCAAGTTCTCGGCGCCGGGAAAGTGGACATTTTTGACCGCGTGATCCGCCGTGCTCCGGCAGGGAAGTGGCGATAAGAAGGGATTCGCATCGCATCTCGGAGCCGCAGCAATTTTTTTCATTGCTGGCACACCGGGTGCTGAAACGTTGGCGCTCGGGTTTTACCCGGTGACGCATCGGCTTTTTGGGCGGATGTGGTCGCCGCCCAGAAGCCCACTTTCTCCTAACCTCCATATCCATGGCTAAATACAAACTCGAATACATCTGGCTCGACGGCTACAAGCCCGTTCAAAACCTCCGTGGCAAGACCCAGATCAAGGAATTCGCGAGCTTCCCGAAGCTTGAGGAGCTCCCCCTCTGGGGCTTCGATGGCAGCTCCACCCAGCAGGCCCCCGGCGGCAGCTCGGACTGCGTGCTGAAGCCCGTCGCCGTGTATCCGGACAGCACCCGCAAGAACGGCGTGCTGGTCATGTGCGAGGTCTACAACGCCGACGGCACCCCCCATATCTCCAACTCCCGCGCCACCATCCTCGACGACGCGGACACCTGGTTCGGCTTCGAGCAGGAATACTTCCTCTATCAGGACGGTCGCCCGCTCGGCTTCCCCGAGGGCGGCTATCCCGCCCCCCAAGGCCCCTACTACTGCGGCGCCGGCTACAAGAACGTCGGCGACATCGCCCGCCAGATCGTCGAGGAGCATCTCGATCTCTGCCTCGAAGCCGGCATCAATCACGAAGGCATCAACGCCGAAGTGGCCTCCGGCCAGTGGGAGTTCCAGATTTTCGGCAAGGGCTCCAAGAAGGCCGCCGACGACGTCTGGATGGCCCGCTACCTCCTCGTCCGTCTGTGCGAGAAATACGGCATCGACGTCGAGTTCCACTGCAAGCCGATCCGCGGCGTCTACAACACGCCCCTCGATTGGAACGGCTCCGGCATGCACTCCAACTTCTCCACCAAGTTCATGCGCGAAGTCGGCGGCAAGGAATACTTCGAGAAGCTCATGGCCGCGTTCGCCAAGAACATGTCCGAGCACGTCGCCGTCTACGGTCCCGACAATCACTTCCGCCTCACCGGCCTCCACGAGACCCAGTCGATCGACAAGTTCACCTGGGGCATCGCCGACCGCGGTTCCTCGATCCGCGTCCCCCACGCCTTCGTCAAGAACGGCTACAAGGGCTACCTCGAGGATCGTCGTCCGAACTCCGCCGCGAATCCCTACGACGTCGCGAGCCGCATCCTCAAGACCATCGCCGAAGTCCCCGCCAAGTAAGGCCCGGTTCTCTTCGGGATCGTCGCGAGCGATCGCGTCTTCCTCTTCAAGCCGCCGCCCCGCAAGGGCGGCGGCTTTTTCGTGCGGATCGGGCCGAATGCGGGTCCCGACACGGGGCCTGATCGGCATCGACGAGGGCGTCTGCGGATGGTCGCGGCGATTCACGGCAGCGGAGGGTATCTGCGGACCACGGGTTCGGCACGTGGCCGCACGTTACCGTCCCGGCGACTTCCGGTTGTCGCACACCGTGGTGGTCCGCGGTCCTCGCGCATTTGATGACAGCCGCCCCGTCGCACGCGGATCTCGCGCGGACGGGTTTGATGCGGGCACGAAAAAGCGGAGGCCGCCGAAGCGGGCCTCCGCGAGAGAGCGCGTGCGATGCGGGGATCCGGCCGCGCCGCTTACTTCACCGTCACCGGGATGGTGATCTCGCCGGTGTTGCCGTAGCCCTTGAGGAACAGGTTGCCGGCGCCGGGCTTGCCGCCCTTGACGTCGATGGTGAGCGAGGATTGCCCGGCGGGCACGATGACCTCGGGCATGATCACGCTGTCGGGGATGTCGGTGGTGACATCGAGCAGCTGGCCGCCGGCGGGGGCGGGGGCCGGAATCGTGAAGGTGAGGGGCTGCACGCCGCCTTGGGTGAGCGAGAGCGAGGTGGGCGAGACATCGAGGACGGCGGGATCGACGCGGAAGGTGCCGATGGGCGAGTTGCCGGCGGCGCCTTCGAGGGTCACGCGATAATTGCGGCCGGTCTCGACGGCGGGGACGTAGAAGCTGAGGGCGTTGGCGGACTCGAACACGGTGCGCACGGGCTGGTCGTCGAACTTCACGACGTCGGCGCTGCCGAAGCCGCGGCCGACGACGCTGATGCGGGCGCCCACGGGACCGCGGTTGGTCTCCATCGACATCACGTAGCGGCCGACCACGCGGGTGCGGGTGACGTCGGTGTAGTCCTGCTTGCGGGTGATGCCGCCGCCGTGCTCGATGGCGTAGTCGACGATATAGTAGTAGGCGAGCTCGTCGCGGCCGGCGGGCAGCTGGAACTCATACTCGAACACGTTCTTGCCGAGCGTGCCGGCGTTCATCTCGTGGATCTGGCCGTCGACCACGATACGGGCCTTGATGCTGCCTTCCTGGACCGTGGTGGTCTTGGGCGTCACGCGCAGCCCGAAGGTGTAGATGCGGGAGGGATTCTCCGGCAGAACCTTCGGCGTGAGGTCGGTGAGCTTGAGATCGCAGCCGGCCAGCACGGCGAGGGCGGCGGCGCAAAACACGGTGCGCAGGATGCGGGGCAGGGTGAAAACGGATTGGTGGTGCATCGCGATAGATGTATCGGGTAAGCCGACAGCGATAATGGCCAACCCTTCCATGGCAAAGCAGGAAATGGACGTCCCGGCGCTTGACGCGGCTTTTGCGAAAAGCCCGCTCGGGCTCTACGTGCACGTGCCTTTCTGCGCGAGCACCTGCGATTTTTGCGCTTTCTATCAAACCGCCCCTACCCGGGACGGGGTCGAAGCCTACCTGGAGAATGTTCGCCGTGAACTTGCGCTAGTCTCCTGGCGACGGCCGGTCGACACGGTATTCTGGGGCGGTGGCACGCCCGGGATGCTCGCGCCGGACGATCTCCGCGCGCTGGGTGAGATCGTGCTTTCCGCCTGCGGAGGGCGGCCGCGGGAGTGGTCGGTCGAGCTTGCGCCGGGTTCCGTGACGGAGGCCCGGCTCGCCGCGCTCAGGGCGATCGGCGTCACGCGCGTCTCGATGGGCGTGCAAAGTTTTTCCCCGGCCTTGCTCGACGCGCTCGGCCGCCAGCACACGCGCGAGCAGATCATGCGCGCCTATGAACGCGTGCGCGCCGCGGATTTCGCGAGCGTCAACCTCGACCTCATGTTCGCGCTGCCCGGCCAGGACGAGGCGGCGATGGTCGAGGATCTGCGCATGGCCGCGTCCCTCGCGCCCGATCACCTCTCGACCTACTGCCTGACCTTCGAGGAGGACACCAAGCTCTGGGTGAAGCTCGCCCAAGGAAAGGTGAAGCTCGACCCCGAGCACGAGGCTCGGCTCTACGGCCGGGCCTGGGACGAGCTCGCCGCCGCCGGCTACGAGCAATACGAGGTGTCCAACTTCGCCCGCCCGGGACACCGCTGTATCCACAACCTGAATACCTGGCGCATGCACGAGTGGGCGGGCGTCGGCCCCTCCGCCGCCGGGCAGCACGGGGGCTGGCGCGGCGCGAACCCGGCTGACCTCGACAAGTGGGGCGCGCAGGTCGCCGTGGGGGAGCGCATGACGGAGGACCGGGTGGCGCTCACGCCGGCCCTTCTCGCGGAGGACGCGATCGTGTTCGGCCTTCGGCTCAACGAGGGCGTCGACCTCGCCGGATTGCGTGTCCGGTTTGCCGCGACGCGCGGCTGGGATTCCTTGGAGGCGGAGCTCGCGAGACTGGAATCGTCCGGGCTGCTCGAGCGCGGGGGTTCGACCATCCGGCTTACCCGCGCCGGAAGATTACTGGCGGATGCCGTGGGCGGGGAATTGATGGGAGTTCTGCTTCCCGCTTAGGGTCAAAATCTTGAACGATATCGGGTGGGTAATCTTTACTATATTGGTAAACTAACAAATAAAAGTATTTGCCCCTCGCGTGCAGGTGGCGAATTTACCACGTTTCTCCCTTTTTCATTAGCCCGTCATGTCCTCCGATTCCGCCCCCGCTCCCAAGCCCCTCGTCGCCAACGAGGGCATCAAGACCGCCTCGCGTCACCTGCGCGGCAACCTGAAGGCGGAGTTCGCCGACCTTTCCACGCCTCACGTCACCGCCGACGCGGAGCAACTGATCAAGTTTCACGGCACCTACATCCAGGACGACCGCGATCAGCGCCTCGCGCTGAAGAAGGCCGGCAAGGACAAGGCCTGGATGTTCATGCTCCGCGTGCGCCTGCCCGGCGGCAAGGCCACCCCGAAGCAGTGGCTCGTGCTGGACGAGCTCGCCACGCAATACCAGTTCCCCTCCCTGCGCCTCACCACCCGCCAGACCTTCCAGTTCCACGGCGTGTTGAAGGGCCAGATGAAGCCGCTCGTGCAGCGCCTGCACAGCATCCTCCTCGACTCGATCGCGGCCTGCGGCGACGTGAACCGCAACGTCATGGCCCCGGTGAATCCGGAGCAGTCGCCCGTTCAGGAGCTGGTGTATCAGGACGCCAAGGCCTGGTCCGACTACGCGCTCCCGAAGACCCGCGCCTACCATGAGATCTGGCTCGACGAGGAGCTCGTCGCGGGCGGCGAGCCCGAGCAGGAGCCGATGTATGGCGACACCTACCTGCCGCGCAAATTCAAGACCGGCTTCGCCGTCCCGCCTTCCAACGACGTCGACGTCTATTCGCAGGATCTGGGCTACATCGCGGTGATCGAAAACGGCCAGCTCCTCGGCTACGACGTGACCGTCGGCGGCGGCCTCGGCATGAGCCATGGCAACGAGGAGACCTTCCCGCGCATCGCCGACACGCTCGGCTTCATCACGCGCGACCAGGTCAACGCGGTCGGCCACGCCGTCATCACCACGCAGCGCGACCACGGCGACCGCACCAATCGCAAGCACGCCCGCCTCAAATACACCATCGCCGACAAGGGCATCGCCTGGTTCAAGGCCGAGGTCGAGAAGCGCAGCGGCGTCGTCTTCGGCCCCGCCCGCGCCGGCAAGTTCACCACCATCCAGGACCAGCATGGCTGGCATCGGAACGCGGACGGCTCCTGGTTCTACGGCCTGCACATCCTCTCCGGTCGCATCATCGACCGCGAGGGCTGGATGATGAAGACCGCGCTCCGCGAGGTCGCGCAGTTGCTCGAAGGCACGCGCGGCGACTTCCGCCTCACGCCTTCGCAAAATCTCACCATCTCCGGCGTCACGCCCGAGTTGAAGCCGAAGGTGGAGGCCGTCCTCGCGAAATATTCCCTCGAGAAGGAAAACGAGCGTTCGGGCCTGCGTCTCAACGCGCTCTCCTGCGTGGCGCTCCCGACCTGCGGTCTCGCCCTCGCCGAGAGCGAGCGCGCGCTGCCCGACATCGTGGAGAAGTTCGAGACCGTGCTCGACGAGGCCGGCCTGCGCCACGACGCGATCAGCCTGCGCATCACCGGCTGCCCGAACGGCTGCGCGCGTCCTTATCTCGCCGAGATCGGCTTCGTCGGCAAGGCGCCCAACAAATACGCGCTCTACCTCGGGGCCGCCTACCAGGGCACGCGTCTCAACCGTCTGGTCGTCCCGAGCATCACGATCGACGACGCGGTGAAGCTGCTCTCACCGGTGATCAAGCGCTACGCGCTGGAGCGTCAGCCGGGCGAGAAGTTCGGCGATTTCTGCGAGCGCACGGTCTTGCCGAAGGACGCGACCTTCCACGCCGTCGGCACCGGAGGCCTCGTGCCCCCCGCGGCGCCCAAGGCCGGCGCGGCCCCGGCCGCCCCCGCGGCCTGAGCGTGTAGCGATTTATTAAATACAAAAGGGACGCCCGTCGGGGCGCCCCTTTTTCGTCTCCGTTCGGCCGCATCGGCCGACGCGCACGCGGAGCATGTCCGTCGGCGCATGGTGCGCATCAGGACGGTCGATGCGGGGGCCGGCGGGGGGGCGCCGCGGTCTATTTCCAGTTGAACGAATCTCGGGTGGTGGCGTATTCGGCGGCGGTCAGGTCGGTGAAGTCGACGCGGCGATAGGAAAGCACGCGCGGAGTGCCGGGAGGGTAGGTGCCCTGGCCGAAGAGCTTGTTGAAGCCCCAGTTTCGGTTGGGCGGGCTGTAGTAGCCGCCGCCGTGGGGCTCGGTGAAGACGCGGCTCTCAAAAAGGCAAACAAGGGAGCCGCGAAACCAGGTGTCATACTTTACCCCCGAGCCGTTGCTCCAATCCTCCAGGAAGCGGACGATGTTATGGGCGCCGCCGGAGGTCGCGCCGTTGTTGTTTTTGTTGGTGGGCGCGATGCCGGTGAGAAAGGCGGCGGAGATCACGATGTCCGAGGTGACCTTGAGATTGGGCGAGGATTTGCTCGTCGAGTCATTGAAGCCGTTGGAGAGGACGGTGATGGCGTCGGACACGATGGCACAGGGCACTTCGCCGCTTTCGTAGTCGGTGGCGGGGTTGTTGGTCGAGGTGGAGCTGACGTCGGTGCCGTTTGCGTTGGTCGTGTTGAAATTGCCCTTCATGTAGACGGGCGCGTTGGAGGCGATGGTCAGGCCCGGGTTGGCGCTGCCGTAGCTCGGCGCCTTGCCCGAGCCGTTGGTGATGCGGACGGCGGTGTTTTTGTTGAGCGCATTGGTCGCCGCGACGGTGCTGCCGGCCGGCAACGAGGACGATTCGTCGACTATGCGCGTGACGGGACCGCCGGTCACGTCGACGTAGACGACGCCCGACCAGTCGGCGGATTCGAAGTTGCCGACCGCCTTGGCGGCGTCGCGGCTCCCGGAGTCCTTCTGCATCTCGGCGACCGCGTCGCGCAGGGCGGCGATATCGAGTTCGACGAGGTCGAGGGGCTTGTCGCGGTGTTTGTCATACATGCCCTTCTCCAGCGTCGTGGTGGTGGAGGAGGTGACGGCGGAGTTGGTGATCTCCGTATCGGTGGTGGTGGTGGCGCCGGCGGTGGTGGTGACGGTCGTGGTGGTGACCGTGTTGTATTTATTCTTGTTCGTGCCGCTGGTGATCTTGGTCGAGGACTTGGCGACGGTGGTCTCGCGATAGGCGATGAATTTAACGAGGTTTTGGTTTCCGGGCATCGTCAGGGTCTTGGTGCTTTTCAGGGAGCCGTCGGTGTCGATGCCGCGGCGGGCGAGGGTGATGTTGCCGGTGCCGGGGGTGACGGTGATGTAGAGGCCGGCCATGTTGGCGTATTTTTGTTTTTCCACCTCCATCTTCAGGGCGTAGTCCGGGTCGCTTCCCAGGGGGATGGCGGGCGGCTCGATGATGGCGCGGCCGGTGTTGACGGAGTTGTCCACGCCGTTGGCGGGGGTGGGGTCCTCGACGTATTTGCCGATCGCGACGGGCGTGTAGTTTTGGATGCCGTGGTCCTTGGTCTGGAGGTAGCCGTTCCAGGCTTGGGACGCGTTGGCGGCGAAATTGGCGAAGGAAGTGCCCGAGGTGCCGGTGAAGCCGGTCGAGTCGCGCCAGAAGTCGGGGCCGGGACTGGATGCGGGGCGGGTGAGGTCCTTGCCGTAGAGATTCACCAACGCACCGGCTTTGTTCAGGAAATTGATCGAGCCGTTGCGCGTGGTCGCGCTCGCGCCGTCGCCGGAGCCGTCGCCGGGTTTCTTGGCTTTATAGATGTTCCCCGTGGCCGTGACGTTGCCGTAGAAATTGAGCGAGCTGTTGTTGTCCGGATAGAGGTAGAGATTGCCGTTGGTGTGGACCGGGCCGGTGATGTTCATCGGGGGGCCGTTGAAGATCTCGAGGTCCATGTTGTAGAAGATGGCGTGGGCGAAAAGCGGGGCCCCGCGCACGGAGATGCGTTCCGAAACGTAGGCGGTGATGGGGCGCCCGCCGTCGAGCGGACGCACGGAGGCGCGGGCGATGACGGAGACGTCGCGGCGGGTGACCCATTTGCCGCTGAGCGGGTCGCCGCGGTTGTTTTCGTCCGCGGGGTCGACGAAGTAGAGGCTGCTGGTGCCCGTGGTGACGCTGCGTTCCGTGCCGCCGATGAGCTCGAGGTCCAGGGACGCGGCGGGCGGATAGGTGGCGGCGGAGAGATCGGAGGCCGAGGTGACGACGCGGCCGCCGGCCCAGAAGGAGGACGGCGGCTGGCGGAGGGCGTCGGTGCCGTTGGGGTTGAGGGTGAAGGTGCCGCGGGTCTCGTATTTCTGGCGTATCTGGGCGGCGCCGTATTCGGCGAGGGATTCGGCGGCGTTGCGGGCCTCTATGCGGGCGGCGTGCCGGGTGTTGAGGCGCCGCTCCGTAAGCGCGTAGCGCAGGATCGATCCCACGAGCAGGACGAGGCAGGCGCAGATGATCGTGACTGTGATGAGGGCGGAGCCGCGAGGGCGGCGGGAGTGGGGACGAAGCATGACGGGGGGCGAGGCTCAGCCGCGCGGGGAGACGGTGAAGTTGTAGGTGTTGGTGGCGCGCTCGTAGCGGGTCTTGCCGAGGCCGCCGCGGTGGATGATCTGGCCGTTCACCATCACGCTTTTGCCGCGGACGTTGTAGAAGAGGCGGCCGTTCGCCAGGCCCTTGGACATCTCGATCACCTCCTCGTTGGTGGCGAAGGTGGAGGCGGCGGGGAGGAGGGTGTGGATCGCCGCGGAACTGGAGGGGGAGATGCGCAGGTCGAATTTTCGCACGGGGCCCTCGCTGCGCGGATCGCTCGGGTCGCTCGGCGCGCGGTAGTAGCCCACGATGCGGTTGACGAAGTCGACCTTGGCCGGGTCCTTGAAGACGAGGACCAGCATGTCGCCCGTCTGCTTGTCCTCCACGTTGGCGGGGGTGGTCACGGAGGCGCCGCTCACGGTGGTGGTGACGGTGCGGGTGCTGAAGTTTGGGTAGATCTGGAAGTAGTTCGCGTAGGTGGCGTTGTCGGCGAGCTCGCTGGTGAAGGATCGGATGTCGCGGTTGACGCGGTTTTTCCCCACGTCGAAGGAGAAGACGTTGAGCCCTTGGATGAAAAAGGTGAGGGCGCCGAGCACGACCAAGGCGGAGATGCCGAGCGTGACGAGCACCTCGGGCATCGTGAAGGCGCGGCGGGCGTCGCGTGGCGCAGGATCGATGAGCGGGGGAGTCGGCATGGGATTAGACGGTGGGCACGGCGGAGCGCAGGGAACGGACGGAGCCCACGAACCAGCGGGTCTTGGCTCCGTCGCTCATCGCCCATTGGTAGATGATCACGATCGAGCGCACCTGGGTGGCGTCGTAGCCTGTGGCGGAGGCGTCGGTGACCCAGACCCAGAGCCGCAGGCGAAGGTCGTCGGCCTTGCTCGTCGTCTGGTTCACGTCGACGAGTTTCACGTTGTCCTCGACCCCGGAGGGGGCCGTGCCACCGGGCGTGATCGAGGAGATGGCGGGCGGCGAGCCGGACGAGATGAGCAGGTAGTCGGAGATGGTTTCGCCGTCGGAGTTGGCGATGGTGTCGACGTCGGTGTTGTTGAGGAGGGTCTTGATCGCCTTTGATCGATTGGCGGAGGTGACGCCCGCGATGGGGTCGTTGCTGTTGCCCGCGACGAGCGTGGTGCCCTGGTAATACGGCACGTTGGCGAAGTCGGACTCCTTGATCTGTTCGAGGTAGCCTTGGACGACGGTGAGCGCCGCGTTTTGGTAGATGCTGCCCTCGGTGAGCCGGCGCGATTGCACGAGCGCGGCGAGCACGCCCACGATCACGAGGCCGAGGACGGCCGCCGCGGCCATGACCTCGATCAGGGTGAGGGCGCGCGTGCGTCGGGCCATGGATAACGGGGAGAGGGGAACGCGCCGCGGGTGCATGGGATGAAGCATAGCTTTCTCAGGCATGAACGGACAGGGTCGCAGGGCCCGGGTAATGGTCCCGCCCGTCGGGGACCATGGTCCCCTGGCCGTGGCAGCAGGCGCAGCGCGGGCTTGCGGGCGGGGGGGCGACGAGGGCAGGGTGGGCGGTTCAACGTTTCGAACACCTTTCGCCATGAGCCACGTCCGCGTCCGTTTCGCCCCGAGTCCCACCGGGTTTTTCCATATCGGCAGCGCCCGCACCGCGCTGTTCAACTGGCTCTACGCCCGCCACACGGGAGGCACCTTCATCCTCCGCATCGAGGACACCGACACGGCGCGCAACTCGGAGGAGTTTCTCCGCGTGATCTACGACTCGCTCGTCTGGCTGGGCATGAACTGGGACGAGGGACCGCGGATCGGCACGAACGGCGGGGGCGATTTCGGTCCCTACCGCCAGAGCGAGCGCGCGCATGTCTATCGCGAGTATCTGGAGAAGCTGAAGGCGGCCGGCCGGACCTACGAGAAGGACGGCGCGACCTGGTTCAAGCTGCTGGGCGACCGTTACACGGTGTTCGACGAGCACCGCAAGAAGGAGGTCGAGAAGGTGAAGACCGCCCCGATGGTGATCGAGGACGCGATCCGCGGCCGCGTGGAGCGCGTGGAGGACGAGGACTTCGTGATCTTCCGCTCCGACGGCAATCCGGTCTTCCACTTCGTGAACGTCGTCGACGACATCGCGATGAAGATCACCCACGTGATCCGCGGCGAGGACCACCTCTCCAACACGAGCAAGCACGTCGCGCTCTTCGAGGCGTTCGGCGTGAAGCCGCCGATCTTCGCCCACATCCCGCTCATCCTGAAGCAGAACGGCCCGGGCAAGATGTCGAAGCGCGACCAGGGCGCGCTGATCGAGGAGTATCAACGTCGCGGATACCTGTCGGAGGCGGTGGTCAATTTCATCACGCTTCTCGGCTGGAATCCCGGAGACGACCGCGAGAAGATGCCGATCGGCGAGATCGTGAAGCTCTTCGACCTGCCGGCGGTGAACCAGAGCAACGCCCGCTTCGACGACAAGAAGATGGCGCACATGAACATGCTCTATCTGCTGGCCCTCCCGCCGGCGGAGTTCGTCGCGAAGGCCCGCGCCTATTTCTCTAGCCTGCAGGCGGAGACCGCGGGCGTCGCCGCCGCGTTGGCGGCGGACGCGGGCTACTTCGACGCGGTGATGGGCCTGGCCCAGCCGAAGATCAAAGGATTCGAGGAGCTGCCCGCCTACACGGCCTATTTCTGGGGCGAGAGTTATCCGACCGACGAAAAGGCCAGGGCAAAGACGCTCGGCAAGGGCGAGCCGAAGACGCGCTTGGCGGAGCTGGTCGAGGCTTTGAAATCGCCCGCTTTCGATTTCGCTTCCGACGCCGCGATCGAGGCGGCGCTCAAGGCGCTCGCTGAATCGCGCGGGCTCGGCTTTGGCGATTACCAAGGCGTGGCGCGCATCGCCGTGACCGGTCTTGGCGCGGGCCCGAGCATCACGAGCCTCTTCCGTCTGCTCGGTCGCGAGCGCGTGATCGCCCGCCTCGAGCGTTTCTCCGCGACGCTGGGTTGAAAACACCCCCTAACCCGGTTTACGCAAAAAAGGCCGCCCGGATTCGGGCGGCCTTTTTGTGATTCCGATCAAGGCGTGCGGGTCACCTGCACCCGCAGGAAACGACGCGCCCCGTTTCCGACGGCGACGGTATCGCGGTAGGTTACGGTTTCCGTGCCGTCGCCGTCGGCCACGGCGGAACCGACTTGGACGGGGCCGGAGGCCCACGCGGCGAGGTCTTCGCTGGATTGCACGGCATAGGTCAGGTCCAGGGCTGGAGCGCGGCGTTTGAAGGTGAGCGTGAGATAGTCCACGCCGCCGATTTTTTGCACGGCCGTGCTCCAGGCTCCGGAGGCGTCGGCGAGGCGCGGGTTTCGGCCGAGCGCAAACTCGGTGAGGTTGGCGAGTCCGTCGCCGTCGGGGTCGGCGCTGTCGCCGGATACGGCGGAGTCGGCGATTTCGGCGGAGCTGAAGTGCGTCGCCTGCCAGGCGGTGAACGCGGTGGCGATCGTGACCGTCGCCTGCTGGCGATCGGCGAGGAGCGCGCCGCCGATTTGCGGGGCGCCGAGATTCACGACGAGGGATTCGGGCGTGTCGGCGAGCGCGTCGGAGGCGAGCGGGACGGTGATCGTCTTAGCGGAGGCGTCGCCATCGGCCCAGCTGAGCGATCCCGAGGTGGCGGTGAAGTCGGAGCCGGCGGATGCGGTGCCGGCCACGGTGGCGTAGCCGATCGTGAGCGCGCCGAGGGAACCGCCGCCGCGCGTGACGGTGAGCGTGGCGTTGGCGCCCTCGACGCCGGAGGCGGCGTCGGCGGCAAACTGGACCACGCCGGGAAGGCCTGCGAGTCCGGGGATAAGGCGCCAGAGAGGACGCGAGTCGGTGGTGCCTTGAAAGGTGCCGAGATTGCCCGCAAGCAGCACGTTGCCATCGCTCTGAAGCGCGAGGTGGCGAACGGTGGACGAGTGGCCTCCGGCGGCGGCGAAGGCGGTGTCGACCGCGCCGTTGGAGAGGATGCGGACGATGCGCGAGGCGGACACTCCGCCGACCGTGGTGAAGTCGCCTCCGGCGAGCAGGCTGCCGTCGGGCAGGGGCAGCAGGGCGTAGACGGTGTTGTCCGCCGACGGGGCGAAGGTTGCGTCCAGCGAGCCGTTGGAGTTCAGGCGCGCGATACGGCCGCGCGCGGAGTTGTTGAATCCGCTGAAGGAACCGGAGACCACGATGCGATCGTCGGGCAGGACGACGACACGCTGGATGGTCGTGAGGGTGGAGGTCGAGGAGCTGGTGTGGGCGCCGTAGCCGACGTCGAAGGAGGTGTCGCGGGTGCCGTCGGCGTTGAGCCGCACGATGCCCGACTTGAATCCCACGCCGCCGCCGTCGCCGAAGCCGTAGTTGAGTCCGCCGGCGGCCAGGATCTTGCCGTCGCGTTGCAGGGCGAGGCTGCGGAGGGCGGTGCCGGCGCTGTAAGTCGGGTTGGCGAAGGTGGCGTCGAGAGCGCCGTCGGGTTGGAGCCGGACGATCCGGTTTCTGGCGACGCCGTTCACATTGGCGAAGGCGCCGACGAGAAGGATGCGCCCGTCGGGCTGGAGGAGCATGTCGTTGACGGCGCCGTCCGGGCCGGCGGGAGCAAACGAGGTGTCCAGGGAGCCGTCGGGGTGAAGCCGGGCGACGCGATTGCGGGCGATGCCGTTGATCGTGCTGAAGTCGCCGGCGAGGAGAACCTTGCCGTCGGGCTGGCGGGCCAGCGCGTTCACGGCGCCGTTGGCCCCGGAGCCCGGATCGAACGTCTCGTCGACGCCGGCGGAGGGCGTGAGCCGGGCGATGCGGGCGTGTTCGTAGACGGTGAAGTCGGGCGTCTGGATGAAGCTGAAGGCGCCGCCGACGAGGATGTTGCCGTCGGGCTGCACGACGGCGTTGAAAATGGAGCTGCCGGTAAGCGGCATGGGGAAGGAGGGGTCGCGGGCGCCCGGATCGGCCACGGTCACGGTGGCGAGCGAGGGCTCGACCAGGACGCCGCCGGAGGGGGCGGAGAGCGTGACGGTGAAGGTTTCCGCGCCCTCCACCAGCGCGTCGGCCGCGAGGGTGATCGTGATGGTCTTGGGCGAGGAGTCGCCGTCGGCCCAGCCAAGGGTGCCGGATTTCGCGGTGAAGTCGGTCCCGCCGACGGCGGTGCCCGAGGCGGTGGCATACGCGACGGAGACCGCGCCCGTCGAATTGGCGGACCGGGTGACGGTGAGGACGACGGAGCCGCTCTGCTCGTTGGCGACGTAGCTTGTCGCGGCCCACTGGATACGGGGTTGGAGGGTCACCTGGACGTCCAGCCACTCGTCGGCGCCCGAGCCGCCCTGGGCGACTGGACGCAGCGTGATGCCAGCGGCGGTATCGTTGAAGGTGCTGTTGAGGGGCAGCGGCGCGTTGGTGGCGTCGACGCCGGGGGTGACGAGGTCGAGGAGGTTGCCGCGGCCGGCGCTGTTGTAGCCCCAGAGGACGTAGGCGCCGTTGTCGGCGGAGCTGGACGAGGTGCCGCGGCGGTAGCCGATCCAGTAGTCGCGGGTGGTGTCGCGCACGATCTTCAGGGCGCGAGGGGCGGCGAGGTCGGCCGCGGAGGAGTCGAAGCGATGGATGCGGTAGGTGCCGGAGGTCGCGGCCAGGGTGACGGCGGCGTCGGGGATCCATTGGAGGAGGCTTTTGTTCCAGTGGCTGAAATCGTTTTCGAAGAAGTCGCCGTCGCCCATGAGGTCGAAGGGGTCGCCGTATTCGAGGGAGGTGCCGGCGAGCGAGACCGGGTTGCCGTCGGCGACCTTCCATAGGTTGGCGTGGCGCAGCCCGTAGGTATGGCCGAGCTCGTGGCCGACGACCCGCAGGTCGAACGCGCCGTTCACCCAGAGGTCGGGGCCGACGACATTGGCGAGACCGCCGTAGGTGATTTGGGAGCCGGAAAGATCCCCCAGGTAGGTGAAGACGACGGCGACCCGGTCGTAGGCGTCGGGGTTGAATCCGGCGGTGACGGCGGCGGCGCGGGCGTGGGTGTGGAGCAGGGAGCTGTCGTCGGCCGTCGCGTAGCTGGATGCGGTGTTGGGCATCCGGAGGACGCCGGTCACATCGCCCGCGGAATCGAAGAGAACGTCGGTTTTCCCGTAGCTGCTCTGCCGGAGAAAGGCGCGCACGCCGTTCGCCCCGTTGATGACATTGTTGATGTAGGCGGGCGTGATCTGGGCGTTGCCGTCGAATTTGTTGATCGGCGTGCCGACGAGGTCGGAGAAGTCGACCGGGATGACCAGCAGGGTCTTCGTGCCTTGGGTCCAAGCCTGGGTGGGGCGTCCGCTCACGCCGCTGGAGCCGGCGCCGGAGTCGGCCTCGACGATCACCGGATTCTGTTCGGAGGCGAGGAGCGTGGCCGCGAACGGAGCGAGGGATTCGCGAGAGGGAAGGACGGTGATCACGCCGTCGGCCTCGACCGTGACGGAGGTCCCGGCGTTGGAATCCGTGTTTTCGGCGTCGTCGACGACGCGCAGGCGGGTGTCTGCGACGGCGAGATCGCGATCCATGGCGATACCGATGATCGAGGTGGAGCGGAGCGAGGCGTCGCGCAGGCGCGAACCATAGACGTGGGCGCGGTATTCCCGGCCGTCGATCACGGTGGAGCGGTAGATGTCGTCCGATTGATCGTGCGCGGCGCCGGGCGGGTGCAGGCAGGACTGGATGACGGCGAGTTCGGCGCGGGCGGAGACCCGTTGCTCAAGCTCGGCGACGATCTCGGCGGGAAGCCGCGAGCGGATCGCACGCGGGACGGCGGCCGCGAGGGCGGCTTCGGGGTCTTTGCGAATCAGCTCGGCGAGGAAAGGGCGGCGTTCGCGGGCGAGCGCCAGGCCCTCGGCGAGCAGGGCGGGGCGATCCGAGTCCGACGCGGCGAGGTAGTGTTCGGACCATTCGAGAAGCGCGGTGGTCGCGGCGAGCGGCGCGGTGGGTTTGGCGGATTGATTGGGTATCGCAACCGGGGCTGTGCGCGAGGGAACCGGCTCGTCGGCGATGACGGCGGGTGCCGATGGGACATCTCGAGGCGCCGCAGCCCGGCCGGTGTCGGGCGCTTGTTTCGATGCCGGGCGAAGCAGCCAAATCGCGGATAACAGAACCAGGGCGGAGACGGTGAGCGCGGAAAGCTTGGGACGCGACATAGGGTCCCACTAATGCAAATCGGGGGCCGGTTGCCGATCTCTTCGCGCAAAAATGTCCAAGGTTCGCCAACCCTGGGGGGCCATTGGCGAATCTCGCGGGAGCGGACGGCTCCGGATCAGGCGCGGGACGGCTGGGGCAGGCGGAACGTCGCGGCGCAGGCGGCGAGGGCGAGTGCTCCGGCGATGACGTAGAGCGTGGCCGCGCTGGTGGTCCAATAGAGGATGCCGGCGCAGATCGGGGTGATGGCGCGGGCGAGGGATCCGAGCGATCTGTAGATGCCTAGCACGCGGCCCTGTTCGCCGGGGCCGGCGTAGAGCGAGATCAGTCCGGTGTTCGCCGGGTTGATCAGGCCGCCACCGAAAGCCAGGAAGGCGACGGCCGCGTAAAGGACGCCCGTGGTCGGGGCGAAGCCGACGCCGAGCAGGCCGGCGGTGGAGCAAAGCAGGCCGATGGCGAGCAGGCGCGTCTCGGCGACGCGGCCGACGAGTTTGCGCACGATGTAGCCCTGGGTGATGATCGAGCAAATCCCGAGAAAGCCCATGAGCTTGCCGTTTTGCATGGGGCCGTAGCCGAAGCGCTCGGCGCTCACGAAAACGAGGGAGGCCTCCATGGCGACGAAGGCCAGTTGGTAGAGGAAGCCCACGAGGTTGGCGCCGCGGATGGCGGCGTTGTCGAGACCGAGGATGGCGCGGAGGGGGTTGCGCAGGCGCGGCTCGGCGGAGCGGCCGGCGGCGTCGGGGGAGAGCGTCTCGCGGAAGCGGGCGCGGATCCAGAGGAGGTTGAGCAGGCCCAGGGCGAAGGCCACGAGCGCCGGCGTGGTGAACGGGTTTACGCCGTAGGCGGCGAGCGAGGGGAATTTCTCGACGAGGTTGATCTGGGCGGTGAGGGCGCCGATGACGGGGCCGGTGACGAGGCCGAGGCCGAAGGCGGCGCCGACCAGTCCCATCGCCTTGCTGCGCTCGGCGCGGCTCGTGACGTCGGCCACCGCGGCGGTGGCGACGGAGAGGTTGCCGCCGAAGAGCCCGCCGAGGACGCGGGCGAGCAGGAAGAGCCAGAAGCTGCCGCTCAGCGCCCAAAGCGCGTAGCTGAGGGCGGTGCCGGCCACGGTGTAGAGCAGCACCGGACGGCGGCCCACGCGGTCGGAGAGCCCGCCCCAGAAGGGCGAAAAAACGAATTGAAGGATGGAGAAGATCGAGCTGATAACGCCGCCGAACAGCACCTCGGGCAGGTGGCTTTCGTTGCCGAGCGTGCGGGCGAGGGCGTTGATGTGGCCGAGCAGCGAGCCGAGCAGACCTTGGCCCCCGTCGGCCTCCAGGTAGTGCTTGAGCAGGGTCGGGCCGAGGGGGAACACGATCGAGAACCCGATGAGATCGAGGTAGAGCGTGAGAAAGATCACGCCGAGCGAGAGCGGGCGCGGGGTGGCCCCGGGCGAGGCGGAGGACGAGGCGGGCGTGGACACGAAGAAAAAGGGACGGCGGAGGAGAAAGCGGGCAAGAAGGCCGATAAGCCGGAAAAAGGAAAGCGCGCGCGAAACGTTTGCCGGGGACGCGGTCGCCGTCCCGCCGGGCGCGGGCTGCCTCAGGCGCGTTTGGTCAACTCGCGCGGCGCGGTCTCGGTGCCGGGGAGGGTGAGGGGCAGGTCCTTGTTGCCCTTGGCGCCGAGTTCCTCGAGCCGGCGGCCGGCGGGGAGGACGCGGCTCTCGAACGCGCCGACGGCCTGGTTGTAGGCCTTGGCGGCGTTTTCGAGGGCGGGGGCGATCTTGGCCAGGTGCTCGGCGAAGCCGGTGATGCGGTCGTAGAGCTCGCGGGCCTGGGCCGAGATTTCCTCGGCGTTTTTCGCGGCTTTTTCCTGGCGCCAGCCGTAGGCGGCGGCCTTGAGCAGGGCGATGAGCGTGGCGGGCGTGGCGAGCAGCACCTTTTTCGTGATGGCCCGTTCGAGGAGCGCGGGGTCCGCGGAAAGCGCGCCGGCGAGGAACTGGTCGCCGGGGAGGAAGAGCACCACGAACTCGGGCGAGGGCTGGAATTGCTCCCAGTAGGCCTTGGCGCCGAGGGCGTCGACGTGGGCGCGAACCTGGGCGGCATGGGTGGCGAGTTTGGCGGCGCGGGTGGCTTCGTCTGGCGCGGAGGCGGCGTCGCGGTAGGCCTCGTTGGGCGCCTTGGCGTCGACCACGATCTGCTGGCCGCCGGGCAGGCGCACGAGCAGGTCGGGCCGGAGCCGGGCCCGGTCCTCGAGCGTGACGGAGGACTGCTCGGTGAAATCGCAGTAGTCGGTCATGCCCGCGAGCTCGACGACGCGGCGGAGCTGCAACTCGCCCCAGGTGCCGGCCGTGGTGGTGGAGCGCAGCGCGGTCGAGAGGCGGGCGGTCTCGCTTTGGAGGCTGGTTTGCGATTGCGCGAGCGTCTGGAGCTGCTGGGCGAGCGCGGCGGCGGACTCGGCGCGGGTCTTGTCGAAGGCGGTGATCTTGGTTTCGACCTGGGTTAGCGTCTCGCGCAAGGGTTTGACCAGCGCCTCGATCGCCAGCTGGCGCTTTTCCAGGTCCCCGTCCGCGAGCTGGCGGGTGCGCCCGAGCGTCTCCTTCGCGAGCTCGAGGAAGGCGGTGTTGTTCGCCTGAAGCGCGGAGGCGGACAGTGCCTTGAACTCGGTGGCGAGCCGTTCCTGCGCCTCGGTGAGGGCGGCGATGCGTTCGGCGGCGGCGGCTCGCTCGGCGGCGAGGGCGGTCTGGGTCGAGACATGCTCGGTCCGGGCGGAGCCGAGCTCGCGGCGGAGCTCCTCGAGTGCGGCTTCCCGGGCGGAGACCTCGTTTTGCAGGCGGGCGGCGTCCGTGTCGCGGGCGAGCAGACGTTCCCGGAGGGCGGCGCCCTGGGTGCGGAGCGCGAGCCAGGCGACGACGCCGCCGAGGGCGATGCCGAGGAGAAGAGCGAAAGTTTCGGTCATGAAAATCGGTTGAAAGTTTAGGCCGCCTAATGGGGCGATTGACACTCTGCTGTATAAATTTTCTCTACGGTCCTATGGTTTATTATCCCGCCGAGCCGGGAGCATGCATGGGATGGCGTGACGAGGGGCGCGGTCAATCCGTCGCTCCGCGTTCGGCCGTTTCGCGGCGCCGCGGCGGATGATATGAAGACCTCCGCCGTATCCCCGTTCAGCCCGCTCGCCGGCTCCAGCGCCGATCCTTTTCCGCTGGGAAGCCTGGCGATGTCGCGCAGCGCCGACGAGGCGCTGCCGGCGGTGCTCGTGGTGGCGACCGACGGCGAGACCCGCGGGCGCGTGCATCAGCGGCTGGAGGAGGAGTTCGAGGTCACCCTGGAGCGGACCTTCGAGGCCGCGGTGGAGCGGATGCGCCAGCGTCGTTTCGCGCTCGCGGTGCTCGACCTGAGAAGCGCGGGGCGTTCGAGCGAGGAGCTCGCCTCCGCGTTTCGCGAGATCGACCAGGAGATGTCGGTGATCGCGCTGGGGGCGGGCCGCGCGGTGAAGGTGCTGGGCGAGCAATGCCTGCAGGTCCCCTTTGATTCCCCCGATATCGTGGCGCTCGCCCAGCACGAGGTGGACGTCGCGCTGCGGCGGCGCGGCCGCAGCGCGGCGTTGCGCGAGATGGAGGGCGTGATCTCGTTGCTGCAAAAGGAGCTCGAGGCGAAGGACACGCTCGCGGCCCACGGCGAGGCCTCGGCCTCGATGGTGCACGATCTGAAGAACGCGCTTTTCTCGACGCTCGGCTACACCGCCCGCCTGATCCAGGAGACGACCCAGCTCAAGAACACCGTGGGAGACCAGGCCAAGCCGATCGACGCGATCGCCAAGAAGCTCGAGCACACGTCCAACTACCTGCTGCATCTCGCCCACACCTGCCGCTTCAACGACGGCGCTAGGATCGTGCGCGAGCGGCTCGACCTGCAGGCCGAGATCGAGTCGGTCCACTCGGTGCTGTTTTTCAACAGTCCCAACCTGCGCGTCGGCGGCCAGCGTTGCGGGCTCGCCGGCTCGCGGGGCGTGGGCAGCGGGCTCACGGTCATGGGCGACCGCTACGAGCTGCACCGTGTTTTCCAGAACCTGTTCAAGAACGCCTTCGAGGCCGGCGCGGACGACGTGCGCGTGATCCTGCGCGAGGAGCAGCGGCGCGTGGTGGTGGAGATCTCCGACAACGGCCGCGGCTTTCCGGAGGGCGAGGCCGGGGTCGCCTTCACCCAGCCCTTGCGCTCGAGCAAGCGCGGCGGCCAAGGACTCGGCTTGCGCATCTGCCGGCAAATCGTCGAGCGCCACGGCGGCTCGATCATGCTGGTCAGCGAGCCCGGTCGCGGCTCGGTGTTCACCCTTTCGCTTCCGTCGGCGGATTGAGCGGGGCAGGGTGCGCGTCGGCCGAAATCAATCGGCGATGAACACGTCGAGCTGCTGGCCCACGTAGATCGGACGCCCCGGATGTTCGGGAAGCGTGTAGATCACCTGGAGCACGCGCGTGTCGACGCGCTCCGTCGAGGAGCCGGTCAACGACGTCTTGGGCACGATGTAGGGCTCGATGCGGACGAAGCGCAGGGGCAGGGGATCCCGCGTCTCGCCCTTCAGATAGCCGACGGCCGAGGCGCCTTCACGGATGCGCGGGGCGAGCTGCTCGTCGACGTCGGTCCGCACCTGCACCTGGGAGATGTCGCCCAGCAGGATCGGGGCCTTCGTCGCGCCGGCGGCCACGAACTCGCCGGGACGGACGTTGACCTGCAGAATCGTTCCCGCGGTCGGGGCGCGCACGACGAGCCGCGCAAGCAGCAGGCGCGTCTGCTCGACCGCGGCGCGGGCGGCGTCCAGCCCGGCCTTGGCCACCTCGAGCTCGTCGCGGAGCGTGTCGCGGTCGGCGTCGGGCGAGGCGCCGGAGGCGGAAAGTTTTTCCACGCGCAGGAGCCGGGTTTGCAGGCGCTTGAGCTCCGCCGCGGCGACAGGGATCTCGGCCTCCCTGGCGACGAGCTGGGCGCGCAGTTCCCGGTCGTCGAGACGCAGGATCGGGGCGCCGGCCTCGACGCGGTCCCAGACCTTGACCGGCACCTCGGAAACGAGCCCCGAAACCGGAACGCCCACGGCGGTGTTTTCCCTGAGCGCCTCGACGATGCCGGCCGCGCCGACGCCTCGGCCGGCGGGTTTGGCGGGCGGAGCGACCGGGGGCGGCGGGGGGGCTTGTTCAAACTCGGCGTGAAGGTCGCGCACGAGGAGCGCGGTCGAGATGAGACCGAGGAGGGCGAGCCAGAAGGATAGTTTGCGGAAAAGAAGCATGGCGGGAGGGGGATGGCGGGGCGGGGTGCGGGCTTAATGCGCGGCGGGATGCGCGGCGGCGATTTCGGCGGGGGACTGGAGCACGCGGGTGATGCGGCCGTCCTCCATCTCCGTCATGCGGTCGGCGTAACGGTAGACGCGGGGATCGTGGGTGACGATGACGACGACGCGATGCGGGTCGCGGGCGAAGCCGGCGATGATCTCCATCACCTGCTGGCCGCTTTGGCTGTCGAGCGCGCTGGTGGGTTCGTCGCAGACCAGGAGCGGCGGCCGATGGACGAGAGCGCGCGCGATGGCGACGCGTTGCTGCTGGCCGCCGGAGAGCTTGCCGGGACGCTCGTTTTCGCGGCCTCGCAGCCCGACCTCGGCGAGCAGGGCGCGGGCGTTTTCCTCGGCCTTCCGGCGCGTCTCGCCCTGGATGAGGAGCGGCACGGCGACGTTCTCCCACACGCTGAGGGTGGGGATGAGATTGAACTGCTGAAAAATGAAGCCGACGTGCCGGCGACGGAATCGCGTGAGCGCGGCCTGGCTCATGTCCGCGAGATCGTAGCCGAGCACGTTGAGCGCGCCCGCGTCGGGGGCGAGGGTGCCGGCGAGGATGGAAAGGAGGGTGGTTTTTCCGCAACCCGAGGGGCCGACGAGCATCATGAGTTCGCCGAGTCGGGCCTCGAAGTCCGCGCGGCGCAGGGCGACGGTGCGGGCGGAGGCGGGGCCGAAGGCCTTGTCGACGCCGGAGAGGCGGACGGCGAGCGGCGCGGGGAGCGGCTGGTCGGGCGGGGGAAAGGCGTCCATGGCGCGGGTTCCGTATCCGGTTTTCAACTGCGGAAGACGATCGCCGGTTCCACCCGCGCGACCTTCAGGATGCCGAGCAGCGAGGCGAGGACGCAGATGAAGAGCACCGCGCACAGCACGCCGGCCGGGATGTGCCAGGTGATGAGAAAAGGCACCTTGCCGGTGGCGATCGCGAGGCGTCCGAGCAAGGAGACCACGAGCAGCCCGACCCCGTAGCCGATGAGGCCGACCGCCAGCGATTGGAGGACGAGCATGCGGCAAAGCGTCGCGGTGCCGGCGCCCATGGCCTTCAAGGCGCCGAGGTTGCGCAGGTTTTCCAGGACGAAGGAGTAGAAGGTTTGGCCGGAGATCGCCGTGCCGATCAGGAAGCCGAGCAGGACGATCGTGCCGACGTTGATCGGGATGCTGGTGTTGTGCACATACCACCGGATGGTCGACCACATGAACCGGTCCTGGGTGAACGCGCCGAGGCCGGTCTCCGCGCCGATGCGCGCCGCGAGCTCCTCCGGCGCGACGTCCGGGGCGGGGCCGGCGAGGATGAAGCTGAGCAGCTTGCGCTGCGCGGGCACGTATTGGGACACCGCCCGGTCGTAGGTGGTGAACACGAACGGGCCTCCCGTGAAGGAGCGGTGCGCGCGGCAAACGCCGACCACGCGCGCCTCGTGGTCGTTGATCTCGAAGCTGTCGCCCAGGCGGAGCGGCCGGCCCAGGCCCTCTCCCAGACGTTCCACGCCGTATTCGTCGACAAGCACGGTGTTGGGCAGCCGCAGATCCTCGAGCCGGCCCTCGATCATCTCGGTGGGCGCGCCGATCAGCGTGGTGGCGTCGAGTCCGACGAGGGTCACCAGCTTGGAGCTTCCGTTCAGCAGCTTCGCCTGGACGTTGCCCTGATAAAGCGGCACGGCCCAGGCCACCCCGTCGACCGAGCGGACGCGGTTCACGTCGGTGTCGCGCAGGGGCTTGTTGTCGTTGACCTGCTCGACGCGGGGATCGGCCACCCAGACGGGCGCGTGGATGTTGCGCAGCGGCGCGAAGGTCCACGACATGAGACCGAAGAAGAGCGATGCGCCCTGGGCCATCAGGATCGTGGCGAAGGTGATGCCGCTGATGAGCATGAGGTATTTGGCGTGGTCGCCAAAAAGCATGCGAAGGGCGAGTCGGTTCATGACGGGGCGGGCAGGGGGACGGGCGCGAGCAGACCGGCCTCGGCGAACGCGACCAACTGGCGGAGGATCGTGTCGCCGTCGGTGCGTGCGCCGAGGTCGCGAAGACGGCGTTCGACGAGCCGCATGCGGCCGAAGGTGATGTTCGCGGCGCCGATGACGAAGCGCGCGCGCCAGAGCAGGGTGGCATGATCCAGATGGGGCAGGGCGCCGAGCAGATGCGGGGTGAAGCGCGCGGCCGCGGGACTGAATTCCTCGTGGACGACCTTGTCCATGAAAGCCGGCGTCTCGACGAAATTGCGCGCCATCAAGCGGACGAAGGGATGCACCACCTCGGCGCCGGCCGTCTCGATCAGGTCGGCTATGGGGCGGAAGATGATCTCGAGCAACTCGCGCAGCGGGATCGGCGTCGTTCCGGCGCGCTCGAACCGGTCCAGGGCGGCGAGCCGCGCCTCGTTCATCGGACGGATGCGGCGCACGAAGACCGCCCGGTAGAGCGCGTCTTTTCCGCCGAAATGGTAGTTCACCGCCGCGAGGTTGACGCGCGCCGTCCGGGTGATGGCGCGCAGCGTGGCTCCGGCGTGTCCGTCGCGGGCGAAAAGCCGTTCGGCCGCGTCGAGGATCCGTTCGCGGGTTCCGTCCGAGGCGGAGGAGGACGTGCGACGGGGCCGGGCCATGATTTCAAACGTTTGTTTGAAACCGGCCCCGCGGCGAGCCGAAACTCCGGGCGTTCGGGTTTGCCGCGCATTGGCGAAATCCCGCCGGGCGCGCGGGTGGTTGCGTCCGCCTTCGCGCGGCGCTTGCCTGCGACATCGTCGCCGTCGCCATGCCCCGCATCTCCCTTTCCGCCGTAGCCGCCGAACTCGGCGTCAGCGCGATGACCGTCTCGCGCGCCCTGCGCGGGCGTCCTGGTGTTTCGGAGGCGTTGCGCGCGCGGATCCGCGCCACCGCCGCCCGGCTGGGTTACCGGCCCGATCCCGAGATCGGAAAGCTCATGCATCACCTGCGGCGCGGGACCAAGGCCGGCTTGCGCGCCAATCTCTGCGCGGTGACCGATTATCCGGAGGGCGCCGAGTCCGGCTACTGCACCCGTTTGCATCGTCATGCCTGCGAGCGGGCGCGGGAGCTCGGCTTCGCGTTTTCCGTCCTCCGCGTGAAACCCGGGCGGCGAGGCTGGGGCGCCGCGTTTCGCGCCATCGCCGCGCGCGGCGTGGAGGGCGTGCTGCTTTTGCCGTTGGTCGAGCCGACCGCGCTCGCGCCCGAGGGATGGGAAAGATTATCCGTCGTATCGGCGACCTCGAGCGTCACGGCGCCGCGGTTTCACGAGGTGGCGCCCAACCACTCGGCCAACGCCCGCCTGCTGATCGACCGGCTGGTCGGGCGGGGATTTCGGCGCCTGGGCTTCGTCGGACGCACCTCGCATTCCCGCCGCACGCGCGACGCGTTTCCCGCCGCCCTCGCCTGGCATCATTCGCAATCCGGCCTGCGTTGCGCGCCCCTCCTGTATCCCTCGGAAACGCCCCCCTCTTTGCGCGCCTGGCTGCGCCGGGAGCGGCCGGACATGGTGATCGTCGGGCATCCTCCCGATCTGTCCGTTTTCGAGGAGGATCTCCGTCTGGCGGGAATGGCGGAGCGACGCGTCCTGGCCAACTCCCGCCCATTCGAGCTTTCCGCGCCCGGACTGGACGAGCGCTCGGATCTGATCGGCTCGGTGGCCATCGACACGCTCGCCAGCCTGGTCATGCGCGGCGAGCGCGGGATCCCCGCCGTGCCCAGCTCGATCTCGATCACGGGAGAGTGGTCCGGCCTTGGGGCGATCGGGCAACGTTAGGATAACGCCACGCGCCGGTTGGGTGCGGCCGCGGGGTGGCTTTGCCTGCTTCTCGCTCCACCATGCGCATCCCCGCTTCCTCGCCGGTCAACCGGTTCGCCACCGGGCTGTTTCTCCAGGCGGTCTGCCTGATCGTGTTGTTCGCTCCGGCGGCCTTTCAGCTTGTCCGCGCGGAAAACGTCCTCTCCGCCGCGATGGCCTGTCCCGACGGGGCCGCCGACTTTTCCCGCAGCCTGAACGGCGTCTGGAATTTCAAATACATCCCGGCCCTCGACGCCGGCCCGGACGAGCGCTTCTTCGCGCCGGAGTTCGACGCCGCCGCGTGGAAGCCGATCACCGTGCCCGGCCACTGGGAGTTGCAGGGGTTCGCCGAGCCTCGATACGAGGGTGATCTCCAGGAGGGACTCGGTCTCCACCGGCGCGCCTTTCGCGTGGACCAGAGCTGGAGAGGGCGGCGCGTGTTCCTCCGTTTCGAGGGCGTGCTGTATGGGTTCACCGTGTATGTGAACGGAAAAACGGTCGGCGAATGGGCCTCCGGTTTCAACCAGTCCACCTTCGACATCACCGACGCGCTGACGGCCGACGGCGCGGAAAACATCCTCGCGGTGCGCGTCTCCACCCGGAGCAAGGGCTGGGACTTCGACACCATGGACTGCTGGTCGATCTCCGGCATCTACCGCGATGTCACGCTGTTCTCCCTGCCCGAGGCGCACCTCAAGGACTACACGACCCGCACCACGCTGCTTCCCGACGGCTCGGCCCGGCTGGATGTGGACCTCGTCGCGAGCGCCGCCGGTCGTGTCGAGGGCCGCCTCCTCGCTCCGGACGGCGCCACGGCGGGTCTGATCACCGTTTCCGTGCCGGCCGACGGCCGGACCTCCGCCGCTCTGATCGTCGAGCATCCCGCCTTGTGGTCCGCCGAATCGCCGTCTCTCTACCGTCTCGAGCTCGCGTTCGAATCCGCCGAGGGGGAAAGCGTCCACCGCGTCGCCACCCGGGTGGGGGTCCGCCAGGTCGCGATCGAGGACGGCGTTCTCAAACTCAACGGCTCGCCCATCAAGCTGCGCGGCGTGAACCACCACGAGATCTGGCCCGAGGGCCGCGTGTCCACCGAGGAAAACACCCGCCGCGACCTGACGCTCATCCGCGACGCCAACATCAACTTTGTTCGCACCTCGCATTATCCGCCCCACCCCCGCCTCCTCGAGCTTTGCGACGAGATGGGGCTCTACGTGCTCGACGAGGTTCCCTTCATCCACGGACGCCAGCACCTGAAGGACCCGGCGTATCAGGAAACGCTCTACACCCGCGCCCGCGCGACCGTCGCCCGGGACAAGAACCACGCCAGCGTGCTCTTCTGGAGCGTCGGAAACGAGAACCCGGTCAACGAGCTGGGGAACAACACCGGAAAACTGGTCAAGCAGCTCGATCCCACGCGCCCGGTCATGTTCCCCACCATCGGCTCCTACTTCGCGGAAAACCATCCGCGCATGTCCGACGCGCAGGATATCTACGCCCCCCATTATCCGGCGTTGAAACGGGTCCGCGAATACGCCCGGACCCTGACGCGTCCCATCCTGTTCACCGAATACGCCCATCAACGCGGCCTCGCCCGCGCCGGAACCGCCGTGCAGGACCTGTGGGAGCAATTCTACCAGAGCCCGCGCATCGCCGGCGGCGCCGTCTGGGTTTTCCAAGACCAGGGGCTCCTTCGCACGACGGACGACGCCACGGGCGTGAAGGACGGCGACCTCATGGCGTGGATCGACGCGCATCGCTACTACGACACCCACGGTTTTTTCGCCATGGACGGCCTCGTCTATTCCGATCGCACCCCGCAGACCGACTACTGGCTCGTGCGCAAGGTCTACTCGCCCGTGCAAATCAAGGAGCGCGCGCCGCCCGCCCGCCCGGGGGACCAGATGCTCTCGTTCGACGTGGAGAATCGTCACGATTTTCGTTCTCTCGCCGGCTTTCACCTTGTCTGGGCGCTTCAACAAAACGGTTCCGTCCTGCGGCAGGGCTCCGTCGCTCTCGCCGCCCCGCCGAAGCGGACCGAGACCGTCTCCGTCTCCGTTTCCCTTCCCGCCAAGCCCGAGGATGATGTATTCACGTTTGCGTTACGCTGCGAAGACGAGACCGGCCGCTCGATTTACGAGCGCGACCTGCGTCTCGACACCGGCTTGTCCGATGGCGCTCGTCTGTCCGCCTTGCGAGCCTCGGTTTCCGCAGGCGAGCTCGGCCTCGACCAGGACGACGACCGCATCGTGGTCCGCCATCCCGGTTACCGCCTCGAGTTGGGTCGCCACACCGGACGCCTCGCTCTTCGTAAACCCGACGGAGAGGTGCTCGTGTCCGATTTTGGCCCGCACACCGGACGCAACCCGACGATCAACGACATGGGCAAGGGCCGCGAGCGCCTTCCCGAGCTTTGGGCCGGCAGTCTTCTCACCGAGGTCACGGACCTGAAAACCGAGGCGCGTCGCACGGCCGAGGGGATCGAGATCACCGTGGGCGGTCGCTATCCGCGCCCGGGCAAACCCGAGGAGGCCGTCGTCGGCGCCTGCACGCTTCGAATCTCTCCGGACGGCGTGATCGAGGTGGGCTACGACTACGCGCCCGAACACGCCACCGGCGAATTGCTCGAGGCTGGATTCGCGCTCTCCGTTCCCGCCGCGCAGTCGGAGTTCCGCTGGCTCGGCGAGGGGCCCTACGCCGGCTACCCGGGCAAGGATCGTCTCAACGAATACGGTCTCTTCCACCTCAACCGCGACGACCTCTATTTCCCGGGAAATCGTCGCGCCGTCGAACTGGCTTTGCTCGCCCAACCCTCCGGCCCGGGTCTGCTTTTGGCCGGTTCCCGCCTGACCGTGGATCTCGAAAAACAGGGCGAGGCGACCATTCTTTCCCACTTGGCCTGCGTTCCCGGGGAACGCGGCGCGCAAGAGGGTCAGGGCGAGAACGTCGACATCTCCTCCCGTCTCAAGGCCGCCTCGCTCAACACCATCTCGGGTCGCTTCATCCTGCTCCCGCTCTCGTCCGAATGGCCGGGGCCGCTCGTCCGCTGGTTCGGCGCGCCCGACCGTCGCGTTCCCGTGCTCAAGCCCTTCCTTCGCAGCTACGACCAATGACGCGCCGCGGCCGGCCCCGCCTGGCCTTGTCCACGTCTTCGCGTCTGAGCCCGCCGTGAAGGGGCGGTCGCCTTAACACCCCCACTTGCCTAGATCATGACCCTGTTGTCCGCCTGTTCCCGATCCCTTCCCGTTTTGGCCGCCACGCTCGTCGTCGTGGTGGCGGCCCGTCTCCAAGGCGCGGTCGATTTGACCGGTCCGGACGAGGTTTCCGTCCCGGGCTTTCCCCTCGTCGTCGCCGGCTCCGCCGCGGCCATCATCCTTCCGCCGTCCGCGCCCGAGGTGGTTGAAATCGCCGCGCGCGAACTCGCGTCCGACATCGCGGCCGTCGCCGGCGCGAGGCCCGAGGTGCTCGCCGCCGAGGCGACTTCCGCGCCGGTCGCCGACTCGCGTCCTTGCGTCCGGCTCGTCCTCGCTCCCGATCTGGCCGGACGCTGGGAGGCGTTTCGTCTTTCCGCCACGCCCGGGGCGCTGACCATCGCGGGTTCGGATCCGCGCGGTCTGGTCTACGGCGTCTACGAATTGTCCCGCCGCATCGGCGTCTCGCCCTGGCGCTGGTGGGCGGACGTTCCCGCGCCGCGCCGTTCCGAGCTCCGTCTCTCCATAGGCGAGACGCCCGTCGACCAGCCCGCGGTCAAATACCGCGGGATCTTCCTCAACGACGAGGATTGGGGGCTCGAACCCTGGGCTTCCAAGACCTTCGAGCCCGAGGTCGGCAACATCGGTCCCAAGACCTATTCGCGCATCTTCGAGCTCATGCTCCGCCTGCGCGCCAATCTGCTTTGGCCGGCGATGCACCCGACCACGACGCCCTTCCACCTCGTGCCGGGCAACGCGGCCGCCGCCGACGCCCACGCCATCATCGTCGGCTCCAGCCACGCCGAGCCCATGCTCCTCAACAACGGCAGGGAGTGGCCCGGTGAAAACAAAACCTTCAACCACCTGACCAATCGCGACGCGGTCTACGCCTACTGGGAAAAGCGGGTGAAGGAGCGCATCCGGGGCGAGAGCTTCTTCACCATCGGCATGCGGGGCATCAACGACAGCCCCATCATCGGCCCCAAGACGCAGGCGGAGCGCATCACCACGCTCGAAAAAGTCTTCGCCGATCAGCGCGGGATGCTCGCGCATCACCTCGGCGGCGGCGACGCCACCCGCGTGCCCCAGCTCTTCTGTCCCTACAAGGAGGTGCTCGACGATTACAACGCGGGCCTCCGCGTCCCCGCCGACGTCACGATCGTCTGGCCCGATGACAATTTCGGCTACATCCGCCGCTACGGCACCGACGCCGAGCGGGCTCGCGCCGGCGGCCTCGGCGTGTATTACCATGCGTCCTACAGCGGCCTGCCCCAGTCCTGGCTCTGGATCGACGTCATGCCGCCCGCGCTCATGTGGTCCGAGATGACCCGCGCCTACGAGCAGGGCGCGCGCACCCTCTGGATCGTGAACGCGGGGGACATCAAGAATACCGAACGCTCGACCGAGTTCTTCCTCGATCTCGCCTGGCACGCCGACCGCACCGACGTGGACGCCCCCGCGCGCTTCGCCCGCGCGGTCGCCGCGCGCGACTTCGGTTCCGCTTTCGCCGGGGAGATCGCCGACCTTCTCGGGCGTTTGCAGGTCTTCTCCGCCGCCCGACGCGCCGAGCATCTCCAGTGGCACCTCTCGCTCACGCCCTACCGGCCGACCGAGTTGAACGAGGCCGAGATCGCCGACCGCCTCCGCGTCGCCGCCGGGTTGTTGCGCGACAGCGAGTCCCTCGCCGCGCGGTTGCCGGCCGATTCGCGGGACGCCTACTTCGAGCTCGTGCATTATCCGGTGGCGATCACCGCCGCCGCCAACGAGCGCTACTTCCGCGCCGAGCTCGCCCGCGCCGATGTCGTCCGCGGCCGCGATCCCGCGGCCAACCTCGCGGCCGCCGCCGAGGGCCAGCGCCGCATCACCGCCGCCACCGCCCGCTACAACACCGACGTCGCCGGCGGAAAATGGCGCCGCATCGTCAGCGAAAACGGTTATTCGCCCGACGCCTGGCCCCGCTTCCAACGCGACACCAAGACTCCTCGCCCCGAGCCCGCGCCCGACAACGTCGCCCCGCCCGCGCCTCCCGAGCCCTCGCCGCTGCCGCGGCCGGCCGGCGCCCGCCCGGGCGATTTCGTCGAGCGCGACGGCGTCGTCTCGATTCATGCCGGGCATTTCTCCGCCCGCCGCGACCTGCCCTCCGGCGCCGGCTGGCGTGCCATCCCGGGACTAGGCCGCACCGGCTCCGCCGTCACCGTGCTGCCCTCCACCGCCGCGCTCTCGTCCGACGCCGCGCCCGTCCTCGAGTATCGGTTCCATGTCGCGACCGCGAACGCGCCGTCGCCCACGTTGCGCGTCCGTCTCTTGCCCACCCATCCGCTCGTGACGGGACGCGGCCTCCGCCTCGCCGTGTCGATCGACGAAGGCGCGCCGCTTCCGCTCGCGGTGACCACGGGCTTCGAGACCAAGCGATCCGACGCCGGCATGACCGAGTGGCAGCGCCGCGTGCTCGCCAACGCCACCGAAGCCGCGCTCGTCCTGCCCGCCTCGCTCTCGCCCGGCTGGCACACGCTGCGGCTCGTCGCCGTCGACGCCGGCGTGGTGGTGGACAAGATCGTCCTCGACCTCGGAGGCCTGCGCCCCTCCTACGACGGCCCGGCCGAGACCCGCCTGCCCTGATCCGCGCCTGTCGCCCGGGTCGAGCGCGGCCCGGGCTTGCCGCGCCGGGCCGCCGCCTTTGGGGTGGCGGGCTTTCCCGCCCGATGTCCCCCCGCGAACTGCCGATCTACGAACTCGAATCCACCCTTGTCGCGGCGCTGCGCGCGCAGGGCAGGGTGGTGGTGCAGGCGCCCACCGGTTCGGGCAAGTCCACCCAGATCCCGCAGATGTTGCTCGCCCACGGCTTTCTCGAGCGGGGCGAGGTCGTCGTGCTCCAGCCGCGCAGGCTCGCCGCCCGCATGCTCGCGCGGCGTGTCGCGGAAGAGGTCGGCTGCGCGCTCGGCGCCGAGGTGGGCTACCAGATCCGCCTCGAATCCCGGATCTCCGGAAAAACCAAGGTCCGCTTCGTCACCGAGGGCATCCTGCTTCGACAGATGTCCTTCGACGCGTCTTTGCGCGGCGTCGCGGCTCTGGTCTTCGACGAGTTTCACGAGCGCCACCTTTACGGCGACATCTCGCTCGCCCGCGCCTTGCAAATCCAGGCGACCACGCGGCCCGACCTGAAGATCGTGGTCATGTCCGCCACCCTCGACGCGCAGATCCTGGCGGACTATCTCAAGCCCTGCGAGATCCTCACCTCGCAAGGACGCAGCTTCCCGGTCGCGATCGAATACCTGCCCAAGACGGTCAACTTCGAGTCCGACCCCGTCTGGGAGGTCGCCGCCCGCGAGTGCGCCCGCGTGGCCGCGCAAACGGAGGGCGACTTCCTCGTCTTCATGCCCGGCGCCTACGAGATCGGCCGCACCGTCGCCGCCCTCGCCGGCCACCGCGCGCTCAACGGCTGCGTCGTGCTCCCCCTTCACGGCGAACTCCCGCCCGAGGCGCAGGACCGCGCCGTCGCCCGCGCCAGCGCCCGCAAGATCATCGTTTCCACCAACGTCGCCGAGACCTCGCTCACCATCGACGGCGTCACCCTCGTGATCGACGCCGGTCTCGCGCGGCACGCGAAGTTCGATCCGAACCGCGGCATCAACACCCTCCTCGTCGAAAAAATCTCCCGCGCCAGCGCCGACCAGCGCGCCGGTCGCGCCGGCCGCACCGCCCCCGGACGCTGCGTGCGGCTCTGGACCGAGCGCGAGCACGCCAACCGCGCCGCGCAGGAACTGCCCGAGGTGCGCCGCCTCGATCTCTCCGAGGTCGTGCTCACGCTCAAGGCCAGCGGCATCGACGACGTCGCCGCCTTTCCCTGGCTCGAAAAGCCCGACCCCAAGGCGCTCGAGCGCGCCGAGATGCTGCTCGCCGATCTCGGGGCCTTGCACGAGCCCGTCTCCGGAAAAAAAGGCCCCGCCACGATCACCGAGACCGGCCGGCGCATGCTGCGTTTCCCCGTCCACCCGCGCTACGCCCGCATGTTGCTCGAGGCCGACCGCCGCGGCTGCGTCCGCTCCGTCGCGCTCATGGCCGCGCTCACCCAGGGGCGAAACTTCCTCCAGCGTGGTCTGCCCCGCGCCGTGGACGACGCCCGCGACGATGCGCTCGGCGAGGAGACCGAGAGCGACTTTTTTCTCCTCATGCGCGCCTGGCGCTACGCCGACAAGGCCGGCTACGGTCTCGACGCCTGCCGCCGCCTCGGCATCCATGCGCAAGGCGCGCGCGCCGTCGGTCCGCTCTTCGAGTCCTTCCTCGAAATCGCCGAAAAGGAGGGCCTCGACGTGGGCGAACGTCGCGTGGACGGCGTGGAGGTGCGCAAATGCGTGCTCGCCGGTTTCTCCGACCAGCTGGCCAGGCGCCTCGACACCGGCACGCTGCGCTGCGAACTCGTCCACGGACGTCGTGGCTTTCTCGCCCGCGAGAGCGCCATCCAGCGCGCGCCGCTGCTCGTGGTCGCCGAGGTCAGCGAGATCGGCCGCGGCGACGGCGAGGTGAGCACGCTGCTCTCGCTCGCCACCGCCATCGAGGAGCCGTGGTTGAAGGAGCTTTTCCCCGACGACTACCGCGACGCCCGCGGCGTCGTTTACGACACCGAGATGAAGCGCGTCATCACCCGCCGCGAGCGCCGCTTCCGCGACCTCGTGCTCGAGGCCAAGGTCAGCGGCGATGACGCGCCGCTCAGCGACGCCGCCGCCCTGCTCACCAAGGAGGTCGTCGAGGGACGGATAAAGATCGAGGCGTGGGACGAGTCGGTCGAGCAGTGGATCCTGCGCGTCAACCGCATGGCCGAGTGGTTTCCCGAGTTGGAGGTCAATCCGCTCACCGAGGCCGACCGCGCCACGCTCATCGAGCAGCTCTGCTACGGCGAGCTCGGCGCGCGAGCCGTGAAGGACAAGTCGAAGGAGGACATCATGCGCGTGCTCCGCGACTGGCTGACGAGCGAGCAACTCGCCGTGCTCGATGATTACCTGCCCGAGCGCCTCGTCATGGCCAACAGCCGCAAGGCGAAGCTCGAATACACGAAGGACGGTCCGCCCGTCATGTCCGCGCGTATCCAGGAACTCTACGGCATCGAAGGCCGGTTCACCCTCGGACACGGCCGTGTGCCGGTGAAGATCGAGGTGCTCGCGCCCAACCATCGTCCCATCCAGGTCACCGACGACCTCACGAGCTTCTGGCGCGACATGTATCCGAAGGTGAAGACGGAGCTCAGCCGCCGTTATCCGCGTCACGAGTGGCGTTGAGCGGGGGGATCGCGGGGAACGCTTATGCCCGCTGTTTTTAGTCCGCCCCGGCGCGCCCCGGCGATGATCGCCTGGAGCGAGCCGTCCGCGCGGACCCACGGTCCGATGGTTCACCTGTCGACCGGTTGAACCGAGCGGAGCGTGTTCGAGGGAAATATACTCACACAAGGGGGCGATTTGAAGACGGCGCCAGGCGCGGTATTCATCTCGTAAACGATCGCGACAATGTCGGGGCGGGCGCGGGTTTGCGGTTTTTGCGGAGGCGAAATCACTGGGCGGCGAGCGGTTGTGTTCGGGGATGGCCGACCATGATGTTTTTTTTACACGTTCGTGCCTTAACTTTCCTCCTCCGATTTCGCGTGAGCTTTTCTTCCGCCTGTCCCGTTTCCGAATCTCGTCGTCTGGCGGAGCTTCATGGCACCCAGCTTCTGGATACTCCGTCCGATCCGGCGTTTGACGATCTCGTCGCGTTGGCGGCGTCGATCTGCGGGGCGCCGATGGCGTTGTTGTCGCTGGTGGACGAGCGGCGCCAGTGGTTCAAGTCCCGCATCGGCTTTCCGGTTTCGGAGACGGCTCGCGAGCATTCCTTTTGCACCCATGCGATCACGCGCGATGCGCCGCTGGTGGTGGAGGATGCGACGGCCGACGAGCGTTTCGCGCACTATCCGATCGTGGTGGGACCGCCGCATGTGCGCTTTTACGCGGGGGCTCCGTTGATCCTGTCCAACGGCGCGGTGCTGGGGACGATATGCGTGATGGATAGCGTGCCGCGTCGTCTGGGCGACGAGCAGATCCGGGCCTTGCAGGTGCTGGCCCGGCAGGTCGTGGGCGAGATCGAGAGGCGATCACGCGAACAGGCCTTGCGGGAGAGCGAGGCGCGGCACCGCCAGCTCTGCCGGTTGCGCGATTACGAGACGCGCGTGCTCACCGCGATTTCTTCCGCTCAGTCGCTGCCGGCGATCCTCGAGACGGCCGCCTCGGGCATCGAGGAGGTGCTCGGCTACGGATTCGCCTCGGTGATGGTGGTGGACGCGGACGGCGCGCGCCTGCGCTACGGCGCGGCGCCGCACCTGCCCGCCGCCATTCGCCAGGCGCTGATCGACGAAGGCGTGCCGATCGGGCCGGTCGCGAGCTCCTGCGGCATGGCCGCGCATCGCGGCGAAGCCGTGATCGTGAACGATATCGCGACCGATCCGTTGTGGGCGGCGGATCGCGAGTTCGCCCTGGGCAACGGTCTGCGGGCATGTTGGTCCACGCCGGTGCTCGACGTCTCGGGAAAGGTGTTGGCGACGTTCGCCGTGTTCTTGTCCGAGGCCGGCGCCTGCGGACCGCAGGACCAGGAGTATCTCAATCTGGCGGCGCACCTGGTGCGGCTGGCGCTGGAGCGCGAGGAGCGCCGCGCGCAGGCGGAGCGGCTTACGCAAAAGCTCTCGGAGCAGGCCGCCCTGCTCGACAAGGCCCGGGATGCGATCGTGGTGCGTTCGCTCGATCATCGGGTGCTTTTCTGGAATCGCGGCGCGGAGCGGCTTTACGGGTGGTCGGCCGAGGAGGCGCTGGGCCGTGATGTTTCCCGGTTGATCTACCGCGATTCTTCGCGGTTTTTGACCGCTTCTGAAAACACGCTGGCGCGGGGGGAGTGGACCGGCGAGATCGAGCAGATAAGGCGGGACGGCACGGACATGGTGGTCGAGGGGCGCTGGACCTTGGTGCGCGACGCGCGGGGCGCCCCCGTCTCGATCCTGGCGATCAACACCGACATCTCCGAACGCAAGCTGCTGGAGCGGCAATTCCTGCGCGCGCAACGACTGGAAAGCATCGGCACGCTGGCGGGCGGCATCGCGCACGATCTGAACAACATCCTCGTGCCGATCACGCTGGGGGTGGATTTGCTGCGCAACGCGAGCCTCTCTCCGGAGGAGCGGACCCTCTTGTCCTCCATCGGGGGAAGCGCCCGCCGGGCCCGCGAGATGGTGAAGCAGGTGTTCACCTTCGCGCGCGGAGTGGAGGGCGCGCGGGTTCCCGTGCGGGTCGAGGAGGTCGTCGGCGAGGTGCGCGGGATCATCGAGCGGACTTTCCCGAAGAATCTGCACATCGCGACGGAGCCGCTCCCGGCCGGGCTTCTGATCCTCGGCGACGCCACGCAATTGAACCAGGTCTTGATCAATCTCTGCGTGAACGCGCGGGACGCGATGCCACGGGGCGGAGCGCTCAAAATCCGCGCGGGGCGTCGCGAGTTGAACGAGACGGAGGCGCTGCGCCGCGAGGCTCCCGCGCCCGGGGCCTACGTGTTGATCGAGGTCGAGGACACGGGGTGCGGCATGCCGGCGCCGGTGCGGGATCGGATCTTCGAGCCGTTTTTCACGACCAAGGACATGGGCCACGGCACGGGGCTCGGGCTCTCGACCGCGCTGGGCATCGTGAGGAGCCACGGAGGCTTCATCCATGTGGAGAGCGAGTCGGGACGCGGCAGCCGGTTCCAGGTTTATCTGCCCGAGGCCGCGCCCGAGATCTGTGTCGACGAGTCGGAGACAGGCGCGGACGTCGACGCGTTGCCGCGCGGCTCGGGCGAGTGGATCCTCGTGGTCGATGACGAGGCGACGATTCTGGAGGTTACGTGCCACATGCTGGAGGCCTTCGGCTACCGGGTCGTGGCAGCACGCGACGGCGGCGAGGCGCTGGCGATTTTCACGGCCCGCCAGCGGGAGATCGCGCTCGTGCTCACCGACATGCTCATGCCGGTGATGGACGGAGCGGCCTTGATCGCGGCGGTGCGCCGGCTCCGGCCCGGATTCCCGGTCATCGCGTCGAGCGGTTTCGACCCGCGCGCCGGCCAGGGGGCGGGATCCTCCGCGGACGCGGACGGATTCATCCCCAAGCCCTACACCATGGAAACGATCATCGGCGAGGTCGCCGCCGTGCTGGGACGGAAACGGGCGCGGGCGGCCTGAGGCCGGTTCGCCCGGCCTGCCCGGCCCGCTCCGTCGCGGTCAGACAACGAGGGTCTGGCCCGGAGCCGCGGCCGAAAACACCTCCGCGCCGAGACCGGCCGCTTTGACGGCGGCCGCAAGGCGGGCCGGCGGTTCGTCGAGCGGCTCGTCGGTGAAGGGGAACACGCCCCAGTGCATGCCGAGGCTGCGGCTCGCGCCGAGGGCGAGGTGGATGCGCACCGCCTCCTCCGGATCGCAATGCTGCTCGCGCATGAACCAGCGCGGGGCATAGGCCCCGACGGGGATGAGCGCGATATCGGGGGCGCCGAGCCGATGGCGGATCGCGGGGAAAAAGTCCGGATCGTAAGCGGTGTCGCCGGTGAAAAGCAGGGAGCCATCCGCGGCCGAGGCGAGGTGCCAGCCGCACCAGAGCCGTTGGTTGCGTTTGCCCGATAGGCGGTTGCCCCAGTGGCGCGCGGGCGTGGCGGTGGCGAGGAGCGCGCCGCCCGGGACGGGCAACGTCGCGCCTTGCCACCAGTCGTGCGCGTGGTGCCGATCCGTCGCGAAGCCGGCGCGGCGGGCGATGTCGGCGAAGGCGAGCGGGGTGAGCAGGCGGGCGCGGGGATGGGCGCGGGCGAGGCGGCGCAGGGTCGGGAGGTCGCAATGATCGTAGTGGTCGTGGCTGAGCAGGATCGCGTCCAGCGGAGGCAGGCTATCGAAGGCGATTCCCGGCGACGCGACGCGACGCGGTCCGACGCCGGGGATCGGGCCGACCCGATCGCTCCAGACTGGGTCCGTCAGCACCGCGAATCCCGGGCCCTGCACGAGGAAGGTGGCGTGCCCGACGCAGGTCACGGCGAGGCCGCGACCGGGCGAGGGAGGGGCCGGGCGCACCTCGACGACCACGCGATGCGGCCAGCGCGCGGCGCCGCCCTTCAGTTTCCAGCGCAGCACGTCGAGCCAGGTCCGGTCTTCGTGCCGGCCGGGGTTGCGAAAGCCGCCGCGGACGCGGTCCGGCCTGGGCGGGTCGGGGGGAGGGGAGGAGGACGCGGGCATGACGACGGCACACCGATACGCGAACGGGCCCCGAAACCAAGCCCGCCGCCGCATGAACGGAAATTCATTTTCGGTTCATTTTGCATTCATCCGGCAAGAGTAGGCTCGTCGCATGAAGTTCGCCTCCTGTCTCATGCTGTTCGGTCTCTCGGTTTGCGGTGCGCGCGCGGCGGAGTCGCCGCTCAAGATCGACGCGGGGCAGTCGCGGGTCGAGGTGGTGGTCAAGGCCACGGTCGATTCCTTCACCGGCAAACTCGAGGCCTACGACGCGGCCATCGGCGTCGATCCCGCCGCGGGGGAAATCCGTTCGGCGCGCTTCGCGTTCCGCTTCGCGGACGTGAAGACGGGCAAGGACGACCGCGACGAGCAAATGCACTCCTGGCAGGACACGGCGCATCATCCGGACGGCGAGTTCGTGCTGGCCTCGCTGACGCGCGTCGACGGCGCGTTGCTCGCGACCGGCACGCTCCGGTTTCACGACCGGGCGCAGGAGATCCGTTTCCCGGTGTCTGTGTCGCATGAGCGCGGGCTTTTCGCGATCGACGGCGACGCGGTGATCGACACCCGCGATTTCGGGCTGCCGATCATAAAGAAATTTCTCGTCCTGAAGGTCGATCCGGAGGTGCGGGTGCGCTTCCACCTCCAGGGCGGCGTGGAGACGCCCGCCAAGTGAGCCTTCCGCGAAACGCAGCCGCGAACGCATCGCATCCCACCATGGTCGCCCTGAATCTTCCCTCCGATCCCCTGATCCGCGCGTTGCGCGAGTTCGCGCCGCTGTCGCCGCACGGGGAGGCACACCTCGAGGCGGCGGTCGCGCAGGCGACGAGCGAGCCGGGCAAGCTCGTCCGCGCGCGGCTCGCCCACACGGCGGCGCTCGTCCACGGACTGGGCGAGGGCGAGGCGCTGCAACTCGCCTGCGCGGTGGAGTATTTCCACACCGCCTCGCTGTTGCTCGACGATCTTCCCTGCATGGACGACGCGGCGACGCGGCGCGGTCTGCCGTGCGTGCACAAGCTCCACGGCGAGGCGACGGCGATCCTCGCCGCGCTGGCCTTGATCAACCGCGCCTACGCGCTGGTCGGTTTCGCCTTCGCGGAGCAGCCGCTCGCGGTGCGCCTGCAGGCGATGGCCTGCGTGGACGGCTGCCTGGGCCCGGCGGGCCTGGTCGGCGGACAGGCGGCGGACCTGCGCTACGGCGAGACGCGCGGCGGCGCGCGGGCGGTGGCGAAGATCGCGGCGGCCAAGACCGGGGCGCTGTTTTGGATGGCGGTGTTTCTCCCCGCGCTGCCGGCGAAGGCGGACGCGGCCGAGCGCCGCGACCTGAAGCGGCTCTGCGTGTATTGGGGGCTGGCGTTCCAGGCGATCGACGATCTCGGGGACGTGTTGAAGTCGCAGGCGGAGGCGGGCAAGTCCACCGGGCGCGACGCCCTGCTTTCGCGACCCAACCTCGCCATCGTGCTCGGCGTGCGCGCGGCGCGCGAACGGGTGGAGCGGCTGGCCCGGCTGGCGGGCGCGGCGACGCTCCGTCTGGCGGCGCGCGGCGCGCGCTGGAATTACCTCGGCAAATTTCACGAGGAAGGGTTCGTTCTCGCGCAGCGTCGCGCGGCGCAGGCGGCGGAAGCCTTGATCGCGGCCTGAGCGCGGAGCGAAACCCCGATGACCAAATTCCGTTATCTCAGCCTCGCGTTCACCAATCTGCGCCGTCACCGGCTGCGCGCGCTGATCGGCGTGGCGGGCATCGCCTTCGGCGTGGCGGCGATGCTCACGATCCTCGCGGTGGTGCACGGGGCGATCGGCATGTTCGAGCGCATCCTCAACACCGACAGCGACTATCTCGTTTTCGAGCGGAAGGTGTCGGATCTGTTCTTCAGCTCGGTGACGCCGGCGCAGCTCGCCGCGGTGCGGGCGCGGCCCGAGGTGTCGGAGGCGCACGCGATGCTCTTCGGCCTGGTGTCGGCGGAGGGGCATCCGGTGATCACCTGCTTCGGCCTCGAGTCCAGCGATCCCCGCCTGCGGCGCGCGCAATGGCGCGGCGGCTCGGCGGACGCCTTCGGGGCGCGGAAAGGCGAGGTGTTTCTCGGCACGCGGGCGGCGGAGTTTTTGTCCGCGCGGGTCGGCGAGAAAGTGGAGATCGGTCGCGGCGAGTTCGTGGTCGGCGGGATCTTCCGCACGGAAAACGGCTTCGAGGACGGCGGCGTGTTCATGCCGATCGCGGAGGCGCAGGATTTTTTCCATCGCGAGGACACGGCCTCGATCGTCGCGGTGAAGCTGCGCGACCGCGCGGCGGGCAAGGACTTCAAGGCGGCGCTGGAGGCGGCGGAGCCGGGTGTGATGGCGCTGGAGAACCGCGAGTTCAGCCAGAGCTACAACAGCTTCAAGATCCTGCATGTCACGGCCTGGGCGGTGGGCGTGTGCGCCTTCGTGCTCGGCGGGCTGGGCGTGGCGAACACGATGCTGCTTTCCGTCTTCGGCCGCATCCGCGAACTCGCGGTGCTGCGGGTCTGCGGCTTCGGCGCCGGGCAGATCGGCGCGCTCGTCGTGGCGGAGTCGATGGCGCTCGCGGCGGCCGGTCTCGTGCTGGGCTCCGGCCTCGGGACCGCGGTGCTGGCGCTGCTGGCGAGGCTGCCGGACCTGCAGGGCTACATGGAGGCCCGGTTGACCGGTCCGGTCGTGGCCGGCATCGTGGCGACGGCGTTTTTCACCGCGCTGGCGGGGGCGCTTTACCCGGCCTGGTATGCGGCGCGGATCCAGCCGGCGGAGGCTTTGCGTTATGAATGACATGCCTGCGAAAAATCCGGAGGGGCGCGGCGAGATCCTCGCCGAGGCGCGCGAGGTGTGGAAGAGCTACGACTCGGGCCGCATCGAGGTGCTGCGCGGCGCCACGATGAACGTGCGCGCGGGCGAGCTGGTCGCCCTTTGGGGGACGTCGGGCTCGGGCAAGAGCACGCTGCTGCACATGCTCGGGGGGCTGGATCTGCCGGACCGCGGCGAGCTGCGCGTGTGCGGTCTCGATCCGCGCGAGGAGGCGCAGCGGCTGACGCTGCGGCGGCACCGCCTGGGGTTTGTCTTTCAGCTCCACAACCTGATCGCCGACCTGACGGTGGAGGAAAACATCCGGCTGCCCGCGCTGGCGCTGGGCGCGACGAAAGACGCGATGGCGGCGCGCGTCCTGGCGCTCGCCGAGCGCGTCGGACTGGAGCATCGCCTCCGGCACCGGGCGCAGGATCTCTCGGGCGGCGAGCGGCAGCGCGTGGCGATCTGTCGCGCGCTGATGAACGCGCCGAGCCTGCTGCTGGCGGACGAGCCCACGGGGTCGCTCGACGAGCAGACGGGCGAAAAGGTCTTCTCCCTGCTCAAGGAGCTGGCCCGTTCGGAGCGCGTCGCGGTGGTGCTCTGCACGCACGAGCGCCGCTTCGCCGAGGCCTGCGACCGCCTGCTGCGGGTCCGCGCGGGGCGGGTGGAGGAGTTGTGATCGGGCGGGGCTTCCAGTCGGAGCTGGCCGGGGCGGCGCGCACCCACGCGCTGGGCTGGCTGCTCGCGGCCAACGCGGCCGGCCTGGTGCTGGCGGCCCTTTTGGTCTGGCCCGATCTCGGCGGCGGCGCGGCCTGGCTGAGCTACGGACGCTGGGCGCCCGCGCATCTCAACGGCCAGCTCTACGGCTGGTGCGCGCTGCCGCTCGTCGGCGCGCTGCTCGCGGCCTGTCTCGAGCCGCGGCATCCCGCGGCGGCCGCGCAGGGGCGGCTGGCTTTGCGGGCCTGGTCGACGGCGCTCGCCCTCGGCGTGGTCGCGTGGCTGGGCGGGACGACGAGCGGAAAACTGTTTCTCGATTGGTCCGGCTGGGCGCGGCCCTTGCTCGGCGTCGCGATGGCGGCGCTTTGGACGATCCTCGTCGCGCACCTGTGGTGGGGGCGGTCGAGGGCGGCGACGGCGCGCTGGCGCGTGGCGGCGGGTCTGCTCGCGGGCCTGACCGCGGTGCCGGCGCTGATGTATTGGTCGGCGGGGCGGGAGGTCTACCCCTCGGTGAATCCCGACAGCGGCGGGGCGACGGGCGCGTCCCTGCTCGGTTCCACGCTCGGCATCGTGATGGTGTTCGGTCTCGTGCCGCTTCTGCTCGGCGTGCGGCGGGTCGACGGGCGCGGCGTGGCGTGGTTTTGGTGGGCGCTGGCGGCGTCCTTCGGCGTCTATGGCGCGATCGACCACGGCCACGCCTCGCACCACGCGACGGGGCAGATCGCGGGTTTGGGGCTCTTGCTCGCCTGGGTGCCGCTGCTCTGGCTTTACGGACGCGCCTGGGCGTGGAGCCCGGCCTCGCTTCGCTGGGCCAAGGCGGCGGCCCTGTGGTGGGCGCTGCTGGTGGCGAGCGGTTGGGCGACTTTTTTGCCCGGACTTTCGGAGGCGTGGAAATTCACCCATGCGCTGGTGGCCCACGCCCATCTCGCGATGGCCGGGCTGGTGACATCGGTGAATTTCGTGGTGCTCAACGAACTCGAGCCGCGGCGCCCGGTCGGCGGGCGCGGCGTGTTTTGGCTCTGGCAAGCCGGGTGCGCGGCGCACGTCGGCCTGATGATGGCGCTCGGCGCGACGGAGGCGAAGGCCGCGGCGGATCTTTTCCACGGCGCGGAGTGGACGCGTTGGGTGTTCGCGGCTCGACTCGCGGCCGGAGCGGCGATGTTCGTGGCGGCGGCGGGCGCGTGGCGCGAGGCGGGGCGGGCGAAGGAGCTTTCAACATGAAGACGATCCGGTGGGCGAAGGGGCTCGCGCTCGGCGCGGGCGCGATGGACGCGGCGACGGGGCTCGGGCTGGTGTTCGCGCCCGCCCTGACCTTGCGAGCGATGCAGGTCGCGGCGCCGTCGGCGGAGGCGTTGGTGTTTCTGCGTTGGGTGGGCGCCTTTGTCGGCGCGGTGGGCGCGAGCTACCTGGTGGCGTTCGCGCGCGGCGGGGCGGCGCGTTTGCGGGAGTTGTTCGCGACGACGCTGCTGTTCCGCGCGGCGGCCGGCGGCTACTGCGCCTGCGCGGTGCTGGCGGGTTGGCTGGAGCCGCGTTGGGCGACGGTGTCGCTGACCGACGGCGCGCTGGTCGTGGCGCAGTTGTGGCTGCTGAGCCGGGGAGGCTGGAGCGATGAGTAAAGGGCCGGGCGACGGCGTGTGGCGCGGCGCGGCGCTGGTGGCGGCGACCTACGTCTATTTTTTGATCTTCGCGGAGTTCGCGTTTATCGAGCTGGCGCGCCCGATCACGGGCGACGGCGAGCGTCTGCGGGTGGTGATGGGCGCGCTCGGCGCGGGCGGCGTGGCGGGCAGCGTGTGGGCGGCGCGGTGCTTCGCGCGCGAGCGCTGGGGCGCCCGGCTCGGCGGCTGGCTCCTGGGCTGCGCGGGC
>CAYTLL010000024.1:30757-57188 GCA_964438755.1 uncultured Akkermansia sp. | reverse complement strand
TTATGCGAATCAGCGGTGGAGCAGCGCGCGGGGCGGTGTTGACGGTGCCGAAGGGCGACGCGGTGCGTCCGGCGACGGACGGCATGCGGCAGTCCGTGTTTTCCTCGCTCGGGGCGCGGGTCGTGGACGCGCGTTTCGCGGATCTTTTCGCCGGGAGCGGCGGCTACGGGCTGGAGGCGTGGAGCCGCGGCGCGGCGGGCGGCGTCTTCGTGGAGCAAAACGCCAAGGCTGCGGCCTGCGTCCGCCAAAACATCGCGGTCGTGGCGAAGAGCGCCCGGCGCGAGGCGGGCGAGCTGCGGCTGGTGACGGGCGACGCGCTGGCCTGGCGCCCGGCGGCGGGCGAGGCTACGCCTGACCTGGTCTTCGTCGACCCTCCGTATCCGATAATCCAAGACATCGCGCCGCGGTTGTTCGCGGGGCTGCTCGAGGCGACGGCGGGCGCGGCCGATCCGGTGGTGGTCTTCGAATATCCGGGCGAGCTGGAGCTCGCGCCGGAAGGCTGGAGCCTGGTCAAGCGGATCGGCCGCGGAGCGCGTCAGCCGACGGTGGGTTTTTTTCGGCGGAAGTGAGTCGGCGGGGCGGGAGTTTGCGCGAGGCGGGCGTCAGTTGTTCACGATCGGCGCGGCGACGGTGAGGCGGGCTCCGGTGGAGACGGTGTTGAGGACGGCGGTGCCGGTCGGCCCGGTCATGACGGTGTTGGAGGCGACGGCGGTGTAGACGCCGCGGTGGGCGGCGCCGACGGACTCGATCCGGTAGCTGGGACCGGTGGCGCCGGGGATGTCCTTGCCGTCTTTGCGCCACTTGATCTGCGGCTCGGGGTTGCCGACGGCCACGACGGTGAAGACGGCCGCCGAGCCGAGCGGGACGTTCTGCGCGACGGGCCGGGTGGTGAACACCGGCTTCGTCTGCACGTCGACCGCGACGGGTTCGCTCGCGACGGAGCCGCGGGCGTTGGTCACGACCACGTGGTAGAGGCCGGCGCGCGCGGCGGAGGCGGTGAACGTGTAGGCCGGGGTGGCACGCACGGTCGTGACGGCGGCGTCTCCGCGGAACCACTGGTAGCGGACGTCGGGCACGCCGACGGCGGCGACGGTCAGCGTGACGGATTTTCCGGTGTAGCGGGAGACCGGGGCGGGCGGCGTGACGATCTCGGGCGGATAGGTGACGACGAGTTTGGCGGGGGCGGAGGAGATCGTGGCGACGGTGGGCGTGGTGCGAGGCGGGACGATACGCTGGTTGGAGACCTTGCAAAGGTAGACGCCCGCGTCGTCGCGCGCGGCGGACGGGAAAACGAGGGTCGGCGAGGCGGCTCCGGGGATGGCCTCGTAGGCGGAGCCGACGCGCCGGAACCACTGATAGGACGGCGCGGGATAGCACTCCGCGATCACGGAGAGCGTGGCGGGATCGCCCTCGGCGACCGTGGTGGGCGAGGCGGGCTGGCGCTGGATGGCGGGGCCGGTCTGGCGGGCGGGCGTGCTCAGGTCGGCGAGGTCGGCGGAGGCGATATACTGTTCCCAGGCCGCGGTGCCGAGGCCGGGGAGGAGGCCGCTGGCGAGGAGCTTGGTGGAGCCGCCGCGGACGATGCCGTTTTCGCCGACGGCGGGGATGATGGCGCGGAGGTTGAGCGCGGGAACGCCGAAGAGCGGGGCGAGGCTGAGGCCGGCGCCGTCGGGGATCGAGGGATCGGAGGCGAGGCGGTCGGAGAGCTCGGCGAGGGGCGTGGCGCCGTCGAGGGCGGTCTCGAACTGGGCGAGGGCGGTCTCGAGATCGACCTTTTCGCGCTCGATCACGGCGGGGTCCTCGTCGCCGAGGGCGAACAGGTAATCGCCGGAGGCGGGGTGGCCGCGGGTCCAGACGCCGGCGTCGGAGGCGTTTTCGTAGTGCCGCAGCGCCTCCTTGAACAAGGTGCGGGCGGCGGCGCGCCGGGTGGCGAGGGCGGAGGAGGCGGCCTTGGGCGTGAGAAAGGCGGTGTTGCGGAGGAGCGTCGCGGGGCCGTCTTCGGAGAAGAGGACGGGACCGACGGGCTGGGAAAAATTATAGCTATCGAGCAGGCCGCGCAGGGCCTGGAAGGCCTTCATCTCGGCGAGCAGGAGCTGGGTGTCGGGGTAGGCGACGACGATATCCTGGGCGGCTCCGGTCTCGTCGGAGGCGAAGCTCATTTCGAAGCCGGCGGCGGGCACGGAGAGATCGGCGACCACGGGCGCGAGCGTCTCGGCGTCGGTCTGGGCGAGGAAGGCGAAGAGCCAGGAGAAGTTGGCGTCGGAGGCGAGCTTGGGGCGGGTGTCGGCGACGCGTTTTCCGTTGAGCACCGAGAGGGTGGAGGGGCGGGCGCCGACGAGGGAGAAGGTGGCGTCGGAGGGTGCGTTGTAGAATTCGAGCGTCACGGCCGCGCCGGCGGGCACGCGGAGGGTGATGCGCTGGTTCTCGGTGTCGAAGGAGACGTAGCGGTCGTCGCTCCATATCTGGGTGCCGTAGGGATGGACGAAGAGGTTGCCCACCTGTTCGTCGTCGAGCTGGACGCCCAAGGAAAGCGGGCGATCCTGCACGGAGCCGACCTGGGCGGCGAGGGTGAGCGAGACGAGGGCGGAGCCTCGGTTCTCGAAGCTGATGGAGGGGTAGGGGCCGTCGTTCGCCGACGGCACGCGATAGGCGCCGCCGACGACGGTGAGCGCGGTGGTCGTCTCGTAGGTGCGGACCTGGTCGAAGACGATGTCGAAGGTGTCGGAGCCGAGATCGACCACGGCGGAGCGGGCGCCGAGTTTGGTGGCGAAGGCGGGCGCGCGGCTCTCGACGGCGAGGCCGACGCGGGCGAGCGCGCGGAGGAAGGCGGCCTCGCCGTGGGCCGGCTGGGCGACGAGCACGGGATCGAGCAGGGTTTTGGCGGTGGAGAACTCGCCGGCGACGAGGGCGGTGCGGGCGTCGGCGACGGCGTCGGCGCGGGCTTGCGGGGCGAGGGGACTGGCGACGGCGAGGACGAGCAGCGCGGAGGCGGCGAGGCGGCGAAGCAGGATGGCGGTTTTCATGGCGGGGCGGGGGTCGAGGACGCGTCCGATGCCGCGAACGCGAGGCGGGGTTTGCGAAACAGGGCTGCCGGTGAACGGACCGAGTATGGCGTCGTCGCCGCGATCAACCAACGCGCAAGCCGCGCGGAGCGGCGGGAATAAGCGTATCTGCTGCGGGCGATGAAACGGGCGTCCGGACGGTCTGCGCGCCGGGACGAGGCGCCTGGCACTCCTCCGTTAGGATTCCCTGAGGAGGATGCGGTCCGATGGAGGGCGGACCGCCGTGTCCGCCTTTCGTGATCCGCAGCTTTGTCGCGGCGGGGACGGCGCCCCGCCCTCCATAAGAAGTTAACGGAGTAACGCTAGGGGGCGTCCGGCGTGCGTGAATCCGGAGCGGGCGCGAGCGTGATCGCGAGGGCGCCTTCCGCGGCGGGCTCGACGCGAAGCAGCAGCGGTCCGGTCGATGTGCCTCCCGCCGGGGTCGCCGCGAGCGGCGCGACAAGGGCGAGGAGGGCGCGGGGCTCCTTGCCGTGGCGCGTTTCGAGCAAGGCGTAGGCGCGTCCGTCGGGCAGGGTGACGAGAAAATCGTCCGCGACCGAGGGCCGGCGCCACGTGGCGAAGACGCGCAGGAAGCGATTCCAGTCTTCGGCGGTGCAGGCCTGGTCGAAAAAGGTGAGCGCGGGGGATTCGATCCGGAGCCCCGGGGCGGGCAGGCGGAACGGGCCGTGCCGCACCTCGTCGGGGCGGACCGCGGCGGCTTCGAGGCGCGCGAAAGGCTTGCCGTCGAGGCTGGAAAAGAAGGTGACCGTGGGACTCGACGCGAGCGCGGGGCCGGCGGGGAGCCGCGCGGCGACGACGAGGGCGAGCGACGCGGCGAGGAGGAGCGAGAGGAGAGTAGCGGGGCGCGTCTTCATGGAGCACGGCCGGTGGAAGGCGATGGCTTCGGGCCTGACGCCTTTATGCCGGCGAGCGGAGCGGAGGACAAGCGCGGCGGCGGAGCCGGGCGGGAAGGGGGGCTCGGGATCGCCGGGGGACGCTCCGAATGGCCGGCGCGCCGCCGGTCAGCGGGAGTGGAGCGTCAGCGACAGGGCGGCGCAGACGGCGGTTTCGAGGCGAAGCACGCGGGCGCCGAGCGAGCAAAGGGTGAAGCCGGCGGAGCGGAGCGCGGCGCGATCGGCGGGGCCCCAGCCGCGTTCCGGGCCGAGGGCGAGAACCCGATCCCGGGCGTCCTCGGTCGAGGCGAGCAAGGCGGAGGCGAGCGGGGCGGACGCCTCGTAGTTGTCGAGCGCGAGGCGCGAGGCGGCCCCCTTGGAGGCGACGGCGTCGATCGCTTCGGCGAGCGAGCGATCCCAGGTCACCCGCGGCAGGCGGGTGTCGCAGGCCTGGGCGGCGCCGGCGAGGAGGTGGCGGCGCCACTCGCCGGAGGTCCAGAGCGTCGCGGAGGCGTAGTTGCGATCGGAGCGTTCGGTCGCGACGAAGTGGATGGTGGCGACGCCGAGCGTGGTCGCGTCGCGAAGGATGTCGCGCGCGGTCTGCGGGCGGGGCAGGCCGACGAGGAGGGTGACCGGCGGGAGAGGAGGAGGCTCGTGGGTCGGGCTGAAGTCGATGGCGACGGACGAGGCGTCGGCGGAGCGCAGGGTGGCGACGCCGAGCGGGCCGTCGACGAGGCCGGCGACGAAGGTGTCGCCGGGGGCGCGACGCAGCACCTTGAGAATGTGTTGCGCGCGCGGATCGGCGAGCGGGAGCGGGACGTCGAGTTCCCCGGGCTCGAAGACAACCAGGTTCACGGATCGGCGGAGGGCGAGGGCGCCGGGGCTCAGGCGAGGATGGCGTCGATGCGCGAGAGCTCCTCGGCGGAGAACCGGGTGTTTTCGAGGGCGCCGACGCAGTCCTCGACCTGGGCGACCTTGCTCGCGCCGATGAGGGCGGTGGTGACGCGGGCGTCGCGCAGCACCCAGGCGAGGGCCATGCGGGCGAGGCTTTGGCCGCGCGCCTCGGCGAGGACGTGGAGTTTTTGGATCTTGGCTACCTTCTCGGGCGTGACGCCGTCGGCGTTGAGGAAGGGGCTGTGGGCGTTGGCGGCGCGGGAGTCCGCGGGGATGCCCTGGAGGTAGCGGTTGGTGAGCAGGCCCTGGGCGAGAGGGCAGAAGGGGATGCAGCCCATGCCCTCGCGGTCGAGGACGCCGAGGAGCTCGGGCTCGATCCAGCGGTTGAACATGTTGTAGACCGGCTGGTGGATCAGCGCGGGCACGCCCATCTCGCGGAGGATTTGCGCGGCGCGGGCGGTGGTGGGCGCGTCGTAGCTGGAGACGCCGACGTAGAGGGCCTTGCCGGAGCGGACGGCGTGGGCGAGGGCGCCCATCGTCTCCTCGAGCGGCGTGTCCGGATCGGGGCGATGGCTGTAGAAGATGTCGACGTAGTCGAGGCCCATGCGGCGGAGCGAGGCGTCGAGCGAGGAGAGCAGGTATTTGCGCGAGCCCCATTCGCCGTAGGGGCCGGGGTGCATGCGGTAGCCGGCCTTGGTGGAGATGATGAGCTCGTCGCGGTGGGGAGCGAGGTCGAGCGCGAGCATCTTGCCGAAGTTTTCCTCGGCGGAGCCCGGGGGCGGGCCGTAGTTGTTGGCGAGGTCGAAGTGGGTGATGCCGAGGTCGAAGGCGCGGCGGACGATGGCGCGGCCGTTTTCGAAGGAGTCCACGCCGCCGAAGTTGTGCCAGAGGCCGAGGGAGATGCGCGGGAGGAAAAGGCCGGAGCGGCCGCAGCGGGCGAAGAACGCGGGGTTGTCGTAGCGGGCGGGGGCGGGGAGGTAGGACATGGGCGGAAAAAGCGGGCGGCGTCGGCCGGGCGCGCGCTCCCGATGACGCGATATCGAGGGCGGATGTCGAGTGCGGCGGCGAAGGGGCGCGTCGAACAGTTCCAAGGGCCTGCGCGAAGCGGGCGCGTGATGGCGACGGGGACCGGGGCGGAGGGGATTTTCGGTCTTCGGCGAGAGGCGTCACCGCTGCATTCACAGCGATCCGGAGTTGGTGCGGCCGGAGGGAATCGAACCCTCGAGACCACTTTGGAAGAGTGGAGTTTTACCACTAAACTACGGCCGCGCGACCAACGAGCGGCGACGTTCGGCGATGCGATGACGGGGGTCAAGCACGCCGTCCGCTCCTTTTGTCATTCCCGAGGGATCGCTGCGAACACGACGTGAAAGCCGTCGCCGCGGGGAGAAAACGGGTTGCCGGGCCGAGGGGGGCGCGCCAAGCGTCGTCCCATGGCTTTCATCACGACGCGCGGCGCCCCCGCCGGCCAAGTCCAGCCCTCGCTCCGTCCCGCTTCGTCCGGTGGTTCCGCTCCCAAGAAGACGAACATCGCCGCGTCCCAGGCGCTCGCGAAGCAGAAGGCCTACGAGAAGAAGGCGAAGAACTACAAACTGCCCCTCGGCGAGCTCGCCATCTTCACCCAGCAGCTCGCGTCGCTGCTCGGCGCCGGCCTCCCTCTCGTGCAGTGTCTCGAGGCCTTGCAGGATCAGACCGAGGATCCGGTGTTTCGCGTGATCATCCGCGACGTCCGCGTGGAAATTTCCCAGGGCAGCGCCTTTTCGCATGCGGTGAAGCTGTATCCGAAGGCGTTCAACTCGCTTTTCATCTCGATGGTCGAGGCCGGCGAGGCCTCGGGCGCCCTGGCCGAGATTCTGGGCAAGGTGGCGATCTACTTCGAGTCGAGCGTGAAGCTGACCAAAAAGGTGAAGTCGGCCATGACCTACCCGATCGCGGTGATCGGCCTGGCGGTGGCCTTGGTCAACGTGCTGCTGATTTTCGTGATCCCGGTCTTCGCCGCGATGTTCGCCGACTTCGGCGCGAAGCTGCCCGCGCCCACCCAGATGCTCATCGATCTGAGCGATTTCCTTAAGCACAACTTTTTCTACCTGATCGCGGCCGCGGGCGGCGCCTACTGGGGGATCGGCAAATTCATCGCCACGCCGCGAGGCCGCCGGATCAAGGACGAGTCGCTCGTGAAGGCGCCCATCTTCGGCAACCTCATCCACAAGATCGCGCTTTCCCGCTTTTGCCGCACCTACGCCACGCTGATCCGGTCCGGCGTGCCCATCCTGCGCACCTTGGAGATCGTCGCGGCGGCCTCCAACAAGGTCCAGATCGAGGACGCCTGCGCCGAGATCGCGAAGCATGTGAGCCAGGGCGGACAGGTCTCCGAGGTCCTGGCGACCAACGGCTTTTTCCCGCCGATGATGAAGCACATGGTGAAGGCCGGCGAATCGACCGGCAACGTCGACGGGATGATGAACAAGATCGCGGACTTCTACGACACGGAGTCGGAGGCCACCGTCGCCTCGCTCACCTCGCTGATCGAGCCGATGCTGATCGTGTTCCTCGGCGTGGTGGTCGGCGGCATCGTGATGGCGATGTTCCTCCCTATCTTCCAGCTCGGCGCCGTCGCCGGCGGCTTGCAGTAAAGTAAGGGAAAACCCCCCTTGGTTCGTGGCTTGCGCCGTCGGTTCGCAAGCCGTGTGTTTATCCCCCCAGCCGTCCGAATCCCTTCCGCACTCCCGCGCTCCCCATGCCGTCCGTTCTCATTGTCGACGATCTCCTTTCCATCCACGAGATGCTCGAGGCGGTCATCCAGCCCACCGGTTACAGCACCGCGTTCGCGACCGACGGGGAGAAGGCGCTCGTGCGCTACAAAGCCGAGAAATACGACCTCGTGCTCGCCGACATCGACATGAAGCCGATGGACGGCATCACGCTGCTGCGACAGCTCAAGGCCTACGACTCCAGCGCCGTCGTGATCATCATGACTGCCTACGCGTCGACCGAGAGCGCGGTGCAGGCGTTGAAGTTCGGCGCTTTCGACTACCTGCAGAAACCGTTCCGCGTCGACGATCTGATCGCGACCTTGAAGCGGGCGCTCGAGTATCGGCGTTTCAGCGTGGAGCGACCCGCCGAGAGCGCCGCCTTGTCGGCCGGCGGCGCCAAGGAAGTCGAAACCCTTCTGGTCGGAACCAGCGCGGCCCACAAGAAGCTCCTTCAGCAGGTCAAGAAACTCGCCGCGGTTCGGACCCCCGTCCTGCTCCAAGGCGAGTCGGGCACCGGAAAGGCGACCATCGCCGAGATCCTTCACGCCGGCAGCGCGCCGGCGGACGCTCCTTTCGTTCGCATCGACTGCGGCCAGAGTTCCGACGAGAACTTCCGCCGCGGGCTGCTGGGCGAAAACGGGGCCGGCGGCACCTGGCTCTCCCAGGCCCGAGGCGGCACCCTGATGCTGCAAAACGTCGAAAAACTTTCCTCCGCCCTGCAACGCGAGCTCGTCGGCGTGCTCCGCACCCACGCGCAGTCTTTCCGTCTGGTCTGCACCAGCGGCGAAGATCTGGAGCGCTTGACGGAGGAGGGCCGCTTCGACGACGAGTTGTTCTACCGCGTGGCTTCCCTCCCGCTGGTGTTGCCGCCCCTGCGCGAGCGCATCGAGGACATCCCCGCGTTGGTGAAGCACTTCACCGCCCGCGCCGCCAATCCGAACTTCGACGCCAAGCTGGTCGAGTTCACCCCGGACGCGCTCGCCGTTTTCAAGGCCTACCCCTGGCCGGGCAACATCACCGATCTGGCCCAGGTGGTCGGAAAAATCGCCTCCTCTACCGAGGTGCGCGTGGTGGGCGTCGACCAATTGCCGCTCCGCATCAAGGATCTCGGCGGCTGGCCCAAGCTCGCCGATTACCTCGCCCTTCAGGAAAAGCACTACATCGAGCAGGTTCTCCACGCCTGCCGCGGCAACAAGGAGCAGGCCGCCCGCGTCCTCGGCATCGAGGTTGCCCGCGTCGGCTAAGCTCCTCGTCTCCGCCCGCTTCCCACGCCGCGCCGGCCTCGCCGACGCGGCTTTTTCCTGCCCCGACCACGAGGCGTGGCCGGGCGGCGCGGGAAATCCCTCCCGGCAATCCCGCCTTTCCGCTTGCCGAGCCCTGCCCGCGCCCAAGCATCGCCCGACTCTACGTCCGCCCATGCCCAAGCGCACCGACATCAAGTCCATCCTCATCATCGGCGCCGGTCCCATCGTGATCGGCCAGGCCTGCGAGTTCGATTACTCCGGCACCCAGGCTTGCAAGGCTCTGCGCGAAGAGGGCTACCGCATCATCCTGGTTAACTCCAATCCGGCCACGATCATGACCGATCCGGAGTTCGCCGACGCCACCTACATCGAGCCGCTCACGGTCGAGTTCGTGGAGAAGATCATCGCCAAGGAGCGCCCCGACGCCCTCCTGCCCACCCTCGGCGGCCAGACCGCGCTCAACCTCTCGATGCAGCTGCACGAGAAGGGCATCCTCGAGAAGTATAAGGTCGAGATGATCGGCGCCAAACCCGCCGCCATCGCCAAGGGCGAGGACCGCGAGCTCTTCAAGCAGGCCATGATCAAGATCGGCCTCGACGTCGCGCGCTCCAAGGTCGTCAAGACGATGGAGGCGGCCCGTGCCGCCGCCGAGGAACTCGGCCAGTTCCCGCTCATCATCCGCCCCTCCTTCACCCTCGGCGGCTCCGGCGGCGGCATCGCCTACAACAAGGAAGAGTTCGAGCGCATCTGCGCCAACGGCCTCGACCTCTCGCCCGTCCACGAGGTCCTCGTCGAGGAGTGTCTCCTCGGCTGGAAGGAATACGAGATGGAGGTCATGCGCGACCACAAGGACCAGTGCGTCGTCATTTGCTCCATCGAGAACTTCGACCCGATGGGCGTGCACACCGGCGACTCCATCACCGTCGCCCCCGCCATGACCCTGACGGACAAGGAATACCAGGTCATGCGCGACGCCTCGTTCGCCGTCATCCGCGAGATCGGCGTCGAGACCGGCGGCTCCAACATCCAGTTCTCCATCGATCCCAAGACCGGCCGCCAGGTCGTGATCGAGATGAATCCCCGCGTGTCGCGCTCCTCCGCGCTCGCGTCGAAGGCCACCGGTTTCCCCATCGCCAAGATCGCCGCCAAGCTCGCCGTCGGCTACACGCTCGACGAACTGCGCAACGACATCACGCGCCTCACCCCGGCCAGCTTCGAGCCCACGATCGACTACGTCGTCACCAAGATCCCGCGCTTCACCTTCGAGAAGTTCGTCGGCGCCGATCCCACCCTCACCTCCGCGATGAAGTCGGTCGGCGAGGCCATGGCCATCGGTCGCACCTTCAAGGAGTCCTTCCAGAAGGCCCTGCGCTCGCTCGAGGTCGGCGCCTTCGGCTTCGGCGGCGGCAAGCTCGGCGGCGACGTCCTCCCCGACGACAAGACCATCCGCAGCAAGCTCGCCACGCCCAACAACGAGCGCGTGTTCTACATCCGCTACGCCTTCATGGCGGGCTACACCGTCGAGCAGATCTTCGACCTCTCCAAGATCGACCCCTGGTTCCTCACCCAGCTCAAGGAGGTCTACGACCTCGAGGTCGAGGTGAAGGCCCACTCGCTCGCCACCGTTCCCGTCGCGCTGCTCCGCCGCGCCAAGCAGGCCGGCTTCTCCGACGCGCAGCTCGCCGGCTTCCTCAAGAGCGACCTCTTCGCCGTCCGCGCCGCCCGCAAGGAGCGCGGCGTCGGCACCACCTACCGCCTCGTCGACACCTGCGCGGCCGAGTTCGAGGCTTTTACGCCCTACTATTATTCCTCTTACGGCGACGAGAACGAGGTCATGCCCCCGAAGGGCAAAAAGAAGATCATGATCCTCGGCGGCGGCCCCAACCGCATCGGCCAGGGCATCGAGTTCGACTACTGCTGCGTCCACGCCTCTTTCGCCCTCCGCGAGGCCGGCTACGAGACCGTGATGGTCAACAGCAACCCGGAGACCGTCTCCACCGACTACGACACCTCCGACCGCCTCTACTTCGAGCCCCTCACCCTCGAGGACGTGCTCGAGATCTACGAGCAGGAGAAGTGCGAGGGCGTCATCGTCCAGTTCGGCGGCCAGACCCCGCTCAACCTCGCAACCGCCCTCAAGAAGGCCGGCGTGAACGTCATCGGCACCAGCCCCGAGTCCATCGAGGCCGCCGAGGACCGTAAGCTCTTCTCCGCCATCCTCGACGAGACCAGGCTCATGTCGCCCGCCCATCGCACCGCGATGTCCGAGGCCGACGCGCTCGCCGCCGCCAAGGAGCTCGGCTTCCCCGTCCTGCTCCGCCCCAGCTTCGTGCTCGGCGGCCGCGGCATGTTCATCGTCTACTCCGAGGAGGAGTTCAAAAACGTCGTCCGCCAGGCCTTCGACGTCATGCCGGACAAGCCCGTCCTCATCGACAAGTTCCTCGAGGACGCCATCGAGCTCGACGTCGACTGTATCAGCGACGGCACTACGACCGTGATCGGCGGCATGCTCGAGCACATCGAGTTCGCCGGCGTCCACTCCGGCGACGCCGCGATGGTGATGCCCCCGCACACCCTGCCGAAGGCGATGCTCGAGACCGTCCGCGCCGCCGCCCACTCGCTCGCCAAGGCCCTCAAGGTCGTCGGCCTCATGAACGTCCAGTTCGCGATCAAGGACAACCAGCTCTACGTCCTCGAGGTGAACCCGCGCGCCTCGCGCACCGTGCCCTTCGTCGCCAAGGCCATCGGCGTTCCCCTCGCCAAGCTCGCCGCCCGCGTCATGACCGGCAGCAAGCTCAAGGACCTCGGCTTCACCCAGGAGCAGACGCCCAAGCACTGGTGCGTGAAGGAGGCCGTGTTCCCCTTCGCCCGTTTCCCCGGCGCCACCATCGTGCTCTCGCCCGAGATGCGCTCCACCGGCGAGGTCATGGGCCTCGACGCCGACCTCGGCGTGGCTTTCGCCAAGGCCCAGGCCGCCGCCAAGCCCGGCCTGCCCGTCGCCGGCAACGTGTTCCTCTCCGTGAAGGACGCCGACAAGCCCCGCGCCGTCGATCTCGCCCGCGAGCTCACCTCGCTCGGTTTCAGCATCTTCTCGACCGGCGGCACCGCCAAGGTCCTCGCCGACAACGGCGTCGCCGTCACCCGTCTCGCCAAGATCGACGAGGGCCGTCCGACCGCGGTCGACATGGTGAAGAACGGCCAGATCCAGCTCATCATCAACACGCCCGCCGGCATGATCCCGCGCCAGGACGAAAACAAGATCCGCGCCGCCGCCTACGCCCACAGCGTGTGCATCATGACGACCCTCACCGGCGCCCGCGCCGCGTTGCAGGGCATCAAGGCCCTCAAGTCCGAGCAGATCGGCGTGAAGCCCATCCAGGCCTACAAGGGCAACGTGAACGTGCTGTAAGCCCGACGTAGTCGCCCTTCGCGCGTCCGCAAATTATCGCCCGCCGCGCCCTTCGGGGCCGGCGGGCTTTTTGCATGCGTCCGTTCTGACTTAGGAAACCAAGGTGGCGGCCGCCGCTTGTTTCGCCGCGGTGGCGTGGCAGGATGCGACCGCTTTCCCGATCTCGCCCCCTTCGCTTGCGCCGCCGCCCGTCCAACTCGAACCCCCTGCTGCTTGTCGGAGCGATCTTCACCTTGGCCTTGGGCCTTTGGTCGCTGCGCGTGGCGCCCGCCGTCGGCTCCGCGTCGCTTGGCGCGGGGCCGGCCGCGTCAGCGCTCGCCGCGCGGCCCGAGCCCTCCGCGATCACCAAGTCGGCTCTCCGGCCCGCCGCGGCGACGGCCGCTGACGCCGTCTCGGATGCCGCCGTCGCGCCTTCCGCTGCCGCTCCGACGCTCGCCGACGTGTTGGCCGAGGCCGGCGACTTGTCGGTGCCGGAGAATCGTCGGCGCGCGGTCGAACGCATGCGCCTGATCGAGCGCGAGCGACGCGCCGTCGCTACCGTCGAGGCTCGCCGCCGCGGCCTTCCGCTCCGTGTCGAGCGCCCTGACGGCACCATTCAGGAACTGGTCGCGTTCGAAAACGGCCGCCCCGTCTATTTCACGACCCACAACGTCAACGCCGCCCTCAGCTCGGGCGCGCAGGCGCTTCAGGCCTCGCCCTACGGGCTTACCGGCGCGGGCGTGACGGTCGGCGTTTGGGACGGCGGTTCGGCGCGCGCGTCCCATCGGGAATTCGCCACGGGCTCCGCGTCGCGCATCACCGTCAAGGACGGCGCCGCGTCCATCGACCACGCCACGCACGTGAGCGGCACCATCGCCGCCACGGGCGTCGATTTCTCCGCCAAGGGCATGGCTCCGGCCGCGCTCGTCGACAGCTACGACTGGAACAGCGACAAGACCGAGATGACCGCCCGCGCCGCCACCGCGCCGAACCAGCCGGGCATGCTCTACCTTTCCAACCACAGCTACGGCTACATCGCCGGTTGGAATTATCTCGGCGGCGCCGGCAGCCCCGCCCGTCTCTGGGAGTGGAATGGCGACGGCACCGGCGCGACCGCGGCGGACTACGACTTCGGCCGCTACAACACCTACGCCCGCGACAGCGACGCGCTTGCCGTGAGCGCGCCCTACTACCTCCAGGTGCGCAGCGCGGGCAACGACCGCATCGACAACCCGTCCGCCGGACAGGCCGTCGCGCTCTCCCCCGGCGGAGCCACCGTCGTCGGCTACGATCCGACGCTGCATCCGAAAGGGGATGGCTCCTATCTCGGCGGCTACGGCACGATCAGTTTCGACGCGTTGGCGAAGAACATCCTCACCGTCGGCTCGGTCGGCGATGCGGTTTCCGGCGGAGCTCGCTCCCTCTCCGGCGCCTACATGAGCTCCTACGCCGACTGGGGCCCGACCGACGACGGCCGCATCAAGCCCGACCTCGTCGCCAACGGAGAGGGCCTCTACTCCTCGCTCAATGGCGGCGACGCGAGCTACGGCGTCTACAGCGGCACGAGCATGGCTTCGCCGAGCGCCACCGGCACCGCTGCGCTCCTGATCGAGGACTACGCGCGTCTTTTCCCCGGCGGCGCGATGCGCTCCAGCACGCTCAAGGGTCTGCTGATCCACACCGCCGACGACCTCGGCAACCCCGGTCCGGACTACCGCCACGGCTGGGGCCTCATCAACGCCCAGGCCGCGGATGATCTTTTGCGCGACCACCTCGCCAGCCCGCTCAAGCGCCGGCTCACGGAGGGCGTCATCAACACCGCGAACCTCGGAGTCAGCTTCGACGTGGTCTGGGACGGGGTCGGCCCGCTGCGCGCCACGCTCTGCTGGACCGATCCGGCGGGGACCGCGACCACGACGAACGACCTCCGCGGCGCCCGCCTCGTCAACAACCTCGACCTGCGTGTCGTCGGCCCGGGCGGCGTGGTTTATTCGCCCTACGTGATGCCCTTCGTCGGCGCGTGGACCCAGGCCTCCGCCGATCTCCCCGCCACGACCGGGCAAAACAACACCGACAACGTCGAGCAGGTCTACGTGGCCGCGCCGCCGGCTCCGGGAGTCTATCGCGTGACCGTGTCGCTCACCGGAACGCTGAGCGGCGCGGAGCAGCGTTACTCCCTTCTGCTCAGCGGCGCGGCGAACGAGACGCCCCCGCCGCCCGCGCTCCGTCTCGACGGCGTCGCGCCCGCCACCTCGCTTCCCGGCGCCGCCAACATCACGCTGACCGGCGCCGGTTTCCAATCCGGCGTCGACCTGCGTCTGCGGCATCCCGGCTCCGCCGACATCGTCGCCACGAACGTCCAGTTCGGCTCTTCCACGCTTTCCGGCCTGTTCAACCTCGCCGGCGCCGCGGCCGGCGCGTGGGACCTCGTGGCGACGAACACGAACGGCGAGACCGCGACGCTCGCGGCCGCGTTCACGATCCAGTCCGCGATCTGGTGCGAGACCTTTGACGGCGCGGTCGGCGGCTGGACCTCCTCCGCGATGACGGGCGGTAACGCGTGGGTCCTGTCGACGGCGCAAAGCCAGAGCCCCTCGACTTCGTATTTCGCGCCCGGGCCCTCGTCGAAAACCACCACCGGCCTCGTTTCCCCCGTGATCGCGATCCCGCCGGGCGCGAACAACCTCCAGTTCAGGTTCTGGCACCGTCACGAATTCGCCAACACCAGCGACGCCGGTCGGCTGGATGTCTCCGCCGACGGCGGCGCGACATGGCTCGATGTCACCGACAGCGGTTCCGGCGCGGCCTTCGCCAGCTACGGTTACAACGGCACGGTGGGCGCCAACGGCCCGACCGGCGGGCGCAACGAGTTCGCGGGCAAGAGCGCGTGGGTGGGGAGCTCGGGCGCTTTCCTCGAGACCGTGGTCAATCTCACCGATACCGCCCGGTTCGCCGGGAAAAACTTTCGCGCCCGCTGGCGCATCGCGACCAACAGCAGCACCGCCAGCACGGGCTGGTATGTGGACAGCGTGGCCCTCACCGGCGGGGGCAACCTGACCAATGCCGCTCCGGTCATCGTCTCGCCCGTCGTCTCCGGCTCCACGCAAACGACGACGGATCCCGATGGCACCGTCCACACCGTGATCGCCGGCCGGGAGACGACCTTGGCGGTGACCGCGTCCGACGATGGTGGAGAGGAGAATCTCGCTTACGCGTGGAGCGCGAGCTCCTCCGGCGGCGCCCCCGTGAGCTTCGCGGTCAACGGCTCCAACGCGGCGAAGGCGAACTCCGCGACCTTCGAGGCGGTCGGGGATTATCTCGTCTCCGTCGAGGTCCGGGACGCCGAGGGGCTCGCCGCGACGAGTTCGTTGCGTTTGCGCGTGGTCGCCGTGGCCGACGGGCTTTCCGTGTCTCCGCCGGTGGCGAGCGTGACCGTTGGCGGGCAGATCGCCTTTTCCGCGGTTTTGCTCGATCAATTCGGCCAGGCGCTTGCCACCCAACCCGCGTCGGTCGCGTGGAACGCCGCCGGCGGCGGATCGATCGACGGCGCGGGCGTCTATGCCGCGACCACCGCCGGCGGTCCCTACGGCATATCGGCGGCCGGCGGCGGCTTCACCGCGACCGCCACCGTGTCGGTGAACCGCGCCGCGGCGACGCTGGTGCTGGACGGCTTGAGCCGCATCTACGACGGCGAGCCGAAGCCCGTGTCGGTGACGACGATCCCCGCGGGGCTTGCGGTCGCCGTTACCTACGACGGCGGGCTGGCCGCGCCGAGCGCCGTCGGCGGCCACGCGGTCTCGGCCACGGTGGTCGATCCGAACTACCAGGCTTCCGCCTCGGGCACGCTGCTCATCCGCACCGGATACGCCGCTTGGGCGGAGGCACGGGGGCTTTCGGGCGTCGATGCGGCGGAGACGGCCGACCCCGACGAAGACGGGCTGCCCAACCTGCTCGAATACGCCGTGGGCGCGGATCCGCTCGCGGCGGGTCCGTCGCCGATCGGCGCGAGCGTGGTGGACGGGCGGCTGGGCATTCGATTCCCTCGCGTCGCCGATCCCGGCCTCGTCTACACCGTGGAGGCGAGCGACGACCTGGTCGCGTGGTCGACGCTCTCCGTCTTAGGAAACCCGAGCACCGGCGCGGCGAATGCCGAGGGTCCGGCGCTCTTGCTGGATTCGCGCGAGCCGCCGGCCGCTTCGCGGAGATTCCTGCGTTTGAAAGTGGCCTATTGAAGCCGTCGCCCGTGTGGCGCGAAGCGCGGAGCCGGCCGCCGTGCCCGTCTGGGAGTCCGGCGTGAGCGTCTCCGTCGTTCCGACCACGACGGGCGCGGAAAAGACAGCGGCCCGGAGCACGCCTCCGTCTCCACCGCGGAGACGAGCTGGACCTTCGGCGCCGGCAAAAAGGTCGATCCGAACGATTATCCCGCACCTCCCGCGTCTCCCGTGCCCGAGGCGCCCGCCGCCCCGTGCTTTTTTCCGTCGGATCGCGGGGTATTCAGGTGAACGCGTCGCGGTCGCCTTGCATGAAAAAGGCCCCGGCCGCCCAGGCGACCAGGGCCTTGTCGTCGATTCCAGGGAACGGCTCGCCGCGGCTCAGAACTGCCAGTTCACGATCGGAAGGATCGGATAGAGATCGGAGTTGGCCGCGTAGTTCACGAGGCCGATTTGCAGGCCGCCGTCGAGACGCTCGGCCCAGTTGACGAAGCCGAGCTGGAGGCCTTTGAGGGATTCGGCCTTGTTGAAGAGACCGAACTGGACGCCGGTGAAGTCGGTTTCGTTGAGATTGATCCAGCCGGACTGGAGGCCGGCCGACCCGGCGCCGCCGATGCGGGAAACGAGGCCGCTTTGCCAGCCGGTGAATTCGCCCGCGGTGTGCGAATAGATCCAGGACCACTGCACGCCGGCGGCGTCGCCGCCCACAAGGTTCGCGCCCGGCGCCCAGCCGAAACCGACAAAGTCGCCCGTGGTCGAGTTGACGATGCCGAGATCGACGCCGCTGACGTTGCGATTTTCGCCGTAGACGAAGTCGATGCGCAGGCCGCGCACGTCTTCGCTGGCGTCGACGAGTTGCAGGTCGGGGGCGAAGAAGCCGAACTGGAACGCGGCCTCCGCCTTGGCCGTGGCGGCGGCGGCGACGAGGGCGAGGCTGCTGATCAGGGTGGGGAGGGTTTTGCTAAGTTTCATGGCGACGCGTATGAAAATGGTTTACGGCCCGCCGTCAAAAGCCCTCTGGTTAGTCACTTGTAAAGTTGGACGCGGCGGGTGGCGGGGCCGGACGCGGGGAAAGCGGAATGGCGGCCGGCGGCAAGGGCGCGGGGCGGGGGAGGGGATCGTATCGGGAAAATCATTACGCATCGCCGTCGCCGCCGACGGGCGCGGGCGTGGGAGGGGACGGCCATCGCGGGCGTCGAGGAGAGCGACTTGCCTAGGCGCGGGCTTTTGCCGCAGGCTTCCGCTTTCGCCATGTCCGCCTCGAAAGCCTCCTCCACTCTTGTCGCTCTGTTGCACGGCCCCGACCAGCCCGGTTTGGTGGCGCGCGTGTCCGGTTGGATTTTTGAGCGCGGCGGCAACATCCTGCATGCCGACCAGCATCGCGACATGGAGGCGGGGGTGTTTTTTCAGCGGATCGAGTGGGTGCCGCCGGCCGGCGCGGACGCGGCGGCGATGGAGGCCGAGTTCGGCGAATTCGCGCGTGGCCTTGGCATGAATCCTCGGGTGGCCAGCAGCGAGCGACGCCCGCGCGTCGTGCTCTTCGTCTCGAAGTTCGACCACTGCTTTCATGATCTGATCCTCCGCTGGAAGAGCGGGGACTACATGGCGGATTTCGTGGCGGTGGTTTCCAACCATCCCGATCTCGCGGAGGCCACCCGCGGCTACGGGCTTCCCTACCACCACATTCCGGTGGGCGCCGGGACCGAGGCCAAGGCGGCGGCCGAGGCGGCGCAACTCGCGTTGCTGGCGGAGCTGAAAGCCGATCTCGTGGTGATGGCGCGTTACATGCAGGTCCTCTCCGCCGAGTTCCTCGCGAAGGGCCCGCCGGTGATCAATATCCATCATTCCTTCCTGCCCGCCTTCGCCGGCGGACGCCCCTACCATCAGGCTTACGAGCGCGGCGTTAAACTGATCGGCGCCACCGCTCATTATGCTACGGCGGTTTTGGATGACGGCCCCATTATTCAGCAGGATGTCGCGCGAGTGACCCATCGTCAGGATGTGGCGGACTTGATCCGGCTGGGGCGCGATTTGGAGCGTCTCGTGCTCGCGCAAGCGGTGCGCGTCCATTTGGAGCATCGGGTTCTCGTGTATGGGAAGCGGACCGTCGTCTTCGACTGAGTCTTCCGCGATTCAGGAGGTTTCGTGTTTGGATGATCCTGAATGCCAGTGGGTTAATATTAAACAAATCCCGGCTTTACGGCGGTGGCGGCGGGTGTTTTGTTCTCAGCCCTTACCCTATTTCGCATGGCCGCCTCCGCTGATCAGAACTCTTCCCGCACCGCGGGCGACGATCGTAACCTGGTGACGATCGACGAGAATTACCTCGCGCCCACCTTTGAGGACAAGGTGTTGATGTTCTGGGAGAAGAACGGTCGCGCCGTGATCGCCGTGGTCGTGGTGGTGGCGCTTGGTTTGATCGGTCGTTGGGGATTCATGACCTATGCCGCGAGCCGCGAACGCGCGCTTGCCGCCGAATATGGCGCGGCCAAGGACAGCGCCGCGTTAAAGACTTTTTCCCAAGCGCATACCGGAACCGTGTTGTCGGGCCTCGCCCACCTTCGTCTCGCCGATGAAGCCTACGCCGCGGGCAATTTCGCCGCCGCCCAAGCCGACTACGAAGCCGCTTCCAAAGCACTTGCCGGTCAGGCGCTTGGCGACCGCGCCCGTCTCGGCGCGGCCGTGAGCAAACTGCAGTCCGGTGACGCCGCCGGCGGAAAGACCGCCTTGGAGGCCCTGGCCAACGACGTCGTTTTCACCCGCACGCTTCGTGCCGAGGCCGCCTTTCATCTGGCGGTTCAGGCGCGCGACGCCGGCCAGCCGGCCGAGGCGAAAAAAATGATCGAGCTCGTCATGAGCGCCGATTCGACCGGTCTCTGGGCCCAGCGCGCGATGCAGCTTCAGTCCAGTTTGCCCGCGGATCCCGCCCCTGCGGCGGCGCCCGCCGCTCCGGCCACGGCCCCCGCCGCGTCTTCGGTTTCCTTCCCCGGCGCCAAGTAACGCATCCCTCTTCCCTCCCTTTCTCCCATTGGTTCTGGGAGACACCCGACGAACCCGCCGCGACCCCAAACGGCGGGTTTCGTTTTGGGCGGGGTTCCCGAATCGGGACGATTGCCGGGCCGGGCTCAGGAACGAGCGTTGACTCCCCCGCTTTGCCGCCCCTCTTTGCTGCGCTCGCACGTTTGTTTCGGGGTGTAGCTTAGCCTGGTAGAGCGCCTGGTTTGGGACCAGGAGGTCGTAGGTTCGAATCCTATCGCCCCGACCATTTCGGCGTGTGTGAGTCTCGTGTCTATTCGCGACATGAGGGTAATCTCTGCTTGAATCGCCTCCGGTCACCCCGTAGCCACAAAAGCGAAACTTTACAAAAATGGACACGATTTCGCGCGAATCCTCCCCCAGCTACCTGCCTATCGCGGGTCTCATCGCCGGCATTCTCGGCGTCATCTTGGGGGGTATTGGTCTGGCCAATGCCGCCAAGGCCAACAAGGCCGCCGCCGCCGCCGATGCGAAGGTGACCGAGCAGGTCGCGCGCATCGATGCCGTCGAGTCCACCGCCAACGGCGCCAATTCCACCGCCGAGCGCGCCTCCGGCAACATCGCCTCCCTGCAACGCTCCACGCAGGACGCCTTCACCGCCGTCGCCGGCGAGATGGGCAAGATCAACGGCGAGTTGGCCAAGCTCCAGGAGGCCGCCTCCAAGAAGGCTGGCGCCGCGACCAAGGATGGCAAAGCCACCAAAGACGCCGGCCCCGTGACCGCCGGTCCCGACGAATACGTCGTGAAGAGCGGCGACACCGGTATGAAGATCGCGGCCGCCAACGGCGTGTCCATCGGCGATCTCCAGGCCGTCAATCCGAGCGTCAACTGGAAGGCCCTCAAGGTCGGCCAGAAGGTCAAGCTCCCCGCCAAGAAGTGATTTCGCGCGTTCGCGTGATCTGACCGTTTTTCGCCTCCCGCCCTTGCCGGCGGGAGGCTTTTTTTCGCCCATGTCCGCCGATCCGTCCTCCGCTTCCCGGTCGAACGACCCCGTTCCCTCCGGCGCGCCCGCGCGCTGGCTTCGCGGCGAAGCCCGTCTCCTTCAGCGCACGCGCATCCTCGACGTCAACAGCGTGCCGTTTCATCACCCGCGCCGCGACACGCGCCGGGACTTCGTGATCGTCGACGCCCCCGACTGGGTGAACGTGCTCGCCCACACCACCGACGACCGCCTCGTGCTGGTGAACCAGTTTCGCTACGGCATCGACGCCTTCTCCTTGGAGATCCCCGGCGGCGTGATCGAAAAGGGCGAGGACCCCGTCGTCGCGGGCTTGCGCGAATTGCTCGAGGAGACCGGCTACGAGGGCAAAAACGCCCGGCTGCTCGCGAGCGTGCATCCGAATCCCGCGTTCATGAGCAACCGTTGCCACCTCGTGCTCGTCGAGGAATGCCGCCTCGTCGCGCCGCCTTCCTGGGACCCCGACGAGGAGATGGAAATCTCCGCCCTGCCCGTCGCGGAGGTTTACGCCCGGGCCAGGGCCGGCGGAATCACGCATAGCCTCGTTCTCGACGCCTTGTTTTTCTTTGAGCCGATCTGGCGCGCGCGCCACGGTCTTTGATCCCCCGGCCTTTTCCCGGCGCGGGAGGGGAAACGTCCCCCCGGTTTGACTTGGCGCGCCGCGCACCGTTTTTTGCGCTTTGACCTCGATGTCCGCCGCGCCCGCCTTCGCCAACTCCCCCGAACTACTCGCCAGCGAAGCCGCCGCGCGTCTGCCCGCGCCCCTGGAACGCGAGATCCGCCGCATCTACGAGCGCAGTCCGCTCTATGGGAAGCGCTTCCCGCTGCACGACGAGCCCCTGCACTGGGCCTGTTACAAGGAGATCCCCGCGCTCTCGAAAAAAGACATCGTGACCCACGGCCACGAGGCCTTCTTCGAGGATTACCGCGTCATCCAAAAGGGCCTCGACGAAAAGCGCTACGAATACGAGTCCACCTCCGGCACCACGCAGGGGCCCATGACCGTCATCATGGAGGACGGCTGGTGGAACGCCCAGCTCGCACGCGCCTACCGCGCGCATCCGATCCTCGCGCCCTACGCCGACCGGCCCTACCGCAAGTGCATCCTCGCGCCGGTCGGCTGCTCCTCGAACCTCTGTCCCTACGAGGACCATCCCTTCCCTCACCGCTATTTCGACGGCACCGTCTACCTCAACCTCACCAGCGACCCTTTCGTGTTTCCCGAGACCGAGTGGGATCGCATCGTGACCGAGCTCCAGGCGGTGAAGCCCGAGGTGCTCGAGGGCGAGCCGATCTACCTCTCGCTCCTCGCCCGCGCGGCGAAGCGCCGCGGTGTATCTGTTCCATCGATACGCGCCGTGATCCTCACCTACGGCAAGGCCAGCCTCGTCCACTCGCGCCGTATCGCCGAGGCTTTTCCCGCGCCGCAGGTCGATCTCTACGGCTCCACCGAGGCCGGCTACATTTTCGTCGGCGAGGCCTTCAAGGACGACTCCCGGGTGATCGACGGCAACGCCTTCGTCGAACTCGCGCCCTACCGCGGCCTGTCTGACGTATTTCAGCTCTACGTGACCACGCGTGATCGCGAGGCGATGCCGCTCCTGCGCTACCACACCGGCGATGTCGTGCGACGCCTGCCGACCGGCTACCGCGTGCTTGGCCGCGAGGGCGGCCTGCATTTCCGCGCCGACGGCTCCATCGTTTCGCCCACCGAGGTCGACGCCGTCATCCCCGCCGATTTCGCCTGCTGGCACTACAGCCTGACCCAGGCCGGCGATACGCGTTGGAACTTCGACTACGTGGCCGAGGAATCCGCCCCGGCCGGCTTGGAGGCCGCCCTCGCCGCCGTGCTTGGCGACGGCGCCCGCGTTTCCGCCTTCCGCAAGCGGCTCATCGCCCCCGCCGCCTCGGGCAAATTCGCCCTCCTGAAACCGCTCGCGAAGTGATCGCCGGGCTTCCGGGCTAACCGTTTGTTGGCTTTGCCCCGCCGCCAGGGCTGTCATTTGCCCCGCTGTGGGCGCCCCTCAGGTCGCCTAATAAGCGCTGTAAGGCCCCTGCATGGCCGAGGCGCGACCTTTACAACGCGGAGGCTGGCCGGTTAGGTCTCGCCCCCGACCACGCGTATTTTGCGCGTAGCCCCTGACTTCGACCACCCTGTTACCGACCACCGCGATGAGCCTACTCGCCAACCTGTTCCGTTCCTCCATCGGACGAAAATTCCTGATGGCTATCTCCGGCCTGATTTTGACCGGCTTCGCCTTCGGGCACCTGTTCGGCAACCTTCAGATTTTCGGCCAGCCCGATCAGATCAACGGTTACGCCCACTTCCTCCAAGGTCTTGGGCCCGCGCTCTGGCTCGTCCGCCTCGTCCTTCTCGCCGCCGCCGGCGTCCACGTCTGGGCCGCCATCGCGCTCACGCTCGAGAGCAAGGCAGCCCGCGGCTCCGAACCCTACGGCGTCCACCAGTGGCTCGAGGCCACCATCGCCTCCCGCACCATGCGCATCACCGGCCTCGTGGTGTTCGCCTTCATCGTCTACCACATCCTCCACTTCACCGTCGGTCTCGCCGGCACGGAATACTACAAGGGAACGCTCCACCCCGTCGTCATCGGCCATGACGTCCGCGAGTTTGGCATCCCCCTCGCCGCGAAGGGCGCCGAGGTCCACGACGTGTATTCGATGATCTTCATCGGCTTCTCCAAGCCCGTTGTCTCCCTCTTCTACATCATCGCGACGTCCCTCCTCGCCGTCCACCTCTGGCACGGAGCCGACTCGCTCTTCCAGACCTTCGGCCTCCGCAGCAACAAATGGTCCTGCTGCCTCCGCAAGGCCGTCGGCCTCCTCGCCCTCGTCTACTTCCTCGGCAATCTCGCCATCCCCGGCGCGATCCTCGCCGGCATCGCCAAGCCCGTCGCCGGCACCTACGCGGCGAAACACCTCGGCGTTTCCGCCGCGCCCGCCGTCACCGAGGCGGCTCACTGATCCGGCCGTCCCCTAAACTTTAAACTTCAGACTTACACTCAAAGTCATGGCCACCCTCGATTCCAAGATCCCCTCCGGCCCGCTCGCCGACAAGTGGCGCAAGCACAAGACCGAGATCAAACTCGTCAACCCCGCCAACAAGCGCAAATACCACGTCGTCGTGGTCGGCGCGGGTCTCGCCGGCGCCTCCGCCGCCGCCTCGCTCGCCGACCTCGGCTATCAGGTCACCTGCATCGTCTTCCACGACTCTCCCCGTCGCGCCCACTCCATCGCCGCGCAGGGCGGCATCAACGCCGCCAAAAACTACCAGAACGACGGCGACAGCGTTCACCGCCTTTTCTACGACACGCTCAAGGGCGGCGACTACCGCGCCCGCGAGGCCAACGTCCATCGCCTCGCCGAGGTCTCGGTCAACATCATCGACCAGTGCGCCGCCCTCGGCGTGCCCTTCGCCCGCGAATACGGCGGCCTCCTCGCCAACCGCTCCTTCGGTGGCGCGCAGGTTTCCCGCACCTTCTACGCCCGCGGCCAGACCGGCCAGCAGCTCCTTCTCGGCGCCTACTCCTCGCTCTCCCGTTGCGTCGGCCAGGGCACCGTGAAGCTCGTCACCGAGCACGAGATGAGCGACCTCGTCGTCGTCGAGGGCCAGGCCAAGGGCGTCATCGCCCGCGACCTCAAGACCGGCAAGCTCGTGCGTTTCTCCGCCGACGCCGTCATCCTCGGCACCGGCGGCTACGGCAACGTCTTCAACCTCTCCACCTACGCCCGCGGCTCCAACGCCACCGCCATCTGGCGCGCCTACAAGCGCGGCGCCTGCTTCGCCAACCCCTGCTACACGCAGATCCACCCGACCTGCATCCCCGTATCCGGCGACTACCAGTCGAAGCTGACGCTCATGTCCGAGTCGCTCCGCAATGACGGCCGCATCTGGGTGCCGAAGAAAAAGGAAGACTGCAAAAAAGCCCCGGCCGACATCCCGGAGGCCGACCGCGACTACTTCCTCGAGCGCATCTACCCGAGCTTCGGCAACCTCGCCCCGCGCGACGTCTCTTCCCGCGCCGCCAAGCGCATGTGCGACGAGGGCCGCGGCGTCGGCGACACCGGCCTCGGCGTCTACCTCGACTTCGCCGACGCCGTCCAACGCTACGGCAAGCAGGCCGCCGCCCGCGCCAACATCGCCAGCCCTTCCGCCGACAAGATCCTCGAGCTCGGCAAGGCCGCCGTCGCCGAGCGCTACGGCAACCTCTTCGACATCTACAAGGAGATCACCAACGAGAGCGCCTACGACCAGCCCATGCGCATCTACCCCGCCGTCCACTACACCATGGGCGGCCTCTGGGTGGACTATAACCTCATGAGCAACGTCCCCGGCCTCTTCGTGCTGGGCGAGGCCAACTTCTCCGACCACGGCGCCAACCGCCTCGGCGCCTCCGCCCTCATGCAGGGTCTCGCCGACGGCTTCTTCGTCATCCCCTACACCATCGGCGATTACCTCGCCTCGCAAAAGCCGGGCAGCCGCCCCGCGACCGACCGCCCCGAGTTCGCCGCCGCGGAGAAAAACGTCGCCGACATGATCGCGAAGCTCCTCGCGATCAAGGGCAAGGAGCCGGTCAACTACTACCACAAGAAGCTCGGCAAGATCATGTGGGACCACTGCGGCATGAGCCGCACCAAGGAAGGCCTCACCAAGGCCATCGGCCTCATCCAGGCCCTGCGCTCCGAGTTCTGGTCCGGCGTGAACGTCCCCGGCTCGGGAGACACCCTCAACCAGGCTCTCGAGCGCGCCCTCCGCGTCGCCGACTTCATCGAGCTCGGCGAGCTGATGTGCCGCGACGCCCTCACCCGCGAGGAGAGCTGCGGCGGCCACTTCCGCGAAGAGTTCCAATGGCCGGACGGCGAGTGCAAACGCGACGACGAGAAGTTCGCCCACGTCGCCGCCTGGGAGTTCCAGGGAGAGGGCAAGGAGCCCCTCCGCAACGTCGAGCCCCTCAACTACGAGTTCACGAAGATGAGCGTCCGCTCCTACAAGTAAGCCCCGGCGTCACCGAAAATCGGATACACAAACACCCAACCCACCGCTTCCCATGGTCGCCGAAAACAACAGCACCACGCCCATCTCCATCACCCTCCGCGTCTGGCGCCAGGCCGGACCGAACCAAGCCGGCAAGTTCGTCGAGTATCCCGCGAAGAACCTCAACCCGAACATGTCCTTCCTCGAGATGCTCGACGTCGTGAACGACGGGCTCGAGGCCCGCGGCGAGGACCCGATCGCGTTCGCCCACGACTGCCGCGAAGGCATCTGCGGCACCTGCTCGCTCGTCATCAACGGCAAGCCCCACGGCCCGCACCGCGCGGTGGCGAGCTGCCAGACCTACATGCGCAGCTTCGCCGACGGCGACGTCATCGTCGTCGAGCCCTTCCGCGCCAAGCCCTTCCCGGTCATCAAGGACCTCGTCACCGACCGCTCCGCGTTCGACCAGATCCAGCAGGCCGGCGGCTTCATCACCGCCCGCGCCGGATCGGCCTGCGACGCCAACGCGATCCCGGTGCCGAAGGACGACGCCGACCTCGCGATGGACGCCGCCCAGTGCATCGGCTGCGGAGCCTGCGTCGCCGCCTGCAAAAACGCCTCCGCGATGCTCTTCGTCTCCGCGAAGGTCTCGCACCTCGGCCTTCTCCCGCAGGGCCAGGCCGAGCGCGACAGCCGCGTGCTCAACATGGTCGCGAAGATGGACGAGCTCGGCTTTGGCAACTGCACCAACCAATACGAGTGCAGCGCCGCCTGCCCCAAGCTGATCAGCCACGATTTCATCGCCCGCATGAACCGCGACTACATCGGCGCCACCTTCCGCCAGGCCTTCAAGCCCAAGAGCAACAGCACCGCCGGCGGCGCCTGAGCCGTTCCGAGCGAGCGTGATTTTCGAAGCCCGACGCGCGATCCGCGCGTCGGGCTTTTGCGTTTTTAGGGGCGGCGCGCCGGCGCCGTAGACGACGCCTTTTCGATCCGGCGCGGACGGCGCCGCGCCCTCCA
>CAYTLL010000024.1:0-30657 GCA_964438755.1 uncultured Akkermansia sp. | reverse complement strand
GCGGGCGGCGTCTTGCCCGCCAAATCAGGTCTGGAGGGCGGCGCGCCGTCGCCGCCTTCGTTACTCCGTCCACATCAGCGGATGCTCGTCACCTTGGAAGGGCCACGCGTCCGCGCTCGCGCATAGGCCCGCCCGCACCGGATTCTCGCGGACGTAATGCCACTTTGCCCCGTAGTGGTCGCCCGGCCGCAGCTGCGTGTCCCAGAAGTCGCGCTGCCAGAGCGGGTGCTCCTGCGGCCGCGGCCAGTGGCGTGACGCCTCCGACTTCCAGTAGCTCACCCACTTCGCGATCGGCTCCGGCGGCCAGACGCCGGGCGAGCAGAAAAGGTGGATGTGATCGGGCATCAACCACCCAACGACCGACACGCCAGAGCTTCGCTTTCGCCCATGCTGCGCGCAGCACCTCAACCGCATCCGGCCGTGCGAGCACCGGCTGTCTTCCCTGCGTGCAGATGGTGACGAATACGATGATCGAGCCGTTGTGGCGTTCCACCACCGGCAGGTGCGCGGGAACTTTTCGCGCCGGCTGCGCCGGCGTCGGCGCGGACGGCGCCGCGCCCTCCATCGGCCTGGAAGGCGCGGACGGCGCGGCACCCTCAAAGGGCGGGAGACGCGCGGGTGGCGTTCTGTCCGTCAAATCAGGTCTGGAGGGCGGCGCGCCGTCGCCGCCGTTCGTGCCGTGCTTTTCCATCATCAAGCCGTGAGTCGGACCTCGACCGGCGCACGTTCGAAGTCCGCGGCGGAGAGGAGGGGCTCGGGACGCAGGCCGCGGACCTGTGCGACGAAGCGATCCGGCACGATCTCGAGGCGCGTGGCGTAGTGCGTGGCGATGTCGTTGTAGTAGGTCCGCGCGAGGGCGAGGCGTTGCTCGGTCTCCACAAGTTCGCGATGCAAGGCGGCGAAGCCGGAGTCGGCGGTGAGATTCGGGTAACGCTCGATCACGGCGCGGAGCGCGGGCGCGAGGGCCGCCGGATCGGGGCCGGGGGCGCCGGGACGCGTGGCGGCGGACTGGGCGCGCAAGGCGGCCAGCGCGGTCTGCGTGCTTTGCTCGTGCGCGGCGAGCGCCTCGATGGTTTTGACGATGGCGGGGATGAGGTCGTGGCGGCGCTTCAGTTGCACGTCGATCAGCGACCAGGCCTGGCGCACGCGCTCGCGCAGGCCGACGAGGCTGTCGTGGACCATCCACACCCAGCCGAGTCCCCAGAGCGCGAACCAGCCGAGGGCGGCAAGGAGGCAGGGGACTACGAGGCCGGGGATCGGCGCGGTTTCGGGTCCCGGGGGCGGCGCGGAGGTGTGGGCGAAGATGAAGATGGCGGGCAGCGCGAGGAGGCCGATCACCCACGTGGCCCAGGAGCCGAGGGCGAAGCCGCGCTTGATGGCGTCTTCGCCGCGGCAGGAGAGGATGAACTCGGAGTCGCGCGCGTCGGCGATCTCGGGGGCGACGAGGTCGTCGCGTTCCCGGGCGCTGCCGAGCACGTAGAGGGGCGTGTGGAGCGGGATGCCGCGCTCGGTGAAGCGGCGCTCGCCCGTGGAGCCGTTGACCCAGGCCTCGGGCGCCTTGCCGTGATAGAGCGGGTGGCCTAGGGAGACGGTTTCGGAGAACATCTCCACAGGCTCGATGGTCGCGCCTTCGGGGCGCACGAGCAGCGCGCCGGTGTCGTCGCGAAGATAAAAGTCCTGCGTTTCACCGCCGCTCGCGACGGTTTCCCAGCCGGTGGTGGTGACCATGCGGGTGCGGCGGTTACCTTTGGAATCGGTGTAATGCTCGATGCGCGTGCGGCGCCAGTGTTCCTCGGCGCTCCACGTGTAGTGGACGCAGGCACGCTCGGCGAGGTGGCTGGTGAGCGGGGCTTCGCTCTCGGCGCTGCCGTTGAGCTCGACGAGGCCGATGAAGACGCCGTGGACCTTGGAAGTCGGGAGGTCCTGGAGGAGCCTATGCCGGCGGCGTTGGCGCAGGCTGAACCAGAGGCAGAGAAGCGAGACGAGTCCGCCGATGATCGGGACGGCGGGGTGGAGGTCGTTCACGCGCCGAAAGAAGCGGGAACGTGGCTTCCGGGTCGAGCCGGTTTGCGCGGGCGGCGGGCGCGGGCGGCGAAAAGGCTCCGCCGTTCCGCTACGTCGTGAGGCGCGGTTACGCGGCGAGGCCGGCGGCGAGGGCGAGGGCGCTGCGGGCGCGGTTCAGGATATAGAGATGATAACCGGGGGCGCCGTGCGCGAGGAGGTCGCGGATCTGGTCGAGCGCCCAGTCGACTCCGATGAACTCGACGACGTCCGGATCCTCGCTCGCGACCTCGAGGCGGCGCGTGAGCGTGGCGGGGAGGACGGAGCCGGAGAGCGTGGCGATGCGCTGCACCTGTTTCAGCGAGAGCACGGGCATGATGCCGGGCACGATCGGCACGGTGATGCCGCGGGCTCGGCAACGTTCGACGAAGCGGTGGTAGATGGCGTTGTCGAAAAAGAGCTGGGTGGTGACGAAGGCGGCGCCGGCGTCGACCTTGCGCTTGAGCGCGTCGAGGTCGGCGTCGAGCGAGACGGCCTCGGGGTGTTTTTCGGGGTAGCCGCCGACGCCGAGGCAGAAGTCGGGGTGGCGGGCCTTGAGCAACGCGACGAGTTCGTTGGCGTAGCGCAGGCCGTCGGGCGCGGGCGTGAAGGTGGTCGAGCCCTTGGGCGGGTCGCCGCGGAGGGTCATGATGTTGCGGTAGCCCTGGGCGTGAAGCTGGTCGGCGATGGCGTCGAGCTCGGCCCGGCTATGGCCCACGCAGGTGAGGTGGGGCATGACGGTGTAGCCGAGCTCGTCCTTGAGGATGGCGGAGACCTGGGCGGTGCGGTCTCGGGTGGTGCCGCCGGCGCCGTAGGTCACGGAAACGAAGTCCCACGGCACGCGCTTGAGCGCGGTGGCGGTGGCGCGGAGCGCGGCGACGCCGGTGTCGTCCTTGGGCGGGAAGAACTCCAAGGAGCGGAGCGGGCGGTTTTCCGCGAAAAGGGCGGAAATGGGACGGTCGGCGCGGGCGGCGGGCATGGGCGAAGAGGGACGCGATGAAGCGAAGACGGCGAGCTGATGCAAGAAAACATATCAACGAATGTGTATTTGTTGATATGTTTTTTGGGCTTAATCGAATTTGAGCAGTTCGCGGCTGAGGAAGGCGGTTTGGGCGGCGGCGAGTTCGCGGATGCCTTTTTGGGCGAGGGCGAGGAGTTGGGTGAACTCGTCGCCGCTGAAGGTGGCTTCCTCGCCCGAGGCCTGGGCTTCGACGAAGCGGCCGCGGCCGGTCATGACGATGTTGGCGTCGACCTCGGCGTCCTTGTCCTCGGCGTAGGGGAGGTCGAGGAGGGGCTGGCCCTTGAGCAGGCCGACGCTGATGGCGGCGACGGAGTCGGTGAGCGGGTTCTCCTTGATACGGCCGGCGTCGAGCAGGGTTTGCACGGCGAGGCGGGCGGCGAGGTAGGCGCCGGTGATGGAGGCGGTGCGGGTGCCGCCGTCGGCCTGGAGGACGTCGCAATCGATCCAGAGGGTGTTCTGGCCGAGCTTGTCGAGGTCGAGGACGGCGCGGATGGAGCGGCCGATGAGGCGCTGGATCTCGACGGTGCGGCCGTCGATCTTGCCCTTGGCGATGTCGCGCTGCTTGCGCTCGTGCGTGCTGTAGGGGAGAAGTGAATACTCGGCGGTCAGCCAGCCGCCGGGGACGCGCTGCTGCTTCATCCACGAGGGGACGTTGTTCTCGATCGTGGCGGCGCAGATGACGCGGGTGTTGCCGAAGGAGACGAGGACGGAGCCGGTGGCGTGGGGGGCGATGCCGGCCTCGAATTTGACCGGGCGAAGCTGGTCGTGGGCGCGGCCGTCGGAGCGAAGGGCGGAGGGCATGGGAAGTCGGGGGATCGGGCGTGGGCGGGGATGCGGGTGCGGGAGGCCGATGCGGGCGGCGCGGGCTTATTCGTCCTCGGGCGGGAGGTCGTCGGTGACCGGCTCGGAGGAGGCGAAGGGCGGGGAGGACGTGACGACGGGTTTGATGACGCGTTCGGGCTCGGGGGCCATCTGGGCGGCCATGTGGGCGATGAGGCGCTCGTTGAAGGTTTGCGCGGGGTCGTGGCCCATGCGGCGCAGAGCCTGGACCATGGAGGAGACCTCGACGAGGCGGGCCATGTCGCGTCCGGGGCGGACGAAGAGCTCGAAGTGGGGGAGCTTGAGGTCGAGGATTTCGAAAAAGTGTTCCTCCAGGCCGGTGCGCTCCTCGACGACCTCGGGCGTCCACTCGCGGAGGGTGACTACGAGGTCGAGGCGTTTGTCGAGACGCACGGAGTGGATGCCGAACATCTCGGCGATGTTGATGATGCCGATGCCGCGGCACTCCATGTAGCCGCGGTTGAGCGGGCGGGAGGAGGCGAGGAGGTCGCGCTCGTCGATGCGTTTCACGACGGTGAGGTCGTCGGCGACGAGGGAGTGGCCGCGCTCGATGAGGGCGAGGGCGCACTCGGATTTGCCGGCGCCGGCCTCGCCGCGGAGCATGACGCCCATGCCGCGGATATCCATGGTGGTGGCGTGGACGGTGGTGGCGGGGGCGAACTCGTTGTCGATGCAGAGGGTCGCGAGGTTGACCCAGTGCATGGTGATCATGGCGGTGCGGAAGATGGGGAGCTTCTTCTCGACCGCGATGGCGAGCATCGAGGGGGTGGGCTGGTAGTTGCGCGTGAGGACGAGGCAGGGGATCTGGCGCTCGACCATCTCGGTGAGGATGCGCGTCTGCTCGGCGGGGGCGAGGGTGCGGAGATAGGTCATCTCGGCCGCGCCCATGACCTGGATGCGTTTGTTCGCGAAATACTTGAAGAAGCCGGTGAGCGCGAGGGCGGGGCGGTTGATGGAGCCCTCGCGGATGAGGCGGTGCAGGCCGTCGGGGCCGGTGAGGAGCTCGAGTTTGAGCTTGTCGCGGTAGGTGTCGAAGAAGTGGGCGACGGTGATGCCGTGGATGGCTTTTTGCATGGGGCGGGGCGAACGACGGATTTTTTGACCGCGAAGGGACGCGAACAGACGCGAATGGGCGACGGACCGGGGAGTGTTTTAACTGCGGATCACGCGGCCAAAAACCTAGAGATTAAAGTCCTGGCCGAGGTAGAACTGGCGGGCCTCGGGATCGTTCACGAGGAACCCGGCGTCGCCCTGCTTGAAGACACGGCCCTCGCGGATGAGGTAGGCGCGGTCGACGATCTTGAGCGTCTCGCGGACGTTGTGGTCGGTGATGATGACGCCGATGCCCTTGGCGCGGAGGTCGACGACGATCTTCTGGACCTCGGCGACGGAGATCGGGTCGATGGCGGCGAAAGGTTCGTCCAGGAGGAGGAACTTGGGCCGGGTGACGAGGGCGCGGGCGATCTCGAGGCGGCGGCGTTCGCCGCCGGAGAGGGTGTAGGCCTTTTGCGTCGCGACGTGGGTAAGGTGAAGCTCGACGAGGTGTTCGTCGACCCGCGCGCGGCGCTCGGCCTTGGGAACGCCGACGGCCTCGACGATGGCGAGGAGGTTTTCGGCTACGGTGAGTTTGCGGAAGGTGGAGGGTTCCTGCGGGAGGTAGCCGAGGCCGAGGCGGGCGCGCTCGTGCATGCGCAGGTGGGTGATGTCGCGGCCGTCGAGGGAGACCGTGCCGCTCGTCGCGGGCACGAGGCCGACGATCATGTAGAACGTGGTGGTCTTGCCGGCGCCGTTGGGGCCGAGGAAGCCGACGATCTCGCCGGCGCGCGCGGTGATGTCGACGCCGTTTACGACGGTGCGCGGGCCGTAGGTTTTGACGAGGCCGGCGGTGGAGATCTCGGCGAGGGCGGTGTCGGAGTCGGCGGTCACGGAGGCGGAGGGAATGGCCACAGAAGGCGCAGAAGGCGCAAAAAAGGAAGGCCGCTGTTTAGCGGGTGGTCGTGGCGGGTTTGGGGAAGGTGACGCCGGGCGCGGTTTTGGGAGCGGGGGCGGGCGCCGCTTTGGGCGCGGCGGGGGAGGCGGGCTTGGCGCCGGCGGTGGCGCTCAGGTCGGAGACGGGGGGGCCGGTGAACTTGGGCTTGTCGACCTGGATCTCGCGCTTGCCGCGGAAGAGGGTGATCTTCTCGCCGGCGCCGACGAAGCCGTTGCTGTGGTCGATGACGACGGGGTCGACGCTGAGGACGACCTTGTCCTCGCGGGGGAAGACCTCGGCCTTTTGCGAGGTGGACTCGCGATCGCCCTGGATGATGCGGACGTCGCCGGTGGCGAGGATGTATTTGAAGCGTTCGACGGTGCCGATGGTGGCGTCCTTGTCGCCGATGCGGGTGGCGATGATGGTGAGCTGGTCGCAGGTGATGCGGAGATTGGTGCCGGTCAGGACGACGTTCTTGGTCGCGACGGCGGTGGTCTCGTCGTCGGTCGAGGTCATCTCGAGGAAGTCGCTGGTGAGCTCGGTGGGCACGGGCGCGGCGGGCTGGGCGGCGCGGCCGAGGACCGGGAAGAGGAGCGCGAGGGCGAGGAGCGGACGGGGAATCATTTGAGGATGTCGCCGAGGGCGGCGCGGAAGATGACGTGGGCGTCGCGTTTGATCACGACTTTGCGGGCGGCGTGGTCGTAGCTCCAGTCGGCGCCGGTGAGGGTGAGATCGTTGCGCTCGACGCGGACGGTGTCGGAGCCGGTGGCGAGGAGTTTTTCGGGAAAAAACGTGGCGGAGGGCGCGGCGAGCATGGCCTCGATCTGCTCGTCGGCGCGGCCGGTGAAGAGCGTGAGTTCCATCTCGACAAGATCGATGCGGGCGGGGTCGGGCAGGCGGGCTTCGTCGGCGCGGAGGATGGTATGGCGAAAGCCCTGTGCGGTGAAGGTGGGCAGCCGGAAATTTTTCACCGGGGCGGCGGCCTTGATCTCGGGCGCGGCCTTCGCGGGCGCCGCTTTTTCGGGCGCGGCGTTGGCGGACGCGGCCAAGGCCAGGCCCGTCAACGCGGCGATCAAGGGGATGTGCTGGGACGAGAGGCGCAAGGGCGGGCGAGGCTCAGAGGTGGAAGTCGACGTGACCTTGGGCGCGGAGGATATGTTCGCAGATCTCGCGCACGGCGCCGCGGCCGGCGGGGCGGGTGGTGAGGTAGTCGGCGGCGTCGAGCGCGGCGGGCATGGCGGCGGGAACGGTGACGCCGACGCCGGCCCATTCGAGGGCGGGCGCGTCGATGTCGTCGTCGCCCATGTAGACGATCTGCTCGTGGGTGAGGTCGAGCTCGGCGGCGAGCTCCTGGAGGGCGTCGAGCTTGTCGGTGCGGCCCTGGACGAGGTAGGGGATCTTGAGCTCGGTGGCGCGGACGGTGGTGGCGCCGGAGGCGCGTCCGCTGATCCAGGCGGTGGCGATGCCCTTTTTGCCGAGGCGGACGAGGCCCATGCCGTCGAGGATGGAGAATTGCTTGGTCTCGGTGCCGTCCGAGGAGATGTGCACGGTGCCGTCGGTGAGGATGCCGTCGACATCCATGGCGAAGAGTTTGATGGCGGCCCAGCGGGCTTCGGGGATCTGGTGCATGGCGGCGGAGAATGATCAGGGAGCGGTATCTCGCACGTCCGTGATTTCGATAATGGTCACGATACGGTCGGCGTGGTCGATGAGGTAGGCGAAGACAAAGCCATCAACGAGAATGTGATGGTGGTCGCGGCCGGAAGCATCGCGGACAATGTAGTCGCTGCGCGTGGCGGGATAGCGGGCGATGGCGCGCGCCTGTTCCATCGCGAGGCGCTGCCGACGGCGTGCGAGGCCCGTGACCGTATCGACGGCTTCGTCGGAGTAACTTAGGCCGTAGCCGCGGGGCTCAGGCACGTTGGAGGCGGCGTTCGAGGGTGTCCGCGGAGGTGGAGCGACCGGCCTTGACCGCATCGGCGATGCGGCCGGCTTTGCGGCGCCAGGCGGGCGTCTCATGGCGAAGGCGGACGAGAAAGGCGGCGAGTTCCTCGCGCTCGCGTTGGTTGAGTCGCTGGACCTGTTGTTTGATTTCCAGAATGCTCATGGCGGTAGGCTAGGTGGAGGGCCTGGGGCGTCAACGGCGGGGCTGGCGAGGGTGGACGTCGTTTTATCCGAGCCAGTTGACCAGTTTTTCGATGAGGCCGTCGCGGGTGGGGCGATAGGCCTGCTCGAGCTCGGGGGCGAAGGGCACGGGGAGGTCGAGGGCGGCGACGCGCAGCGGGGCGGCCTCGAGGTCGAAGAACTGCTCCTCGACGATGCGGCTCACAAGCTCGGCGCCGAAGCCGTGGGTGCGGCGGCCTTCGTGCAAGACGCAGAGGCGGTGGGTGCGGGCGACGCTGGCGCGGATCTCGTCGAGCTTGAGCGGGGCGAGGGCGCGGAGATCCCAGACCTCGACGGTCTTTTCGTATTCGGTTTCCAGATACTCGGCGGCCGCCTGGGCGAGCTGGGTCATCTCGCCGTAGGTGACGAGGGTGGCGTGGGCGCCGGGCCGGACGAGGCGCGGGCCCCAGACCTCGCGGAAGGCCGGGTTCCACGCGACGGAGTGTTTGCCGCGGCGGTAGAGGGCCTTGTGCTCGAAGAGGAGGACGGGGTTGTCGTCCTCGTAGGCGGCGAGGAGGCAGTCGAATGCGTCCTGGGCGGTGCTCGGGTAGAGGGCCTTGAGGCCGGGGAAGGCGAGCAGGGCGGACTCGAGCTCCTGGGAGTGGAAGGAGCCGAAGGTCAGGCCGCCGCCGGCGGGCAGGCGGACGACCATCGGGACCTTGGCGCCGGAGCGGAAGAAGTAGGTGCCGGCGTTGAGGACGAGCTGGGTCATCGCCTCGGTGCAGAAGTCTGCGAACTGGAACTCCTCGATCGGGCGGTGGCCGCCGAGGGCGAGGCCTATGGCGTAGCCGGTGCAGGCGGACTCGGCGAGCGGGGTGTTGAAGACGCGGGCGCGGCCGTGGAGGGCGAGCAGGCCCTCGGTGATCTTGAAGGCGCCGCCGTAGGTGCCGATGTCCTGGCCGAGGACGAGCGACTCGGGGCGCTCGCGGAGGATCTTGCCGTGGGCGAGGGTGAGGGCCTGGGCGAAGGTGATGTTGTCCTCCTTCGCCGAATCCGCGGTGACGGTGGGCTGCCAGGCGATGGGCGCGGCCTCGGGCGCGTAGGCGTCGGCGGGCAGGCTGTCGGGCGAGGGGCGGGGGACGGCGAGGGAAACCTGGATGCAGGACTCGACCCAGGCCTCGATCTCGGTGTCGACGCGGTCGAGTTCCGGGGCCTGGGCGGCGTCGGCGGCGAGGATTTGCGCGCGGAGCTTGGGCAGCGGGTCGGAGGCCTGGATGGATGCGTTCTCGATCGCGGAAAGGTAGTCGCAGGTGTCGTAGGCGGCGTGGCCGCGCAGGCGGCAGGTGTGGGCCTCGATCAGGATGGGGCGGCCTTCGGCGCGGACGCGGGCGAGGCATGTTGCGAAGGTGCGGGCGGCGCCGGCGGGGTCGGCGGTGAAGTCGACCTTGAGGCCTTCGATGCCGTAGCCGGCGGCGCGATGCCAGAGCTCGGCGTTTTGCGGGAACTGTTCCGCGATGGGCGTCGAGTAGGCGTAGCGGTTGTTTTCGATTACGAAGAGGAGCGGGAGCGAAAGGAGGGCGGCGAGGTTGAGGGTCTCGTGGACGTCGCCGGTGGAGGAGCCGCCGTCGCCGAAGAGGGCGAGTCCGACCACGCGGTGACCGGCGCGGAGCTGGGCGTCGGTGCGGCCGGCGACGTGGGAGATCATGGAGCCGAGATGGGAGATCATCGGCAGCGAGCGGTGGGCGGGGTCGCCGTGGTGGATGTTGCCCTCGCGGGCGAAGGTGGGGCTGCCGGCGTTGGCGAAATACTGGTTCAGGTGGTCGCAGAGGTGGCCGCTCCAGACGATGTGGCCGGCGAGGTCGCGGTGGGTGAAGGAGACCACGTCGATCGTCTTGTCGGCGAGGAGGGCGAGGGAGGCGCTCAGGACCTCGTTGCCCTGGCCGCCGGTGACGGTGCCCTTGATCAGGCCCTGGCGAAAAAGCTCGAGGATGCGGTTGTCCGCGCGGCGGGAAAGGGCGGCCCAGGCGTAGAGGCGGACGAGTCCGGCGGTCGGGGAGTCCGGGCCGAGGTCGTCGGCGCGGAGGTCACGAACGGCGAGGCAGGGGGGCGCGGGAGGAAACGGAGACGACATGAACGAGGGCAGGGTGCGGGCGCGGCGCAGGTTTCGGCAAGGCTGGTCTTGGTCCGGAAACGCGCGCGGACCCGGACGTGGATCCCGTCGATCCGGCCTAGTAGCGGTCCATGACGCCGTAGAGCACCCAGGCGATCCCGATATTGCCCATCACGCAGAGGCCGATGAGGAAGGGATTCCCGTAGCCGATGAAGTAGCCGGCGAAGGCGACGAAAAGGTTCAGCGCCGTGATGCAGACGATGAAATCGCGCCGGCGGTTGTTGGGCCGCGCGCCGATGTCCCGGAGCAAGTCGCCCTCCGCGGCGCGTTGGCGGGCGGTGTTTTCGCGCAGGGCGGCGTCCACCTCGAAGGCCTGCACGGAGGCGTCGGAGCGGGTGTTGGCGGAGTCGAAGCGGACCGCGCCCAAGGCGAGAGATCCCTGGGCGGGGAAAAGGTGTTCATGCAGCCCGGGGATATCCCGGATCGGAGTCCATCGGGTTCCGCTCGCGTCCTCCGCGGGGTGAACGAGCGAATCGGGCCGCAGGGCGTGGACCTCGGCTTTTTGTTTCAGGACCAGGAGGGAGTGGGGGCCGGTGCTGAGACCGTTTTCCACGATGTAGTAAGCGGGGGACATCGCCGGGGCGGGTGTCTGTCCGGGGGCGGGATGAATGTCACGCCCTTTGCCAAAGGGCTCGGCACATGCGGGATTGCGCCGCGGCGGAGCGCGGGTTTGTGGTGGCGTCCGTTTTTCAATGACCCTCATCGACCGGCACATCCTGCGCGAGTGGCTCAACATGCTCGGCCTCGTGCTCGCGGCCACGCTCGGCCTGCTGGTGATGCACGCGCTATACGACGAGCTCGAGGATCTGTTGCGCCTCGGGGCGGGGGCGGGCGAGGTGGCGGCCTATTGCCTCGTGAAGACTCCGGGGTTCCTGGCCACCCTGCTGCCGCTCTGTCTTCTGGTCTCGCTGCTCTACGCGCTGGGAAAACTGCATCACGGCAACGAGATCACGGCGATGCGTGCGGCCGGGCTCGGGCTGGCGCGGATCACCCGCTCCGTGTGGGCGGCGGGGGCGGTTTTCTGCGCGCTGGTCTGGTGGCTGAACGCGACCGTGGTGCCGTGGTCGGTCGAGGAGACGCGCAAGCTCTGGGAGGAGTTGCAGGTGAGGCAGGAGCTGAAGGGCAAGCCGGCCGACACCGTCGCCGCGCGTCGGGCGGTGACCTTCGAAAACGCCGCCGAGCACCGGTTGTGGTTCATCAACCGCTACAGCAATTTCACCGACCGCGCCTACGGCGTGACGATCAGCGAACGCGACGCGGAGGGTCGCGAGACCACGCGCTGGCTGGCCGCGGAGGCCTGGCGGGACGCGAAGGGCGGGGGCTGGACCCTGCGCGACGGGCGCGAGCTGAGCTTCGACACGGTGAGCGGCGAGATGCTCAAGCCGGCGGCTTTTCGCGAAAAGAAATTCCCGCGTTTCAACGAGGATCCCGCGCTCATGCAGGTCTACGACGCCAAGCCCGACACGCTTTCGCTTTTCGAGTTGCGGCGCGTGATCGCGCATCATCGCGAGACCGGCAGCCCCAAGCTGCGCGCCTACGAGTTGCGGCTGGCGAGCGTGATGGCGGAGTGCCTGATGCCGCTGGTGATCATCGCTTTCGCCGTGCCCTTCGCGGTCGCCGGCGTGCGGGTCAATCCGGCGGTGGGCGTGTCGAAGGCCCTGGGCCTGTTCGTGGTCTATTTTGTGGCGATGCGCCTCGGCCTCGTCCTCGGCGGTCGCGGCCTCCTGTCCCCGACGGTGGCGGCGGTCTTGCCGCATCTGGCGCTTCTGGGCGCGGGCGGCTGGGCTTGGTCGCGGGCGCGCTAGGCGCGACGTTCAGCCGGGACGGGGCGCGGCGGGCAAGGTGTCCCGCCCTAGCGCCAATTCGCTGAAATCGTTGATAATGCCTTCGTGGGGGCGGTCCTGCTTGTAGATTTGCAAGACGCGCCCGTGCTCGGCGTCGGTCGTCGGGAAGATGCGCGGCGGCTCGCCCGGCAGGAAGATGCCGGTGTAGGCGCGGTGGCGGTCGACGAGGCGGCGGATGACGATCACGGGAGGCCGGCACGCTGCACGCAGCCTGCGAAAAGGCGAGCGGCGGACCGTGGCGCCGGCGGACGCGGGCGGGGCAAGGCAAGGGTTGACGCGGGCGCGGGGCGTCGGGTGTCCTCTCCGGCTTCGCCGCGTAACACTCCGTAACACCTTTTAACACCGCGTCCGTCCGGACCCCGCCGCCATGCTCGATCCCAAGCTCCTCCGCGAATCGCCCGAACTCGTCCGCGCCGCCATCGCGAAAAAACATCTCGAGGTCGACCTCGACGCCGTGCTCGCGCTCGACGCCGAGTGGCGCAAACAGCTGACCGAGGTCGAGGCCCTGCGCGCCAAGCAAAAGGCCGCCAACACCGAGATGGCCAAGCTGCCGAAGGGCTCGTCCGAGTTCATCGCCAAGGTGCAGGAGATGAAGACCGTCTCGGCCGAGGTGAAGGCCCGCGAGGCCGGGCTCGTCGAGATCGAGGCGAAGCATCGGGCCGCCATGCTCGCCATTCCCAACCTCCCGCACGCGAGCGTGCCCGAGGGCCGCACCCCCGAGGAAAACGTCACGCACGCCACCTGGGGTTCCTGCGATGCCCTCTCTCCCGTCGCCAAGGCGCACTGGGAGATCCCGGGCTTCGACAAGATCATCGACTTCGGCCGCGGCTCGAAGGTCACCGGCGCGGGCTTCCCGTTCTATGTCGGCGACGGCGCCAAGATCGTGCGCGCGCTGCTCCAGTTCTTCTTGGACGAGGCCGTCGCCGCGGGCTACGTCGAGGTGAACCCGCCGATCTTCGTCAACGCCGCCAGCGCCACCGCCACCGGCCAGCTTCCCGACAAGGAAGGCCAGATGTATGAGGCCGTCGCCGACGGGTTCTACGCCGTGCCGACCGCCGAGGTGCCGCTCACGAATTTCTTCCGCGACGAGATCCTCGACGAGGCCGCCCTGCCGGTGAAACGCGCCGCCTACACCCCGTGTTTCCGCCGCGAGGCCGGCAGCTACGGCAAGGACGTGCGCGGCCTCAACCGCCTGCACCAGTTCGACAAGGTCGAGCTGCTCAAGTGGGTCCACCCGAGCGAGAGCTACAACGAGCTCGAGAAGCTCCGCTCCGACGCGGAAAACCTCCTGCGCAAGCTCGAGCTGCCCTACCGCGTGCTGCTGATGTGCGGCGGCGACGTCGGTTTTTCGCAGGCCAAGAAATACGACCTCGAGGTCTGGGCCGCCGGACAGAAGCGCTGGCTCGAGGTGTCGAGCTGCTCGAATTTCGAGGCGTTCCAGGCCCGCCGCGCGCAGATCCGTTTCCGCAACGCCGACGGCAAGCCCGAGCTCGTGCACACGCTCAACGGCTCAGGCCTTGCCGTGCCGCGCGTGCTCGCCGCGCTGCTGGAGAACAACCTCCAGCCCGATGGCACGGTGAAGCTGCCCAAGGCCTTGGTCCCGTATTTCGGCCGCGACACGCTGCGCTTCGGCTGAGCGGGCCGCCCCGCTCCGTTCGTCCAGCTTTTCGCCGCCATGTCCGCCGCGCGTCCTGACTGGCCTCGCGTCGCGGAGAAGCTCGCCGCGGCCGTTCCGCGCTCTCGTCTGCATGCCGCGGTGCTGGGCCGCGTCGCCGCGGCGCCGGCCGGCGAGCGCTGGGCCGTCGCGCTTTCCGGCGGCGCCGATTCGGTGGCGCTGCTTCTGCTGCTTTGGGCGCACTGGCCCGAGCGGCGCGGGCGGTTGCTCGCCCTGCACTTCGACCATCGGCTCCGCGGGCGCGCCTCGACGGCCGACGCCCGGTTTTGCGAAAAACTCTGCGGCGCGCTCGGCGTGGAGTTCGTCGTCGGCGTTTGGGACGGCCGCGCCGCCGCCCTCGCCGCCGTGGCCAAGTCCACGCCCTCCGAGGCCGCCGCTCGCGCGGCCCGGCATGCCTTTTTCACCCGCGTTTTGCGCCGCCGCCGCGTCGCCACGCTTTTCACCGGCCACCATCGCGACGACGTGGCGGAGATGATGCTGATGCGTCTCGCCCGAGGCAGCGGCGCCTCCGGACTCGTCGCTCCGCGTCCGGTGCATCCCCAGCCGGCGCTGGGCCGCGTGCATCTGCGTCCGCTCCTCGCCCTCGACAAAACCGCGCTCGCCGACGCCCTGCGCTCCGCCGGCGGGGCTTGGCGGGAGGACGCGTCCAACGCGAGCGTCGCCCACTTGCGCAACCGGGTCCGCGCCGAATTGATGCCCGCCTGGCGGGCCTTCGCCGCCGAGCCGGGGCGCGACGCCTTGGCGGGACTTTCGCTGAGCCGGGATCTCTTGGAGGAGGACGACGCGGCCTTGGAGATGTGGGCCGACCGTTCCACCCGGATCGATGCCAAGGGCGGGCTGGCGCTCGCGCCTTTGCGCGATCTGCCTCGGGCGGTGGTGCGGCGGGTGGTGCGGCGCTGGCTCGTGTCGACGCCCGCGGTCACCGATCTCAACCGTCATGGGTTCAACGCCTTGATCGATCTGGTCGCCGCGCGCCGCGATGGCGCCCGCCATAGCCTGGGGGCGGGTCACTTTGCGCGTCTTACGCGGACCCGCCTCGTCTGCGAACCGGCCGGAGCGATTCGACGCTAGGCATTATTGCCCGGTCTCGCCACTCGGCTGCGTCCGTTGACTTATCCAAGGGGAACCTGCACGGTTCGCGCCCAGTCCATTCCCTGATGCCCGATCCCACCCAAGACAGCAATCGACCGCCGCGTCGTCCCCTCAAGAACCTCCCGCCCGAACGCTTTCCGCGCGTCTGGCTGGTTTGGATCGCGTTGCTGGCGGCTCTCCTCGCCGTGCTGTGGTTCAACCCGCCTCATTCCCAGGGGCAGGCGACGCTCAAGATCACGCAAGTCATCGCCCTCGCCGAGGAGGGCAAGGTCAAGGAAGGCGTGCTGCGTTACAACGGCGCCGGCAGCCCTTCCTGGTATGAGATCAGCGGTGAAACCAAGGAGCCGATTCTGGACGTTGAGGGCGGCGCCAAGACCAGTTTCTTCAGCGCCTCCGGTCGTCTGACCGACAGCACTTACGAGCGTTTGGAGAGCACCGGAGTGTTCAAGCAGACCCCCGCCTCCAGCGTCTGGAGCAACATCCTGGCCCAGCTCATCCCCTTCGTCCTCATCATCGGTCTGCTCTATTTCCTTTTCGTTCGCCAGTTGCGCAACGCCGGCCGCGGCGCGCTCAGCTTTGGCAAGAGCAAGGCCAAGATGCTCACTCGCGACCGCGACAAGATCACCTTCGCGCAGGTCGCCGGCTGCGACGAGGCCAAGCAGGAGATCGCCGAAGTCGTCGACTTCCTCAAGGACCCGAAAAAATTTCAGAAGATGGGCGGCAAGATTCCCAAGGGCATCCTGCTCGTCGGTCCCCCGGGAACGGGCAAGACCCTCCTCGCCAAGGCCGTGGCCGGCGAGGCCGACGTCCCGTTCTTCAGCGTGAGCGGCTCCGATTTCGTCGAGATGTTCGTCGGCGTGGGCGCAAGCCGCGTGCGCGACATGTTCGAGCAGGGCCGCAAGAACGCCCCTTGCATCATCTTCATCGACGAGATCGACGCCGTCGGACGCCAGCGCGGCGCCGGCCTCGGCGGTGGCAACGACGAGCGCGAGCAGACCCTCAACTCCCTCCTCGTCGAGATGGACGGTTTCGACACCTCCGAGGGCGTCATCATCATCGCCGCGACCAACCGCGTCGACGTGCTCGACCAGGCGCTCCTCCGCCCCGGCCGCTTCGACCGCCAGATCTATGTCGACCTCCCCGATCTCGCCGGCCGCGAGCAGATCCTCAAGGTCCACGCCCGAAAGATCCAGCTCGCCGACGACGTCGATCTCAACGTCGTCGCCCGCGGCACGCCCGGTCTTTCCGGCGCCGAGCTCGCCAACCTGCTCAACGAGTCCGCCCTCCTCGCCGCCCGCCGCGGCAAGAAGCGTGTCGACGCCCAGGACGTGGACGACGCCCGCAACAAGGTCCTCTTCGGTCTCGAGCGCCGCAAGGGGATGGACGCCGAGGATCGCAAGATCGTCGCCGTTCACGAGGCCGGTCACGCGCTCGTGTCCGCCGTGATCAAGGACGAGACCATGCCCGTCCACAAGGTGACCATCATTCCCCGCGGCCGCTCGCTCGGCAGCACGATGTATATCCCCTCGAAGGATACCTACAACTACGCGAAGCGTCGCATGCTCAACCAGCTCGCGACCCTCTTTGGAGGCCGCATCGCCGAAGATGTCGTTCTTGGCGACATCACGTCCGGCGCCTCGGGCGACATTCGCCAGGCCTCCAAGCTTGCCCGTCACATGGTTTGCGACTGGGGCATGAGCGTGCTCGGGCCCATCTCCTTCGGTCAAAACGAGGACACGGTGTTTCTAGGCCGCGAGATCACCCGCTCCCAGTCGCACAGCGAGGAGACCTCACGCGTGATCGACGCCGAGGTGAAAAAGCTCGTCGACGAACAATACGCCCGCGCGAAGGAAATCATCCTCAACCATCGCGCCGCCTTGGATAAAATCTCCGACGCGCTCCTCGAGTTCGAGACCATCGATGGCAAGCATGTCGACGAGATCCTGGAGTTCGGCGAGATCCGCAGTCCGCTGCGGCCGCCCGAGCCTCCTCCCATCCCGCAGCCTCCGTCCAAGCCGGAGGGCGTGATCGCGCCTCGTCGCGAGTCGGAGCCCCCTCTCGGCGGAGCCGCCGCGCCGTCGCCCGCCTGATTACGCGCGTCGCGGAACAGATTTCATCGAAGAGCCGCCCGTCGGGCGGCTCTTTTTTTGTCCGCGCCGCGAGCGGGAGCCATTTCGCGTCGGGCCGTGGGGACCGTTCTCCGCGCTTCCGCCCTCTCTCTTGCAGCTGGCCCACCTTGGGTTTAGCCCTCCCGCCGTGTCCGACTCCGAATCCGCGCCCGACCCCGAACCGACGCCCGCGTCCGCGCCCGATCCCGCGCTCACGTTGCGTCCCATCGGCCATATCCGGAGCGGCAAACACGTGAAGTTCGCCGCGCGCCACCAGCCGGACGAACGCGAGGCGGAGGAAAATTTTCTCGAACTGCTGCCCGATGCGGACCTCGCCTTGGCGACGACCGACCTGGCGGGGTTCGAGCGCGTCTGGCTGCTTTGGTGGTTCCATCGGAACACGGGCTGGCGGCCCAAGGTGATCCCGCCGCGCGGTCCGCAAAAGCGGCGCGGCGTCTTCGCGACGCGTTCGCCGCATCGGCCCAACGCCCTCGGACTCACGCCGGTGCGCTTGCTTGGCGTGGAGCGCGGCGGGCGTCTGCTGCGTCTCGGGCCCTGCGATCTGGTGGAGGGGACTCCGATCTTCGACATCAAACCCTACGTTCCCGCCTACGATTCCTTTCCCGGCTCCCGCGCCGGCTGGATCGACGAGGTCGACGCGGAGGAGCGCGCCGGTCCGCGCTATGCGGTGGAGCTGGCGCCCCGCGCCGCTGAGCAGGCGGAGTGGCTGCGCGAAAGCCGGGGCGTCGATTTTTTGCCGCGCGTTCGCGAACTGCTCGGACGCGACCCGGAGCCGCACCGCACGCGGCGCATCCGGCGCGTGCCGGAGGCGAACGGCGGCGGTCTCGAGATCGGCTGCGGTGCCTGGCGGGCTTTGTTCGTCGTGGATGAGGAGGCCGCGCGCGTGACCGTCACCGGCCTGGGGCCCGGCTACCCGCTTTGGCAGTTGCGTCGCGAGGGGCCTCCGGAGGCCGTGCCCGATCGGGATGCGCAAGCGGCGTTTTTGGCGCGCTGGCCGGATTCCGAGCTGCCCCTGAAGACGGCGTATCGGGGACCCCGGCCGGGCGGTTGACGATTCCCGTCCGGGAGTCCGTCCGGGCGGCTATAGCGCGTAGACGTGAACGCCCACGACGCGGCCGCGGAGCGGACGCAGGTCGCAGTCGACGAAGCCCTCGAGCGAGGACGGTTGGGCCCGTTGTTTCACCTGGTCGCTGATGGCGATGCGGGTGCCGAGCTCCTTGTTCATTTCCTGCAGGCGGGCGGCCACGTTCACGGGATCGCCCATCACGCAGTATTTCATGCGGGAGGGGCCGCCGATGTTGCCGGCCACGACGGGACCGGTGTGCACGCCGATGCGCAGAGTGAGCTGGTCCACGCCGGCCTTTTGCCAGCGCTCGGCCAGTCCGCGGGCCTCCCAGCCGCCGTTCAGCTGAGTCATGCGTTGCTGCATGAGGAGCGCGCAGCGCAAGGCGCGGTCGGCGTGGTCTTCCTGCGCGACGGGGGCGCCGAAGACGGCCATGACGCAGTCGCCGCGGAAATCGATCACGCAGCCGCCGTGCTGCTCGACCAGCGTGGTCATCGCGCCGAGGTATTCGTTCGCGAGGGAGACGATCTCCATCGGGGAGAACTGTTCGCTGATCCGGGTGTAGTGGGAAAGGTCCGCGAAGAGGATGGTGGCGAGACGCTCGACGCCGCCCAGCGTGGGCGTCTGGCTGCCCGAGAGCACGGCCTTGGCGAGCTCGTCGCTCACGTAGAGCCCGAAGGTGGCGCGGAGGCGTTCGCGATCGCGCAGCTGCCGGGAGAGGTCGTCGAGGTGGACGGCCAGGAGCGAGAACTCGTCGCCGGCGCTTTCCGGCGAGGCTGCGACGGCGGGGGGCTCATGCCGTCCGGAGGCGATCGCGGCGGTGGTGGCCAGAGCCTGCGACAGGGGGCGCTGCACGCGGCGGCGGACGAGGGCGGCGAGCAGGACGACCGCGCCGGCGGCCACCCCGAAGATGGCCGCGCAAAAGAGCACCACCTGGCGGCGCGTCTCGTCGAGGCGCACCGCGAGCACGTCGACGCCCACGATGCCCACGACCTCGTTTTTCGAGGTGCGGAGCGGCGCGTAGGCCGACTGGGTGGCGCCGAATTCGTCCTCGTAGACGCGGTCCTCGACCGAGACCTGGTTGAAGCCGCGCAGCATGAACGGGTATTCGCTGGCGTCATACAATTCGCCCGGCTCCGCGACGCGCGAGGCCTTGGAGGCGTCGATGAGGAAGCGCAGCTGGGCCGGCCGCTCGGTGGGAAGAAGGATGTAGATGGAGTCGATGTCGCTTTCGCGCTCGACGATGCTCATCAGGCGTTTTCGCCACTCGTCGCGCCAGGCGGCCCCGCCGTCGGCGCGCCGGGCGAGGCCGGGGATGGCGTCGGCCTCGAAGGTGTTGGCGAGGGAGAGCGAGAGCGACTCGAGGCGCTGCGTGAAGGAGTTCATGCGCGCTTCGACGATGAGCGAGTAGGCGAAGACGCCCGCGGCCATGACCACGAGGAAGGAGGCTCCGCCGAAGAGCGCGGCGATGCGCATGTCGAAGCGCCGCCACCAGGGCAGGGAGCGGAGCGCGGGATGGGCGTGGAGTTCGTCGGTTTCCGCGTCCGCGGAAACGCCGGGGATCGCGGCGCCGATGGAGGCCGGGGAGCCGCTTTGGGCGGGCGACGCGGACCGGGTGTTTGAGGAGGCGGCTGGTTGTGGGGACATCGCGGCTTCGGGTCGTGCGCGCACAGTGGGCGCCGCCGGCGGATTGCTCAAGCCGTCATTGATTTGCGCGAGTGGGGTGATGCCCCGGGGGCGTTGAGAAATCGCGGGCGGGCGCGGCGGACAGACTTGTCGGAGGGAGGGGGAATCGGGTGGGATGCCGAAATGCCATCCTGCGCGTCTGTCGTCGCCCCCTCGTCGGTTTCCCTTTCCTCGCTGGGACGCCGGGCGCGTCCGCCCGCGATCACGGCGTTGATGCAGGCGGCGCTGGAGACGCCGGGTCTGCTATCGCTCGCGGCGGGTTTCACGGACAACGCCACGCTGCCGGTCACGGAGGTCGGCGCCGCGTTCGCCAGGCTGGCGGAAGCCGGAAACGGCGCGGAATTTCTTCAATACGGCACCAACGCCGGGCGCCCCGGGCTGCGCGCGGCCTTGGCGGAGCGGGTGCTCGCGCAGGACGGCGCGGCGCCGGACAGGGATGCGATCGCGGAGCGCGCGGCGCAGACCTTCGTGACCAACGGCTCGCAGCAGGCGCTTTACCTAGCGATCCAGACGCTATGCGAGCCGGGCGACATCGTGTTGGTGGACCGTCCGAGCTACTTCGTGTTTCTTGAGCTGCTGGGCGGGCTGGGCGTGGAGGCGCGCTCCCTGCCCGTCGGCGAGGAGGGACGGCTGGACCGCGCCGGGTTGTCGGCCCTGCTGCGGGGACTGCGGGCGGCGGGCGGGCGCGAGCGTCTGAAGGCGGTCTATTTCGTGAGCTGGTTCTCCAACCCGAGCGGGCGCACGCTCGACGGCGCGGAAAAGCGGCTGCTGGCGGAGGTGTTGCGCGCGGAGGATTGCGTGGTGCCGGTGATCGAGGACGCGGCTTATCGCGAGCTGGGCTACGATCCCGCCTCGGCCTCGGCTCAGCCCGGCGTGCTCGGCGACCCGGCGTGGGCGGGCTTTCCCCGTCTCTACACGAGCACGTTGACCAAGCCCTTCGCGACCGGGCTGAAGGTCGGCTACGGCATGTGCGACGCCCCGGCCTGGAGGGCGGCGATGCTTCACGTGAAAGGCCACCACGATTTTGGCACCTCCAACTTCGCCCAGGCCCTGCTCGAGCAGGCCTTGGCCGGGGGGGATTACGGGAGGCAGCTCGGCGTGTTGCGCCGCGCGTATCGGGAAAAGCGCGACGCGCTTCACGCGGCGCTCGAGGCGGGGGGCCTGGCCGCGCTGGGCTGGCGCTGGCGCGTGCCGGACGGCGGCCTCTATCTTTGGCTCGAGGGGCCGGCCGGGCTGGATGCCGGCGGCGATTCCGCGTTTTGCCAGGCCTGCCTGCGCGAGGGCGTGCTGTATGTGCCGGGCGAGCTTTGCCACGGGGACGCGCCGGCCCGGAACACGGTTCGCCTCAGTTTCGGGGTTCTGGCCCCGGACGCGTTGGCCGAGGCGGGGGCGCGTTTCTGCCGGGCGGCGCGCGCACACGCCGGAACAGTTGCCTGAACGCGAAGGTTTCCGAAACTCGTCCCGATGAAACCGAAAGTGACGCGCGTGCAGATCGTGGGCCGGGGGCTGGGCAACCGTTGCCCCAATTGCGGCGCGCGGTCCCTCTTCGAGCCGGGCCGGCCCTTCACGCTGCGCGCGGACTGTGGAAACTGCGGCCTGCGGCTCGAGCGCGAGGAGGGCAGTTTTCTCGGCGCGATGTCGTTGAACTACGGGGTGACGATCTGCCTTTTTCTCGTGCCTGTGCTGCTCGCCTATCTGGGTCGTTGGATCGGCGGCTGGACGGCCGCGGTGGTCGCGGGTTTCGGCGCGGTGCTGTTTCCCATCCTGTTCTATCGCTCGTCCCGAAGCTGGTGGTTGATGAACTACTACCTCGTGCTTCCGCAGCACTTGCCGGCGAATCAGCGCGCCGTCGCGGACAACGAGGACGCGAACACGTAACGCGGCCGGAATCGCGAGGGCGGGCGCGGTCGCTGGAAAAGCCGCGGGATTTTGCAATCCAGTCGGTCTTGAGGCGCCTGCGAACGCTGTTTGCGTGGCGCGTCCCCTTCAAAAACCGACGCACATGACGACCGACATCCTTCTTTTTCCGTTCGCCGACTATTGGTGGCTCTACGGGCTTTTCACCCTGTTCGTGCTGGGCATGCTGGCGCTCGATCTGGGCGTCTTTCATCGCGAGGCCCACGAGGTCTCGGTGAAGGAGGCGGCGACTTGGAGCGTGGTCTGGGTCGGCCTGGCGATGGTCTTTTGCGGGATTTTCTGGCGATACGCGCATCACAAGCTGCCGACCTATGAGCCGCTTTTGGCCGAGTTGGCGGCGAAGGGCATCACCGGCCCCGAGGCGGCCGCCGCCGCGGCCAAGTTGGCCGACCAGTCGACGCTCGAGTATCTGACCGGCTTCGTGGTCGAGAAGGCCCTGTCGGTGGACAACATCTTCGTGTTCGTGGTGGTGTTCTCCTACTTCGCGATCCCCGCGCGCTATCAGCACCGGGTGCTTTTTTATGGCATCCTCGGCGCGCTGCTTTTCCGCGTCATCTTCATCTCGATCGGCGCGGCGCTGATGCAGTTCCACTGGGTGATCCTGCTCTTCGGCGCCTTCCTGATCCTGACGGGCATCAAGATCCTTTTCGCGCCGGAAAAGCCGATCGAGCCCGAGAAAAATCCGGTGATCCGCCTGTTGAAAAAAATCGTGCCGGTCACTCCCGCCCTCGATGGGCAGAAGTTTTTCCTGCGCAAGTCGGGCGTGCTCTACGCGACGCCCCTGCTCGTGTGCCTGGTGTTCATCGAGATCACCGACATCGTCTTCGCGGTCGATTCGGTGCCGGCGATCTTCGCGATCACGAAGGAGCCCTTGATCGTCTTCACCTCGAACATCTTCGCGATCCTCGGGCTGCGCGCGCTGTTCTTTCTGCTCGCCGGCGTGATGCACAAGTTCCGCTACCTGAAATACGGCCTCGGCGTCGTGCTCATTTTCGTCGGACTGAAGATGGTCTGGCTCAACGAGGCCTTTGGCGGGAAGTTCCCCGTCGGACTTTCGCTCGGCATCATCGGCGCGATTCTGGCGGTTTCGGTGGTGGCGTCCCTGGCCATCCCCGCCAAGTCGGACGCCGAGCCCTTGCCGGTGAAGTAGACCGAAGCGTTTCAGCCTGTCTTCGCGTTGGGCCGGTCCGTTCCGCGGGTCGACGCCGGACGCCTCGGCGCCAGACTTCGTCGGGTGGATTCGTCCATGCACGGATGTTTCCGCCTGATTTGGAGGATATTGCGCCTGCGCGAGGTTCGAAAGCACCACCGAATGGCCAAAAGTGTTCATGGGCTGGAGCGTGCGGTTTTGGAAATATTTAATTAAATAAAATATTGTTATCCATGATCATGCGATGATCGGAGATTTCCTTTGGGCATGAAGTTCATTCATGGCGCGCCGGCTGCTTTTGGCGACGTGTCCATGAAGAACTTATTCAAGACCCTCCTCTGTGCGTTGGCCTTGGCCGGCGCCACTTTCACCCTGACCGCGCAGGAAGCCGCTCCTGCGGCCGCCGAGACGGTGGCGGCCAAGCCCGCCGAGCCGACGCTCGAGCAGCGAGTCGGGGATATCGAAGCCTACATGAACAACGCGGCGCGCGTGACCGAGGCCGGCCAGTCGAAGGTCGCCGGTCCCGGACCCGGCCATAACGCCTGGCAGATGGTGAGCACGGCGCTGGTGATCTTCATGACCCTGCCCGGCCTCGCTCTTTTCTACGGCGGTCTGGTGCGCAAGAAGAACATCCTCTCCGTGTTCGCGCAGTGCTTCGGCATCGCCGGCTTGGTGACGATTCTCTGGTGGGCGGTAGGATACAGCCTCTCCTTCGGCTCCGGCGGCAACGCCTTCATCGGCAGCTTGTCCAACGCCATGCTGAAGGGGGTCTCTCCTTCCGCGACCGGGGCGGGCTACTACTGGATCAGCGACGCGATGTGGGCGATGTTCCAGCTCTCGTTCGCGATCATCACTCCCGCCCTGATCTTGGGCGCGATCGCCGAGCGCATGAAGTTCTCCGCCGTCCTGGCCTTCGTGGCCATTTGGATGTTCGCGGTCTACTTCCCCTTCGCCCACATGGTTTGGGCGACCGATGGCCTGATGTGCGGTCCCCTCAACAAGGATGCCGCGATCAAGGCGATCGACTTCGCCGGCGGCACGGTCGTCCACATGACTTCCGGTTGGTCCGCGCTCGTGTTGTGCATCATCCTCGGCCCCCGTCTTGGCTTCGGTAAGGAAAAGATGACGCCGCACTCCATGGTGATGTGCTCCATCGGCACCGGTATGCTCTGGGTCGGCTGGTATGGGTTTAACGCCGGTTCCGCCCTTGGCGCCGACGCGATCGCCTCCAACGCCTTCGCCACCACCACTCTCGCCGCCGCCACCGCCGGCTTTGTCTGGGCCGTCGCCGAGTGGGTCACCCGCGGCCACCCCTCCGTCCTCGGTTTCTGCTCCGGCATCGTCGCCGGTCTGGTCGTGATCACCCCCGGCGCGGGCTTCGTCAGCATGTCCTCCGCGGTCATCATCGGCGTTCTCGCCGGCCTCATTCCCTTCGTCTTCGTGAGCTACCTCAAGGCCAAGCTGGGCCTCGACGACGCGCTCGACACCTTCGGCGTGCACGGTGTGGGCGGCACCCTCGGCGCCATCCTCACGGGCGTGTTTGCCGATCCGGCGGTCAACGGCGTCCTCGGCGAGAGCGGCATGAATCTCATGCCCGGCCTCCTGGTCGAGCAGCTCAAGGCCGTCGCCCTCACCATCGTCTGGAGCGTGGTCGCCACCGCGATCATCGCCCTGGTCGTCAAGGCCGTCATCGGCCTGCGTCCGAGCGCCGAGGTCGAGCGCCAGGGTCTCGACATCAACGAGCACGGCGAAGAGGGTTACGTCGACTGATCGACCTCCCCGCGTATCAACCCAGCGATTACACACCGCATGAAACTCATCATCGCCATCATCAAGCCCTTCAAGCTCGAGGAAGTGAAGGAGGCCCTGGCCGGAATCGGCGTCGAGGGCATGACCGTCACCGAGGTCAAGGGCTTCGGCCGCCAGAAGGGCCACACCGAGATCTATCGCGGCAGCGAATACACCGTGGACTTCCTGCCCAAGACCAAGATCGAGCTCGTGGTCGGCGACGACCTCGCGGCCAAGGCGGTCGACACGATCGCCGCCGCCGCCAAGACCGGCAAGATCGGCGACGGCAAGATCTTCGTCCTCTCCGTAGAGGACGTGGTCCGCATCCGCACCGACGAGCGCGGCGAGGCCGCCGTCTGAGAAAAGTCTTCGAGCTCGTCTCGTTTATCCGCCCCGCCTTCACCGGCGGGGCTTTTTGTTTCTCACAGAAGATCACGAAGCCAACGAAGGCCGTGCGCAGGCAACGGATGGGCGGCTTGGTTCTGCCGCTTTCGTTCCCTTCGTTATCTTCTGTGAATAAACAAACCGGCGCTCAGCCGCGCATGAGGAAACGCAGCGTCCGCTGATGGGCGCTGAGGCCGACGTCGTCCGAGAGATCGAGCAAGGTGTCGAGAAGCAGCGACGCGGCCTCGTCGGCCCGGCCGGCGCGTTTCAGGGCGACGGCGAGATAGGCGGCGAACTCCGCGTTTTCCGGAAACTGGGCGCGGGCGAGTTCCAGACCCGACGCCGCGTCGTCGGCGCGGCCGAGGCGCAATTGGCAGGCGGCGCGGCCCGCGAGCGCGTTGGCCTGCTCGGCGGGCGAGGGCAGCCCCAGGGCGAGCGCGCGTTCGTAAGCTGCAAGCGCGCCGGCGTCTTCGCCCCGGGAGACGAGGGTGAAGGCCAGCTCCGCGGCGATCTCGGGGGTGTGCGGGAACCGCGCGTCGAGCGCCTTGAGCGCGGGCAGCACGTGGTCGGTTTTCCCGCCGTGGCGGGCGCCGACGATGGCGTCGAGTTCGGTCTTCCAATCATGCATGCAGTCATCGCGGCGCGCGGGGGCGAATGTTCAATCCCGAAGCGTGCGCGGATCTTGCCGCCTTTGGTCTCGCGCGCTTGTGTGCCGTCCATGGTCAAGATCACCGGCACCTACGAAGGCGAACTCCATTGCACCGCTCGTCACGAGCCCTCGGGCGACACGCTTGTCACCGACGCACCGCGCGACAATCAGGGTCGGGGCGAGGCGTTTTCGCCCACCGATCTGGTCGCCACGGCTTTCGTCACCTGCATCGCCACGACGATGGCGTTGATGGCCCGCAAGCATGGCCACGAGCTCGGGCCGCTGCGCTACGAGGTGACGAAGGAAATGACCGCCACGCCGCCTCGCTCGATCGCCCGTCTGGCTGCGACGATCTGGCTGCCCGCCTCGGCCCGCGCCGTGCCGGCGGGCGAGCTGGAGCGCGCCGCGCATGGCTGCCCGGTCCATCGCAGCCTCGCGCCCGAGGTGACGAAGGACGTCCAGTTCATTTGGGCGGGCTGAGGGCCCGGGCCGTCCGGCCCTTGAGCAGGCGCGATTCCGGATGCGCCCGATGCGACGCCTCTTGTGTCGCGTTCGGGTCCGGCGGGGACGCGATGGGACGGGAAAATGCAAGAATTTGACGGAGCGCGGGAACCTGCCGGGCCGATCGGCGTCGTAACGCGTTTTATGCGCCCGCACCCCAAGCCCATGCCCCGTGTTCTTGTTTGCTCGTTGTTCGCCCTGGGGCTCGCCGGGTTTTCTTCCTTCGCGCGAGCTGAGGCAGGGTTCTGCGCGGGGAGAAAGGCGTCGGCCGAGTCGCGGGGGCTGGAGCCCAGCGCCTCGCAGCTCCGCCGCTTGAAGAGCGTCGCCGAGGTGGAGTGTTGGCTCGCGCACGAGGTGCCGGAGGGGCTCACCTTGTCGGAAGCCCCGGACTTTTTCGCCGCCGCCGACGAGGTGTTTTTCAACGCGGAGGAGAATCTGTTTATCTACGCCTATCGATCCGCGTCCACCGGCGGCTGGATCGCGTGGGTCGCCTTCGACGCCGACCGGACGGGCGTGGTGCACACCGCGGCGATCGCCGTGGATCGCTAGAGTCTTCAAATGAAGTTGTGGCGGTAACCGCTTGGGTGACGTGGCGGGATTAGCCACCAAGGAAACGGCCCAAAGGGCGTTTCTTTGGAAGGTGAGTCGCGGTTTTTGGAGCCGCGGCGGCGGGTGTCGATGGGAGGCAAATGGCCGCAGGCGATGGCCAAACCGGGGCTGTATTCTCTTTGAAGGGCGTTAGGCTCGGACGTGGCGTCGCGGAAGATCTACGGCGCCAAAGGGTGTTCCCTGTCCAACCGCGCCCATGCCAACGCGATCACGGGGGCGCGTGGCAACTGGCTGGCGGGTTTCCGGTCGCCGGGGGCGGCGTCCGGGGATGAGCGCCTTATTCTTGGGCGGAGAGCTCGGCGGAGCGGGCTTTGCTGGCGAGCGCGGTGTCGCGTAGCAGGCCGCGGAAATCGCGCGCGGCCATGATTTGCAGGCCGGCGTAGGTGGTGCCTTTCGGGGAGGTGACTTGGTTACGAAGCTCCTCGGGTTCGGTGCCGGTGTGGGCCATGAGCTTGGCGGCGCCGACCACGGTTTCGACGGCGAGGAGGTGGGCGGTGTCGCGGGCGAGGCCGCAAGCGACGCCGGCCTCGCGAAGGGCGGCGGTGAACTCGAACACGAAGGCGGGACCGCAGCCGCTGACGGCCATGAGGGCGTCGATCTGGTCCTCGGGCAGCTCGATCTCGCGGCCCATGGCGCGGAGCAGCCCGACGACGGACGCGCGGTCGGCGGGGGCGAGTTCGCGCGACGCGGCCCAGCCGGTGACGCCCGCGCCGATGGCGGCGGGGGTGTTGGGCATGGTGCGGACGAGGTTGCGGGCGTGGGGAAAGGTCTTGCCCAGGCGCGCGAGGGTCTTGGCGGCGAGGACGGAGAGGACGAGTTTGCCCCGGGTGAGCTCGGCGAGGCGCGGGTCGGCGCCGGCGAGGTGCTGGGGCTTGAAGGCGATGACGACGAGGTCGGCCTCGCGGACGAGATCGGGCAGGTCGACGGCGAGGCGCACGCCGCTGCGGCGGGCGAGCGTGTCGGCGGAGGCGCCGGAGCCGCCGAGGATGGCGATGTCGGAAGGCGCGGCGGCTCGGGTCGCGAGGAGTCCGTCGATGATGGCGGAGGCCATGCGGCCGGCGCCGAGAAAGGCGATTTTTTGAGGCATGGAGGGGGCGGATTGACGAAGGGCGCGGGAATCGCGGGGCGACGCGGCGCGGAACGGGAAGATCGACGTGGAGGACCGCGTCCTGGGCGTATCAGCCAATCGGGCGGCGGCGGCGCTCGACCGGGTGGGTGAGGATGGCGACGGCTCCGCCGCCGGACCGATCCTCGAGGACCAGGTCGCCCCCCATGTTGCGCAAGGCGTGGCGGGCCACGGTGAGTCCCATGCCGACGCCGACGGTGTTTTTGCTGCTGATGAAGGGTTCGAACATGTGGTCGCGCAGCTGGGGATCGATGCCCCGGCCCCGGTCCTCGACATGCAGGCGCAGGATGCGACCTTCGAGGCCGGCCGCCTCGACGAGCGAGGCCCGGATGGCGATCGGGCGCGGGCCCTCGTGGGTTTCGCCATAGCTTTCGCGGGCGTTGGAGAGGAGTTTGCCGAGGGTGTCCTCGAACATCTCCATGTGCGTGTGGATGAGCACCGGCCCCAACGGGTTTTCGACCGTGATTTCATCCTGGTGCCGATGTTCGGCGCGGAAGCGACCGATGGAGGCGGCGAGCAACTCGTCCAAGGCGCAGGGAACGGTGGGGAGCCGCGATTTGACGACGAGCGAGGTGAGCTGGCGGATGATGCCGACGATGCGTTGGACGGCGGCCTCGAGGTTCTCGGCGTTTGCCCGCACGGAATCGGGTTTTGCGGCCTGGGTCTTGATGAGGTCGAGGTATCCGAGGACGACGCCAAGGAGGTTGTTGAGGTTGTGCGCGATGCCCTGGGTGATGGCGCCGATGGAGGCGGCGCGGCGCGCCTCCTGGAGGCGGCGCTGGAGGTCGAGCATGTCGCGGTTGACCTGCACGACGCGGAGCTGGGTCTGGACGCGCGCGATGGTCTCGTCGAGGTCGATGGGCTTGGTGATATAGTCGACGGCGCCGACGCCCAGACCGGCGAGGCGGCCCTCCTTCGAACTGCGCGCGGTGATGAAGATGACGGGGATGTTTTGGTGCGCGCCGCCGGCCTGGATGCGTTGGCAGACCTCGATGCCGTCCATCTCGGGCATCATGACGTCGAGAAGGATGAGATCGGGGTGTTCGCGCTCGACGAGGTCGAGGGCCTCCTGGCCGCCGTAGGCCGGAATGACCAGGATGTCCTCCCGCTCCAGCGCGCGTTTGAGGAGCTGGACGTTCACCGGCTGGTCGTCCACGACGAGGACTCGGGGCTTGCTCATGAGATAATCGTAACGACGGATCGACAGGACGACAGGGGACGGAACGGAAGAGCGGCAGAGCTACAGAGGACGGGGCGGCGGAGCGATGATGAAGGGCGGGGGCCGTCGTTCTGTTCTCTGTCGCTCTGTCGTTCCGCTTCAGCTCGCCGCGAGGCGGCGGGCCTTGAGGGTGTTTTGCATGAGCATGCAGACGGTCATCGGGCCGACGCCTCCGGGGACGGGGGTGATCTTCGACGCGATCGGGGACACGCCGGCGAAGTCGACGTCGCCGACGAGCTTGTATCCGGTTTTCTTGGACGAATCGGCGACGCGGTTGATGCCGACGTCGATGACGACGGCGCCGGGCTTGACCATGTCGGCCTTGACGAACTCGGCCTTGCCGATGGCGGCGATGAGGACGTCGGCGAGGCGGGTGAGGGCGGCGACGTCCTTGGTGCCGGAGTGGCAGATGGTGACGGTGCCGTTGGCGCCGGCCTTTTTCTGGAGGGCGAGGAGGGCGACGGGTTTGCCGACGATGAGGGAGCGGCCGAGGACGACGACGTGTTTGCCCTTCAGGTCGGTGCCGGAGCGGGCGAGCAGCTCCATGACGCCGGCGGGGGTGCAGGCGACGAAGCCGGTCTCGTCCTCCTGGGCGATCTTGCCGAGGTTGAGGGTGTGGAAACCGTCGACGTCCTTGTGGGCGGCGATGCGGCGGAAGACGGCGAGTTCGTCGAGCGGCTTGGGGAGTGGGGACTGGACGAGGATGCCGTCGACGGTCGGGTCGGCGTTGAGGTCGTCGATGAGCTTTTCGAGCTCGGCTTGGGAAATGGTGACGGGCGGCAGGATGATGCGGCTCTCGATGCCGATCTCCGCGGCGGTCTTCTCCTTCTTCTTCACGTAGGAGACGGAGGCGGGGTCCTCGCCGACGCGGACGAGGGCGAGGCAGGGTTTGCGTCCGGGGAGGGCGGCGACCTGGGCCTTGAGTTCGGAGATGATGGAGGCGGCGATGGCGTTGCCGTCGATGAGCTGCATAGGAGTGAAACTAGGAGGCAAAGAAGCCGGGAGGTGAAGGGGAAACGAAAAAACCCGGCTCGGGAGGGAGCCGGGTCGGAGGGGTGGAGAGGCGCCGGAGCGGCGCGCTTATTGCAGCTTAAGCGACTCGACGTGGATGACGAGGTCTCTGCCGATGATCTCGGCGGTGCCGAGAATGGCGACGGAGCGCCCGACGAAGGCCTCGATCTGCTCGGTGAGGAGGAGTTTGGAGATGTCGAGGTAGGCGACTCGGGAGCCGCCGTCGTCGTTGATTTGGAAGTCCCACGGGCGGCGGGGGTGGAGGGCGCTGCGGCTGGATGCCACGACGCCGAAGAAGGCACGGGCGAGGCGGGGTTCGCCGGCCTCTACACCCTGGCCGGGGGCGACGGGGCGGCTGGCGGGGATATCCTGGCGCAGCGTGCCTTGGAGGTCGTCCATCAGGGGCGGGGGCGTCGCGGGGGCCGCGGGGATCGCGGGCACGGTCGTTCCAGATCCATTTTTTGGTGTTGGTGGGGTATTGGAGGCAGCGGGAGGAGAGGCGCCACTCGTCGTTGAGGCCGGCGTTGATGGTGTTGTCTTCTTCGTCGTTGGAGCGGAGGCGGGACCAGAGGTAATAGCGGCCGGGTGTGGTGAATTTCACGCGGTAGTGGAGGACGGCGACAGAGCCGGGGGCGATGCCGAGGTTGATGCCGTCGATGGCGCGGTCGTGC
>CAYTLL010000023.1:0-58834 GCA_964438755.1 uncultured Akkermansia sp. | reverse complement strand
GGGCGGGTTCGGTCGCGGGCGTGGCGTGGCTGACGGGTTTCACCCGGAAGAGACTGAGCACGGTCACGAAGAAGACGGGCACGAGGAAGATGCCGAGGACGGTGGCGCTGAGGGTGCCGCCGACCACGCCGGTGCCGACCGCGTTCTGGCTGCCCGAGCCGGCGCCGCTGGCGATCGCAAGGGGCAGGACGCCGAGGCCAAAGGCGAGCGAGGTCATCAGGATGGGGCGCAGGCGCTGGCGCGCGGCGAGCACGGCGGAATCGATCAGGCTCATGCCGCGGTCGTAGTTCTCCTTGGCGAACTCGACGATGAGGATGGCGTTCTTCGCCGAGAGGCCGGCGATGGTGAGCAGGCCGACCTGGAAATACACGTCGTTGGGCAGGCCGCGCAGCCAGGCGGCGAGCAGGGTGCCGATGACGCCGAGCGGCACGACGAGGAGCACGGCGGTGGGGATGGTCCAGCTCTCGTAGAGCGCGGCGAGGCAGAGGAAGACGACGAGCAGGGAGATCGCGTAGAGGGCGGGGCCTTGCGAGCCGGAGAGGCGTTCCTCGTAGGAGAGTCCGCTCCAGGCGATGCCGATGCCGGGGGGCAACTGTTTCGCGAGCTCGGCCATGATCGCCATGGCGTCGCCGGTGCTGCGGCCGGCGGCGGGCTCGCCCTGGATGGCGATGGAGGGCACGCCGTTGAAGCGTTCGAGCTTGGGCGAGCCGAGGGTCCAGCGGGTGGAGGCGAAGTCGGAGAAGGGCACCATCTGCCCGCGGTTGTTGCGCACATACCAGCGGCCGAGGTCCTCGGGGAGCATGCGGAAGGGGGCGTCGGCCTGGAGGTAGACCTTTTTCACGCGTCCCTTGTCGATGAAGTCGTTGACGTAGGAGGAGCCCCAGGCGGTGGCGAGGGTGCGGTTGATGTCGGCGAGGGAGAGGCCGAGGGCGCCGGCTTTTTCCTGGTCGATCTCGACGCGGTATTGCGGGGTGTCGTCGAGGCCGTTGGCGCGGACGTTGGCGAGGGCGGGGTTTTGGCGGGCGAGGCCGAGGAGTTGGTTGCGCGCGGCCATGAGCGCGTCGTGGCCGAGGCCGGCGTTGTCGACGAGGCGGAGGTCGAAGCCGGTGGCGCTGCCGAGCTCGAAGACGGCGGGCGGGACGAAGGCCACGGCGAAGGCGCCCTTGATCTGGGCGAACTTGGCGAGGGCGCGCTTCTGGATGGCGTCGACCTTCTGGTCGGGGCGCGTGCGCTCGTCCCAATCCTTGAGGCGGATGAAGCTGAAGACCTGGTTCTGGCCGGCGCCGGCGTAGCTGAAGCCGGTGACGCCGAACATGCCCTCGACCGACTCCTTCTCGTCCTCGAGGAAGTGTTTCTCGATCTGCTGGAGCACGGCAAAGGACTGCTCGGCGGTGGAGCCGGGCGGGAGCTGGGCCTGCGCGTAGAGGATGCCCTGGTCCTCGGCGGGCAGGAAGCCGGTCGGGATGCGGAGGAAGAGCAGGACGAGCACGCCGACGATGAGGGCGTAGGCGAGGAGCGAACGCTTGCCGCGCTTGATGAGGCCGGAGACGCCCGAGGCGTAGCGGTCGGCGTTGCGATCAAAGACCCGGTTGAACCAGCCGAAGAAGCCGCGATCGGAGGCGTGGTGGCCCTTCTCGATGCGCTTGAGGATCGTGGCGCAGAGGGCGGGGGTGAGGACGAGCGCGACGAGGACGGAGAGCGCCATCGCGGTGACGATGGTGATGGAGAACTGGCGGTAGATGACGCCGGTCGAGCCGCCGAAGAAGGCCATGGGCACGAAGACGGCGGAGAGCACGAGGGCGATGCCGACGAGGGCGCCGGTGATCTGGTCCATGGATTTGCGCGTGGCCTCCCGGGGCGGGAGTCCCTCCTCGCTCATCACGCGCTCGACGTTTTCCACGACGACGATCGCGTCGTCCACGAGCAGGCCGATGGCGAGCACGACGCCGAAGAGCGTGAGGGTGTTGATCGAGTAGCCGGCGGCGGCGAGCACCGCGAAGGTGCCGAGGAGCACGACGGGGACGGCGATGGTCGGGATGAGGGTGGCGCGGAAATTCTGGAGAAAGAGATACATGACCAGAAACACGAGGACGACGGCCTCGAGCAGGGTCTTCACGACCTCGTGGATCGAGAGGCGGACGAAGGGCGTGGTGTCGAGCGGGTAGACGATCTTGACGCCGGCGGGAAAGAAGGGGCGGAGCTCGTCGACGCGGCGGCGGATGGCGTCGACCGTCTCGAGGGCGTTGGCGCCGGTGGCGGGGCGGATGGCCATGCCGACGGCGGGGTGGCCGCTGAAGCGGGAGTTGTTGGTGTAGCTCTCGCTGCCGAGCTCGACGCGCGCGACGTCGCGCAGGAAGACGCGCGAGCCGTCGGGATTCACGCGGAGCAGGATCTTTTCGAACTGCTCGGGGGTTTGCAGCCGCGTCTGCGCGGTGATGGTGGCGTTGAGCAGCTGGCCGGGGACGGCGGGGAGGCCGCCGAGCTGGCCGGCGGAGACCTGGGCGTTCTGGGTCTGGATGGCGGCGGCGATCTCGCCGGTGGTGAGGCGGAAGTCGTTGAGCTTGTCCGGATCGAGCCAGATGCGCATCGCGTATTGCGTGCCGAAGACCTGGAGGTCGCCGACGCCCGGCACGCGGCTGATCGGGTCCTGGAGGGTGTTGACGATGAAGTCGCCGAGGTCGGCGACGCCGAGCGAGCCGTCCTCCGAGACCACGCCGAGGACGAGGAGGAAGTTGCGGACGGATTTGGTGACGCGGACGCCGAGTTGCTGCACCTCCTGGGGGAGCAGCGGCGTGGCGAGGGCGAGTTTGTTCTGCACCTGCACCTGGGCGATGTCGGGATTGGTGCCGGCCTCGAAGGTGAGGGTGATCGAGACGTTGCCCGCGGCGTCGCTCGCGGCCTCCATGTAGCGGAGGTTGTCGAGGCCGTTCATGCGCTGCTCGATCACCTGCGTGACAGTGTCCTCGAGGGTCTTGGCGGAGGCGCCGGGATAACTGGCCGCGATGGTGATGGCGGGCGGGGCGATGCGCGGATACTGCGCGATGGGCAGGGTTTGGATCGCGAGGGCGCCGGCCACCATGATGAGGATGGCGATGACCCAGGCGAAGATCGGGCGGTCGATGAAAAATCGGGACATGAGAGCGAGGACGAGAGAGCGGGGAGGGCGGCGCCGGAAGACCGCGCCGAGGGCGGAAGCCGGAGAGCCGGAGGCCGGATGAAGAAGGCGGACGGCGAAGCCGAGGGACGGCGGCGCCTACTTGGCGGCGGGCGCGGCGGCGGCGGGGATCTTGGCGGAGACGGCTTTGACCAAGGCGCCCGGCCGGATGCGCTGGAGGTTTTCCACGATCACCTGGTCGCCGGGCGCGAGGCCCTCGCTGACGAGCCACTGGTTGCCGACGGCGCGAGGGGTTTTGACGATGCGCTGGGCGACCTTGGATTCGGCGTCGACGACGAGGGCGACGGCGTCGCCCTGGGCGTTGCGGGTGACGGCGAGTTGCGGCACGAGGATGGCCTCGGGCGCGCTGCCCTCGGCGAGCCGCGCGCGGACGAACATGCCGGGAAGCAGTTCGCCCCGCGGATTCGGGAAGATGGCGCGCAACGTGATCGAGCTGGTGGACGGATCGACGGTGACGTCGGAGAACTGGAGCCGACCCTCCTGCGCGTAGGCCGCGCCGTCGTCGAGGAGCAGGGTGACGAGCGCCTCGCCGGAGTCGGTGCGCTGGAGCTTGCCCTCGGCGAGGGCGCGGCGGAGGCGGAGCACCTCGGCGCTGGACTGGGCGAGATCGACGTAGAGCGGGTCGAGCTGCTGGACGGTGGCGAGGAGGGTGGCGGAGGACGCCTGCACGTAGGCGCCCTCGGTGACCTGGGAGCGGCCGATGCGGCCGGAGACGGGGGAGACGACGGACGTGTAGCCGAGATTGATCTCGGCGCTTTGCACGGCGGCCTTGGCGGCGGCGATGTCGGCCTCGGCGGCCTGGAGTCCGGCGAGGGCGTTGTCGTAGTCCTGTTGGCTGACGGCCTTGGCCTCGAGGAGCTGTTTGCTCCGTTGCTCGGCGAGGCGGATCGAGGCGGCGTTGGCCTCGGCGCGGGCGAGGGTGGCGCGGGCGCTGTCGAGCGCGGCCTGGTAGGGCGCGGGGTCGATCTGGTAGAGCGCCTGCCCCTCGCGAACATCGGCGCCCTCGGTGAAGAGACGTTTCTGGACAATGCCGCTGACGCGGGCGCGGACCTCGGCGACGCGGAAGGCGGAAGTGCGGCCGGGGAGTTCGCGGGTGAGGGTGACCGGCTGGGTGGCGACGGTGATCACGCCGACCTCGATGGGAGCCGGCGCGGCGGGAGGGGGCGCTTTTTTGGCGCAACCAGCGGCAAACAGGAGAGCGGAGGCGAGAAGGACGAGGGCGGCGTGGGCGGACATGAAGGCGGGCGGAGGATTCAGAAACGGAGACTGGGCGTTTCGATCCTAGCCCTAAACGAGGAAAATCCAAAATTAGGCGCGATAATCAGCGTGATAGTTGCGGAGCGGGCGGCGCTTTGGCGCTCGACTGGCACGCATGCGGCATGGCGGCATCCGTTGGATCAAACCATGCCAAGATGCTGCGCCAGGGAGGAAGTCGCCCGGGATATGCGTCTTGGCTCCGTCACCCAATTTAACGCACAATAAATATTATGTCTAATCAAGATATGGGCCGACCGCTCGCCTCCGTTCCGCTCTTTGACTGGCTGAAAACCCGTCACGCCGGCGTGCTGCTGCATCCTAGCGCCCTACCCGGCGACCAAGGCGTCGGCGTGCTCGATCAAGGCGCTGTTCGATTCCTCGATTTCCTCCACGCCTCCGGCATCAGTCATTGGCAGGTCTGTCCTTTGGGTCCCACCGGTTACGGCGATTCGCCCTACCAGTGCTTTTCCTCTTTCGCCGGCAATCCCTACCTCATCGATCTCGTGGCCTTGGTCGACGCGGGGCTTCTCGCCGAGGTCGATCTCGCCGAGTTGCGGCGCCTGCCGCGCGAGCGCGTGGATTACGGTTGGCTCTATGTAACCAAGTGGCCCGTGCTTTTCCGGGCCTTTGAAGCCGCCAAGGCCCGGCGCTTCGCCGGACTGCCCTACGGAGATTTCGGCGCCTTCCGCAAAGCCCACGCGTCCTGGCTCGAGGGCTACGCGCTGTTCATGGCCCTCAAAGATCACCATGGCGGCCTGCCTTGGTGGCAATGGCCCTCCGCGCATCGGTTCCTCGCCCGCTCCCGCAAGAGCGCCCTGCCCGCCTCGGTGGGCGCACGCGCCGAGGCGCACGCCTTCTTCCAATACCTTTTCTTCGGACAATGGGCCCTGCTGCGCAACTCGGCCCGACGGCGTGGAATATCCCTGATCGGCGACGCGCCCATTTTCGTCGCCCGCGACTCCGCCGACGTCTGGTCCCGTCCGGACCTGTTCCAGATCGACCAGGAAAGCGGAGAGCCGCTCGCCGTCGCCGGCGTCCCGCCCGACTACTTCTCCGCGGACGGACAACTTTGGGGCAATCCGCTCTACGCCTGGGAGAAGCATGAGTCGGAAAACCACGCGTGGTGGATCGAGCGCCTGCGGGCGAATTTCGCCCTCTGCGACATCGTCCGCATCGACCATTTCCGCGCCTTCGACACCTACTGGTCCATCCCCGCGTCGGCCAAAACCGCCAAGACCGGCGAATGGAAAAACGGCCCGGGTCTCGCCTTTTTCCAGGCGATCAAGGGCGCCCTGCCCGACGCCCGGCTCATCGCCGAGGATCTCGGCGACCTTTTCGACAGCGTGCGCGAGCTGCGCGACGCCTGCGGCCTGCCCGGCATGACGATCCTCCAGTTCGCGTTCGGCGGCGAATCCTCGAATCTCTACCTGCCGCACAATCTCGCGGCCAACGCCGTCGTGTATCCAGGCACCCACGACAACGACACCAGCCTCGGCTGGTATCGTTCCGCGTCGGTCAAGGAGCAGGACCATGTCCGGCGCTACCTGCGTGTCGACGGCGCGCAGATCGGCTGGGATTTTGTCCGTGTCGCCTACGCCGCGGTCAGCCGGCTCGCCATTTTTCCCCTTCAGGATCTGCTCAGCCTGGGCGGCGAGGCGCGTTTCAACACGCCCGGCGTCGCCGCCGGCAACTGGCAATGGCGCTACACGGACGCACAGCTGGAGTGCTTGCGGAGTGAGTCCGCCCCCTATCTCAAAGAGCTGGGCGAGCTCTACGGCCGGGCCTGATCGCGGCCCCGCGCCCGGCGTCGCGCAAGTGCGGAGCCTCGGCGTTCGCCGGAATCGATCTCCACCTGAGCGCGGGAAAAGCGCGCTCCGGTTGGGAGGTCGGAAGCCTGCCCTCCCGGCCACGGGCTCCGTCTTAGGTCAGACGTCCAGCCCGAAGAACTTCCCGATCCGCTCCAGCGCCTCCTCGCGCGCGTCGTCGAGCACGTAGTGCCCGGCGTCGGCGAGGTAGAGCGCGTCCGATTCAGGCAGCCGCTCGCGCCACTCGGCGTAGAACGAATCATTGAAGCAAAAATCCCGACCACCCCAGACGATCAGCACGGGGTTGCCGCGAAATTTTTCGATGCCCTTCGCCGTCGCCTCGAGCGCCGGCCGGCTCGGATGCGACGCGTCCATCGGGATGTCTTTGACGAAGGCGTCCACCGCCACGCGGTTCGCCCACGAATCGTAGGGCAACAGGTAGCCGCGCCTCTCGTCCGGCTGCAGCGAGCGGCGCCCCATCGCCATCCATGCGGCCGGGCCGGCGAATCCATTCAAGCCGCGCACCAAGGCAGTGCCCGGGAAGCGAGTCTTGCAAAGCGCGATCCGGGCCGGGATTCGCTTCGAGGGAAAGGCGCCGGTGTTCAGGATGACGATGCGTCCGATGAGGTCGGGACGCCGCGCCGCGAAGCCGAAGCCGATGGCGCCGCCCCAGTCGTGGACCACGAGATGCACGCGCTTGAGGCCGAGCTTCGCCACCAACGCCGCCACGTCCTCGATCCGCTGCGCCAGCGTGTAGCGGTAGTTCTCCGGCTTCTCCGAAAGCCCCATGCCGATGTGGTCGGGCACCACGCAGCGGAAATTCGGCGCGAGCAGCTTCACCAGCTCCCGATAATAAAAGGACCAGGTCGGGTTGCCGTGCAGCATCAGCACCGCCTCGCCTTCCACCGAGCTCGAACCCTCGTCGAGATAGCTCATTTCGGCGCCGCCCGGGGTGGCGAAGCGCTTCGGCGTGAAGGGATAGAGCGGCTGGAGCCAGTCGGGGACCACGTTCATCGTGAAAATCGTCGTTGGGTGCGGGACGCGGCTCTCGCGCTCACCAGTCCACCGCCAGCATCAGCGAGTTGAGGCCGCTGCCGATGCCGAGCAAGGCGACGCGATCACCGGGCCTCACCGCGTCCGCCTCCACCGCTCCGGCCAGCGTCGCGGGCAGCGCCACCGAGCCGGTGTTGCCCAGAATTTCAAACGTCGAGAAGTCCTTGGCCAAATCCAGCCCGAGCGCCTCGTAGAGTTTTCGCCGGTGCGTGCTGCCCACTTGATGGCAAATCGTGCGATCGAAGTCGGCGCCAAATTCATCCGTGAACGCCGACCAGGTCTCCCGCGCCAGCTCGATGCCGGCGACAAGCAGGGCCTCGCTGTCGGTCTGCATCGCGAGCGCGTCCGCGCCGTGCGTGTCCCCTTGGCAAAGCTCGCTGTGCGCCGTCGCCGCGCGCGCGACTCCGCCGCGCAGGCGATGCGCCCGGGCGCCGGCGGGAAGAATCGACTCGTGGCAGACCATCGCCGCCACCGCGCCCGAGCCGATGGTGAGGTTCGCGAAGAAGGGCTTGATGCCGTTGCGATCCAGCGGCGCGGTCAGCAGCGTCTTCAGCGTCTGCTCGACGAGCGGGCCGCCGTTTTCCCCGGAGCAGACCAGGGCGCAACGAATCTGCCCGCTTTCGATCATGCCGGCCGCCACCGTAAGCGCGTTGAGCCATCCGAGGCAGGCGTTGGAGAGGTCGAAAATCTGCGCCGTTTTCGGCAGGCCGATCTTTCGGTGCGCGAAGCTCGCCGTCGCGGGCTCCAGCATGTCGCGGCACACCGCCGCGTGGATGAACAACTCCACCTGCTCGGCGCGAAGTCCCGACTTCGCCAACACGGCGCGTCCCGCCGCCGCCGAGGCGTCCGAGGGTCGGGTTCCTGACGGCCAGACGCGTCGCTCGCGAATACCGGTCATCAGCTCGAGCCGACCTTCCGGCAGACGCAGCCGCTGGTAGAGCGGCGCGAGGCGGCGCTCGATCTCCGCGGACGTGAGCGTCTCCGCCGGCAGCGCCGTCGCGAGCGATTCGATGACCGTGTGCGTGAACTTCATCTTCGGGTGTTTCGTGCGGCTGAGACGCGGATGCCTCGGCCCCCGCGTCTCAGCTCTTGGTCTCCATCCGCATCGCGAGCCGGATGATGTCCTTGTCGAAGTAGTTCGAGCCCAGGCCGGCGTCGATCGTGAGCGTCGTGCCGTTGATGCCGCTGCTGCGGTCGCTGAGGAGGAACAGCACCGGATCGGCGACCTCCTGGGTGGAGAGGTTGCGCTTACGGAAGGTCAGTTTCTCGGCGTAGAGGTAGCTCTCGAGGTAGCCGGGAATGCCGGCCGAGGCGCTGGTCTTGAGCGGCCCGGCGCCGACGACGTTGAAACGCGTCTCGCTCACGGACGGCTCGGCGGAAAAACTCTTGGCGAGGAAGCGGGTCGCGGACTCGAGGGCGGCCTTGATCGGGCCCATGTAGCCGTAGTTGTCGGGCGTCACGAGCAACGAGGAGATGCCGATCGTCACGACCGAGGCGTTCTTCGCGAAGTGCGGTTTGAAGGCGTTCGCCAGCTCCACGAGCGAGAAGGCGGAGATGGCGGTAGCCTGGAGGAAATCCTTCCGCTTCGTCTCGTGGAACGGCTTGAAACCCTCGGCGTAGTTCGCGAAGGCGATCGAGTGCACGAGCCCGTGCAGCGGGGCGAATCCCGCCGCGGCCACCTCCGCCGCGAGGCGCGCGGCCGCGCCGTCCTCCTCCACGTCGCAGACAAAGACCGGCTTTCCCGCGAGCAGGGTCTCGAGGGATTTCTTGCGCGCCTCGGAGCGCACCGCGTAGACGACGCGCGCGCCCTGTTCCTCGAGCGACTTGGCGACATGCCAGGCCACGCTCTTGCGATTGGCCACTCCCTGCACGAGGAAGGTTTTTCCGGTGAGCTGGAGAAAATCGGGCATCGGGAGATCTGTTGCTCGAGTGCTTACTGTTGGGCCTGCTGCTGCGATTGCGCGGCGGCGCCCGTCCGCTGGCCTTCCGGGGTCTTCCACGCCACGGTGAAATCGACGTTCAGCACGCGCGTGCCGTCGGCTTTTTTGATCGAGCCGCCCATCATCGTGAAACCGGCCACGACCTCCTTTTTCTTCACCTCGATGAGAATCGTGTCGCCGGGGTAGATCGGCGTGCGGAAGCGGACATCCGCGATCTTGGAAAGAAGCGGCACGCCCGATCCGGGCGCGGCTCCGGCCGCCAGCGCCTGCCTGGCCATGAACAAGGCCCCGGTCTGGAACACCGCCTCGCACAGCAAGACTCCGGGGGTGATCGGCGCGTTCGGATAGTGTCCGCGATAAAAGTCCTCGTCGGCGCGCCAGGTGCGCTTCGCGATCAGACCCTCGGCGTTTTCCGAAACGATCTCGTCCACGAAAAGAAAGGGCGGGCGGTGCGGGATAAGGGCTTTGACGGCGTCGAGGGCGGACATGGGCGGCGAAGAGGAAAGCCGCCAAACACACCGGCCGGCGCCTCGCCGCGCAAGGGCGGAAAAATATCCCGCGCACGCCGGTCGGACGCGCGGCAAACCGTTCGCCCCGACGCACGAACGCGGACGCCGAGGTGGATCGAACCTCGCCATGCGTGAATCAATTTCGTAAGTCGCCATCCAGCCGAACTCTTTGTCACCCCGTCCGCATCGGAGCCCCGCGGGCGGGGTAAACCGACGTCGCGCAAATCACCGGCCTCGGCCATCGCGCGATCCGCCGTCCCCGTTTCCCGAACTCGCCATCCTTTGTCCTATCGCCCAATTCGGACGCCGGCGGATTTCGCCGGAGATTCCGAAACGTTCCACCCCGCCATTTTCGCCCATTCGTCCTCCCCTCCCCGTGTCCGCAGACCTTCGCCCCTCGCCCGCCCCCGGTGCCTATGTCGGTCGCCTCGCCCCGTCGCCGACGGGGCGTTTGCACCTCGGCCACGCCCGCACCTTCGCGCTGGCGGCCGAACGGGCGCGCGCCGCGGGAGGGCGGCTCCTCATGCGTATCGATGACCTCGATACGGCCCGTTGTCGGCCTGAGTTCGTGCAAGCCGCTTTGGAAGACCTGGCCTGGCTTGGTTTTCGCTGGGAGCAACCGGTTTTCGCCCAGTCCGCCCGCCTGGATCGTTACCGCGCGGCCCTCGCCAGCCTTCATTTCGCCGGCTTGATTTTCCCTTGTCATCGATCCCGCAAGGATCTGTCGGACGCGCTCTCGGCCCCGCATGAAACCGCGCCCCGGCCTGCCGAAACCGGAAAGGTCCTTTCGCGGTCCGACGCCCCGGCCGCGGACGACGAGCCGCTCTACCCCGCCGCATGGCGACCGCCGGCCGGAGCCCCCCTGCCCCCTTTGGATTCCGCCGGGCTCGCCACGAACTGGCGCTTCCGCGTGCCCGACGGACGCGAGATCGACTTCACCGACGGCCACTACGGTCCGCAAAGCGCCACCTGCGGCCGAGACTTCGGAGACTTCCTCGTCTGGCGCAAAGACGGGTTTCCGAGCTACCAGCTCGCCTGCGCGGTCGACGACGCCGAATTCGGCATCACCGAGGTTGTCCGCGGCGCAGATCTCATTCGCTCCACTTTTCGCCAGCTTCTCCTCATCGAGGCCCTGGGCGCGCCCCCGCCCGCCTATCATCATGCGCCGCTCGTCACCGACGCGCAGGGCGTGCGTCTCGCCAAACGTCACGACGCCCTCGCCATCGCCACGCTGCGCGCCGCCGGCCGCATGCCGGCCGACGTGCTCGCCGCCGCGTCCGAGTCCAGCCATTCCGCCTTCGGCGTGTGAGCCCCTGAGCCGGTTTTAGCCGGCGCCTTCCGACGTAACGCGAATCGGCGACGCAGCCCCGTGGCGCGTTTTCCCGATCAGCCTGTCGTGCGGTGGGGCGCATTCATCCACCTGGACTCCGTCGCGAGTGATCGGATATGCCGCCGTCTTGGACCGCCTGTTTTCGCCTGGGCCGACGGCGTGAAAAACGCCGCGGGGCTGGGTTCCGACGCTCCGCGGGCAGGGTCAAAACAGTCCGTCGACACGCGCCTCGGAGGCCGCGAGCACGCGCACCTTGCCCACCGGCAATTGGGTGCGAAACCAGGTGCGCTGCTTGCGCACGAGGCCCCAGGTGTTCTGCGCGATCAGCGGCGCCAGCTCGTTTTCGGCCAGCTCGCCGCGCAGCATCGCGAGCGTTTCCCGGTAACCGATCGCGGACGCGGCGCTGGGATTCTCCTCCAAGCCCGCCTCGCGAAGACGCCGCACCTCGTCGACCAAGCCTGCGCGCAGCATGGTCTCGACCCGTTTGACGATCCGCTCGCGCAGCTCTTCCGGATCCCGGTCCAGACGCACCGCGTCGACCGCCCAATCGGCGAAGGGCCCCGGCTTGACGGCGAAATCCGCCGCCAGATCCGCGAGCGTGCGACCGCTCGCGCGGCATCGCTCCAGCGCGCGCGTTACCCGCCGCGGATTCCGCACGTCGAGTTCCCCCACCCCGTCGGGATTGAGCGCGCGCAGTTCGGCCAGCAACCCGTCGAGTCCCTCGCGGGCGAGCTTCGCCTCGATTCCTTCGCGCAGCGTGGACGACACCGCGATGTCGTCCGCGACCGGACCGAAGAAGGCCTTGAGATAAAATCCGCTCCCGCCCGTCACGAGGACGCGCCGTCCCCGCGCGACGATGCCTTCGGCGACTTGTCGGGCCCGCTCCACGTAACGCGCGATATCCATCCGCTCTCGCACGGAGCAAATGTCGATCAGGTGGTGCGGCACGCGGGATTGTTCCGCCGGCGTCGGCTTCGCGGTGCCGATGTCCATCCCGCGATAAAAGAGGCTCGCGTCGCAGGAAAGGATCTCCGCGTGATGCGCTTCCGCCCAATCCAGGGCCAGCGCCGTCTTCCCGACCGCCGTCGGGCCGGTGAGCACGTGAAGAATCCGAGACATAGATGACGGCATGGTGATAAAAAAGCCGCCCGGCGGCTTTCCGTTGCGTCTCCAACCACGCGTCACGACACCGGGCCGCAAGCGTGAAACTCGCCCTTGTCTCCGAAACCTTCCCGCCCGAGATCAACGGCGTGGCCATGACCCTGCGCCAACTGGCCGCCGGGCTGGCCGCCCGCGGCTTTAGGGTCACCGTCCATCGACCGCGCCAGCCTGCGGACCGCGTCGCGCGACCCGCGCATCCGGCGCGCGACCCGCTTTCGGCCCCGTCGTTTTCCGAGATTCTTCATCCAGGCCTGCCCATACCGGGATATTCGATGCTGCGCCTCGGTATGCCGGTCCGTGGCGCGCTGCTCCGCGCTTGGAAAACGGATCGCCCCGACATCGTGCATGTCGCCACGGAGGGACCGCTTGGCTGGGCCGCGCTCTCCGCCGCCGATGCGCTCGGCATTCCCCTCGCTTCCTCGTTTCACACCAATTTCCACCGTTACGCCCGCGACTACGGCCTCGCGTTCCTGACCCGTCCCGCCCTCGCCTACCTGCGCTGGTTTCACAACCGGACCCGTATCACGCTTTCGCCGACCGAAGAGCTCAATCGCGAGCTCGAGCGCGACGGGTTTCGCGGCCTCCGCCTCCTTTCGCGCGGCGTCGACACGACTTTGTTCACGCCCGCCCGCCGGGACGAGACGCTCCGCTCCGCGTGGGGCGCGGCTCCCGACGCCCCCGTGTTCATCCATGTCAGCCGTCTCGCCGCGGAGAAAAACTATCCCTTGCTCTTTCGTGCCTGGGATCGCGTTCGCTCCCGACAGCCACGCGCGCGATTTTTGGTGGTGGGCGACGGGCCGCTGCGCGCCAAGCTGGCGCGAGCCCACCCATGGGCGGTGTTCACCGGGTTTCTCGAGCGCGAGGATCTTGCCCGGCACTACGCCTCGGCCGACGCGTTTCTCTACCCCAGTCTCACGGAGACCTTCGGCAATGTGGTCACGGAGGCGATGGCCAGCGGACTCGCGATCGGGGCCTTCGACTACGCGGCCGCCGCACGTTATCTGCGTCACGGGGAAAACGGCCTTCTCGCTCCGCTGAACGACGAAAACGCCTTTCTCGACGCGGCCACCGTGCTGGCCGACGGCGATCCGCGTCCGCGCCGGCGGCTCGGCTTCGTGGCTCGCGCCACCGCGGAAACCATTCCGTGGTCCAGGGTGATCGATGGTTTCGCGCGGGATCTCGAGGAGGCGGCGCGCGCAACGCGGACGAAGGCGAGACAGGGCTCTCGGATCGGTCCCCGGGGAGGCGTGGGCGGTTGAGCAATCCCCCGGCTCGCCCTGCGCGCGATTATCCGTCTGGATCGGCGTCCCTCCCCCGCCTCGCGATGCCGCTTCCTCGCGCACGTTTCATTTTTAATCCTCGGTCCGGCCACAACGCCCGGAATCCATGGCTGCTAGAGTATGCGCGCGCATTCATCACCCGGCACCGTCTGGACGCCGATCTGGTCGCGACCGAACGACCGCGCCACGCGACGGAGCTGGCGCTGCGCGCGCTCGACGACGGACGCCGCCTCGTGATCGCCATCGGCGGCGACGGCACGATGAACGAGGTGGCCACCGCGTTGATCGGCAGCGACGCCACGCTTGGCCTCGTTCCTTGCGGATCGGGAAACGGCTTGGGGCGTCATCTGGGAATACCGGGCCCGGGGAAAGGCGCCTTTCGCGCCTTGCTCGAAGGCCATACCCGCCTCATCGACACGGGACTCGCCGCCGGCCACCCGTTCTTCAACGCGATGGGCCTGGGTTTCGACGCGGAGATCAGCGCGCGGTTCAACGCGCTCGGCTCACGCGGTCTGCGGGCCTACGCGCGCACCACCCTTAAAACACTCCTTGGGTATCGGCCCCAGCCCTACACGGTGCGAGCCGACGGCGACGCACCTATCGCCACGTCGGCCTTTCTCATCGCGGTGGCCAATTCCGACCAATACGGAAACGACTGCTACATCGCGCCGAGCGCCCGCGTGGACGACGGGGTGCTGGATCTGACGCTCGTCCGACGTCTGACCCTCTTCAACGCCCTGCCGCTTGCGGAGCGCCTCTTCACCAAGCGCATCGACGGTTCGCCGAGCGTGCTCCGATTGCGCGCGCCGCGCTTTGTCATCGAGCGGGCGGTCTCCGGCCCCATCCATACCGACGGAGAAGTGCGCGATTGCGGACGCGAGGTCGAGGTCAGGGTGCGACCGGCCAGCCTGCGCATCGCCGTCCCGTCTCCGCGCCAGCCGGGAAGGTTTTGGTTCTCGGCACGGCGTCGGCAATCGGCCGAGGCCGCGGACGCGGGGCCCCGGAATTCCGTCGCGCGCGGCCAGGAGGGCTGACGCAAAAAGGCGCGCCCGGAGGCGCGCCTGGAAAACGGCGTCGTCGACGGACGCGATGTTTATTGGATGCCGATCAGCTCGACATCGAAGATCAGCGTGGAGCCGGGAGGAATGGGGCCTTGGCCGCGGTCGCCGTAGGCGAGGTTGGACGGGATGAACAGACGCCACTTGGCGCCGACCTGCATGAGCTGCAAGGCCTCGACCCAGCCGGGAATGACGCCGGTGACGGGAAAGGAAATCGTTTCGCCGCGGTCGACGGAGCTGTCGAAGACGGTGCCGTCGATCAAGGTGCCGTGGTAGTGGACCTCGACGCTTTGGGCCGGCGTGGGCTTGGCGCCGGAGCCGGCGCGCAGGACCTCGTATTGAAGGCCGGACGGGGTGACGACCACGCCCGCGCGGCTTTTATTCTGCTCCAAAAAAGCGAGTCCGGCGCCCGCCTGCTTGGATGAGCGCTCGGCGGCCACCGCCTCGATGCGCTCCTGCGCGGTCTCGAACGCGGCGCGCAGGGCGGCTTCGCTCACGCGCGGCTTCATGCCGGCCAGACCATCCTGGAGCCCCACGACGAAGGAGCCGAGATCGATCTCCAGGCCTTGCCGGGCCAGGTTGGCGCCCATGTTGAGCGCGACGCCATAGCTCACGCGTTGTTCGACGGTATCGAGGGGATATTCAGAGGAGGACATGAAGCGCCCAAGCCACCGGTTGGGCGTCGAAACGCAATCCCGGTCTCCACGAAAACGCCAAGCGCCGACCGCGCGGCGTCACTCCCTCGAGCCAAGGCAGGCGTCGGGCCGGTCCGAGGAGGCTTTGGCATTGGCCGGCGTGTCGTCGGCCTGCGCCACGCTTTCCACCATTCCGTCGCCCGTTCGCGCGCGTCGTTTGCGGACGGAGTTTTTCGCCCAGGTGTCGAGCCACGCGATCGGAGCGATCGGACGCGGACTGCGGAACATGTCGCCATCCGCGGGCTCGCCATGGGCGTAGACGGTGCGGGGAATCACGCAGGTGCGGAAAACCCAGTCGGCGACCGGCAGGCCGAAGAACCCGGAGACGGACTCGTTGCAATCGGTGACGGCGTGATGGCGCAGGTGGAAACCATACACCGGTCGCCAAAAAGCGCCCCATACGCGGTGCGTGAGCAGAGGAGCCCAGGTGTCGAGCGACCAGTGGTTGATGGCGTGCAAGATCTCGTAGAGGGTGATCGACACCGCCAACGCCGCATAGCCCGAGACAAACCAAGGGAAGGCGGGCAGCAGCCATTGGAGCAGCGCGAAAATCGGGGTCATCACGGCGGCGAACACCGCGAGCGAATACCAGGGAAAGAACGAGGCCTCGCCCTGCTCGGGCTCCACGATCGGAAACTTGTTCTCCACGCAGAGGATCGCGCGGCCATCGCGCGCCGGCCGCCTAACCACATGGGTGAGCGCGTGGTGAAGCGTGTGCTGGCGGTAGAGCCGGCGCAAAAGGGGCAGCGCGGGCGTATGCAGCAAGTATCGGTGGAAAAAGTATTCGAAAAAGCAGTTGAGAAGGCTGATCGCGGCAAAGGCGACCGCCGCGTGACCGAGGGATGCCCTCCATTGGGCATCCCAGACGGACGGCGCGAAAGCATAAAGGGCCGTCAGCAAACTCGCGAGCGTGACGACGACGGTGACCGCGAACAGGGGAAGCGAGAATTCCTCGTGTTTGGCCTCCGGGGAGGAATTCGAAGGATGGGACATGGGCGACCGAGCACGCGGCCGACGTCCGCGCGGCGCAATCACCTTCGCCCGGATCGTGGCTAATATATTTCACCCCTACCACTGTCGCCGTTAACCGTCGGGGATCATCATGAAGCCAAGGTTTACTCTTCACGAATCCAAGTAAGGATAAGACCCTAGTCTCAATTTCCTGCGTAATCGGGCAACGTGATTGGGAATCGCTTTGATGATGAATATGCGAAAAATCCGTCCCATGATTTCTGTTCGCACCGCCGTGTTTTTCGTCCTTCCCACGGCTTTGTCCATTCTGTCGCCCGCTTATGCCTCCGACGCCATGGTTTCCGCCTCCCGCCCCGCGACCGAGATTAATCGCCGAGTCTATCTGACTCCGGCGACTCCGCTCGATCAAATCCCCCTGTATTCGCTCGATTCGGCGTCTCCCGATGCGATGCGTGGCTTGGGTGCGGAATTGGCCCGTCTCTACACGCACACGACCTCCCTGCCCTCGGGACCGGATCGGCGTGCGTTTCAGACCCGAATCTACCAGCTCGAAAAGCGATTCCGCCCCTTGGAAAAACAGTTCGATGCCCAGACTTGGAACGAACTGCGCGCGGCGGTGAGACTCGAATGGGAGGCGGTGCAAGCCAGCCTGCCCCTTTCCCCCTCGAGCGCTCCGGTGGCCAGCGCGACTCTCGCCGCGGCTAAGGACGAGCGCTCCTGATCGCATTCCGATCAGGCTTTTGGATACGTATCGGAATGGATTTCCGTCACGGAGCCGGAGCGGGTGAATGACGCAGGTAAAGGATGTCGGTGTGCTCCTCGCCTGACGAATCCCGGTTGCGGATGCGCACCGACGCCCGGGCGTCGGCATCGGCCGGGCCCAGGTGACGGACGGAGAGTTTCAGCACGCCTTGCTCGATCTTGGACTGGCCGACGATCTCAAAGGCGGGGGATTGCTCGGTGATGTCGAGCAGCTCGGTCTTGTCCGTCTCCCCGAAGGTGATGGTGGCCGTCTTGGGTTCGGTGTCGGCGGCGCGGAAGAGGAGCAGGCGGGGTGAGAAACTCACCCGAACGGGCAGATCGACCACGAGCCGCAATTCGTGGCGTCGGCCATCCGAGGCTTCGACCTCGATCGTCTGGGCCTGCCGGCCTTGGCGATCCGCCGGCTTGTAGGATACCGGGATGAATCCGTTGCCGCCGGCGGCGATAGGCTCGGCGGGTTTGTCGGGAACGGTGCAGCCGCAGCTGCTATGGACGTTGACGATGCTCACGGGGGATTCGCCCGTGTTGGTGAACTTGAACTCGGCGGAGATCGTCTTTGTTCCGATCTTGGGCGTGAGCGTGATCTCGGGTGACTCGAACTTGAGTTCGGCGCGAAGCGACGCGGCGGCGCAGAGAACGGTGCTGACGAGGACGATTGAAAACGGATGACGCATGGGGTGCGGGGCCGGAAGAGAGCCGGGCAAAGTCGGCGCCGCGCGTCACCCCAAAAAGAAGCTCCCCGCGCCGAAAGGCGCGGGGAGCGGGAACGGCAACAGCCGGGGCAGCCCGACACAGACGGGTCAGGACACGCGCACGGCGGGCAGAGACCAAATGTCCTTCGCGTATTCGTGGATGGTGCGATCGCTCGAGAATTTGCCGACGCGGGCGGTGTTGAGGATGGCCATCCTGGCCCAGCGTTTCTTGTCGCGATAGGCGGCGTCGACCTTGGCGTGGGCGTCGCAGTAGCCACGGAAGTCGGCGAGAACCTTGTAGGGATCGCCGCCGCCGGTGAGGCTGTGGTGGAGCGCACCGAAGGCGTGGTGCTCGCCGGGCGTGAAGTAGTCGCTGCCGAGCCAGTCGATGACGGCGCGGAGCTCCTCGTCGCGATGGTAGTAGTCCCAAGGCGAATACCCCTTGGCGTCCAGCGCCTCGACCTCCTCGACGGTGAGGCCGAAGATGAAGATGTTGTCGTCGCCGACCTCCTCGCGGATCTCGACGTTCGCGCCGTCGAGGGTGCCGATGGTGAGCGCGCCGTTGAGGGCGAGCTTCATGTTGCCGGTGCCCGAGGCCTCCTTGCCGGCGGTGGAGATCTGCTCGGAAAGGTCGGCGGCGGGGACGATCTTTTCGGCGAGGGAGACGCGGTAGTTCGGCAGGTAGGCGACCTTGAGTTTGCCCCCGATGCGCTCGTCCTCGTTGATGCGTTTGCCGATGACGTTGATCGCACGGATGATGTTTTTCGCGAGGTCGTAGCCGGGCGCGGCCTTGGCCCCGAAGACGAAGACGCGCGGAACGATGTCGAGATTCGGGTTCTGCAGGAGACGGCGATAGAGGGCGAGGATGTGGAGCAGGTTCAGGTGCTGGCGCTTGTATTCGTGGAGACGCTTGATCTGCACGTCGAAGAGCGCGTCCGGGGAGACGGTGATGCCGCATTCGCGCTGGATGACCTCGGCGAGATGGACCTTGTTGGCGCGTTTAACGGCCATGAATTTCGCCTGGAACCCGGCGTCGCCGGCGGAGAGCTCCAGCCCCCGGAGCTGGTCGAGATCGCGCGCCCAGTCGCGATGCCCGAGCGTGTCGGCGATGAGCGAGGCGAGCGCGGGGTTGCAATCGAGCAGCCAGCGGCGGGGCGTGATGCCGTTGGTCTTGTTCTGAAATTTGCCCGCGTAGAGGGCGTTGAAGTCCGGAAAGAGATCCTTTTTCAGCAACTCGGTGTGGAGGGCGGCGACACCGTTGACGGCGTGCGAGCCGACCACGGCGAGGTTGGCCATGCGGAAGGACTTGGCGCCGCCTTCGTCCACCAGCGAAAGAATGCGCTTCTTGTCGTTGTCGCCGGGCCACTTCGCCTCGACCGTTTCCATGAGGCGGCGATTGATCTCGAAGATGATCTGGGTGTGGCGCGGAAGCACCTTGGTGAAGAGCGGCAGGCTCCACTTTTCCAGCGCTTCGGGCAGGAGGGTGTGATTCGTGTAGCCGAAGGTGGCGGTGACGATGGACCAGGCCTCGTCCCAGGCGAGCTGTTGTTCGTCGACGAGGATGCGCTGGAGCTCGGCGACCGCGACGGCGGGGTGCGTGTCGTTGAGCTGGACGGCGACCTTGTCGGCGAAGTTTTTCCACGAGTTGCCCGCGATGCGGAAATGGCGGCGGATGAGGTCCCGCAGCGAGCAGGACACGAAGAAATACTGCTGGATCAGGCGCAGCTCCTTGCCGTTTTCGGTCTTGTCGTTCGGGTAAAGAACCTTCGAGACGGTCTCGCCGACGGCTTTTTCACGCACGGCTTCGACATAGCCGCCCGAATTGAAGGCGCTGAGGTCGAATTCCTCGGTGGAACGCGAGGCCCAGAGGCGGAGGAGGTTGACGGTCTTGGTGCCGTAGCCGGCGATCGGAATGTCGTAAGGGACGCCAAGGATCTCCTTGGTGTCGACCCAACGCGGGCGATAGCCGCCGCGGTCGTCGAAGACATTTTCCACGCGGCCGTAGAGCTGGACCTTTTGGGTGTATTCGGCGCGGCAGATTTCCCAAGGCGTGCCGAAGATCATCCAGTTATCGGGGTGCTCGATCTGGTGGCCTTGGACAAACTCCTGCTTAAACAGCCCGAACTCATAATGGATGCCGTAGCCGATGGCCGGATAGTCGAGCGTGGCGAGCGAATCGAGGAAGCAGGCGGCGAGACGTCCGAGACCTCCGTTGCCGAGCCCCATGTCGACCTCGACCTCGGCGAGTTCCTCGAGATCGACCCCGAGCTCGGCCAGAGCGCCGCGCGCGGTGTCGGTGAGCCCGGTGTTCTGGAGATTGTTCTCCATCAGGCGCCCCATGAGGTATTCGAGGGAGAGGTAGTAGAGACGGCGGACGTTGTTTTTGTTATGGACCGCCTGGGTTTGGATCAGACGGGAGAGGATTTGCTCGCGGACGGCGAAGGCCGTGGAGATCCACCAATCGCGCGGAGTGGCCGAGCCTTGGTCGCGAGCCAGCGTGTAAGTGAGATGGCGGACGATCGCCTCTTTCATCGCCGGCACCGGATGGTCCGTGGCGCGCCGCTGCGCGGCTTCGGCCGGAGCGGCGTCGGAAACGGAGGTTTTGGCGGAGGATTTGCGGGACTTGGAAGGAGCGGCGGACATGCGATGGTTGGAAGGATTGTCGACGGAGACTGCGCAAAACCATGAAACGTGCCATGAAGGCCGTTCAGGGCACGTTCTTTTTCGCGTAAAAATCCTTGTATGCCGCTTCCGTGACAGACCGGAAAACATGCTTGGCGCCAGCCTGCGCCGGACCCGAAGCGCAAGCCGTATCGCCGGAGAATCCCCAACGGGGCGCCTATCCGATCATGTCCGGGGCAGACAGCGGCGCACGGCGGCGCTCAAGGCGGAAAGATCGATGGGCTTGAAAACCACTTCCTTGATGCCGGCCATCACGGCCTGTTCGGAGATTTTTCCGGCGCAATATCCGGTCACCAACACCACCGGGATTCGCGGCCTTATCGCCTGCACTTTGGCCGCGAACTCGATGCCCGTCATTCCCGGCATGGTGTGGTCGGTCACCACCAAGTCGAACGAGCGGGCGCGCAACAACCCCAAGGCCTCCGTGGGGAGTATGCAAGATTCCACATGGTAACCCAGCTCCGACAAGGCGGCCCGCCCGAGCGCCGCCAGATCAGGATCGTCGTCGACGAAAAGAATGCTCTCGCCCTCGCCGCGCGAAGGCGGGAACGGCGGCGCGGTCGCCGTGGCCGGAGTCTGGGATAACCGTTCCGTCGGAAAATAGAGATCAAAACGCGTGCCCACGCCGGGCTTGCTTTCAACGGTCACAACTCCGCCATGACTCTCCATGATTCCATGCACGACGGAAAGTCCCAACCCGCTGCCTTCCCCCGCAGGCTTGGTGGTAAAGAAAGGCTCGAAGACGCGAGTCATCAGCTCCGTTTTTATGCCGCATCCGGTGTCGCTCACCGTCAACCGCACATAAGGACCGGGGCGGAGTCGGGTATGGGCTGCGCACAGGGCCGAGTCCGCCTCGACGTTGGCCAAGGCCACGCAAAGGCGTCCGGGATGCCCGCGCATCGCGTGCTCCGCGTTGGAGCAGAGATTGAGCACGATCTGATGAATCTGGGTCGGGTCGGCTCGCACAAGACCAACGTCCGAGGCCAGTCGCAGGTCGAATTCGATTGTTGAGGGAATGCTGGCGCGCAGCAGTTTCATCGCCTCGGATACGATGAGCCTGAGTTGAACGACCTCGATGTGCCGCTCGTGATGCCGGCTGAAGGCAAGAATCTGCCGCACCAAACTCGCAGCGCGCCGACTCGCCTGCAGGACGGCGTCGAGCGGTTCGCGCAGCTTGGGGTTGTCGCCGGCGCGCAGTCGCGTGAGCTCCGTAAACCCGACGATCCCGCCCAGGATGTTGTTGAAATCGTGCGCGATCCCACCCGCCAGCGTGCCAATCGCCTCCATTTTCTGTGATTGGAGAAGCTGCTCCTGCAGACGGCGCATCATGGTGATATCTTCCGCGGTCCCCACCAAGCGTTGGACACACCCCTCTGCATCTCGCATGGGAAAGCCCCGCTCCCTGACCCAGCGAGTCTCACCGTCCGGACGAAGAATGCGGTAAACATGATCGAACGGCTCCGGCGAATCACCCTCGATCACAGCCAAAACGCGTGCCCGGTCGTCCGCATGGATGGCATCGGTCCATTCCCGCGGGTCTGCATAGAGCGCGGCGCAAGATCTGCCCCAAATTGTTTCGTAGGCGGGACTTGCATATACCACGCGCTTGGATGCACGCTCCAAAATCCAAAACACCTCATTTACGTTTTCAGCCAACTGGCGAAAGCGTTCCTCGCTTTGCCGCAGCGCGTCGATGATGCACGCGCGATTGAGGCGGACGATGGTTCGGACCCGCGCCCGAAGAATTTCCAAATTTACGGGTTTGCTTATGAAATCATCAGCCCCGCTGTTTATGCCTCGCAGCAGGGACGCATGATCGCCCAAGGCGGTCAGCAACAAGATCGGGGTTTGTTGAAGGGCAGGATTTTTTCGGATGCGCTCACAGACCTCAAATCCGTCCATTTCAGGCATCATGACATCCAGCAAGATGATGTCCGGGTGAAGCCCCGCCGCCAACTCGATCGCCTCAGGGCCGCTGCTCGCGGTATAGATCTGATACCCTTCGCCCGCGAGCATGGCTTCGAGCGTGTCCAGATTAGTCTGATGATCATCAACAAGAAGTAACTTCGGAGCCTGCATGAAAAAGGGAGTGATCTAGGTCGGTGCGTTAGCGCGGAATAGGTGGGCACACCGCACCCCAACCGGGCTGACATGCCAGGCGGCAGTCCGCGCAAGCCAGTGCCTTGCGAAGTCCTGCTTGCCGTAAACGCGCCAACTTGGTCGACAACGATGGTTCCGACAGGACTATAACACTCCGCCTATCGCTTTAGTATGGTATTAAACCACCAGACTGCCGGCAGTCGCCATCGCCTTCCCAATGGGAATAAGGTCCTCATCATTCACACTGTTAAAGTGTTACGAATAACCGATGAGCAATGCCGACCAACAGGGCCCTTTACCCAAGGCGGGTAGAAATATCAATCCGCCTTCGTAGCCGATTGGTCAAATTACTTGAGTTAAAGGTCATTACCCAAGATAAATGGAATATGAATGCGGCTCCCGATTATCACGCGCCGTAGATGCGTCGTGCCGCAGTTTTTCTCCATCGATAAGAGCGGCGAATCCCGTTTAAGCAAAAAATAATTTCACCGAATAAAATGGTGCTCCCGCTGGGAATCGAACCCAGATCACCGGCTTCGGAGACCGATGCACTATCCATTGTGCTACAGGAGCGGTTGGCGAGCGATGCCACGCCCGGAAACGTTGGAGCACAGTGCGCGCAGGTTCTCGCCTGTCCAGCGGTTTATCGCGGTCGGTCGACAAGTCGCTCCATCGCCGGCGACCCATCATACCGTGCTCAACGCCGGGCCTTGGTGTCACAATCCGCTCAAGCAAGAGAGACAAATCAGAGATTCAGGGTCAGTTTGACGCATGCGGTGATGCGCGTTGTCAGCCAAAACATAGGTGGCATTCCACACGATTTTCGCCGGAACCGATTGCGCCTGCGCGTATCACATCACAGTATCGCATCTGTCAGGGTGTCCGGCACGAAACGTTCAAGCAGCTAAACAACTCAACCCTTCCCATCCATGCCTGCTCTCGCTCATTCCGACCGCGCCGACCGTGAGCCCTCCGCCACTCTCGACACGCCGCTCGACGCCGCGCCCTCTTTCTTGGAACCGATACGTGCCGTCGCCGCTCCCGCCGAGGCGCCTGAACGCAACAACCTTCAGCTCTATCTCCAGGAAATCGGAAAAACGCCGCTGCTCACGATCGACGAGGAGGTGAAACTCGCGAAGCGGATCATGAAGGGGGACAAGGCCGCCCGGGATCATATGATCCAGGCGAACCTTCGTCTCGTCGTGAAAATCGCGATGGACTACAAGGACTTTGGCCTGCCGCTCCTCGACCTCATCAGCGAAGGCAACATCGGGCTGATAAAGGCGGTCGAGCGCTTCGATCCCACCAAGGGAGGCAAACTCTCCACCTATGCCGCGTGGTGGATCAAACAGTCGATCAAACGCGCCCTCGCCAACCAATCGAAGACCATCCGGCTTCCTGTTCATCTCGTCGACAAAATCTCGAAGATGCGCAAGACCGCCATGGCCTTGACCGAGGAACTGGGCCGCGAGCCCACGGATGAGGAGATCGCGATCGAGCTTCAAGTGCCGACCAGCAAGGTCGCGCACTTGAAGTCGGTCAGCGTGCGCCCGGCCTCTTTGGACGCGCCGATCGGCGAGGAAGGTGATTCGACGACCTTCGGCGAGATCGTGGGCGACGAAAACGCCGCCACTCCCTACGAGCAACTTCGGGAAAGCAATCAGAACTCCGCCCTGCGCGCGCTCGTCGACTCGCTCGACCCCCGCGAGGCCGAGATCATTCGATTCCGCTTCGGTCTCGACGGCCGTGACGAACTCACCCTGGAGGAAGTCGGCGCGAAGTTCCGGGTCACCCGTGAACGCGTGCGCCAGCTCCAAAACCTCGCGCTGTCCAAGATGCGCAAGGCTCTCGCCAAGCAGGAGGAGCAACGCACCGTCGAAGACATCGAACTCGAGGAACGTCAGCGCGCCCGCGAGGAGGTCATTCGCGAGTTCATCGCCGCCCGCACGCCGGCCGACGCCGCCCCCGCGGGCAGGTCCGCGCGCGCTCCCCTGCCCCAGCATTCGGCCGCTCCGACGCGCGTCGTGGCGATCACCAAACCCGATCCCGCACGCCCCGCCGCCAAGTCGGCGAAACCCGCCAAGCCGGTCGTGTCCGTCGCGTCTCCCTTCGCCCCGAAGATCGCGGGAAAACTGGGTGCGAAGCTCTACGGCAGCCTGCGCTAGCCCTGCGACTCTCTCCGTTTGGTTCCCGCCGCCCGTCTCATCGCGGGCGGCGTTTTCTTTTTTCCATTTTGCGGCTTTCGACGACCCGACCCGAAGGCCTAGTTTTTCGACATCATGAGCAGTCCCTCCGCCCCGGTCGCGATCATCGACATCGGCAGCAACTCCATCAAGACGCTGGTGGCGAGGCGTCGCGGGGATGGCGTGATCGAGGCCCTTAAAAACAAAACGCTGGACGCTCGCATAAGCGCCGGACTCGGCGCGGCGCAACCGGTCCTCTCCGAGGATGGCATGGCCCGGGGACTTGCGGCCATCCGCGAACTGCTCGACATGGGGGCGCCGTTCGCCCCCGCGAAAACCGTGCTCGTCGCGACGAGCGCCGTGCGCGACGCCGCCAACGGCGCCGAGTTCCGGGCTCGCGTGCGAAATGCCACCGGCCACGAGATACGCCTGCTCTCCGGCGAGGAGGAGGCCAATCTTATCGGCCGCGGGCTTACCTGCGACCCCGCGCTCTCGCACCTGAGAAACTTCCACGTCTTCGACCTCGGCGGCGGCAGCCTGGAATGCCTCACGTTCCATGACCGGCGCATCACCCAGGCGATCAGCCTCCGCCTCGGTTGCGTGCGCCTGACGGAGAAATTCGTCGCCGATCCCGCCGCTCCACTGGACCAGGATGCGATGCTCGGCGTCGCGCTTCACACCAAGCAGGAGCTCAAGCGCGCCGAATTCCGCTTCGATCTCCCCTCGCCTCCCGAAGCCGTTTTCACCGGGGGAACGGTCACGACGGTGAGGCTGTTGAAGGCCGCGCTGCACGGCGTGACGCTTGATGACACGCCGTCGGTGATCGCAACGTCCACGCTCGATGCGTTGATCGACGAACTCGCACCGCTCACGCTTCCGGAACGCAAACGCGTTCCGGGCATGCCCTCGGCCCGCGCGGATGTGTTTCCCGTCGCGCTAGTCACCTTGATGGCGGTGGCGGAAAGCGCGAATCTTCCGCGCTTCCATCACTCGCTCTACAATCTGCGCTGGGGTTTGGCCGCGGAGACGCTCGACGCTCTCTAACCGACAAACCGTTCAGCGAGCGACGCCCGCGGCGTTTTTCTCAAAGGCGGAGATCATCGCTTGAAAGTCCGCGGGCAACGGCGCCCGCACCTCGATCTGGCGCGCGGTCACCGGGTGGTGAAAAATCAAATGCTCCGCGTGAAGCATCACCCGCGCGGGCCGCATCGGCAGCGGAGCGCTGTCCTTCCACCCGTAGGTCGCGTCGCCGAGGATGGAATGTCCGATCGACTTCAAGTGCACGCGGATCTGGTGGGTGCGGCCCGTGTGGATATGGCAACGAAGCAACGATGCGTGCGGCGCGAAGGCCTTCTCGATTTTCCAATCGGTGCGGGCGGGCTTTCCGCCCTCGCCGGTGGTCATGCGATGGCGATGAATGGGGTGGCGCGCGATGCTGCTCTCAATCACGCCGCTGAGCAGTCGCGGCACGCCGACGGCGAGGGCTAGGTATTCCTTGTGGAGATGACGCTCGGCGAACTGCTCGGAAAGCCCGCGATGGGCGGCGTCGCTTTTGGCGACCACGATCACCCCGGTGGTTTCACGATCAAGTCGGTGGACGATGCCCGGGCGTTCCACGCCTCCGACGCCGCTCAGCGACCCCGCGCAATGCGCGAGAAGCGCGTGCACGAGCGTGTCTTCGCCGGTGCCGGCGCCGGGATGCACGACCATGCCGGCGGCCTTGTTCACGGCGAGCAGATGCTCATCCTCGTAGAGCACGTCGAGCGGGATGTCCGCGGGGCACAGTTCCGAGGGCGCGGCTTCCGCGTGCGAAAACTCGATCAGATCGCCGGCTCGCAGCTCCGATTTTTTATCCAGCGTCTCCGAGCCCCGTCGCACTCGCCCGGACTCGAAGGCCCGCTGCCAAGCCGCGCGGCTATGCCCGGGAAATGCGGCGGCGAGCAGCTTATCCGCCCGTTCGCGGCGGGCGCCCGCCGGGACGGTGTAGGAGTTTTGTTCGGACATTGGTCAAAAATTAACCGCGGATGCGACGGGGGCTGCGAACGGGGCGGCGAAGGCCGAGAACCATCCGCGTCCACCCGCGCGATCCGCGGTTGAACGGAGACGCGATCAGGAAGCGTAGGGCAGCGGATACTTCTTCGCGAGGGTGGCGACGAGTGCCTTGGACTTGTCGATCGCCTCGGCTTCGCCGGGCGTGCCGATGGCCTTGAGCACGGTGTCGATCGCCTCGGCGATCACGTCCATGTCGGCCTCGTTCAGGCCGCGGGAGGTCACGGCAGGCGTGCCGAGACGGATGCCGGAGGCCTGGAAGGGCGAGCGGGTCTCGAACGGCACGGTGTTCTTGTTGCAGGTGATGTGGGCCAGATCGAGCGTCTCCTGAGCCTTCTTCGCGGTGAGTTCGGGAAGGTTGGCGCGGAGGTCGACGAGGAAGAGATGGTTGTCGGTGCCGCCCGAGACCAGCTTGTAGCCGCGCTTTTGCATGGCGGCGGCGAGAGCCTTGGAATTAGCCACGATCTTCTGCGCGTAGGCCTTGAAATCGGGCGTGGCGCACTGGGCGAAGCACACGGCCTTGGCCGCGATCACGTGCATGAGGGGGCCGCCCTGGCCTCCGGGGAACATCGCGGAGTCGATGGCCTTCGCGTGCTGAGCCTTGCAGAGAATGAGTCCGCCGCGGGGGCCGCGGAGGGTCTTGTGCGTGGTGGTCGTGACGAAGTCGGCGTGCGGGACCGGCGAGGGATGGACGCCGGCGGCGACGAGCCCCGCGATATGCGCGATGTCCGCGAAAAGGAAGGCGCCGACCGAGCGGGCGATCTCCGCCATGCGGGCGAAGTCGATGATGCGCGAGTAGGCGGAGGCTCCGACGGTGATCATGGCGGGCTTCTCACGCTGCGCGACGGCGGCGAGCTCGTCATAGTCGATAAGGCCGTTGTCCTCGCGGACGCCGTATTGGACAAATTGATACTGCTTGCCGGAAAAGTTGGCCGGATTGCCGTGGGTGAGGTGGCCGCCGTGGCTGAGGTTCATGCCGAGAATCTTCGCGCCGAGGGGAAGCACGGCGGTGTAGACGGCGAAATTGGCCTGAGAGCCGGAGTGGGGCTGGACATTGGCGTGCTCGGCGCCGAAGAGGGCCTTGGCGCGGTCGATCGCCAGCTGCTCGACCTTGTCGACGTGCTCGCAGCCGCCATACCAACGCTTGGCCGGATAGCCTTCGGCGTATTTGTTGGTCAGCACGCTGCCCTGGGCCTCCATCACGGCGGGATAGGTGAAATTTTCGGACGCGATGAGCTCGATATGGCTCTCCTGGCGGGCGCGTTCGGCGCGGATCGCGGCGAAAATCTCGGGATCGAGGACGGACAGAGGCGAGGCGTTCAGGGACATGGCGGAAGAAAAGAAACCCGCAGCGTCCGGGCTCGCGGCCCGGAGGTCAAGTGGCGCGTCGCGGATGGCCGAAACGACGAGAGGTCCGGCGCCCACGGCGCCGAAGGCGCCCGCTATTCGTCGAATCTAAAAACGAATTCGTCGGGTTTCGCGTAACCCAACCTGCGACGAATAACCATTTCCACGTAAGCGGGATCGGTGCGCAGTCGCTCCAGCACGATCTCCTGCTCCGAAAGCCGGGTCTCCACCTCGCCCAAGCGACGCCGGGTCTGCGCTTCCACCTCGCGCAGACGAAAGTATTCCGCCTTGGTCTGATTCAAGACCACCGCGAGGCCGGTGATCACGCCGATCGAAGCGATGGCGCAGGCGGCAAGGACGAGACGATGGAGCCAGGCGGGCATGGAAGAGTTGAGACCCATCGGTGTGACGAATGCTCCGCGTCCTGTAAATCGTCGCGCGGAGTTTTTTCGTCCGAGGATTTGGCGTGCCATGCGGCCGTTACACGCGCTAGCCCTTTCGCTCGATGTATCAGAGCTACTACGGGCTGACGGAACTCCCCTTCCACATCACGCCGGACCCCAAGTTTCTCTATCTGAGCCCCACCCACCAGGAGGCGCTGCAACATCTCAAATACGGCGTCTTCGAGAAAAAGGGGTTCATCGTCCTGATCGGCGAAGTCGGCTGCGGAAAGACCACCCTTTGCCGACAGTTTCTAAATGAAGTGGAGCAGGACGGACGTTTCGATGTCGCGCTTATCCTGAACCCTTCGGTCAACGAAGCCCAGATGCTGCGCGCCATTCTGGCCGAATTGGGCGAGGCCCCGATGCATCACGAGCAACCCGACCTGCTCGGTCAGCTCAATCGTGTCTTGCTTCAACGCATCGGCGAGGGTCGGGAAATCCTTCTAGTCATCGACGAAGCCCAAAACCTTTCCTTCGCGGTGCTGGAGCAGATTCGACTGCTGTCGAATCTCGAAACCGACAAGCACAAGCTGCTCCAGATCGTGCTGATGGGCCAGCCCGAGCTAAAGGACGTCCTCGCCCGCCCGGAGTTGCGCCAACTGCGTCAGCGCGTGCTGGTGCACTACGAACTCAAGCCGCTGAACCGCGACGATCTCGTCCATTACGTCCAGCACCGGCTAACGCGCGCCGGCAGCCAAGGACGCCCGTGGTTCTCGTCGTGGGCGTTGCGCGCGGTCCATCGCCACAGCCGGGGCGTTCCCCGCGTCGCCAACAATCTCTGCGACAAGGCGCTTCTCGCCGCCTTTATCCGGGAGTCCGATGAGGTCTCGTGGCGGGACGTGCGCCGCGCCATCAAGGATCTCAAAAATCTCACCGTCTGAGCATCCGCCTTTTTTCACGCCATGAGCCTGATCAACGAAGCCTTAAAAAAAGCCCAGCGTCAGCGCAGTCTCTCTTCCGCCCCGCTTTCCGCGGCTCCCAGCGGAGTGGCCGCCGCCGCGGTGACCACCCACGTGCGCGCCGCATCCCACAAACGTTCTTACGCGATGCTTTGGTTCGGAGTGGGACTGGTTTCGCTCGGCGCGGTCGCCTCCGGACTTGTGATGCGCTACGGCGTTGAATCCTCGCCGTCGACCGCGACCGCGGTGCCGGTGAAGGCGACCACGCCTGCCTCCATTCCCACCAACGATTCCGCCTCCGCGGCCACTAAGACAGGGGGGGCTTCGGCATCCCCCGACAAAACATCGATTCCAGAAACGCCGATGATCGTGCTTCCCCCGCTCGCGGCGCCCCGCACCGAAGCTCCAGCCTCCACCGTCACTTTGGGCGCCGCGGACTCGCTTCCGCCGGAGTCGAAATCCACGCGGACGACGGCCGCTGCCGAGATCGAGACACGTGCCGCCGTCAACTCCCCGACATCAATCCCCGCACGTTCCGTCGAGATGGATTCCACGCCCGTCAGCTCCCCTGCCCCCCTGGTGCCGGTCGTGGCGGTTTCGACTCCCGCGGAACGGGAGGCAAAGGTCTACGCGTTTCTCTCCGGCTTGCGGCTGACCGGCGTGCGCGGTCAGGATCGCGATGCGCGCGTGCTGATGAACGAACGCGTATGGCGATTGAACGACACCGTTTCACCTGAGCTCGGACTTCGCCTCAGCGCCATTCGTCCCGGCCTTCTCGTCTTCACGGACGCCCAAGGGAAAACCTACGAGAAGCCTTACTAGAGCGTAAGTCGTGGGTCTTGCCGCGCGTGGTTCAGCCTTCGTGACCAACGGAGGTCGCCCCCGCATCCTCCGCGATGGGTAGCGTTCTCAAAAGTAAAAGGCCCGGCGCAAAGCCGGGCCTTTTACTTTTGGCTTGGGATTCAGGATCGCTTAGCCGCCGGAGAGCTGTTGAATGATTTTCACGAGCGGAAGGAAGAGCGCGATCACGATGGTGCCGACCACGAGCGCCATGAGCACGATCATGATGGGCTCGATGATGGACGTTATGGAAGTCACGGCGTTGTCCACCTCTTCGTCGTAGGTGTCCGCGATGCGGGTGAGCATTTCGGGCAGCGCGCCCGTCTCCTCGCCAACCTCCACCATCGAAGTGACCATCGTCGGGAAGATCTTGGTCGCTTCGAGAGGCTTGCCGATGCCTTCGCCTTCCTTCACGCGATCATGCACCTTGTTCAAGGCGGCGGCCACGTGAACATTGCCGGAGGTGTCACGCGTGATGATGAGCGCCTGAAGAATCGGCACGCCGGACGAGAGCAGAGTGCCCAGGGTGCGGGTGAAGCGACCGATCGATGCTTTGAGGAACAGCGGGCCGAAAGCGGGCACATTGATCTGAAACCAGTCCAGCGCGGACTTACCTTGCTTGGTTTTGACCGCCATCTTGAAGCCGATGACCAAGGCGGCGACGAGGCCGATCGTGATCAAGATGTTATTCTTCATGAAATTGGAAACACCGATGACACCCTGGGTCAACAGGGGCAGCGGCACGCCCTTCAGAAGGCCGTCGAAGATTTCCTGGAACTTCGGGATGACGAACACCATGAGCGCGGAAACGATGAGGACCGCCACGCAAGCGATGATCAACGGGTAGGTCATGGCCGCCTTGACCTTGCCCTTGATCTTCTCGGCCTTCTCCATGAACTTGGCCAAGCGATCGAGCACGGTGCCGAGCACGCCGCCCGCTTCGCCGGCCTTCACCATGTTGATGTAGAGGCGGTCGAAAACCTTGGGGTGCTGCAGAAGGCCGTCCGAAAACGTTCCGCCCGATTTGATGGTCTCGGAAACCTGTTCGAGCACATACTTGAAACCGGGGTTCTTTTCCTGGCGCGCCAAGGTTTCGAGCGAGCGCAGAATAGGCATGCCCGCGTTCACGAGCGTGGAGAGCTGACGGGTGAACACCGCGAGGCCTGCGTTGCTGATGACCTTGCCCAAGGACATGGGCCTTCCCTTTTTCTTTGCCTTGGGCTCGGCCCGCGGGACGAAACCGGCGGTCTCGGCTCCGGTCGAACCGCTTTTGGCCGCGGGCTTGGCGCCGACCCTCAAGCCGCCGGAACCGGCGGGGTTAACAGCGGTGGGCAACAAGCCCATCGCCTTGAGTTCATGGGCGGCCTGCTCGGCCGACGCGCTTTCGATGACGCCTTTCTTGTCCTTACCGGAGGCGGACTCGATGGCGATGTAACTGAATTTGGGCATGGGGACGAGGGGAAGGAGGGTTAATCAGAGCGACCTACGCCATATTGGACAAAGGCAAGGTGCACCGACTCACGCGAAATTTGACTGAATTATTCTGGATGAGGGGGGAACCTCGCGGAGCGGCGGATGAACGGGCCCGCGCCTTACGTATACTTCACGACCTCCTCGATGGATGTCGCTCCATCGAAGATGGCGCGCAGGCCGTCGTCGCGCAGGGTGCGCATGCCTTGTTCAAGGGCTTTTTGTTTGATAACGAGAGTCGGCGCGCGCTGCACGACCAAGTCACGAACCGACTCGGTCATCCGGAGCCATTCGTAGATACCCATGCGGCCCTTGTAGCCGGAATTGTTGCAGGTCGGGCAGCCTTTGCCGTAGAAGAACTCGCGGTTGCCGATGTCGACGGGATCGATGCCCAGTTGCTGGAGCAAGGCGCCCGGCGGTTCGTAGGCGGTGCGGCAGGTGCGGCAGATACGGCGCACCAAGCGCTGGGCGAGCACGGCCTCCAGCGAGGAAGCGATGAGGAAGGGCTCGACGCCCATGTCCACAAGACGGGTGACGGCGCCGGGAGCGTCATTGGTGTGAAGGGTGGAAAGCACCAAGTGTCCCGTAAGCGAAGCTTGGATGGAGATCTGGGCGGTTTCCAAGTCGCGGATTTCGCCCACCATGATGATGTCAGGGTCTTGGCGGAGGAAGGAGCGGAGCGCGGCGGCGAACGTGAGGCCGACGGCATGGTTGACGGGAACCTGCATGATTCCCTCGATCTCGTATTCGACGGGGTCCTCGGCGGTGAGGAGCTTTACGTCGGGGGAGTTTACGATGCGGAGCGCCGAGTAAAGAGTGGTCGTTTTTCCGGAGCCGGTCGGGCCGGTCACGATGAAGATGCCGTTGGGGCGCTTCACGATCTCGCTGATGCCCTCGAACACGTCCTCGGGCATGCCGAGTTGGGTGATGTCGAGTTGCACCGCACTCTGGTCGAGCACGCGAAGCACGACGGACTCGCCGAATTGGGTGGGCAGCGTCGACACGCGAAGGTCGACGGGGCGTCCGCCGAGGGTGAGCTTGATACGGCCGTCTTGGGGAATGCGACGCTCGGCGATATTGAGATTGGAAAGCACCTTGACGCGCGAAGTGATGGGCAGCGCGAGATGTTTGGGGGGCGGCGACATCTCGTAGAGCGCGCCGTCGATACGGTAGCGGATCTTGAATTCGTGCTCGAAGGGTTCGAAGTGGATATCGGACGCCTTGTCGCGAATCGCCTGGGCGAGCACGAGATTGACGAAGCGAATGATCGGAGCCTGGCCGGCGAGGGCCTCGATATCGTTGGCGTCAAGGTCGTCGGTGTTCGTGGTGTCGGCCCCAGGATCCTCGTTTAACTCCCCCAGAAGCGCGTCCAGCGAGGAATCTTCCTCGGGATAATGATTATTGATCAGGGTCTCGACACGTTCCGGATCTGCGACGAGCAGCCGGACGTCTTTGCCCAAGGCGAAAGTAAGATCGTCGATGATCTGCGCGTTGAACGGATCGATCGCGAGGAGATCGATGCTCTGGCCGTCCACGCGAAGAGGGATGACGCCATACATCCGCGCATGGTGGGCGGAGAGCGCCGAGACGACGTCGCCCGCGACCGAGGCGGGAAGGCTGTCGACGTATTCGAGGGCGAGCGCTTCGGCTATTTTTTGCAGGAAAACCTGCTTCGGGACGATGTTCTGGTCCACGATCAGGGCGGCAAGTGACTTGCCCGTGAGACGGTGCTCGTTTTGGAGATCCTGAAGGAGCTGTTCCCCGACCAGCTTTTGGTCGCGGCAGATTTCAAGGATGGCCTGGGTATGGGCGTCGAACATGGGGGCGGTAGCGGGGGCGTCCGGAGGAATCAGAGGGCCTTTAGCGTGGCGCCCATCTGGGTGAGCTTCTCGCGCATGCCGATGGGGTCTTGAGCCTTTTCAAGCGCCTCGTCGGGCGTGACGAGTTGGCGGTTCACAAGGCTGAGGAGGTGGGCGTCCATCGTGATCATGCCCAGATTGCCACCGGTCTGAATGTCGGAAGTGATACGGAAGGTCTTGTTTTCGCGGATCATCGCCGAGATCGACGTGGTGTTGATCATGATCTCGTAGCCGGCGATGCGACCGCCGCCGATTTTTTTGCAAAGCACCTGGGAAATCACCGCGACGAGCGAGGAGGCGAGCTGGGTGCGGATCATTTCCTTCATGTTCGCGGGGAAGGCGTCGACGATACGGTCTACGGTCTTGGCCGCGGAGTTGGTGTGCAGGGTGCCGAACACCAAGTGGCCCGTTTCGGCGGCGGTGATGGCGGCCTCGATCGTCTCCAGATCGCGCATTTCACCGACGAGGATGATGTCGGGGTCTTGGCGCAGGGCGCGCTTGATGGCCTCGGCGAAGGATTCGACGTCGGCGCCGATTTCGCGCTGGGTGACGATGCAGCGCTTGTGGTTGTGATAATATTCGATCGGATCCTCGATCGTGATGATGTGACCCTCACGGTTCTCGTTGATGTAATTCACCATCGAGGCGAGCGTGGTGGACTTGCCGGAGCCGGTCGGACCGGTGACGAGCACCAAGCCGCGGGGGCGGTAAAGGAGCTCTCGCACCTTGTCGGGCAGACCGATGTCGCGAAGGCCATACATCTTGTTCGGGATCTGGCGAAGCACGATGCCGTAATTGCCCTTGGCCTTGAGGACGGAGACGCGGAAGCGGGCCTTGTCGAGGAAGGCGAAACCGAAGTCGGAACCGCCATGCATCTTCAGGTGCTGGACGTGGTTGTCCGGCGTGATGGAGAGCATGAGGTGCTCGGTGTCCTGGGGCGTGAGCGCGGGGCCTTCGATCGGCACCATGCTGCCACTGATGCGGAGGGTCGGCGGCTGGCCGACTTGGCAATGAAGGTCGGAAGCGTTTTGATCGACGACGAGGTCGAGCAGATCGTTCATCTCGTAGCTCATGAGCGTAGGGGGAGGCGGAGCCTGAGGAAAAAGGGTGACGGTTTCGGAAGCGGGATCAGGCGGAGTCGCCGACAGTGATGGAGACGACTTCCTCGATGGTGGTAAGACCGGTGAGAACCTTGCGAAGGCCGTCTTCGCGCATGGTGCGCATGCCGAGGGTGCGGGCCTTATCGCGAAGACGCGAGGTGCCGACGTTCTCGTAGATCATGCGCTGGAGCTCGTCGTTCACGACAAAGATCTCGAAAATGCCCGCGCGGCCTCGATAGCCGCTACCATGGCAGTTTTCGCAACCGGCGCCCTTCGCGAAGGTCGCGTTGGCGGCCTGTTGCGCGGTGATGTTCAGCGAGCGAAGTTCACGCGGATCCGGTGTGTAGGGATGCTTGCACTTCTTGCAGATCTTGCGGGTCAGGCGCTGGGCCATGATGGCCCGGAGGGACGTGGACACGAGGAAGGGCTTAACGCCGATATCGATCATACGCGTCACGGCGCCGGGGGCGTCGTTGGTATGGAGCGTGGAGAACACCATATGGCCCGTGAGCGAGGCGTTGATGGCGATTTCCGCGGTCTCCAAGTCGCGAATTTCACCCACCATGATGATGTTGGGGGCCTGGCGCAGCATGGAGCGCAAGGCGTTGGCGAAGGTCATGCCGACCTCGGTTCGGACGGGAACCTGGTTGATACCGGACAGCTGATACTCCACGGGGTCCTCGACCGTGATGAGCTTGCGGTCGGGCTTGTTGATGAAGTGGAGACAGGAATACAACGTGGTCGTCTTGCCGGAGCCGGTCGGGCCGGTCACGAGGAACAGACCGTCCGGGAGCGTGATGATGCGCTCCATCGTGGCTTGGTCGTCGCTGAGAAAGCCAAGCTCGGGCAAACCCAGCTGGAGGCCCTCCTTGTCCAGGATACGCATGACGATCGATTCGCCATGGGCGGTGGGCAGGGAGGAGACGCGCAGGTCGATGGGCTTGTTGCCGACCGCGACCTGGATGCGACCGTCTTGCGGGATTCGTTTCTCGGCGATGGAGATGTTCGCCATGATCTTCAGGCGCGACACGATCGCGAGCTGAAGGCGCTTGGGCGGGTTCTCCACTTCGACGAGCACGCCGTCGATGCGATAACGGACGCGGAAACGTTTCTCGAGGGGCTCGAGGTGGATGTCGGAAGCGCGGCGCGAAATCGCCTCAAGAATCACCTGGTAGACGAGCTTGATGATCGGCGCGTCGTCCGTCTCGCCCGCGGAGCCGGCGGCGGACGCCCCCACCCCGGAGATGACCTGGGCCTCCTCGCCGGTCGAGATGTCGCTCAGGAGCTTCTCCATCGACTCCTCGTCCTTGCCGTAGAAGCGGTCGATGTGGGAACGAATCTCGTCCGCGGGAGCGACGACGGGCTCGACGGTGAGCTTCAGATAATGGCTGATGCTGTCGATCGCATCCACGTCGAGCGGATCGCTGATCGCGACGCGCACGGTGTTGCCTTCGCGGCCGACGGGAAACGCGGTGTATTTGACCGCGAGGTGGCGCGGCAGCATGGCCATGAGCTCGCTGGACGCGCGCACATTGGTCATGTCGATCATCGGCATGCCGAATTCGTCCGCGAGGAGCTTGGCCGCCTGCTTGGACGTGAAGCCGTGCTCCGCGATCAAAACGTCGAGCAGACGGGGCGGAGCGACGGTCAAGTCGGTGTGCCCGGCGACCACTTTGCGGGCGGAGTCGACTTGCTGGGAGGTGAGCACGCCCTTGTCGAGGGCCAGTTGGATGACGAAATCGTCGGCGGAGGTCACGAGGGGATGGCGGGGGGAGGCCGGTCCGCGCGGAAACGCGCGGGCGTGGAGTTTTCAGTTCGCTGCTTTAGCGATTCAGGCTCAACAAAAATTCGGTGTTGGTCCGGGTTTTCTTCAAGCGCTGGATAAACATGTCCATGGCTTCCACCGGGGGTATGCCCTGCATGGCGCGACGCAGGCCGTAGACGCGCAGCATCTCGTCGGGATGGTAGATAAGCTCCTCTTTGCGCGTGCCGGAACGATCGATGTTTATCGCGGGGAAAATGCGCTTGTCCGAGAGGCCTCGGTCAAGGTGCAGCTCCATGTTTCCGGTGCCCTTGAACTCCTCGAAGATGACCTCGTCCATGCGCGAGTTGGTGTCGATCAACGCCGTGCCGAGGATGGTCAGCGAACCGCCGCCCTCGATGTTGCGGGCCGAGCCAAAAAAGCGCTTGGGGCGCTGCAGCGCGTTGGCCTCGATACCGCCCGACATGATCTTGCCTGAGTTGCCGGCGAGGGCGTTGTAGGCGCGGGCAAGGCGGGTGATGGAGTCGAGCAGGATGACGACGTGCTTGCCCGTTTCGACAAGGCGTCGGGCCCGCTCGATCACCATCTCGGCGGCGTGGACGTGGCTCTCAGGCGCTTCGTCAAAGGTCGAGGAAACGACTTCGCCTTTGGTGTGGCGCTTGAAGTCGGTGACCTCCTCGGGACGCTCATCGATCAAAAGCAGGATAAGGGTGGCCTCGGGATAGTTGTTGCTGATGGAATTCGCGATGTTTTGCAGCAGCACCGTCTTGCCGGTGCGCGGCGGGGCGACGATCAAGCCGCGCTGGCCGAAGCCGATCGGGGTGAGCAAATCGACGGCGCGCATCGAGATGTCCTTATGGATTTCCGGGGCCTCGACGAGAATGCGAGCCGTCGGATAATAAGGCACGAGTTCCTCGAACGCGGTCACTTCGCGCGCCAACTCGGGCTTCGTGCCCATGACGGACAAGATGCGGACGGCGGACGCGCAACGCTCGCCGGATCCGGGGGGCTGGGCCAACACATCCACCTCTTGCCCCCGGCGCAGACCGTGGCGTTTCACCAAAGACGCGGGAACGAAGGTGCTGTCCGGGTGGAGGCGATAGCTGTTGTGGCGGTGGACGACAAAACCCTGTCCCGCGTCATTCAGATCAAGCACCCCGCTCTCACGGAGGGCGCGTTTCCCGCGTGCCGCCCAAGCGAAAACCTGGTCAACCAGCACACGCCGCGGCGGCATGCCCGCCACGGTTTCCCCGAGCGAACGCAGACGCTGGGCCAGATCGCCGGCGCCCGCGGAGTGAATGGCGGTGAGATCGAGCGGATCGGTATCGCGGGCCAGCTCTTCGGCCAGCGTATCCAAAACCGCGAGGTCGGAGAAGCGCTCGTCCGCGGGGAGACCGCCGACCGGCGCGCCGAGCGAGGGGGGGGGCGGTTGCGCGGGGTTGCGTTCGCGCGCGCCGCCGGAATGGCCATGCCCGCCCTGCCCTCCTCCGCCTTGGCCGCCACCACCACCGCCCGCTTGGCGCTCGAGCCATTTCTGGCGCTTCTTTTCTTTTTTTCGTTCCCACCAAGATTTGCGATCTTCACGACGCCCACCTTGGCCGTTTCCACCTTGATCGCCGCCGGAACCGGGTTGCGCGGACTCGCCGGATGGCGCGCTCAAGGCGTCTGCTTCATCCGCGGACGCGGACGACGTCTGGGCCGCCCTGGCTTCAGGGATAAACACCGGACGTTCGCCAGGTGACTCGGACGGTGCGGCGGGAGCCTCCTCATCGGGCGAAAAAGAATAAACGACGGGAGCCCGTTCGGCATCCGTGGCGGATGCATCCCGACCGCCTCCGGAGCGGGCATCGTCGGATCGACCGGACGCTTCGACGCCCGCGGCGAAAAGCTCGGGGGCCCCTGCCTGTGCGGATTCGGAGCCGTCACCGCTCTTGCCTCGGCGTGTGCGCGGACGTCTGGACGAACGTGCCGGGGCGGCATCTTGGGATGGTTCCGGCGTCGCGTCCGATTCGGCGGGCGTCGCCGTCGATTCCGTCGGCTCCTCGGCACCGCGGGAGCGGGCTCGCTTTACTGAAGCCTTGCGGGGCTTTTTAGCCGAGTTGTCAGCCTGGGTGGCGGAAAGATCCAGATCGTCCATGGAAGCAAAAAGAGGTGTAGGTTGAACGGCGCGGGCCAAGTGCGCCCAAGGGGACGCATGCCACGCGGTTCGCGGTGAAGCGAACTCAGCGTCCGGCGCGAAGAACGGCGGCCCAAGCGCGGACTTGGGCGCGAAGGAATTCGCGAGAGCCGTCGTTCCAAAGCACGACGCGGGCGGAGTGAAGTTTGGTGGCCAAGGGAAGTTGGGAGGCGATTCGCTGGCCGGCCTGCGCTTGTGTCATACCTCGCGCGACGACCCGGGCCGATTGAACGGCGGGATTGGCGCCGACGCAGACGATGAAATCAAACCCTTTTTCCAAGCGGGCCTCGAAGAGCAAAGGCACCTCGATCACCCAATCCGCGGATGGACGCGCGGCAACGCGCGCGCGCCACAAGGCACCGACCCTCGGATGAACAACGCCTTCCCACCAGCGGCGTTCGTTTTCGTCTGAAAAAACGATTTCCGCCACCTTGGCCCTGTCGAGCCGGTATCGCGCCCCATCGCCCCCCTCCCCGCTTCGCTCCCGCACGGCATCGCCCCAACGCGCGCGCGCCGCGTCGAGCACTTCGGCAGACGGCAGGACTTCCTCCCTCACGATTCGGTCCGTATCCTGGACATCGAATCCAAGCGCGGCGAAGTCGGCGGCCGCCGCCGACTTGCCGCATCCTATTCCACCTGTTAAACCGATGACCATCTTTGCAAAAAGCGGGCAAGATTGCTCTTGCCGGAGGCGGCGGCAAATCATTACGCCGGTGCATGGTGCAATCGCTGACGCCATTTCGTCATGCCGGACGCGCAACCGAAACGCCACTTGATGGCGTGAAGGGGCTGGAATCTGTCCGCGAAGCCGCCTGTCGCGTGCGGATTCGGGGCGATTTCGCCGATTCTCTCGTGGACTTGGTGAGCGAGCTATTCGCCGGACGGGTTTGGAGCTACAGTCCTATCGATTTGCGCTATCATGATTTGACCCATACCGCGCAAGCGAGCTGCTGTTATCTAGACCATGTCGAGGGATACCTTCGGACGGAAGGCTTGGATCGGGTGCCTCGCGAATTCGAACTCGGTTTGGCCGCGATTCTTTTTCACGACACCGGCTTTTTGAAAGCGTGCGGAGATCAGGACGGGACCGGGGCGAAGTATACGCACTCCCATGTCCTGCGAAGCGTCGCGTTGGCTGCTTCCCTATTGCCTCGGCTGGCCCTGAGCCGGGCGGAGATCGAAGATACCGTGGGCATGATTCGATGCACGGGACTCAACGGGCGTCCGGAAAAAAACGCTTTCGGCTCCGAATTGGCCAGGATCGCCGCGTGCATGGTGGCCACGTCCGACTTTCTCGGACAGATGGCGGCCCCCGATTACGTCGAAAAACTGCCGCTTCTATTCGCCGAATTCGAAGAAGCCGACGACTACAATCAAGTGCCCAAGGACAAGCGCATGTTCGCTTCGGCAGCCCAGCTGGTGCGCGGCACGGCCGACTTTTGGCAAGCGTTCGTGAGACCCCGGCTGGATACGGAATTTTCCGCCGTATACCGTTATCTGGCCCGCCCCGCGCCATCGCGCCGAAACCCCTATCTCGATTCCGTGGAACGCAACGTGGCGCGGGCCTCGCTTCAAGGCGGTTGACCGTTTTTCTCCCGGCCCGTCCCGCATGCTCGCCACCTTGCTTTCCGCCGCGCTCCAAGGCATCGAAGCCTTGCCCGTTTATGTGGAGGTGAACCACGGGGAATCCGGCGAGTTCAAGCTGGTCTTGGTCGGCTTGCCCGACGCGGCGGTGAAAGAGTCGGATGATCGGGTGTTTTCCGCGTTGGCCAATTCAGGATACGGCGGCCTGCGCACGCGAACGACGATCAATCTGGCGCCGGGCGATCTGCGCAAAGAGGGACCGCTCTATGACCTCTCCATCGCCTTGGGCATTTTGGTCGCGACCGGCCAGATCTCCGCGCCCAACCTCGGCGACTATCTGGTCGTAGGCGAACTCGCGCTTTCGGGTGCCACCCGTCCGGTTCGCGGCGCGCTCGCCTTCGCGCGCCTCGCCCGCGAGCTCGGCTGCAAGGGGCTGCTTCTGCCGTCGGCAAGCGCCGCCGAGGCCGCGCTCGTCGCAGGTCTGGCGATCTATCCGATCCAATCGCTGGACGAGGCGGCGCGCTTCGTTTCGGGCAGGATCGTGATCGAGCCGTTTCAGCATGCCGCGGCGCTCGAAATATGCCGGGGCGCCGACGAGCCCTCGAGTGATTTCGCCGAGGTGAAGGGGCAGCACTCGCTGCGTCGGGCCATCGAGGTCGCGGTAGCCGGGAACCATAACCTTCTGATGATAGGGCCGCCGGGATCGGGAAAATCCATGGTGGCGAAGCGAGTCCCATCCATCATGCCCGCACCGACGCTCGAGGAGGCTTTGGAGATTCTCGCCATTCACTCCGCCGCCGGCCAGACTCTCGGCGAGGCACGCCATCTGGGCCGGCGGCCCGTGCGCGCGCCGCATCACACGATTTCCGATGTCGGTCTCATCGGCGGTGGCAGCGTTCCCGGGCCGGGCGAGATCTCGCTTGCGCACAACGGCGTGCTCTTTCTTGACGAGCTTCCGGAGTTTAAACGGTCCGCCTTGGAGGTGCTTCGCCAGCCGCTGGAGACATGCGAGGTCTCGATAAGCCGCAGCGCGGGCAAAGTCACCTTCCCCTGCGGGTTCATGCTCGTCGCGGCCATGAACCCCTGCCCTTGCGGATATCTTGGTGACGCTCGTCACGAATGCCGATGCTCGGCCCCGCAGGTGCAGCGTTATCGCGCGAGGGTAAGCGGGCCCCTGCTTGATCGCATAGATATCCACATCGACGCCCCGGCGGTGACGATTTCAGACCTGCGCAGCCAGACGCCGGGCGAATCCTCGCAAACGATCGCCGGACGCGTCCGAGTTGCCAGGGATCGCCAACTGGCCCGGTTCAAGGGAACATCGACGACCAGCAACGCCCGCATGAGCCATGCGCAAATTCGCACGCACGTGCCGATCGACTCGACGCTCGGCGATATTCTTCAGCAGGCCATGGAGCAGCTTTCGCTTTCCGCCCGGGCCTATGATCGCATACTCAAAGTCGCGCGAACCATCGCCGACCTCGCCGGCACGGACAGGATCGAGTCCCCTCATCTCTTGGAGGCGATCCAGTATCGGTCGCTCGACCGCAAGGTGTTTTACTAGGCGAAGCCGCCTAAATGGGAAGAGACCGCCGCGTGCTCACGCAACAGAGAGCCTGGGCGTGCCACGTCCGCAAAATTCCACGGCGGAAACATCGGCCATATCCGGCGCTTTACCGCCGTCTTGAAAGTCGACGACCTGATCGCGAAATTCGACCCCAAGTTTCGATGCGAGAAATCAACCACGCTCCGTCTTGAAACTCGCTTTGATCAACTGCCCGGTGAGTTTGTTCGAAACCTCATGGCAAAGCGCGATCAACTCCGTGAGGTCTGACGATTCGGGCGGGAGAAGGTGAAGCGATTTTTGCAAGATGCGAATACGCTCCACCTTCTCCGCGAGACTCATACGCGGATCATCGAAAATGGCTCGCGGACAGGAGAACGGAGGGCGGGAACTCACGATAAAAGGAACCTAACGCAATGGCGTGTTATCGCCTCGGACGCGGATCCTCGTCGAGTGCTCCGATAAGACCCATACGGAGCGCGTTCAGCGTCAGCTGTTGATCCGTCCAAGCCTGGAGTTTCGTGGAGATGGATTGCTTGATCTTGTAGATCGCCGGTTCGGAAAGCCCCACTTCCGCGGCAAGCTCCTTCGCGGAAAATCCCCGGGCGATAAGCTCAAGGACGCGAAGCTCTCGCGAGGTCAGCACATGCGAGCCGCCCGAGCCGGCGTTTCGCTGCTCCACCAAGCGACGCATGATCGTGCTCACGCGCTCGCTGAAATAGACGCCGCCTTCCGCCGCGCGGGCTATCGCCACCCGCAACTGATCCAGCGACGCGGATTTGTCGACGTAGGCGCTTACGCCCAGCGACAGCGCGGCTTGCACGGTATGCAAAGTCGCGGTTCCGCTGAAAACCACCGCCTTGGGGCGCGGTGTGAGCGTAGCAAGCTCTTCGAGAACCTGCAGGCCACCGACGCCATCCAAAACAAGATCGAGCAAAACCAGATCCACTTCGCCCCGCCGGCAGGCTTCGATCAAATCCGACGCTCGCGCAGATGCCCCCACGACCGTGTAGGTGGGCTTCACCAAGACGAATTGCGCCAACAATTGCCGAATAGCGTCGTGATCCTCCAAAACCCAGATCCGACAAGGAGCCGGAAGCGCTTCACTGACCGGCGTGTCGAGTTCTTTGCCTACCGGTGCGGTGCTCACAAGCGGCCCTCCACTTGCATCGCCGTGATATTGTGGGCGAGTTCGATCACGTCGAATGCAGGATAATAAAGCACGGCTGACTTAACCGAATAATTGGAGGGATTTGAAGGGTGGGCGGGCATGGAAAACTGGGGCGACGACAAGGAGACGGACAAGGTGGACAAGAAAACTAAAGAAAAGCATTATGAAGTAACCCGCGTGATACAGGGAACTCCCTGCATCTACATTAGATTACCTGCGTAAGCTTGGTCCACTATAGCGTATTTATCCGTATTTATAATTTTTATTATACGCATAGTCAATTGACCCTCCATGGCTTCGTTCCATCTGGATGATCGGAGGCGATATAAAGCATAGTCCGTGTTATCGGACGCGTCCCGACATTCTGAAGTGAAGGCCTCACGAACCCGCCAACTCCTTCCCTCGCAGGTCAAGGTATTGTTGCGCCTCGTTTCGCGCCGGTGTGGCAGGTGCCAATAATCTCGAGTCGGAGCGGAAAACGGAGCTTGCCGCCATTGGTGGGTGTAAATACGCACGCACACATGTCCATCCGCCCCGCTTCGCGCGTTTGCTCCTGTCTTGATGTCCATGCCCCCCTTGCCCCGGCGCCTAAGACGGAGTCGCCTTGCCCCTCCCTTGTAATAACTTCCGAAAGAGTCGGTTGAGAATGGGCGTCATTCGACATGAATTCCGGTTTTCGCTCCGCTTCCGCCCCTGATTCCGACACCGCAGTCGCTTCGCGTTTGTGCACACCCCGTCGTAATCTGACCCGGAATACGCGCGAGGGCTGCGTAATGGCCAGGGTTCAGCGCGCCGGATTGCGCTTCTATCGCTGTTTTTCCGTTCGGCGCCACGGGAGCTGGGAAGCTGCCGAGGCGGCTGCGCGACTATGGCTACGCCCGGTTCTGGCTTGCTTGGCCACCCGGAGGCCGGACGTCGCTTGGCCGGGAGCCCGCAACCGCTCCGGCGTAGTGGGTGTGTTTTTCCAGGCACGGGGTCGTGTTTTAAGGTCCGGGCGCGTTGCCGCTTATCCGGCTTATGCGGCTCGCTGGCCGGGCGCGAAAGCCGCTGTTACATGGATGTTCGCCAGCAACGGCGGCGAAGAAGGCGCCTTTTTGCGCGCCATCGTGTGTCGCGAACTACAAACAGCGGACCGCCTGCGCGTGGAGTGGGCCGTCCGGTCGCTGTCGCCCGCGCGTCGCGAAGAACTGCTCTCGCGACGCCGCCCCAGCACGGACTCGCAGGGAACCGCGAGATGCGTCTTTGGCGGAAACCGCCTCGTTGGCGCCTCAATCTCATCCGCCGCGGCCGTTTCTCATGTCGCCGCCGACGTTTTACAGGCTACGGAATAGGCCGATTGGGGAGGCCTGCGATTCTAACCCGAGGTGATACCTCAAAGCAGGCCGGGCATCCAGAGAGGCTACGATGTCGCGCAGGCGCTCTCAGAACGTCAGCTGCGCGAAACAGAGCGCGGGCAAGTGCTCCCAACTGGTGAAGCGCCGGCGCCCATCAAGTTGGCCATGCCGCTGAGCCAGCCGCCGAAAAGCCCAAGAGGTGATCCTCGACGGCCGCAGTCACGTCGCTTGCGCGATTCCTCGTCGAAAATGCCTAAACAGGTCCAAACAAGGCCAGTGGCTTTTCATGCCATCGCCTACGTTTCGTAGGCCCTTGTCCTAGAATGGTGCCAGAGGCCGGGATTGAACCGGCGACCAAAGGCTTATGAGTCCTCTGCTCTACCACTGAGCTACTCTGGCGAAACCTAGGGTTGACGAGAAAGCTGGCCGGAGGGCGGCTTGTCAAGACGTGGTGTGTGGTGTGTGCGCAGGAATCGGTTGGTTTGGTCGCGGTCGCCACCAACGGCACCAGCGCGGGCGTTGAAAGCCTGCTCTGAATTGTTCGAAAGCACCCATGCCTTGGCACCATGCCACCCACACCTTTTGGCCGGCGGATCCAAGGAGGCATGGGACTTGCCGCCGAGATCGAGCTCTCCCTCGTCGCGACGGGTGCCTGTCGAGCTCGCCGAACCGACGGTCGATACCGCGAGGACCGCGGCGTAGTGTCTCTCCAAAAGCGCGCACCCACGCTACGCGGTGGACCACCGCCGCCGACCGCGCGAGCCGGCCATCAGCCGCGCGTCGACATCACGAAGACCGCGTCCAGGCTCACCCCGTGCGTATTGTCGTCCAGCGCGTCTCCTCCGCCTCCGTCAGCATCGCCGGCCGCCAAACCGGCGCCATCGGGCGCGGCCTCGTCGTCCTTATCGGTATCGAAAGAGAGGATACACCTCAAGCGGGCGCCTGGCTCGCGCGCAAGCTCGCCGCGGCGCGATTCTTTCCCGACGAGACGGGCAAACTCAACCGCAACATCCGCGAGATCGGCGGCCGCGCTCTCGTCGTGAGCCAGTTCACGCTTTTCGGCACCCTCGACAAGGGCACCCGCCCCGACTTCCATCGCGCCGCGCCACCCGAGAGCGCCCGCTCGCTTTACAAGACATTTCTCGGCCAGCTCGAGGGCGAGTTGCAGGAGCCCGTCGAGCGGGGAGAATTCGGCGCGGACATGCAGGTCGCCTTGGTGAATGACGGCCCGGTCACGCTCATCCTGGATTCGCCCAGGGCGGATTCCTGAAAGGCCTACCTACACCCGACGCACGGACCGCGCGTGGGAGCGGCGCTCGGTCCGCCTCGCGAAATCACATCGCGTCGTAGATCTGAACGCGCTCCCAGTAGGGCTTGAAGCGCTCGACGAACGCCTTGTGGACCGGATCGATCTGATAGGCGTCGTGCGCGGCGACATCCTTGAACAGAGCCGTCAGCGCGAAGCTATAGCTAGCGTCCACCACCGGTCGCGGCGCGATCGGCGCCGGCGCGCCGATGTGGAGGTCGCTCACGCTTTTGATCGGGCGCAGCGACTCGAGCCCCTGTTTGAGGAATTCTTCGCGCTGGGCGGGCGCGAGGTCTTTGCGAAGCCAGAAAACAACGGTGTGAACGAGCATGGCGTAGGGTGTGGAGGGAAAAGAAAAGCCGCACCGTCTCCGCCCCCACGCCGTCCTCGCGAGCCAAAAACAAAACCCTTCCCTACCCCGGATCCGCTTTCGTAGCCTGACCACCCGTTTTTGAACTCCCGGCTTTCCCCCATGTCCGCTCCCATCAACATTCAACTTATCGGCTCCGAGGTGGCAATCGCATGGGACGACGGAGTGGAAACCTACTTTACCGGCGAGGCGTTGCGGGCGGCCTCCCCGAGCGCGGAAAACATGGGCGAGCAGGATATTCTGGGAAATAAATACGGCGGCGACGGTCCGAAACAGTTTCCGGGTGTCACGGTTCTGGGCTGGGAGCAGGTAGGCAACTACGCCATCCGCTTCGATTTCAGCGATCGTCATCGCACCGGACTGTTCAGCTACGCCTACCTGAGGGAGCTTGCGAACCGACATCGCTAGCAGGGCGGCCAGGACCGCCACGATGGGTTCGCGACCCCGCCCTTTTATACCGCGGCCCCCTGCGCCGCCTTGGTCCGCTTCCGCACTTCTTGGCCATCGCGCGCCGCCGGGCGGCATCGCGCGTTTTTGAGTCGGCAACACCTCCGCCCATTCACTCAGTTACTTTACTTCATCACATGTCCTTCCCCGCCCGCACCACGATTCAAGACATCGAGCTCGGCTCGACCCTTCAGCCCAAGTTCGGCCCAGACGGCCTCATCCCCTGCATCGCGCAGGACGTCCACACAGGCCAGGTGCTCATGTTCGCGTTCATGAACGCCGAGTCCCTCGCCCACACCCTCAAGACCAAAAAGGCCACCTATTGGAGCCGCTCCCGCAACAAGCTTTGGTGCAAGGGCGAGGAGTCCGGAAACGTCCAGTGGGTGAAGGAACTCTACACCGACTGCGACCAGGACGTGCTTTTGATCAAGGTCGAGCAGACCGGCGCCGCCAACGCGTCATGCCATAATGGATACAAGAGCTGCTTCTACCGCAAGCTGACCGATCTCGACTGCGCGGACTACAAGCTGGAGTTCACCGGCCAGCCCCTCTTCGACCCCGCCACGGTCTACAAGAAAAAGTAAGGCGGCGCCGTTCTCGCGGACTCGAAACGCAAACGCCCCGGACGCTTCGGCGCCCGGGGCGTTTTTTGGACGAATCCGGATCGGAGCGGATTCGCAGCCGGTCCTTCGGCAAGGCGTCGCGCTCAGCGCAGGTCGGAGGGCGACCAGCTGTCGCGCCAACGGATCTCGGGCTTGCCGTCGGAGGTGAATTCGATCGGCAGCCAAAGGTAGCGAGAATCGGGCAGGTCGTCCTTGATCCAGCGGTCGGCCATGAAGACATAGGCGTCTTTCTTTCCGACGATCGGCAGCACGTAGGTGCTCTGGCCGTGAAAGGTGATATCGGCGCGGTCTCCGAGACAGGGGTTGCCCAGCTCCGTCCAGGGACCCCAGATCGAGTCGGCCACCGCGCTGCGCGCCGCGTTCGGTTCCCAGGCCGTGCAGCCGGAGGCGATGAGGTAATATTTGCCTTTCCGTTTGAATACGGCGGGCGCCTCCATCGAGCGCCCTTCGAAAACACGGACGTATTTTCCGGTCGTCTTCAGGTAGTCCTCCGTGAGCTCGGAGATGTGCATCGTCGGGTTGTCCTCCGAAGCGGCGAAAAGGTAGGCCTTGCCGTCGTCGTCCACGAAGACCGTGAGGTCGCGCACCATCTGGCCCCGCTCGAAATCGCGCACGAGGGCGCTGGTTTTGTCCGCCTTCTGCGCCTCCGTGACGTTGACCGGCCACTGCTTCACATGCGGCCGGGCGCTGCCGAGATAAGTGAAGGCGCCCGCAGGGGAGTCGGAGACCGCCACGCCGTAGCGGGCCGCCGCGTAGTTTAGGCTGTCGCTGTGGAACCACATCACGAACTTCTTCGTCTTCGCGTTGTAGATCACCTTGGGGCGCTCGAGCACGAGTTTCGGGTCGAGATCGCTTCCCGGCCGCGCGGGCAGCACGTTGCCCTCGTATTTCCACTTCAACAGATCCTTCGACGAGTAGCATGAAACGCCGACGACGTCGACGCGGGTGCCGCCCCAGCTGGCGTTGACCTCGGGAAGGTAGGTTTTCCCGTCCTTGATTTCACCATACCAGTAGTAGGTGCCTTCGTGATACAGCAGGCCACCCCCATGGGCGTTGATCCGCTTGCCGGCCTCGTCGAGCCATGCCTCGCCGGAGCGGATATCCGTGACAGGCGACCGGGCGAAAGCGGCGGGGACAGACATAAGCAGAAGAGCGGCGACGAGCCGCAGAGGGTTGGGGAAGCGCATCGCGCGGACCTTTTAAAACGATCCCGGCCGTGGCAACTCCGGCCTAGGTTTAGCGATCTACCCCTTTTCGCTTTGAGCGTATATCGCGACCACGCCGGCCCGCTTTCCGGAGAGCCCGGCCGGACGCCTTGAAACGCGCAAGCCCCCTAATATCCCAGACAAGCAAAAGCACGACGAGCGCAGAATCCGCCCACATTCAAGCCGCCCTAACTGGTGATCTATTTGGCCGCCGCCACCGCCGCGTCCATCTTCAGCCGACGCAGGGTGGATCGCCAACTTTCCGCGCTCGGGCTACCAGACGATTACCTCCGACACCGGAAACAAGCGCCCCTGGTCCAGAATCTCGCCATGATTCTCTTCATGTCGAGGCTCCTGTTCTCCACCTTCCGGACCTTCTCCCAACCCAACGTGAACGTGTGACCTCGGCCCGCGGCTCGGGCGGTTTGCGAAATCGCAGGCGGCTCCGAAGCGCCTGACCGGACGCCAGGATAAAACGCTTGGCCGGACGCCGCGAGCGCACCCAATGACGTCATGCCGGATTGGTTTTACCGAACCGTCGCGCGTCGCGCCCTCTTCACCCTGTCCGAACGGCAGGGTCGCGCGCTGGCGCTCGGGGTGATCGGCATGCTCGGCCGCGTTGGCGCGGGCCGCGCCGTCATCGACTTTCTTGGCCACATGGCCCCCGATCCACGACTGCGGATACACGTGGCGGGCATCGCGTTTCCCTCTCGCATCGGTCTTGGCTGGCGCGTCGACCCGGAAACACGCGCCACCGCGGGCCTCGCACGCTTCGGCGTGGGATGCATCGAGCTTTCCGCCCTGGGCGCACAAGGAGTCGAGCGCGCCGCCGGCGAGACGCTTGCCGACGAAACCTCGGCGCTTTCGCGCTCGGCCGTGGGTTCTATCAAGGCGGTCTCTTCGCCACGGACCGATCCGCCGATTCCACTTCTTCGTCGCATTCGCGATCCGCAAGGACGCGAGCTTGTCGAACTTCGCCCGGGTGTGATCCTTCCCGTTTACGCATGGGACGACGCGCCGGCCACCGCCGACACGCGTCAAGGCGTCGTCTTGCAAGTGGGCCGCCGTCTCTCCGCGACCGCATGGAAAGTCCCCGCATCGCCTCCCGCCGGACTATCCGAGCGGGTCAAAATCTGGCGTGAAACGCTTCCCTCGGGCGCGCCCTTGATCGTCGCTGGCGGCGTCGCCGGGCCGGAGCATGCCGTGTCCTTGGTCTCCGCCGGAGCCGACCTCGTGCTCGTCGACGCCGGGCTCGTCTTCCATGGCCCGGGCCTTGTGAAGCGCTGCAACGAAGCCTTGCTCGCAAGCGGCCTCGTCCCCCCCGTCGCGGACCTCGATGTGGCGGCGCGTGACGTCGCTCTTTTCCGTCACGCCTGGCCTTGGGCCGTCGGACTTGGGGCCGCTTTGTTTCTTGGCGGAATGGCGGTCCTCGCTCTCGCCTTTGATCGCGTGCTTTTGCCCTACGACGAGCACTACCTTGGGATCAGCGCGGACGCGCTGCGTCTGGGCTCGCCCAAGCTCTTCGCGTTCATGGCGCATGATCGCGGCACCTTGGCGGGCACGATGCTTGGGCTGGGTTGGTTCTACGCCATGCTCGGTCGGCAGGGTGTCCGCCGTGCGACGCACGGCGCCAAAAGCGCGGTCGTGGCGTCGGCGCTGTCCGGTTTCGCGAGCTTCTTTGCGTTTTTCAGCTTCGGCTACTTCGACACCTTGCACGCTTTCGTGGCGGTGGTGCTGTTTCAACTCACCACCCAAATAATGGCCGGTGCCGCGGGGCCCGAGCGTGCGGAGACGCGGCTGATCGACGTCGAGGACGCCGCATGGAGGCGCGCCCAGTGGGGACAACTCGTCTGGCTGCTGCACGCCGCGGGCCTGCTCGTCGCGGGCGCGGTGATTCTCGGCATAGGGATGAGCTCGGTTTTTGTAAGCGAGGACCTCGCCTTTCTCTGCATCACGCCGGAACAAGCGTCCCGGCTTGGACCCCGACTGACCGGCGTCGTGGCCCATGATCGCGCGACGCTAGGCGGCATGCTTCTGGCTTCGGGCGTGGCGATGTCGCTGACGACGCTCTGGTGCCATCACCGTGGCGCGGCCTGGGTCTGGCGGGGAATCCTCGGTCTGGGGCTGCCTGCTTACGCGGCCGCCCTGGGCGTTCACTTTTGGGTGGGTTATGTCGATTGGCGGCACCTCGTGCCGGCATTCGCCGGGCTGACGCTTTGGCTCGTCGGACTCGGGCTAAGCCACGCCTATCTCAACACAAAACCAGTCCCCGCGCGGCCGCGTTAGCGCCCGCCCGCGGCAAGCAGCGCCAAGGCCCCGGCCAGCGGAGCCATTCGACCGTTTGCGACAAGCTGCTCGATCTCGAGTCGGCGAAGTTTCACCGACGAGGCTTCATAAAAATCCGTGCGCAGGTGCTCCTCGATCAAGGCGTGCATCCACGCCACGGCCTGCTCGCGGCGCCGACGCGCGATCGATCCCGTGCGCTCGCCGGTGGTGAAAAACTGCCCGAGCGTGGTCCACACGTCGGCGACGCCTTCGCCGGTCCGCGCGGAGGCGGTCTGCACCGTCGTTTGCCAGCCCTCGGTCGCGTGGCGCAGGTAGTGAAGCACGCGCTTCATCTCGGCGAGCGCGGCCTTGCAACGCGCGATGTTCTCGCCGTCCGCCTTGTTGATCACGAGCAGGTCGGCCATCTCGATCACGCCCTTCTTGATGCCCTGCATCTCGTCGCCCGCGCCGGCGATGAGCAACACGACGAAGGCGTCGACCATCGCGCGCACCGCGACCTCGTTTTGCCCCACCCCGACCGTCTCCACGAGCACGACGTCGTAGCCCGCCGCCTCGCAGACGAGGATGGCCTCGCGGGTTTTTCGCGTCACGCCGCCGAGCGAGCCGCCCGAGGGCGATGGGCGGATAAACGCGTTGGGATGGCGACCGAGTTTCTCCATGCGCACCTTGTCGCCGAGAATGCTGCCGCCGGTGACCGCGCTCGAGGGGTCTATCGCGAGCACGGCAACGCGATGGCCTTGCTCGGCGAGTTGGAGACCGAAGGCCTCGATGAAAGTGCTTTTGCCCGCGCCGGGGATTCCGGTCAGGCCGATGCGACGTGCCTTGCCCGTGTGCGGCATGAGCGCCGCGAGGACCTCCTGCGCCTGTTTTTGGTGAGCCGGGGCGTTGCTCTCCACGAGCGTGATGGCGCGGCCGATGATGCTCGTGTCGCGGGCGAGCACGCCGCGCACGTAGTCCTCGGTCGAAAGCGCCGGGCGGCGGCGTATCGGCGCGGCCACGACGCTCGCGCCGGAGGGCCGGACGCCCTGCATCACCCAGGTCGCGAAGGCCGGATCGGAAGCGCAGCCTTCGGGCACCCAATCGGGGCGCGGTTGCGGACAGCCGTCGTGAAGAGCGTGGGCGTGGTCGGGCATGGTCTGGCTTTTGATGGCGGGCGCGGCGAGGTCCGCCGCTTGGAGGAAACGATGGACGCAATAAGGGCGCGGACAAGCCGCGCCCTTACGAATGACGGACGGTTAAGCCGCGACCGGCTCGCCGAGGCGCTCGATCAGGAGCTCGAGCGTGCGCAGGGTGGACTTCGTGATGACCGTGCCGGGGCCGAAGATGGCCGCGGCGCCGTTCTTGAGCAGGAAGTCGTAGTCCTGGGCCGGGATGACGCCGCCGCAGACGATCATGATGTCCTCGCGGCCGAGCGCCTTGAGGGCGTCGCGCAGCGCGGGCAGCAGGGTCTTGTGGCCGGCGGCGAGGGAGCTCATCGCCACGCAGTGGACGTCGTTCTCCACCGCTTGGCGGGCGGCTTCCTCGGGGGTCTGGAAGAGCGGCCCGATGTCGATGTCGAAGCCGAGGTCGGCCATCGCGGTGGCGACTACCTTGGCGCCGCGGTCGTGTCCGTCCTGGCCGAGCTTGGCGATGAGGAGACGCGGACGGCGGCCTTCGAGGGCCTCGAACTTCTTCACGAGATCGCGGATGCGCTCGACGTTCTTGTCCTGGCCGAACTCCTGGCGATAGACGCCGCTGATAGAGCGGATCTGCGCGGAGTAGCGACCGAAGATAACTTCGCACGCGTCGCTGATCTCGCCGAGCGTGGCACGGGCCTGCGCGGCGGTGACGGCGAGGGCGAGCAGGTTGCCCTGGCCGGTGCGGGCGCACTCGGTGAGGGCGGCGAGCGCGGCCCTGACCGCGGACTCGTCGCGCTTGGCGCGGAGCTCCTTGAGGCGCTTGATCTGCGACTCGCGGACCGCGGTGTTGTCGACCTCGAGAATGTCGAGCGGGGCTTCCTGCTCGAGGCGGTATTTGTTGAGGCCCACGATGGTCTCGCGGCCGGAATCGATGCGGGCCTGGCGGCGCGCGGCGGCCTCCTCGATGCGAAGCTTCGGGATGCCGGCCTCGATCGCCTTGGTCATGCCGCCCATCTTCTCCACCTCGTCGAGGTGGACGCGGACTTTCTTGATGAGCTCGTTGGTGAGATACTCGACGTAGTAGCTGCCGCCCCAGGGATCGACGACGTTGCAGATGCCCGTCTCCTGCTGGAGGTGGAGCTGGGTGTTGCGCGCGATGCGGGCCGAGAAGTCGGTCGGCAGCGCGATGGCCTCGTCGAGCGCGTTGGTGTGCAACGACTGGGTGTGGCCGGTCGCGGCGGCGAGCGCCTCGAGGCAGGTGCGGGCGACGTTGTTGAACGGATCCTGCTCGGTGAGAGACCAGCCCGAGGTCTGCGAGTGCGTGCGCAGGGCGCGCGACTTCGGGTTCTTCGGATCGAAGCGGCCGACGATCTCGGACCAGAGCGTGCGGCCGGCGCGCATCTTCGCGACTTCCATGAAGAAGTTTTTTCCGATGGCCCAGAAGAACGATAGGCGCGGCGCGAAGGCGTCGACCGAGAGGCCTGCGGCGACACCGGTCTTCAGATACTCGAGGCCGTCGGCGAGCGTGTAGGCGAGCTCGAGGTCGGCGGTGGCGCCGGCCTCCTGCATGTGGTAACCCGAGATCGAGATGCTGTTGAACTTGGGCATCTCCTTCGAGGTGTAGGCGAAGATGTCCGCGATTATCTTCATCGAGGGCGTGGGCGGATAGATGTAGGTGTTCCGCACCATGAACTCCTTGAGGATGTCGTTCTGGATCGTGCCCGCGAGGTCGGTGAGCTTGGCGCCCTGCTCGAGCGCGGCGCTGATGTAGAAGGCCATCACCGGCAGCACGGCGCCGTTCATGGTCATCGAGACCGAGACCTTGTCGAGCGGGATGCTGTCAAAGAGGACCTTCATGTCCTCGATCGAGTCGATGGCGACGCCGGCCTTGCCGACGTCGCCTACGACGCGCGGGTGGTCGCTGTCATAGCCGCGGTGGGTCGCGAGGTCGAAGGCGACCGAGAGGCCCGCCTGGCCGGCGGCAAGGTTGCGCTTGTAGAAGGCGTTGGACTCCTCGGCGGTGGAGAAGCCGGCATACTGGCGCACCGTCCAGGGCTTCTGGACATACATCGTGGCGTAGGGGCCGCGCGTGAAGGGCGCGTGGCCGGGCATGGTGTCGAGCGCGGCGGGCGCGGGCAGATCGGCCGCGGTGAAGGATGCCTTCAACGGAATCTGCTCGTAGTTTTCCGGGAGCTCGGCGGAGGGCGGAGCAGAGGGCGCGGCGGTGGCGGGAACGGGAATCTCGTCGTAGCCGAGCTTGGTGAAGTCGGGAGAGGGAACGTTGTTCATGTTTTGGGTTCCTGTGGGTTCCTTTAGAGGGCTCCGATTTTCTTGAGGAGGTTCGCGAGCGTCTCTTCAACCGGAGCGCGGAGGTGGATGAAGAGGTCGAAGCCGTCGGCGGTGAACGCGTCCAGCACGGCCTTGTCGGCGGGCAAGCCGGCGAGCACCACGGAGACGGCGGGCTTGGCGGCCTTCAGCGTCTTGGCGAAGGCGGGCGCGAGTTCGGGATAGGTTTCGTCGGTCGAGCAAAGGACCGCGACCTCGGCGCCGGATTCGGCGGCGGCCTTCGCGGCCTCCTCGGCGCTCGTGAAGGTCTGCTTGGCGACCATCTCGAAACCTCCCGGGGCGAAAAAGCCGGTCGAGAAATCGGCGCGGGCCTTGTGCTGGATGACGGGCCCCATCTTCGCGAGGAAGACGCGCGGGCGTTTGCCGGTGCGCTTCGAGTAGTCGACGCTCGCGTCGCGCATTTTTTCAAAGGCGGCGGAGGCGCGGAAGCAGACCGCGGGCTCGATCCGTTCGGCCGACCAGGCGCCGGTGACGGGGCGCTTGGCGAGCGGGGCGAGCGGGGTCTCCTTCAGATTCGGGAAGAGATTCGTTCCAATGACGCCAAGGCGGCGGGTGCCGACGGCCTGGGCCTTATCCTTGGCGGCCGCCGCGGCGGCCTTCTGCGGCAGACCCGCGCGAAGGGCGGCGGCGAAACCGCCCACGGCCTCGAACTGCTGGAACTGCGCCCACGCGAGACGGGCGAGCTCGTCGGTGAGGCTCTCGACGCACCAGGATCCGCCGGCGGGATCGGCCGGCGCGGTGGCGCCGAACTCCTCGGCCAGGAGGGCGTGGACGTTGCGCGCGATGCGACGCGAGAAGGAGTCGCCGCCGCCGATGCCGTCGAGGGAGTCGAACGGCGCGACATGCAGAGAATCCACGCCACCGAGGACGGCGGAGAAGGCCTCGGTGGTGGCGCGCAGCATGTTCACGTGGGCGTCGAGGCGGGTCTTGTCCCAGCGGGTGGTGGCGGCGTTGACCGCGGCCAGAGCGGCGAGCTCGGCCTTGCCGCCGAGGGCGACGACGGCGCGGACGAGGAGCGGGCGCCAGGCGCGAAACTTGGCGGTCTCCATGAAAAACTGCGGACCGGCCCCGAAGGTGATCCGCAGGCGCGGCACGATGATCTCGATCGGCACCCCGCGGTCGCGGAGGGCGCGGACGTATTCCACGACCGAGGCCAGCGCGCAGGCGAGCTCCAGGACGGCTCCGCCTCCGGCCTCCGCCCATAGGCGGGCGTCGACGCCCACCGTGCGCAGCGACGGGGATACCACGGAGGAGCGCTTGGTCCAGGCCGCTAGGGCCTCGTAGGCGGCGGGCAGGGAAGCGGGAAGCGAACCGGCGGCGGCCCAGACATTGAGCGGATCGGCGGTGAGCGAGCCGCGAAGCGCGGAGCCGTCGACGCCACGGAGCGCGGCGAGCGTGATGAAGTGCCCGGAGACCTTGGTCGCGTCGACGCCGGCGTTGATGTGCACCGGGATCGCGGCGAGATCGACGTCCTTCAGCGCGGTTTCCAATACGCCGGCGGCCTCCAGGGGAAGCCCCTCGGGACGCGCCGGGCTGTCCATGCGGAGCACGGCGGCGTTCTGCCCGCCCATCAGGTCCTCGCGAAGCTTGGCGTTGAATTCCTCCGCGGTGGCGGCGGCGATCTCCTGCGCCACCTCCCAGGAGCCCGACGCGTATCCTCCCGCGCGGACTCCGCGCAGGAAGGGCGCCTCGCCGGGGGCCTTAGCCAGCGCGGCGAGGTGCGCCTCGCGGCCGGCCAGATCGGCGCGGGTATAGAGCGGCTTGAGCGTGATGCCTTCGAAGGTCTTCGTGAGAAGCTTCTTTTCGAAGGACGCGCCTTTGAGCTCGGCCTCGACGGTCTTGCGCCAAGTGGCGAGCGCCGACTCCAGCGCCTCCGCCTCGGGCAGGGTTGTGTGTGCGGTTTTTGACATGGTGAGGGAATTGGGGCCGGAGCCTGATGCCCCGGTAGTGCCGTGGATAATACGCGAAGCGTTCCCGGACGGCTGCGCGGATTTTGTGCAAGAAGCGCGGGTCTTTAACCAAAGCCCGCGAAGCCGGCCTGGGCGTCTTCGCGTATTTTGTCGCCCGTCGACACCGACATTTCCCCGCCATGATCACTCGCATCGACCACCTCGGCATCGCGGTCCGCTCCATCGAAGCCACGCTGCCCTACTACGAAAAGGCCCTCGGCCTCAAATGCGCGCACCGCGAGGAGGTCCCCTCCCAGGGCGTTCGCACCGCCTTCCTCGACGTCGGCGAGGTCCATCTGGAGCTCCTCGAGCCGATGTCCCCCGAAAGTCCCGTGGCCAAGTTCATCGAGAAGAACGGCGAAGGCGTCCACCACATCGCTTTCGCCACGACCGACATCGCCGGCCAGCTCAAACAGGCCTCCGGCGCCGGCGTCCGGTTGATCCACGAGGTGCCTTTCGAGGGAGCCGCCGGCAAGCTCGTCGCTTTCCTCCACCCGAAGTCGAGCTTCGGAGTGCTAACCGAGTTCTGCGCCCCCAAGGCCTGAACCCCTCGCCGCCGGCAACACACCACTCACCACACCACCCCTTAAAGCCATGCCTATCGCACCCGAACTCCTGCAGAAGCTCGCCGAGCGGCGCCAGGCCGCCATGCTCGGCGGCGGCGCCGAAAAGCTCGCCGAACGCAAAAAGAAGGGCCTCACCAGCGCGCGCGAGCGCCTCGAGATCCTCTTCCAGCCGGGCACCTTCATGGAGTTCGGCCTCCATGCCCAGCACGACTGCCACCACTTCGGCCTCGAGGACAAGCCGATGCCCTGCGACGGCGTCATCACCGGCGTCGGATATATCGACGGCCGCCCCGTGGCCGCCTTCGCCCAGGACTTCACCGTCGGCGGCGGAGCGGTCGGCCGCATCCACGCGCAGAAGATCTGCCAGTTGATGGAATACGCCCAGCAGTCCGGCATTCCGGTCATCGGGGTAAACGACTCCGGCGGCGCCCGCATCCAGGAGGGCGACGACTCGCTCTCCGGCTACGGCCAGGTCTTTTTCCACAACGTCCTTCTCTCCGGCGTCGTGCCGCAGATCTCGGTCATCGCCGGCCCCTGCGCCGGCGGCGCGGCCTACTCGCCCGCCCTCACCGACTTCATCATCATGACGAAGAAAAACTCGCAGATGTTCATCTGCGGGCCCGACGTCATCAAGGCCGCCACCGGCGCCACCGTCACGATGGACGAGGTCGGCAGCGCCGCGGCCCACGCCAGCGTCAGCGGCAACATCCACTTCGTCGCCGAGGACGCCCCCGGCGCCCTCGCCCTCGCGCAGCGCCTGCTCACCTTCCTGCCGGCCAACAACGTGATGGACCCTCCGCACCGCCCGGTGCCGAACCTCACGCTGGACCGCGATCCCGGCATGAACGATCTCGTCCCGGCCGACCCGAAGGCGCCGCTCGACGTCTACCAGGTCATCAATCGTCTCGTCGACAACGCCGACTTCCTCGAGGTCCAGCGCGACTGGGCACGCAACATCGTCGTAGGCTTCGCCCGGATACAGGGCCTCGTGGTCGGCATCGTCGCCAATCAGCCCATGGTCAAGGCCGGCACGCTCGACATCGATTCCTCCGACAAGGGCGCGCGTTTCATCCGCTTCTGCAACTGCTTCAACATCCCGCTCGTCACCCTGGTCGACATCCCCGGCTTCATGCCCGGCCTAGCCCAGGAGCGCGGCGGCATCATCCGCCACGGTGCCAAGATGCTCTTCGCCTACGCCGCGGCCACCGTGCCGAAGATCACCGTGATCATGCGCAAGAGCTACGGCGGCGCCTACCTCGCCATGTGCTCGAAGGACATGGGCGCGGACCTCGTCTACGCCTGGCCCTGCGCCGAGATCGCCGTCATGGGCGCCGAGGGCGCGGTCAACGTGCTTTTCAAGCGCGAGATCGCCGCCGCCGAGGACCCCAAGAAGAAGGCCGCCGAGCTCGCCGCGGACTACCGCGAGAAGTTCGCCTCCCCCTACGAGGCCGCGAGCAAGGGCATGATCACCGACGTGATCGAGCCCGCCGAGACCCGCGCCATCGTCGCCCTCGGACTGCGCAACACGCTCTCGAAGCGGGAGACCCGCCCGCCCAAGAAGCACGGCAACATCCCGCTCTGATTCCGTCTCGGCGCCGCCTTCACGACCGACATCGTCCGACATGCCCTACGCACTCATGCTTCCCCTCGCGGCCGTCGCCGAGCCCATCCAGGCCGGACGGCCGCTTTTCGGCCACCTCGGCCTCGCGGTCGCGGCGGTGCTGGTCGCGATCACGGCGCTTCTCGTCTTCGTGGCCCTGCTCGGACGCTGGCTCGCCGCCACGCACCCGGCTCCGGCGCCCGTTCCGGTGGTCGTCGCGAATGTCGGCTCACCCGCCTCCGTCCGCCGTCTCGCTCCCGACGTGGGAGCGGATGTCGCGCCTGAAGCGGTGCCTGTCATCCTTGCCGCGATCGCCGAAATGTTCGGCGGCCACGCCCGCGTCGCCTCCATCCGTCGCTCCGTCGCGACTCCGATCCGCGTGCCCTCGATCGAAGCCCTGATGCAGGAATGGTCGCACGAAGGTCGTCGCCAGATTTACTCCTCCCATAAGGTCCGCTAATTTCACCGAACCATCCCCCGCTTCCCACATGAAAAAACTCCGCGTTACCGTCGAAGGTAAGGTCTACGAAGTGCTCGTCGAGTTGCTCGACGATGCAGGCTCCCCCGCCGCGCCCGCCCCCGTGGCCTCCCCCGCCCCCGTCGCGGCCGTAGTAGGCGCCTCCATACCGGTCGCCGCCGGCAGCGGCACCAGGGTGTCGTTGGCGTGGTGCCGCCAGAACGTGCGCACCGCCGGTGCGGTCGCCAGTACCGAGACACGATGGCCACGCTGGCGGCACTCAAGGGCTACCAGCAGGCGCGGCAGCTG
>CAYTLL010000022.1:0-60106 GCA_964438755.1 uncultured Akkermansia sp. | reverse complement strand
CCCTCCCGGCCGCCCCCGCGTTGCCCGCCACCCCCGCCGCGCCGGCGGCGCCCGCCCTGCCCGCCGCGGGCGCGACGAGTCCGACCACCGGTTCCTCCGCGCCCAAATCCGCCGCCGAATCCGCCTTCAACGCCCTCGGCACCGCCAACCTCGAGAGCAACACGCTCATGAAGGTCATCGAAAAGGCCTTCGACACCGACTCCGACGCGTTCAACCCCGAGGACGGCACGATCAACTACAAGGGCCACACCTACAATCTCGGCCAGATGCGCGTCTTCCGCGCCCGCTTCGAGCGCTACCTCGCCCAGCCCGAGTCGGTCGACAACGAGGTCTACCGCGGCGTCCTGGGCCAGATATTCAACCTCCTCTCCACCCGCTCCGGCGAGGCCGGCGCCGACAACCTGCGCCAGGCCTGGCAGCTCCTGTATCGGGCCAGCGAATACGAAGCGGACGGCGGCGCGTCCCTCGCCGTCGCCAACCAGGTCTTCAACGCCTGGCGCATCCGCGACGAACGCGACGCGCTGGCCGTCACCTCCGCCGAGCTCGCCCGCATCCGCCGCCAGAACCAGCTCGGCATCGTCGGCTCAGGCGACGCCATGGCCCGCAAGGGCTACGACATCACCACCGGGGCCCTCGAAAAAGCCTCCGACGCGGCGTCCAACGCCAGCCCCCAGATCAACGCCGGCAACAGCACCAGCTCCTCGGGCAACACCACCACGCGGACCAACAACAACAACTCCCGCAACCAGGCGAACCACAAGACGGACGAGAAGCCCAAACCCGACGGATTCGACCCCGTGGCCCAGACCTTCCGCGCCCGCGACCTCGCCGAGACCGAGGCCAAGATCAAGGCCGCCGAAGCCGGCTCCATGCTCACCGGCGTCCAGGCCAAGCTCCAGTTCCAGACCGCGCTCGTGCAGCTTTTCCTTCAGCGCCGGTTCCAGCACTGCCTCATCGCCGCCAGCTTCTACCGCTACACGTTCAAGGGCTCCGCCCAGCAGCTCGAGGTCGGCGAAAAGGAGATCCAATCCTTCCTCCCCTCCAGCGACCTCACCCTCACCGTCGAGACCCTCGAATACCTTTCGCGCGAGGCCATCAACGACACCGAGGCCGCCATGCAGGCCGTCCGCGCCAGCTACGACGACGGCCAGCTCGTCGGCGCCCTCGAGCGCCTCCAGGAAACCTTTTTCCTCGGCGAATACACCCCCGCCGTCGCCGGCTTCGAACGCGAGAAAAAGCAGGTCCTGCTCTCGCTCTACCGCCAGATCGACCAGGCCAGGAAGCTCGCCGACCTGAAGGACTTCGACGCCGTCGACAAGCTCGTCGCGGAGATCGCCGGCGCCGCGAAGGATTTCCGTTCCAGCGAGGCGGTGTCCGCCCTTCGCGCCGCCCAGCGCATGAGCACCCTCGCCCTCTACGCCGCCCAGCAGGCCGCCGCCGCCGGCGACTTTCTCCGCGCCCAGGAGGGCGTCCAGCGCGCCGCCTCCCTCTGGCCCCTCAACCCCGCGATCAAGACCTACACGGAAAACATGGCCCAGCAGGTCGACCTTGGCTCGCAGGCCGCCCAGCTCTTCGACGACGCGGTCAAACGCAACGATCTCCGCCGCATCTACGAGCAGCGCAGCGAGCTCGCCATCGCCCTCCTCACCGACGCCGTCCGCGGACCGCGCCTGAAGGAGATCATCGAGCAGCTCTCCCGCGTGGAGATCTTCCTCGCCCAGGCCCAGGAACTCCTCGCGCAGAACAACGCCTTCGCCGCCTGGGAATCCCTCGACAACGCCTCCGCCCTCGCTCCCAACGACGTGCAGGTCAACCAGCGACGCGCAGAACTCGCCCCGCGCGTCGCCGCCTTCGTCGGCCGCATCGACTCCGCCAAGCGCCACGAGCAGGCCGGCCGCGCCTCCGCCGCCCTCACCCATTGGCTCGCCGCCCAGTCGCTCTACCCCGCCAGTTCGCTGGCGCGCCTCGGCATCGAGCGCGTGAGCAAAGACCTTCTCGACGACCTCGGCCCGGACTCCCCCAAGGCGGCCGCGGGCTCCTCCGCCAGATGACGGGCGCCCGGTTCGGGCGGAAGAGCGGACATCCCGCCTTTCGCCCGCCGGCGGCCTCCCCGGCGACGGGACCGCGGACCGCGCGACCGCGACGCACCCGCGCGCCGTCGCTCATTCCTCCGCCCGCGTCGCCGCCTCCTCGCGCAAGAATTTCGTGAGCGCCCGCATCGCCCCCGTCGCATCCCGCCCGCCCGCCCGCAACAGCCCGATCTTTCGCCGCGGCTGACGGCCCGCGAGCCGGCGGTAGACCACCCCTCCGCCCGCCCCGCGTCGCGCCATCTCCGGCACCATCGAAAGCCCCATCCCCGCCGCCACGAAAGCCTGGATCGTCTCCATCTGCCCGCTGCGAAAGCTCACCTTCGGCGCAAAACCCCGCGCCGCGCAAAACTCCAAGGCCTGCCCCGCCAGGCAGTGCCCGTCCTGCAGCAGGATGAACGCCTCGTCCGACACCGCGTCGAGCGCCACCTCCCCGGCCTTCGCCAGCGCGTGGCCCTCGGGCAGGGCCAGCCACAGGGACTCCGTGAACAACTCCGTCGCCACCAGCCCCCGCCCCGCCACCGGCAGGCTCGCCACCGCCAGATCCAGCTCGCCCGACTCCACCGCCCGGGCAAGCCGCGCCGTCTGATCCTCGGCCACCACCACCTCCACCGCGGGATGCCGCGCCACGAACGCCTTCAGCCAGCCCGGCATCACATAGGGCGCCACCGTCGGGATGACCCCGACCGTCACGCGCCCGCGGGCCCGCCCCCGCGCCGCCGCCACCGCGTCCTTCGCGTGCTCCAGCCCGCCCACGATCCGCTCCGCGTGCTCCCGCAACGCCTCGCCCGCCGGAGTCAGCCGCACCGCCCTCGCCTCCCGCGCGAACAAGCGGTCCCCCAGCTCCTCCTCCAGCTTCATGATCTGCTGGCTCAGGGCCGGCTGCGACACATGGCATCGCTCCGCCGCCCGGCTGAAATTCAGCACCCTCGCGACTTCCAGAAAATACCGCAGCTGGTGGATCTCCATGATAACTTTTCCCTATGTATAAATAGCCAACCCATATTTCACGGCTATTTCAAATTACCTTATTCTGCGGGCCTTCCCGACATGCAAACCCAGCCCGCCTCCCCCGTCTCCCCGACGCCCGCCGCCGCTCCCGCGCTCACCACCGCCTCCGGCCTCCCCGTCGCCGACAACCGGAACACCCTCACCGCCGGCCCGCGCGGCCCCGTGCTCCTCCAGGACTTCCACCTCCTCGAGAAACTCGCCCACTTCAACCGCGAGCGCATCCCCGAGCGCGTCGTCCACGCCAAGGGCTCCGCCGCCTACGGCAAACTCACCATCACCCGCGACATCTCCCGCTACTCCAAGGCCGCCCTCTTCGCCCGCGTCGGCGCCGAGACCGAGGCGTTTCTCCGTTTCTCCACCGTCGCCGGCGAGCGCGGCGCCGCCGACGCCGAGCGCGACGTGCGCGGCTTCTCCGTCCGCTTCTACACCGAGGAGGGCAACTGGGACATCGTCGGCAACAACACCCCCGTCTTCTTCATCCGCGATCCCCTCAAGTTCCCCGATTTCATCCACACCCAGAAACGCGATCCGCGCACCCACCTCCGCAACGCCGCCTCCGCCTGGGATTTCTGGTCGCTTTCCCCCGAGTCGCTCCACCAGGTCACCATCCTCTTCAGCGATCGCGGCATCCCCGCAAACCTGCGGCAGATGCACGGCTACGGCTCGCACACCTACTCCTTCGTCAACGCCCTCGGCGAACGCCACTGGGTCAAATTCCATTTCAAGTCCCTCCAAGGCGTCGCCACCTATACCGACGCCGAGGCCGCCGCGGTCGTCGGCGACGACCGCGAATCGTCCCAACGCGACCTCTTCCACGCCATCGCCGACGGCGACTTCCCCCGCTGGCGTTTCTGCGTGCAGCTCATGAGCGAGGCCCAGGCCGCCGCCTTCCGCTGGAATCCCTTCGACCTCACCAAGGTCTGGCCGCACGCCGAGTTTCCCCTCCACGAGGTCGGCATCCTCGAGCTCAACCGCAACCCGCGCAACTACCACGCCGAGGTCGAGCAGGCCGCCTTCTCCCCGGCCAACGTCGTTCCCGGGGTCGGCCACTCGCCAGACAAGGTTCTCCAGTCCCGCATCTTCTCCTACCCCGACGCCCAGCGCCACCGCCTCGGCGCCAACTACCAGCTCCTCCCCGTCAATACTCCCCGCTGCCCCGTCTTCAACTACCAGCGCGACGGCGCCATGCGCTTCGACGCCAACGGCGGCGACGCCCCGAACTACGAACCCAACTCCTTCGGCGGCCCCCGGGAATGCCCCGCCTTCGCCGAGCCTCCGCTCAAACTCGAGGGCCACGCCGATCGCCACGACCACCGCCTCGGCAACGACGACTACTCCCAGGCCGGCGCCCTCTTCCGCCTCTTCGACTCCGCCCACCGCGAACGTCTTTTCGGCAACATCGCCCGCCACATGGCCCCGGTCCCGCGCGAAATCCAGCTCCGCCAGATCTGCCACTTCTTCCGCGCCGATCCCCAATACGGCCTCGGCGTCGCCCGCGCGCTCCAACTCGACATCCGCGAATTCGTCGCGAAAGCCGAAACCGCGTCCCACGCCCGCCCATGACCGCGTCCGCATCCCCCGCCCTCCCGCTCCCGCCCGGCGAAAGCGAACTCCTGCTCAGCTTCCCGCTTTGGCTGATCCTCGGCGTCTAGGCGCCCTCGACCACGAGCCGCCCCGCCGTCCCGTCCCCGTCGCCCCCGAGGCCCCGCGCCTCGCCGGCACCCTCGACCCGCCCGCCCTCGCGCGAGCGGGTTTTTTACGCACCCAAGCGAAGTAAAAATTACGTTTGATAGATAGGCCTATTCAGGCACAATCCACCTGTCCCTTCCGCAAACACCCCAAACCACGCCTACCCCGCCACCCTCGTCCTTTTTCCCTTGTCGCCCTCTTCGCAGCTTCGTCTCGCCGGTTTGGCCGTGCTCCTCGCCGCCACGCCCGCCGCGCTGCGGGCCCAGACTTGGGACGGCGAAGGCAACAACGGGAACTGGAACAACGGACAAAACTGGAGCGGTAACACCTCCCCCGTCGCCGGCGCGAACGTCACCTTCGACGGCGTCGTCCGCCCCTCCGTAAACATCTCCGCCTCCGTCTCGCCCGCGTCCATCACCTTCGCCGCCGGCGCCTCCGCCTTCACCCTGGGCGGCAACGGGATCAATCTCGGCACGGGCGGCATCAACAACCAGAGCGCCCAGACGCAGATCATCGGCAACCAGATCACCCTGACGGGCAACCAGACCTGGACGCTCTCCTCCGGCAACCTCGCCCTCAACGGCTACCTCGGCGCCGCCGGCTACAACCTCACCCTCGCCGGCTCCGGCAACGTCACCTTCGCCGACCAGGTCAACGGCGCGGGCACCCTCACCACCACCGGCTCCGGAGCCCGCACCTTCAACGGATACGTCAGCGCCACCGCCCTCTCCATCCAGGGCGACGGCAACGTCTCCTTCGCCACCGCCATCAACGCCGGCTCCGGCGGCATCGCCATCACCGGCGCCGGCGACGTCGTCTTCAACGGCGTCAACAGCGGCGGCTCCCTCACCATCGGCGGCACCGGCGACCGCACCTTCAACGGCTCCTCCCTCAGCGTCTCCACCATCTCGGTCACCGGCGGGGACCAGGTCGTCTTCAACACCCAGATCAGCAACAGCGCCTACACCCAGTCCGGGGGCGCGGTCACCTTCGCCGGCACCGGCACCAACTCCTTCAGCTCCTTCAGCGTCACCGGCGGCAGCCTCCATCTCGACAAGACCGGCGGCATCGCCGTCAACACCGGCGAGATCACCGTCTCCAACGCCACCCTGACCTTCGGCGAAAACAACCAGTTCAACAGCACCTGGACCGACATCACCCTCGGCGACGGCGCCGTCCTCCAGCTCGGCTCCACCACCCAGACCATCGACAATCTCGTCATCACCGGAAACAGCGTCATCGATTTCGGCGCCGGCGGCGCCACCTTCGACATCAACAACCTCACCCTCTCCGGCGAATCCGTCCTCACCATCGTCAACTGGGCCGACGATCTCGACCGCTTCTACGCCAGCGTGTCCCCGGGCTCCAGCAGCCTGGCGAAGGTCGTCTTCGAAGGCTTGGGCGAGGCGAGCTGGAGCTCCGGCTCCGGAGGCGTGATCTTCCCCTCCACCCCCGTCCCCGAACCGGCCGCCGCCGGCCTGCTCCTCCTCGGCGGCGCCCTCGCCTGGCCTCTCTTGCGGCGCCGGCCTCGCACCGTTGCGGCCGGCTCCCGCTGAGCCGCCCGCCCCGGACGCATGCCGGTGGCCGCTCCCCGGGCCTTCTTCGCCGCCCCCGGGCCGCCGCCCGAGCCCCCCGGCCGGCGCCCCGCCTAATTGCGCGTGAAGAGAAAAATCTTTTGTCTCCGCACCGCGCTTGCGTGTCACTCCCCACGACACGCCGCCGCGCCCGGATGAGCCGCTCCTACCTAGCCCCCGACGAAGATCACCAGCCCCTGACGTGGATCGCGGGGCGCCCGCTCTACGCGGCCCACGTCGTCGTCGCCGTCCTCGCGCTCACCCTTCTCGCCACCACGCTCCTGCAAACCTTCGGGACCGGCGCGGTCCTCGACAAACTGGTGTTCGACAGCGGGGCCGTCCTCTCCGGCGAAGTCTGGCGGATCCTGAGCTACGGCCTCGTCAATTTCCCGAGCATCTCGATCGCCGTCGATATCGCCCTGCTCCTCTGGTTCGGCCGGGAAATCGAGCGGTTCCTCGGTCGCGGCGTTTTTCTCCGGCTCTACGCCTTCATCTACTTCACGCCTCCGCTGCTCCTGACCGCGCTCGGCTTCATCCACCCGATGTATCTCGCCGGCCAGACCGGCGCCCTCGCCGTCTTCGTCGCCTTCGCCACGCTCAACCCCCGGGTCGACGTGTGGCTCAACATCCCCGCCGCCTGGGCCGCGGTCATCCTTGTCGTCGTCTACACGCTCATGGCCGTCGCGCGCCACGACTGGCCGGCCCTCGCCGCGCTCTGGGGCGCCAACGCCTGCGCCTATCTCTTCGTTCGTCATCAACAAGGCGCCTTCGCTCTCGCGCTCCCGCGCCTGCGGCGTCTTGAAAAACCAGGCCCACGAAAATCCTCCGAACCCGCGGTCGTCCGCGTCGGGCCCGCTCGCGCCAAAATCGCATCCGACGAGCCCGCCCCCCGCTTCGACGAGGAGATGGCCGAGGTCGACGCGCTGCTGGACAAGATAAACCGCTCCGGCATCGACAGCCTCACTCCGCGGGAACGCGAACGCCTCGCCGCCGCCCAAGCCCGTCTCGCCCGCCGCTACGATCATCGCTGAGCCCCGGCCCGGCGCACCCTCGCGCCTCGTCGAGCCTCACCGCGACATCACCTTGAGCGCCTCTCCGCTCGGCTCCGTCGGCTCGTGGATCCTCCGCGCCCCCCGGGATCATCAGTCGAGGCCCCCGCGCCATCACCGCCACGGGCCCCACGCAAATCGGCATGCACGCCGCCGGCCTTATGCTCCCCGACGAGACAACCGCTCCACCACTCTCCTAGAGCGGTTTAAGTTGAACTGTAGCCGTATCTGGTAGGGCGTGACCGCTGGGCGCGCCGCGTCGGAGTGGTGATTTCTGCCTCTGTGAACTCGCGGCTGGCCCAGCGGTAAAGCCCTACCTAACGCACCCTGACAACCGGCTACGGTTTTAATTAAAAAGCTCTAGCCGGCTCCGACGCCGTCCTGCCAATCCGGCTCGATCAGGGTCTCGCGGGGCTTGTCCGGAATCCCCGTGCGGTTGAGGTATATGCGGCCGATCACCAGATCCGCCGCCTCCGCGCCGACCTCCAGACCGGGCTCGCGTATGCCGCTCAACTCGGGCCGCCCCTCCACGTTCAGGCTGACAAACTCAAAATCCCGTCCGCGCGCCAGCCCCGCGTCCTCCAGCCATTCCAGCACGCGGTTCGTGCCCAGGATGGTGCAGCCCCGGTTTGCCCGCACCCACGCCACCGCCGGACCGGCCGCCTCCACCACCAGCGGCGCCAGCACATGGGGCCGGGCGAGCCGCGCGTGGAGATAACTCGCCGTCCAGAGATGGCGCACGTTCCGGTCGTGACGCTCCGGCAGGATCAATCGCACCGGCGCGCCACGCCGCCCTCGACCGATCTTGTCCATCGCCAGACGCGTCGCGCTATGAAAATTCGCGGCCACGCGGTCGAAGGCGGGCTCCTCGAAGGAGTGGCTGATCATCACCACCGCCAGACGCTCCCACGGCAGCGCCGGCAGCGGGAACAAATCCTCCCTCGGCCCCACGATCACCCCGGGGATGCCGCGCGCGGCGAGAATCCGGTCGATGCGCTTTTCGCCCAGCCCCGGTTCGCGCAACCAGAAGGGCTCCAGGTTGAACCCGCGCTTCGCCGCCTGCTCCTTCGCCCCGCGAAAAAACAGCTCCGGCGTCGCCCCGGGATCGCCCGGAAACGAGCGCCCCCCCGTGTAGAGATACAGCAGCCCCGTGCGCCGTGGAGGCGCTTTCCCCTGCCGGATCTTCGCCATCAGGGTCGAGACCAGCGCATTCGGCCGATAGCCCAGCGCCTCCGCCGTCTCGCGGATCTCCTTTCGCCGCGCCTCCGAGATCTGCGGCGCGTCTCGCAAGGCCAGCGACACCGTCGCGCAGGTCACGCCCACGCGGTCGGCGATCATCTGCAAGGTGACTTTCATCGGGCGAAGGCGGAGTTTGGTTTAACGATTTAACCCAAAAACAAATGGCCGGCGCCGCCGACGCAAGGGATGAGAACAGCGCTCCCATTTCCCGTCATGCCCCGCTCGCCCAAGCCCATCCTGCTCGCCGCCGTCGCGGTCGCCTCCGCATCGATCCCCGCCCCCGCTCTCGCCGCCGTCGACGTCTGGAATCTCGGCGATTGGCAAATCGAGGGCGACGCCTCCACCGGCGCCTTGGTCAGCATCGCCCACGCCCGCGATCTCCACGCCATGAACTGGATCCGCGAACCCGGCCGCTGGGATAACGGCACCTGGAAAGCGGACCTCTCACCCGAGGCGAAGACCCGCGGCGGCCAGTGGGGCCTCGTGGAGACCTCGCACAGCGGCCTTCTCCACACCCCCCGCTCGCGCAGCCTCTCCGAAAACGTCTGGGAGCAAGTATATCAGGCGTCCTCGCTCACCGTCACCGTCCACCGCGAGCTCCACGACGAGGCGCTGCTCGAGAGCTACACGTTCACCAACACCGGCATGATCACGATCGACCTGCCGCCCGGCTCCGTGTCGATCGCCGCCCCGCTTTTCGACCAATACCCCGACGCCCGGCGCAGCCTCACCGATCGTTGCCACGCGCACATCTGGACCGGCGGCGCCACCACCTGGATCAACGCCATCCGCATGGGCGCCGAAGCCCCCCATCTCGGACTGGTCGTCACCCAAGGCGCCTTCGACTCCTACAGCCAGCGCGCCGCGACCTACAGCGACCGCGGCATCTTCCTTCTCCATCCCGCCGCGATGAGCCTCCCGCGCGGAAAGTCCGTCACCCTCGCCTGGAAGCTCTTCTGGCATCAGGGCTGGGACGATTTCTTCGCGAAGGTCTCCGCCGAGCGAAACGTCGTCCGCCTCTCCGCCGCCCGCCAGGTCGTCGAGGTCGGTGAATCGCTTGAAATCACCGCCCGCTCCGCAGGTCCGCTCGACAAAGCCGTCATCACCGCCAACGGCCACCCCGTCCCGACGCGCCTCGAGGGCGAGGTTCTGCGCGCCACCATTCCCGCCTCCGCCCCCGGCGAGGTGCTCGTCGAGCTGACCCGCGACGGCGCGCGCAGCCTCCTCCGCGCCAACGTCGTCGCCTCGCCCGATTCGCTCATCGAGGCCCGCCTGCGCTTCATCGTCGCGCACCAACAGCGCGCCGAACCGGGCGCGCCCGCGGACGGCGCCTACCTCGCCTTCGACAACGAGACCGGGCGACAGGTCTACTTCGAGAAGGTCAACGACCACAACGCCGGCCGCGAGCGCGTCGCCATGGGCGTGCTCGGCGCGCTCTGGCTGCCGCGCTGCCGCGACGAAGCCTTTAAAAAGGAGCTCGCCGCCAGCCTCGACCGCTACGCCGCCTTCGTCGCCCGCGAGCTCGAGGGCGAGGACGGCACCGTCTACGGCAACGTCGGCCGCAAGAACTGGGAACGTCTCTACAACTTCCCCTGGTTCGCCCACTTTCACCTCGCGATGTATCGGGCCACCGGTGACGCCGGCCATCTCGACCGCATGCTCCGCGTTTTCCGCAGCTACTACACCAGGGGAGGCGCCAAGTATTACGCCATCGGCATCCGCGTCACCGATTCCCTCGCCGCCCTCGCCGAGGCCGGCCGCGCCGCCGACCGCGCCGAACTGCTCGCCCTGTTCCGCACCCACGCCGACACGCTGCTGAAAATCGGCACCGACTATCCGCCTTTCGAGGTCAACTACGAGCAGTCCATCGTCGCACCCGCCGTCCAGCTCCTCCTCGAGGTCCACCTCGCCACCGGCGAACCCGCCTATCTCGAGGGCGCGAAAAAACAGCTGCCCGTGCTCGAGGCCTTCGCCGGTCGTCAGCCCGACCACCGCCTCAACGAGGTCTCCATCCGCCACTGGGACGACTTCTGGTTCGGCAAGATCCGCGTCTACGGCGACACCTTCCCCCACTACTGGAGCGCACTCAACTCCCAGGCCTACGCCTACTATGGGAAAGCCGTCGGCGACGCCTCCTGGCTCGGGCGCGCCCGCGATGTCTGCCGCGCCAATCTCTCGCTTTTCGCCTCCGATGGCACCGCCTCCTGCGCCCACCTCTACGCCCGCGGCACCAACGGCGTCCCCGGCAAACGCAACGACCCCTGGGCCAACGACCAGGACTGGGCCCTCGTCTATCTCCTCCTCACACGCGAGCTCACGGCCGGCCTTTGACCCGGCCGCCGCCGATCGAAACGCCCGGCCCGCCTTGACGGGCGTCAACCGCGCCGCGCCCCGCGCTCGCCAAGCCGCGCCGCCTCTGCGTCCTTGCCGGCGTGACGCCCACCGCCTCCGACGCGCCGCTTTCCGATCCCGCCCCGATCCTTCCGCGACGGGCCTTTCGCGCCGCGATGGGCTTTCTCCTGATCGCCGCGCTGCTCGGCGTCCTTCTCCGCTGGCAACTGGTCGCGCCCTTTCCCGGCATCACCTACGGCCACTGGCTCCACGCGCATTCGCACACCGCGTTTCTCGGCTTCGTCTTCAACGCCTTCTTCGCCTTCGCGCTCGGCGTCTTCGTCCCCGCCGACGAGCGCCCCGCCTACGCGCGGATTTTCACCGTCCTGCAACTCGCCGTCGTCGGCATGCTCGCCACCTTTCCCCTCCAGGGCTACGCGGCGGGAAGCATAACCTTTTCCACGCTCCACATGGTCGCCGCCGGCGCCTTCGCCTGGCGGCTCTGGCGTCGCAACCACGCCGTCCCCGCCGCACGCGGCCATCTCGGCGCCGCGCTGTTCTTCCTCGTCGTCTCCGGCCTCGGCCCGCTCACGCTCGGTCCGCTCGCCGCCGCCGGCCTGCGCGACAGCCCCGCCTACGCGCTCTCGATCTACTTCTACCTCCACGCCCAATACAACGGCTGGTTTCCCTTCTTCCTCCAGGCCTTCGCGCTCCAACACGCCTCGGCGCGCCCCGCCGATCCCGCCCTCGCCCGCCACGCCGCATGCGCGCTCCGCTGGCTCTTCGCCGGAACGCTGCTCACGTTCGCGCAGTCCACGCTCTGGCTCGATCCGCAGCCCTGGGTCCGCCTCGTCGCCCTCGCCGGAGGCCTCGCGCAGCTGGTCGGCTTTGCCCAACTCCTCCGCGCGCTCCGCCTCGCCCCGCCGCTTCCGTCCGGGCCGATTCGCCCACTCGTGCGGCTGACCTTCGCGGCCTTCGCGCTGAAGCTGGTCCTGCAAACCGCCTCCGCCTGGCCCGGCCTCGCCGGTCTCGTCAACCACCGCTACGTGGTGATCGCCTTTCTCCACCTCGTCTTTCTCGGTGTCGTCGCCCCCGCCGTCTTCGCCGCGGGCCTGCACACCGGCTGGCTGCGCGACCGCCTACCCGCGCGAATCGCGTTCGTCGTCTTCTTCACCGCGGCCGCTTTTTCCGAGGCCGTGCTCGTGGCCGTCGCCCTCGGATGGACGCCCGCCGTGCCTACCCAAGGGCTCCTGCTCGGCGCGGCCATCGCCATGGCCCTCGCCGTGATCCCGCTAGTTGCCGGCACCCTCGGCGCCGGGCTTCGTCGTCGATAAGGCCGACGCCAAAGCCGCCGCCGCCGCGTCGACCCCGCCGCCCAGGCCGGCGCGCTGGTGCGCGATCTCGCCGTCCTTCGAAAGAATCGTGATCAGGTTCGAGTGCGCGAAATTGCCGTCCGCCTCGCGCTTGAACTTCACGCCCAGCAGGGCCGCCAGCTCGCGCACCGCGTCGTCGTCGCCGTGGAGCAGCACCCAGTCGTCCGGCAGCCCGCGGCTCGCGCGAAAGGCCTTCAGTGCCTCCGGCGTGTCGCGGGCGGTGTCGAAGGACACCATCACGATCCGCGCCTCCGCCCGTATCGCCTCGGGCAACTTCTCCCGGATGCGCGTCAGGTCCACGACGGTGGCCGGGCACGCGTAGGTGCAGTGCGAGAAAAACATCGCCAGCGCCACCGGACGTCCGCGCAGCTCCGCGAGGCGAAAGGGCGCGCCCGCGTCGGTCGTGAACCCGACCTCCGCCTGATACAGCGAGGCGTCGGGCAAGACCGCCGCCGCGGCCGTCTCCACGGGCGGGGCCGCGCAACACGCGTCCGCCGCACGCAACGAAGCGCCCGCCGCGCCGCCGCAAGCAGTCGCGATTGAAAGCAGAAAAAGCCAATTGGAGCTCATGGGATAAAAAGGAAATTCACCGGGCCTCGCCCGCCTTGGCGTCGCCTTCCGCGCATGCATCCGCCGCGCAACGAAAACCCAGGGTCGAGGTTCCCTGCCGCGCCGTCAGCGAGGAGCGCAACGCCTGCCGCATGAAGGCGGCGTAGTCGCTCGTGTCCGACGCGGTCGCCGAGGCGCCGCCGCAAAACAGGCTCTGGTCGCGGTCCGTGTCCGCGCGCGACTCGCCCGTCACCATCGCCGTGTTGAAATCGTCCACCCACTCCCACACCAGCCCGTGCAGCCCGCGCGCGCCGTGCAGGTTGGTCTTCGCCTCGCGCACCGAGGGCAGCACTTCCGGCGCCGGGCGTCCGAGCCAGGCGTAAAGGTCGCGGTTGAATTCCGCCTCCTCGCGCCCCTTCGGCGTCGAGTAGCCGGCCGCGGCCGCCAGCTCCCACTCCGCCAGCGTGGGCAAACGCCGCCCCTGCGCCCGGGCGTAGGCGCGCGCGGCGAACCACGACACGTTGACCACCGGCGAATCCGGCGGAGCCAGCGGGCCGAGCTCGAGGTCGCCCGCCCAGTGCCGCAGGTAACTCGCATCCGCGAACAAGCCGCCCGCCCGCGAGCGCATCCAGCGCGGATGCGCGCGGACAAACTCCAGAAACTCCGCGTTCGTGACCGGGAGCGCGTCCAGCTCGAAGGCCGCCACCGCGACCACCGCCTCCTCGCGGTCCGTGCGCACCAGCGGACGATACACGCCCGCCGGGATGCGCACCGACTCGCCGCCGACCGCGCTCCCCGCGGCCCAAAGCCCGAGGAGCGCGCCGCAGAGGCGAATGGAACGGAGGGAGTTCATCGGAATTGACGGTGCCCGCGGTCGATCGCCGCTTACTCGCCCTTCACCTTCCGCACTTCGTCGACGGTGAAGGCGTCGGCCGAGTTGCCCCAGCTGTTCGTGACGTAGGTCAGCACGTCCGCGACCTGCTCCGGCGACAGCGCGTCGGCCTGCGGGGGCATCACGTTGTTGTAGGTCTTGCCGTTCACCGTGACCGAGCCGGACAGGCCCTTGAGCACGATGCGGATCGCGCGCTCGCGGTCGGCCATCAGGAAGTCGGACTTCGCCAGGGGCGGGAAGACGGACGCCATGCCTTCGCCCGTCGGCAGGTGACAGGCGAAACAATTGCCCATGTAGATCTGCTTCCCCTTCTCCATCTGCATTTCTTTGCTCAGCCCGGCGATCTTCGGGTTCGATTTGATCTCCGCCGCGATCTCGCGCTGCAGCTCGTCCTGACGCTTCGCCGCCGCCGAGCCTTCCTCCGCGTGCGAGCCGAGATAGACCGCGTCCACCTCCTTGCCCGAGTAGGTCACGCGATCCTCGTCGCCCGCGACCTTGAGCATGCCGATCGCGCCCTTGTTGAAGGCGCGGCTCAGCGAGTGGTCCACGAGGATGAAGGTGCCCGGCACCTCCACCTTGAAATCCACGATGGTCGAGCCGCCCGCCGGCACGAGCGTGGTCTGCACGTTCTCCTGCACCACCTTGGTCCCGCCCTCCGGGTAGACGTGGTCGAAGATCTCGCCGATCACGTGGAAGGACGAGGTGAGGTTGGGCCCGCCCACGCCGTAGAAGAGTCGCACCTTTTCGCCGACCTTGGCGCTCAGTGCCTTGTCGCCCACGAGCGAGCCGACCGCGCCGTTGAAGAGCACGTAGGTCGGGTGCTCGTCGATCGACTTCGGCATGTCGAAGGTCTGGAGCCCGCCGCCCGCGTAGGCGCCGCTCGCGTAGAAATCGCCCTGCATGACGTAATACTCCTTGTCCGCCGGCGGCAGCCCTTCCTTCGGCTCGACGAGGATCAGTCCATACATGCCGTTGCCGATGTGCATGGGCACGGGCGCCGTCGCGCAGTGGTAGACGTAGAGGCCGGCGTTGAGCGCCTTGAAGGTGAACTGCGAGCTGTGGCCCGGCGCGGTGAAGGTCGAGGCCGCGCCGCCGCCCGGCCCCGTCACCGCGTGGAGGTCGATGTTGTGCGGCAGCTTCGAGGACGGGTGGTTGTTGAGATGAAACTCCACCACATCGCCCTCGCGGATGCGGATGAAGGAGCCCGGCACCGTGCCGCCGTAGGTCCAGAAGGTGTATTCGGTGCCGTCCGCGATGCGCGCCGTCACCTCCTTCACCTCGAGGTTCACCACGACCCGCGCGGAGTTTTTTCGCGTGATCGCGGGCGGCACCGCCGGCGGCGAGGTGAGCACCGCCTGCTCGACTGGCAGGGCCGCGACGTCCGGCGGCAGCGCCACCGGGCCTTTCACGGCGGAGGGCCCTTCCGCGGCGAGCGCGGCAACGGGCGTGGACAGCGCGGCCATCAGGCCCAGCGCGAGACAAGGAAGGGAACGACGTGTCATGGGAGCGGGAGTTGTCGGGGTTTGGACGGTTCCGCTCGCCGCGACCGGGCCGAGGCCGGGCCGCCGAGCGTGCCCAAAGAATAACCCACGCCGTCCGCGTCCGCCTTGATGCAGGTCAAGGCGCGGCGCTTTCGCTTCCGCTAGAGTCTGCCCCGATGAGTCCACGCACCCTCCTCGCCGCCGACGCGGCCGCCTCCCTCGAACTCGCCGCCGCGGTGCAAAACTCCCCCGCCGGCATCGTCAGCCGCACCGTGCTGCAAACGCCCGAGCTCCGCGTCGTGCTCTTCGTCTTCGCCGAGGGCCAGGAGCTCACCGGTCATAGCAGCAAGCGCCGCGCGCTCATCCAGATCCTTCAGGGCGAATGCGAGTTCCTCTTCAACGGCGCCTGGTCGCGCCTCGCCGCCGGCTCGCTGCTCCACCTGCCACCCGATCACCCGCACGCCGTCCGCGCCACCTCCGGCCCCTTCTCGATGCTCCTCACCCTCGGAGCCGAGCCCGCCGCCGCCTGACTTTTCCTCCCGTATGAACACCCAAGCCAATCCGACCACGATCGATCTCACGCAGCTCGACGTGCGCCCCATTCCCTGCCGTCAAAAGCACGCGCTGATCTTCCAGCGCTGGGCCGAGCTGCCCGTGGGCGCCCACTTCGTCCTCGTCAACGACCACGATCCGGTCCCGCTCTACTACCAGTTCGCCGGCCAGTTCCCCGACGCCTTTTCCTGGGAGTATCTCGTCGCCGGCCCGGACGAGTTCCAGGTCAAGATCACCCGCCTCGCCGCCACGCCCGCGGCGCCGGGCGCGCCGCGCCTCCCCACCTGGCCGCCCGCCGGCAACCGCGCGACGCCCGCCGCCTCGCTCTTCCCCGAGGTCGACGCCCGCGGCCTCGAGCCGCCCGAGCCGATGGTCCGCATCCTCACCGCGCTGGAACAACTGCCCGCCGGCGGCACGCTCCGCGCGCGCACCGACCGCCGTCCGCTCCACCTCCTGCCCGAACTCGACTCCCGAGGCGTCCGCCACGTGAGCGAAGAACTCGCCGATGGCTCCTGGGTCACCACGCTCCAGCGCGCCTAGTCCGGGCTCCGCGCCCGCCGGCGCAGGCCTCATGCCGCTCGTCGCCGGCGCGCGGCTGCCGCTCGCCTTCATCGTCGGCGGCCTGCTCGCCTTCGGCGCCGGCGCGCTCTGGCTCTCCTGCTTCGCGGGCGAGTCCGGGCTGCCGCCGCATTTCCATCCGCGGCTCGTCGCCCTCGCCCACCTCTGGCTGCCGGGCTTCCTGCTTAGCGTCTGCCTCGGCGCATCCTACCAGCTCATGCCCGTCGTGCTCGGCGCGCCGCTGCGCGCGCCCGACAAATTTCTCTGGGCCCACGCCGCGCTTCACCTCGGCGGCGTGCTCGCGCTCGTCCTCGGCCTCGCCCGCCTGCGCTACGCCTGGGCCGGCCTCGGCGGCCTCGCGGTCTCCGCCGGCGCGCTGATGCTTTTCGTCGTCACGCTGCGCGCCTTCCTCGCCTCCCGCCGCCGCGACGCCGCCGCGTGGAGCTTCCCCCTCGCCGCGGGCTGGCTGCTCGCGACCGTCCTCGCCGGCGTCGTGCTCGCGCTCAACCGCGGACACCCTTTCCTCCGCCTTCCGATCCTCGACCTGCTGCGCGCCCACGCCCACCTCGGTCTCGTCGGCTACTTCACCACGCTTCTGCAAGGAGTGACGTTTCAGCTCGTCCCGATGTTCACCATGGGCGAGGCCCGACGCCCGCGCCACGCCTTGCTCGGCCTCTTCGCCACGCAGGCCGGGCTCGCGCTCCTTGGCTCCGGCCTCGCGCTCGGCCTTCGTCCGCTCGTGCTCGTCGCCTGCGCCGTGATTCTCCCCTCGCTGGCCTGCACCGCTTTCGCGTTTTGCGCCACGCTCGCCACCCGCCGCCGGCGCAAGCTCGAACCCGGCCTGCTCGCCTTTGTCCTCGGCATGACGCTGCTCGGCGCCGCCGCCCTCCTCGGAGCCGTGCTCGTGATGGTAGACATTCCGCCGGAAAAACTCTTCGCCGCCGCCACCGCCTACGGGCTCGTCATCGTGGTCGGCGGCCTCGGCCTCACGATCATCGGCATGCTGGGAAAAATCCTGCCGTTCCTGGTCTGGATGAAAGCCTACGGCCCGCTCGTCGGCCGCGAACCCGTGCCCGTCGCGACCACGCTTTCCTCCAAAGCGCTCGAGCACGCCTGGCTCGCCGCGCACCTCGCCGGCCTGCTCGGGCTCGCGCTCGGCGCCGCGAGCTCCGCCGTCTGGCCCGCCCGCATCGGCGGCGTGCTGCTCGCGCTCGCCGCGGCGCTGTCACTGGCCAACTCCGCGCGCGTGCTGCGCCACCTTCGCCGCCCGCCGGCCGTCGCCGCGGGGACGCGTCCCGGGCCGGCCGCCACGCGCGCCCCGCTTCCGTCTTCCCCGTCTTTCCCATGAGTTCTTTCGGCGACCATCCGCTCCTTCCCGCCCTCCTCGACGCCTTCGGCCGCGTCTACGATCCGGAGTTCGGCGTCAGCATCCGCAACCTCGGCCTCATCTACGACATCGAGGTCGACGACGCCGACCGCGTGCGCGTGAAGATGACGCTCACCTCGATGTATTGCCCCGCCGGCGGAGTCATCCTCGACGGCATCCGCGCCGCGGCCGAGGCCGTGCCTGGCGTGAGCGGCGCCGAGGTGGAGCTCGTCTGGGAACCGGCGTGGAGCCCCGATCTCCTCTCGTCCGAGGCGCGCGCCCAACTCGGCTGGGACCAGCCTCGCGTCGGAGAATGACTTCGCCCACGCCGCCCAAGGGAACCGCGGCTCAGATATCGCCCGGCTTGCGGGTTGCCACGCCTGCGCTTCGCCCCATTTCGGAGCGCATGCTGTCCTCCGCCTCCGACGCCACGCCCGCCCGCCTCAGCAAAGAGGACTACGAGCTGCTCGCCCGTTTTCGTTACACCCTACGCACCTTTCTCGGGTTCAGCGAGGGCGCCGCGCTAGCCCACGGCGTCACGCCGCAGCAATACCAGGCCCTCCTCGCCGTAGAGGGCTTCCCCGGCCGCGACTGGGTGAGCGTCGGCGAACTCGCCGAGCAGATGCGCGTCGCCCACCACAGCGCCGTCGGCCTCGTCGACCGACTCGAGAAACTCAAACTCGTCCGTCGCACCCCCTCGCGCGAAGACCGCCGCCGCGTGCAGGTTTCGCTCACCCCCAAGGGCCGCTCCGTCTTGGAAAAGCTCTACCGCGTGCATCGCGCCGAGCTCCAGGCGGTCGGCCCGCGGCTCATCGAGCTCCTCCGCGAGGCGAGCAAACCGCTCGGTTCCGTCTAAAGCCGGCGCCGATCCGCCTACCGGCTCGCCCGTCTCGCCAAACGGCCCCACGACGGTGTGCGGGCTTTCGTTCGCCCGCACTTGTATCGTATCACGATAAAAAGCTGGCGCCTTTCGCATGAATTATTCTCATGCGCCTTTCCTCGATGTCCCCGGTCTTCACCAAGTCCCAGGTCGCCTTCGCCACGCTCGGTGCCGTGATCGCCGTCTCGGCCTTGTCCTACCTCGCCGCCACCACCCAGGCGCTCCTGCTGCTTGGCTCCTTCGGCGCCTCGACCCTGCTGCTTTTCGCGCTGCCGGAGGCCCCGCTTTCGCAACCGCGCGCCGTGATCGGCGGACACTTGATCGCCTCGCTCGTCGCCTTGTCCTGCCTCGCCGTCTTCGGGCCGCAATGGTGGGCCGTCGGCGCCGCCACCGGGCTCGCCGTGGGCCTGATGATGCTCACCCGCACCGTCCACCCGCCCGCCGGCTCGAACGGCATCATAGTCTTCCTCGCCAAGCCCGGCTGGAGCCTCCTGCTTTTCTCCACCCTCGTCGGCACCGTCACGCTCGTGGTTCTCGCGATGATCTACCACCGCGCCACGCGCCGGCACCGCTATCCGCGCTACTGGCGCCTCGCACCGGCCGAGCCCACGCCGCTTCCGGGCACCGCCGCCTGACTCCGGCCGCGTCGCCTCAATCCCGGCGAAAAGTCACCACCCAGGCGCCGTCGCCCGTCTCCTTGGTCTCGTGGCTGAAGCCTTGCGCGCCGAGCAACTGATACAAGGGCGCCGGCTCGAAGGGCGCGATGACCCTCAGCGCCTGCCCGGGCGCCAGTTCCCCCAGCGCCGCGAGGATACGCGGCAACGGCGCCTGCCTGGTCTCGCACAAGACTCGCACATCGACCTCGAGCGGGGGAACTTCGCCAAAGGGGGAATCGGGCGCGGTCATGGTCGGGAGCTTCGCAGAAAAGCCACGGCCCGGCCTTGATCAAAATCAAGCGCCCGCGTCATCGTTTCGACCCAGATGCCCTCGCCTTCCAGCGCCGCCTCGCCGCGCCAGACCGTCATCGGCGCGACCCTGCGCCAGAGCCGGATCTTCTCCGCCCTATCCCCCGCCGACCTCGCCACGGTCTCCGAGGGCTGCTCGCTGCGACACCTGCAAAAGGGCGAGATGCTGTTTCGCGAGGGCGAGAAATCCGAGGGCTTCTACGTCCTGCAAACCGGCTCGGTCAGCGTCTACAAGGTCACCCCCGACGGCCGCGAACAGATCATCTGCGTCTTTCGCCCGCCCGAGAGTTTCGCCGAGGTCACCCTCGCCACGGTGGAAAACTACCCGGCCAACGCCATCGCCCTCGAGCCTTCGCAGGTCGTCGTCGTCGACCGCTCCCGATTCCGCGACCTCGTCCGCCGCCAGCCCGAGCTCGCCCTCCACATGCTCGGCGCCATGAGCCTGCACCTGAAGCACCTCGTCCAGTCGCTCCAGGACATCAAGGGGCTCCAGATCGAGCACCGCCTCGCCGAATGGCTCCTGCGCCAGTCGCCCGCCGCCGCCGCCGGCTGCCCCGTCCTCGTCGAGCTCCCGATGACCAAAAAAGTCCTCGCCGGACAGCTCAACGTCACCAGCGAAACCCTCTCCCGCACCTTCGCCCGCTTTCGCCGCGAGGGGCTCATCCAGGTCCGCGGCGCCAGCATCCAGATCATCGACGGCCCCGGACTCCGCGCCTACGTCCAGGTCTGAGCGCCCACCAGTCGATCGTATCCGCGCGGTGCGCCGAAGGGGGGAGCCCACCGCCCCTCGGGCCGGCTCTCGCGAGGCGGAGGCGGCACGCGCCCGCCTCGCTTCTCGCCGGAAAAAGCGCCTGACTCCTCCGCCTCCCATGAAAAAATCCGCGTCGCCCCAAACCCTCTCCGCGAAAGACGCGGCCGCCCTCCTCGAAACCCTCCGCGCCCGTTTTGAAAAACACCCGGGCCGGCACCCCGGCCTCGCGTGGGACGCCGTGCGGGCGCGCCTCGCAGCCGCCCCGGAAAAGCTCTGGTCGCTCCAGCAGATGGAGACCACCGGCGGCGAACCCGACGTCGTCGCCCACGACAAGAAGAGCGGCGCCCTCACCTTCTTCGACTGCTCGCCCGAAAGCCCCAAGGGCCGCGTCGCAGTCTGCTACGATCGCGAAGGCCTCGAGTCGCGAAAGGAGCACAAGCCGAAGCACAACGCGATCGACCTCGCCGCCTCGATGCGGGTCGAGCTGCTCACGCCCGACGACTACCGCCAGCTCCAGACCCTCGGCGAATTCGACCTCAAGACCTCGAGCTGGGTGAAGACGCCCGACGACATCCGCGCCCTCGGCGGCGCCCTCTTCGGCGACCGCCGCTTCGGCCAGGTCTTCATCTACCACAACGGCGCGCAGTCCTACTACTCCGCCCGCGCCTTCCGCGCCTCCCTCCGCGTCTGAGCGTCCCGATATCCGGCAGGGCGGCCTCCGCATCATCCCGGCCGATCGCGCAGGAGAGCTTGCAGGCGCCTATGGGCGCGTGGGCGCGCATCGACGGCGGAAGAGAAATTTTTGCGCCTTTTTGTGGCCGAAATTCTGGTTAAAAGGTTCCATCCCTCCGTGACGCCCCGCCCCGAGCTTCGCGCCTCCGCCCGCCACCGCCGCCTCGCCGCCCCGGCCTTCGCGCTTCTCGCCGCCTCCCTCGCGTTCTCCGGCTGCGCCACCCCGCGTCCGCGCCACGACGAATGCCGCTTCGGGTGCCGCGCGGATTGCCCGCACGCCGAGCGCGAGCGCAAGGCGGAGCAACTCGAGCTGGGCTTCTTCGGCGCGATGCTCCTCACCGGCACGGTCGTGGGACTCTTCCAGGACGCCCCGCCGCCCGAGCCCGCGCCTCCGCCCCACTCTCCGCCGTCCTCGTCGATTCAGGTCAGCACGAGCGCCGACGCCCGCCGCTTCTCCGACCAAACCCGCGACCGCATCGCCGGCCTGGACGCCCCCGCCGAGTAGGCGCGCACGGGCGAAAACGCGTCGTCAAACGCCGCCGCGCACCGGCTCTTTTGCCCAGCCACTAGACATCCGTAAAATCCCCCCTGCCGCGCTTGCGCCACTCTGCCACGCCCCTCACAACTCTTTGACCCGTCGCTTCCGCGTCATGTCGCCCAACCAAAACCCCGAGCAAATCGCCCGCGACGCCATCGACGCGCAACTCCGGGCCTCGGGTTGGGCCGTGCAGGCCAAGGACGCCATCAACTTCCACGAAGCCGAGGGCCAGGCCGTCCGCGAATACTCCACCGACACCGGCCCCGCCGACTACGTCCTCTTCGTGGACGGCAAACCCGTCGGCGTGATCGAGGCCAAAAAAGAAACCCTCGGCCATCCGATGTGAATCTTCGTCGGGTGAGCCAGAACCACTTCAAGACCGTTCACTGAATCCGCGGCCATGCTTGGGTTGATGTTACTCCTGGTCGTGGCCGTGGTTGGCTCGCTGCTTCACACGGCGATCAAGACGCAGGGAACCCGGGAGAAGGAGTATCTTGCCCGACTAAACCCCGGCAAGGCGTCCGCGAGGAACGCCGCGGTCACACAGGAGCCGCCGCCGATCCCCCCGTCCGCGCAGCCACCCCGCCCACGCTATGTCACCCGCAAGAGCGTGCTCTCGAAAGCGGAGATCGCCTTCCACAAGGTTCTCCTCGAGGCGGTGCCGGAGGCGCCGATCTTCCCCAAGGTCCGCGTCGCCGATGTCATGGACGCCGCCGAGCGCTACAGCGGCGACTTCCTTCGCATCTCCCAAAAACATTTCGATTGGGTGCTATGCCATCCGGTTTCCTTCGAGCCGCTTATCGCCATCGAGCTCGACGATTCCTCGCACCGGTGGTCGCACCAGCAGCGAAAAAACGACCAGGTGAAAAACGAGGCCGCGCGCGAGGCCGGGATCGCGTTGCTGCGCTTCACTTGGCAACGCGGTTACGACGTCGCCAAGATTCGCGAGCGCATCGCCGACGTCCTCGACAAGATCGCCGACGCCAAGGAGGCGCCGGGCGAACGGCCGATTCAGCAACTCAACCGCTTCCCTTCATGAACCCGCCTGCATCCGCCCACCCGACAGTCTCCTCGCCCACCAACCATGTCTTTGTGGATTTCGAGAACGTTCACGAAGTCGACCCCGCGGTGATCGGAAGCAAGGCCACCAGCGTAACGCTTTTTCTCGGCGCGAAAAACACCAAGCTGGATGTCGCCTTGGTTGAGAAAATCCTGGCCCACGCGGCTTCGGTCCAACTCGTGCGGCTCACCTCCTCCGGAAAAAACGCGCTCGATTTCACGCTGGCCTACTACGTCGGCCGCGTGGCGGTGACCGATCCGACCGGTTACTTTCACATCATCTCCAAAGACGCCGGGTTCGACCCGCTCATTGAGCATCTCCGCACCCGTCACATCCGCGCCCATCGGCATCCCGACTTCAGCGCGCTCACTTTCTCGGGTGCGCCCAAACCCGCCGTCGTGACAACCCCGGAGCCCGTCAACGCCGACCGAACCAAGGCGCTGGAGCATCTTCGCAAGAACAACACCAACCGACCGAAACGCGAAACGACCCTGGCCAGCCATCTACTCGGCCATCTGGGCAAGAACTACACGAGTGAAGCCGTGACCAAGCTCATCGAAGATTTGGTCAAAGACGGCCATCTCGCCATCGATGACAAAGGCAGGGTCTCCTACAATCTGTAGCCAGAGCGCTATTCGCCCTCAGTCTCCCCCTTTTCGTGCCTTTCGTGTGTTTCGTGGTTCCCCCGGATCGAACCCGCTTCGACGGCGCGACCGGGACACGTCGGACGCGCCGAAAGAGCTCAAGCCTTCACGCCCGGGGCCTGGCGCAAAAAGAGCGCGAGCCGTCCCTCGTCGCGCAGCCAGGCGACGTCGTCGTCCACGAAACCGCAGGCGCGCATGGCCGCGAAATCCTCCTCGACCATGCGCAGCAGATCGGCGAGCGCCGGTCCTTCGTGCGGCCATACCTGCTCCTTGGCCACGCGGCGAAAATAGTCCGCGAGCGAACGGTGAAAGGAATAACCCATCGTCGCGAAAGAGACGCCGTAGAGCAGCTCGAAGCGCCTGCGCTCGCCGTCCGGCCCGCCCGCCTCGATCACCGCCGCGTCCGCCGCCGTCACCTCCGTGCCGGACGCGAGCCGGGACCAGGCCCGCACCATCGCTCCGGTCGCGGGCATCACGAGCGGATCGCCCGCCGCCGCGCTCTGCTGCGCCCAGGGTCCGCCCGCCCCGGCGGCGCGCGCGGGCACCACGCCGGCCTCCGCCTCGCGAATCCGCGCGCGTCGCGCGTCGAGCGATTTGCCCGAGAAAATCTCCTCGAGCGAGCGGTTGTCGAATTCCGTCAGCTCCACCCAGCCCTTGCGCAGAAAGAGATAGCCCGTGGCCAGACCGGCGAAAAACCCGCCGAGATGCGCCCAATAGGCCACGTCTCCGCCGCCGGTGAGCACGCCCCAAAAATCGAAGGCGAGCCAGATCGTGGCCAGCCCCCAGAGCGGGATCTGGAAGGTCCCGAAACGCAGGAAGAAATACCAGAACACGCTGACACGGTTGAGCGGATACATCGCCAGCGCCATGCCGACCACGCCGTTGATCGCGCCGCTCGCCCCGACCGCCGGTCCGCCGTCCAGCAGCACGTGCGGAATCGCCGCCGCCACCCCGAAGCCCCAATAAAGCAGCGGATAGAACAGATTGCTGGAGCACCCGCAGACCGCATTTCCGAAAACCCACAAGCACAGCATGTTGCCCGCAAGGTGCAGAATGCCGGAATGCAAAAGCGTGTAGCCGACCATTCCCACCGGGTTCCATCCCTCCAGGATCAGGCGCGAAATCAGGTCCTCGGAAAACACGCCGCCCACCGAGAGGAAGAAAACCAGCGTGGTGAGCGCCATGATCGCCCAGTTGGCCCACGGGTAATCCTTGAGAAGGGTTTCGATCCGAAACGGGAAGAGCATGGCTTTTGGCTACTAGCATCATTTCATCCCCGACGCGCCAAGCCCCGAACACCACCGAGGAACAGCTCGCCGTCGTCGACGCCGCCGCCCGTCTCCCCTCCGCCGTTCACGCCTCGGACAGACGGATCCGGACGCAAAGCCCGGGACGATCCGCCGGGCGGGCGAAAAAAGTCGGCGGACCGGGCCTTTTCCGAGGCCGGCGCGGTCCGGGCAGGCTCCCCGCCTTAGCTCTTGCCTCCGCCTTGCGCGCCCGGCTTTTTCGTCCGTTTACCTTTTTCCTCCGCACATCATGAAAGCCTCTGCCACGCCCGCCACGTTCCCGCAACCCGAGATCGGCCGCGCCATGAACGGCGCCGACACCGTCGTCGAGTGCCTCGTGCGCGAGGGCGTCGACGCCATCTTCGCCTATCCCGGCGGCGCCTCGCAGGAGCTCCACCAGGCCTTCGCGCGTCGCAACGACATCCGCGTCATCCTCCCACGCCACGAGCAGGGCGGCGTCTTCGCCGCCGAGGCCTACACCCGCGCCAGCGGCAAGGTCGGCGTCTGCATGGCCACCTCAGGCCCCGGCGCCACCAACCTCGTCTCCGGCATCGCCGACGCCTACATGGACTCCATCCCGATGGTGTGCATCACGGGCCAGGTTTTCTCCAAGTTCATCGGCAAGTCCGCGTTCCAGGAGACCGACTTCTTCGGCATGACCCTGCCGATTGTTAAGCACAGCTACCTCGTGCTCGACGCCGCCGACCTCCCCCGCATCTTCAAAGAGGCCTTCTACCTCGCCCGCTCCGGCCGGCCCGGCCCCGTCATCATCGACATCCCGAAGGACGTCCAGCAGGCCAAGCTCACGCCCGTCTTCCCGGCGACGATCGAGTTCGCCAACAAGAGCCTCACCGACTTCCCGCACGCCACCGACGAGCAGCTCAAGCACGTCCTCGACCTGATCGCCAAGGCCCAGCGCCCGATCATCTACACCGGCGGCGGCATCATCTCCGCCGAGGCCTCCGAGGATCTGCGCAAGTTCGCCATCGCGACCAACGTCCCCGTCGCCACCACGCTCATGGGCGTCGGCGCCTTCCCCGAGGACCACCCGCTCTCGTTGCGCTGGTTCGGCATGCACGGCTCCGCCTTCGGCAACTGGGCCGTCGACCAATCGGACCTCCTCCTCTGCTTCGGCGCGCGCTTCGACGACCGCATCACCGGCGCCGTCGACAAGTTCGCGCCGCACGCGACCATCGTCCACGTCGACATCGATCCCTCCGAGCACAACAAGAACAAGCGCGTCCAGTTCCCCGTCGCGTCGGACATCAAATACGCCCTCGCGCGCCTCAACGAGCTCATCGCCGCGGTCAAGTTCACCGCGCCCGATACCAAGGCCTGGCACACCCAGTGCGCCGCATGGAAGCGCGACTATCCCTTCAGCTACGAGGCCACCCGCCACATCGTCCCGCAGGAGGCCGTCGAACTCCTCCACGAGCTCACCAAGGGCGAGGCGATCATCACCACCGGCGTCGGCCAGCACCAGATGTGGGCCGCCCAGTTCTATCCCTTCAAGGAGCCCCGCCGCTACATCAGCTCGCTCGGCCTCGGCGCGATGGGCTTCGGCTACCCCGCCGCCATGGGCGCCAAGGTCGCCTGCCCCGACAAGGAGGTCGTCGACATCGACGGCGACGGCTCTTTCCTCATGAATGTCCAGGAACTCGCCACCTGCGCGGTCGAGAAGATCGCCGCCAAGGCCATGATCCTGAACAACCAGCACCTCGGCATGGTCGTGCAGTGGGAAGACCGCTTCTACAACAGCGTCCGCGGCAACACCATCCTCGGCCATCCGGACAACATCGGCTCGCCCGACAATCCCTCCGGCATCTACCCGGACTACGTCACCATCGCCCAGGGCTTCGGCGTCAAGGCCCGCCGCGTCTTCAAGCGCGAGGAGCTGCGCGAGGCCATCCAGGAGATGCTCGACCACAAGGGCCCCTACGTCCTCGACATCATCGTGCCCTTCACCGAGCACGTGCTGCCCATGATCCCCGCCGGCAAGACGGTGAAGGAAATGATCCTCAAGTAAGCGCGTAACCGCACCGCCACTACACTTCCGCCCCGCGACCTTCCCGGCCGCGGGGCTTTTTCTTGCCGGAAACCGGCGGCGGCGGCGCGCCACGGCCGGCCGACCGGCCCGCGCGATTTCTCCCCGCCGCCGCGCGAAGTGATTGCCGCGCGTCCCTCGCCCCGCTGATATCCCCGCTCCCTTTTTCAGCCTCCCGCTTCGCCCCACCTTCCCCCGTGAATTTCCTTCGCAAGCTCTTCGGTCAAAAATCCCCCTCGCCCGGCGATTCCGCCCCCGCCGCCCCGGCCGCCGGCCCCGGCGCGACGCCTCCGGAGGAGTCCATCCTGGTCCACGACGCCTACGGACGCGAAATCCAGATCACCAAGGCCGACTGGCGCTCCCGCATCCTGCCCGAGCGACTCGCCAAGATCCGCGCGCAGCCCGACCAGCTCGCCTCCCTCGTCGCCCAATCCCTGCGCGACGGCTTCGCCGCCGAGGTCCTGGAATCCGCCGCCCACCTCGCCGCCACCGACCCCAAGCCCGAACGCGGACACGTCCTCCACGCCGCCGCCCTGCTCGAACTCGGCAAACCCGCCGAGGCCGAGTCCGTGCTGCGGGCCTTCGCCGCCGCGCACGGCGACACCGCGCTCTCGCTCGCCAATCTCGCCAAGGCCCGCGCCGCCCAAGGCGACTCCGTCGCCGCGCCCGAACTCCTCTGGCGCGCGCTCGAGCTGGACCCCAACCAGGACCACGCCCTCGCCGGCTTCGCCGCCCACCATCGCGACACCGGGGGCCCCGCCGCCGCGCTCGAGGCGGTCCGCCGCGTCGCCGGACTGCCCGAGTCCTGGCGCGCCCGTCTCTGGCTCGCCCAGCACCATCTCCAGCAACGCGACACCGCCGCCGCGCTCAAGCTCCACGAGGAGGCCCTCGACCAGGCCCCGCGCCCCGTCCCCGCCGACATGCTCCAGCAGATGAGCGGAGACCTCGGCAATCACGGCCATCTGCCGGAGATTCTCCACCTCGCCGCGCCCTACTACGACGTCGCCCTGCACGGCCTCCCCGCCGGTCTCAACATCCTCAAGGCCTACCACGACCTCGGCCAGCTCGACGCCGCCCGGCGCTTCCTCGACCGCCTCTACGCCGCCCGCCGGCCGGACTGGAAACAACCTCTCGCCTTCTGGGACGCCGAGCTGGCCAAAAGCCGCCAGGCCCTCGATTCCGCCCCGCCCGCCACGCCTCGCGTGTCCGCCTCCGTCACGCCTTCCGCCACCGAGACGAAAGCGGCCGCGCCACAGCCCCGCGCGCCGCAGGAGCAGGCCCAGGTCACCCTCCTCGCCGTCGAAGGCCCGGTCTGGCTGCCACCCGAATCCCCCGCCGTCGAACTTTTCGCCGCCAAGGCCGACGACGCCCCGCTCGTCGCCTTTCTCGGCGCCAGCGCCGAACTCCCCGCCGCCTCGCCCGAAAACCCCGACGCCGCGCGCCTCGCCGACGGAGCCGGACGTCTCTCCCGCGCCCTCCCCCTCTTCCTCGCCGAGCAGGTCGAGCTGGCCACGCCCGCCCTCGCCCGCGTCCTCGTCCCCTGGCTCGTGAAGCCGCGTCCGGGATTCATCATGGGCGGCGTTCCCTGGGACGACGCCACCGCCTCGCGCCACGCCCGCGCCGTCGTCCCCGACGACGTCGCCGACTACCTCGTCGTCACCCACCTGCGCTGCACCGCCGAACCGTGGATCGTGGAATTCCGCCTCCTGCGCACCATCGACGCCGCCTGCCTAGCCGTAGCCAGCCTGCCCATCAACCCGGCCGCCCCGGGCGACATCCTGCCCGAGCTCTCCCGCCGGATCCACGAATCGCTCGCCGCCCACGCCGACATCGCGACCACCCCGCCCGCCTCCGCCGATCTGGCCTCCGTCGCCGCGCCGCTAGCCTCGGACTACCTGCTCCGCCTCGAACAACTCCTCGCCGTTCGCACCGCCGGCATCGATCCCGCGAAATCCGTGCTCCACGGGGAGCGCGAAATCCTGGATGGCCAGCTCCGTCTCTGCCTCGCCCAACCCGAGAATCTTCCCGTGCGCCTCGTCTTCGCCCACACCCTGAAGGCGATGAAGCGCGTCCGTCCGGAAATCCTCCCCGAATTCCAGCCGCGCGCCGAGCTCCTCCAGCAGGAAAAGCCCCTCTCCGAGCCTGCCCGCTCGGTGGTCGCCCGCATCCTCGCCGATTCCTTCGCCGCCTGAGCGAGGCGCCTGCGCGCGGTCCCGGTCGCGCGCGGGTCGAGTCCATCCGACCCCGCCGCCGGGATATTTTGAAAGGAACCGGCGTTTGGGATTTAAAATCAACGTAAACCCTCTAGACAGCGCGGCATGAAGAAATGCCGCCGCCTGTCCGCCGTGGCCTTGGTTCTGGTCGTCGCCGCCGTGGCCGACTTCGTTCTCTTTGCCCAACTCGAGGAAGGCGCGCCGCTCCTGCTGCGCGCCTGGCGCCTTCTCCTCACCCTGGCGCTCGCCGTCTTCCTCGCCCTCGGAAAACGCACCGCCCGGACGATCGCCATCATCAACGGCTTCCTCGTGGCGCTGGCGACCATCGTCGCCCTCTCCCTGCTGCTCCTCGACGGCGGCTACGCGCGCATGCCGGGCCCGCTTCTCGGCTGGCTCGCGATCTCGATCCCCGTCTACGCGGCCGGCTCGGCCTTTCTCGTCTTTTCGGCCGGCGTCATCCGCGAGATCAGGCGCGCCGCCGGCAATCTCTGACCAGGCTCGGCGCGGGCGCGCCGCCCTATTCGATGCGGAACCCGAGCGCTTCGAGCTCGGCCAGCTGAAAGGGCGCGCTCGCGAACACTTCCTGGAGTTTTTCCCAGGCCGCCGCCCGGTCCGGCAGCTCGCACCGGGCCAACCCGTCCTCGGCGTCGTGCAGATAGATGCCCCACGGGCTGTCGGCGCTCGCCCGCGCCTGATAAAGCGACCCATGGAGGTAATTCCCCGGCAGCCCCGGATGCGGGCCCGTGCCCGGCGCCAGGAACAGCGTGTGCGCCGGATCCTGCGCCGCCGGCGCGCCGTGTCGCGCCCGGTGCAGCGTCTTTCGCGCCACCACCGCCGCCCGAGCCGCCTCGGCGGACGGCCGTTTCGCCGCCGGCAACGAAGCCACGTAGCGGGAAAAAATCTCCGCGTCCGGCTCCAGCGTTTCCGCCCCCGCCTTCCCCGTGGCGAACGCCTCGAGGTTGCGGGCGAAAAACAGCGGCGCCGCGGTCAGGGAGCGCGCCGTCACGTAGCCGTCCTTGTAATCGGCCGATGGATACACCTGATGCGACGCCCGCAGCCGGGCCAGCGCGTCGCGGTAGGTCGGCGTGTGCGGGACCGCCCCCGTCGGGCTGTGTTCGATCATGTCGAGAACCGTCTGCTCCAGCTGCGCCGCGAGGTCTTGGGACATAACCGAAGCCTGGCCGCCCGCGTCCCCGACACGAGCCGTATTCCGTCGCAGGCCAAGCGACGCGCCGATTATCGCAAGGACCGCCTCGGGGCGGCTGCCAGATGCCCCTTGGAATCCGCCCCGGGCGCGGCCAAGGTCCGGGCTCTTCGCCGCCGACCGAGCCTCCATGAAAATCAAAGCCAACGACGATCGCATCCGTTTCACCGCCGCCGCGCTGCTGCTGCTTTTCCGCGCGCGCCTCGCCCGCGGGGATGTCGGCGGGCTGGTCTCGGGCGCGCTCGAGGACTATCGCGACGACCTCGACGCCTTCAAAGCCTCCCACCCCAGGCGCGATCTCGAAGCCGCCCGCGACCCCGAGGCACTCGCCGCGCTCGTGAAGGATCCGCGCCGGCGAGAGCTTTACCTGCAACTGGTCGCCGCGGTCGACGTCGTGCTGGCGCGGATCCAGCGCAACAAGATCCAATTCAGCAGCCTCGCCGAACTGGACAACTACTTCGTCTCGAACCTTCGCCGCTTCGACTGAACGGGCGCCCTCCTCAGGCGCCGCCGCCGCCCGCTACGCCCGGACGGGTCATCGCCAGCGGGTCAAGCACCGCGTCGATCGCATCCGGGCGCATCAGCCCGCGCGCGAGGACGACCTCGCGCAAGGTCCGCCCCGTCGCGTGCGCCTCCTTCGCGACCGACGCCGCCACGTCATAGCCGATATGCGGATTCAAGGCCGTCGCCAGCGTCAGCGAGCGGTCGACGAGCTCACGACACCTCGTCGCGTCCGCCTCCAGACCCGCCACGCAGCCGTCCGCGAAACGGCGGGCCGCCGCCGCCGGCACGCGCACGGCCTCGTGCAGCGCGTGGGCGATCAGCGGCAGCGTCGCGTTGAGCTCGAAGTGGCCGGCGTTGCCGCAGGCCGCGACCATCGAGCAATACCCTTGGCCGTAGATGCAGGCCTGCGCGAGCATCTCGCTCATCACCGGATTCACCTTGCCCGGCATGATCGAGGAGCCCGGCTGCGTCGCCGGCAGACGCAGCTCGCCCAGCCCCGCCCGCGGCCCCGACCCCAGCAGCCGGATGTCGTTGGCGATCTTCATCAGGCCGGCCGCGATCGCGGCGAGCTGTCCCGCCGTCTCCACGGCGTCGTCGCGCGCCGCCTGCGCCTCGAAGTGGTTGCGCGCCTCGACGAACTCCAGCCCGGTTTCCGCCGACAAGATCCGCGCCACCGCCGCGCCGAAACGCGGGTCGCAATTGATACCCGTCCCCACCGCCGTGCCGCCAACCGCGAGCTCGCGCAGCGCGAACACCGCCCGATCCGTCCGCTCCAACGCCTTCTCCACCTGAGCCGCGTAGCCGGAAAATTCCTGCCCAAGCGTGAGCGGTGTCGCGTCCATGAGGTGCGTGCGGCCGATCTTGATGACCGGCCCGAATTCCCGCGCCTTCGCCGCCAGCTCCGCGTGCAAATGCTCCAGCGCCGGCCTCAGCTCCCGCGCCAGCGCAAGCGAGACGCTCACGTGCAGCGCCGTCGGGATGATGTCGTTCGAGGACTGGCCGAGATTGACGTCGTCGTTCGGATGCGCCGGACGCTTCGAACCCAGCGGCTCGCCCGCGAGCTGGCTCGCGCGGTTCGCGATCACCTCGTTCGCGTTCATGTGGGTCGAGGTGCCCGAGCCCGTCTGGAAAACATCCACCGGGAAATGCGCGTCCAGCCGCCCCTCGGCCATCTCGCGCGCCGCGCGACGGATCAAGGTCGCCTTCGCCGCGGGGAGCAGGCCCAGCTCCTCGTTCGCCTTGGCGCAAGCATGCTTCACCAATCCGAGCCCGTGGATGAACGCGGGGGGCAGAGGCATCCCGCTGATGGGGAAGTTCAAGACCGCCCGCCGGGTCGAGGCCCCGTAAAGCGCGTCGTCCGGCACCGGCAGTTCGCCCATCGAGTCGCGTTCGGTTCTCATCGGACACGCTGCGCGCCCCTGCGCCCATCGCAACTTTCCGGCGCCAGGCGCCCGCGCCGAATCGCCGGAAAATGTCACTTTCGCCCGCAAACGACGCTTTTTCGTCGTCGCGACGGCCCGCGTTTCGCACCGTCCGGGGCGATGTCGCAGACTTTCGCGCGCTCCGTCTTCCTCTTTACGCTGCTCTTTTTCGCCGCGTTTTTCTTCTGGCCGATCCTGCAGATCCTTCGCGGCGGTTTCATCGACGCCGACGGACACTTCACCCTGCGGACCTTCGGCGCCCTGCTGGCCGACCCGCTCTACCGCACCGGTCTGCTCAACTCCTTCTGGCTCGGCCTCGCGACCACGCTGCTCGCCTTCGCCATCGGCCTTCCCCTCGCCTTTCTCAGCGACCGTTTCCAATTCCCGGGCAAGGCCGCCCTCGCCTCGGTCGTGCTCGTGCCGATGATCCTGCCGCCCTTCGTCGGCGCCATCGGCATCAAACAGATCTTCGGCCAATACGGCGCGCTCAACGCCCTGCTTATCCAGCTCGGACTGCGCCCCGAAGGCTGGACCTTCGACTGGTTCGCCGTCGCGCCCTTCTGGGGCATCGCGCTCGTCAACGCCCTCACGCTCTACCCCATCGTCTACCTCAACTGCGCCGCCGCCCTCGCCAACGTCGACCCGGCCATGGAGGAGGCCGCGCAAAATCTAGGCTGCACCGGCTTCCGCCGTTTCCGCCGGGTGACGCTCCCGCTCATCAAGCCGGGTCTCTTCGCCGGCGGCACCATCGTCTTCATCGCCGCCTTCACCGAGCTCGGCGTGCCGCTCGTCTTCGACTACTCGCGCGTCGCCTCCGTCCAGATTTTCTACGGCTTGAAGGACATCGGCGGGAATCCCGCCCCCTACGCGCTCGTCACGCTCCTGCTCCTCAGCACCACCGCGCTCTACGCCCTCGGCAAGGGGCTCTTCGGCCGCCAGTCCTACGCGATGATGGCCAAGGCGTCCTCGACCGGCGGCGCCCGCCCGCTTCCGCTCGGCTCCGCCCTGCTCTGCACCGCGCTCTTCGGCGGCGTCACCGCCCTGGCCGTGCTGCCCCACGTCGGCGTCGTGCTCACCGCCTTCGCGAAGGATTGGTATGCCTCGATCCTGCCGCAGGGCTTTACCTTGGAGAATTTCGAGCTCGCCCTCGGACACCCGCTCACCGTCTCCGCGATCGGCAACTCGCTCAAATTCGCCGCCGCCAGCACCGTCGTGGACATCGTCCTCGGCATCGCCATCGCCTACGTCGTCGTCCGTTCGAAGCTGCCCTACCGCGGCCTCCTCGACATCCTCGCCATGCTTCCGCTCGCGGTGCCCGGCCTGGTCGTCGCCTTCGGCTACCTCGCGATGAGCCAGGAGGGTCGCGCCTTCGCCTTCCTCAACCCGGTGGAAAACCCGACCCTGCTCCTCATCATCGCCTACTCCGTCCGCCGCCTGCCCTACGTCGTGCGCTCCGCCGTCGCGGGTTTCCAGCAGACCAGCGAGACGCTCGAGGAGGCCGCGCAGAACCTAGGCTGCCCGCCGCTCAAGGCCCTCGCCAAGGTCACGCTGCCGCTGATCGCCGCCAACCTCATCGCCGGCGGCCTGCTCGCCTTCGCCTTCGCCATGCTCGAGGTGTCCGACTCGCTCATCCTCGCGCAGAAACAGGCCTTCTACCCGATCACCAAGGCGATCCTGGAACTCTTCCAACTGCTCGGCGACGGCCAGTTCATCGCCAGCGCCCTCGGGGTCTGGGCCATGAGCTTCCTCGGCATCTGCATCGTCGGCCTGAGCATCGTCCTGGGCAAAAAGATGGGCGCGATCTTCCGCGTCTGAGCCGGCCCAAAACCAAAACCCCGGCCAAAACGGCCGGGGCGCGGTCGGCGCGAAACACGCGGACGCGTCACTTCTCGCAGTGGTCCTTGCAACCGGGGACCTTTTCCATGTCGCACTTCACCGTGCGGGTGAAGCGACCGTGGGTGACGGACATCGTGGCGCAGCCGTCCTTGTCGGCCTTCATCTCCGACTTCTCGGCGGGAGCCGCGGGAACGGCGGAACGCGACTTGGTGTAACGCGGGGCGGCGCCGGCAAAGGCGGCCGAGGCCAACGAGAACGCGGTGAACGAGACCAGGGACAAACGCAGGGCTTTCATGGCAGGGATTTCGTGGGATCTTGATCGGCGGCGGGCGGGATGCCCTCGTCTTTCCGTCCATTGATACGCGTGAAAGGATCGGTCCCCTCGCGTTTTTTCATCTCGCCCGCGAGACCGTCGCCGCATCCGCCCGATCCAAGGGGCTCGATTTCCCCGCCCGACAAGACCGCCCCGGCTCAGGCCGCGCCCGCCAGAATCCGCTGATAAACGACCACATCGAGACGCCGGCCGAACTTGTGGCCGACCTGGCGCCACGTGCCCGCGAGCTCGAAACCCTCCGCCCGGTGCAGCGCCACGCTCGCCGCGTTCTCCGCGTCGATCACGCCCATCAGCACGTGCAGGCCCCGCGCCCGCGCCGCGTCCACGATCGCCCGGAGCAGACATTTTCCCAATCCGCGGCCCTGCTGATCACCGCGCACGTAGACGGAGTGCTCCGCCGTCGGCGCGAACCCGGGCTGCGGCCGGAAGGGCCCGCAAGTCGAGAAACCCAGCAAGGCGCCGCTCTCGTCAAACGCCCCGATCACCGGCCAGCCGCCGCGCTCCTTCGCGTCGAACCAGCCTTCCATGAACTCCGGCGTGCGCGGCTCGTATTCGTAGAGCGCGGTCGTGTGCAGGATCGCGTGGTTGAAGAGCGCGAGGATTTCCGGCGCGTGCGCGCGGGAACAGGGGGCGAGACGAACGGGAAGACTCACGCCTTCGAGCCTAGCTTCGCCCGGAAAAAGGCGAGCGTGCGTTCCCAGGAAAGCTTCGCCGCCGCCTCGTCGTAGCGCGGCGTCGTGTCGTTGTGAAACCCGTGGTTCACCCCCGGGTAGATGTGGGCCTCGTGGGAAACGCCGGCCTCTTTCAACGCCGCCTCGTAGGCCGGCCAGCCGGCGTTCACCCGCGTGTCGAGCTCGGCGTAGTGGATCAGCAGCGCGCCCTTGATCTTCTTCACCTCCTCCGCCGGCGGCTGGCCGCCGTAATAGGGCGCGGCCGCCTTCACCAGGTCGGGCAAGCGCCAGGCGAGCGTGTTGCCCACATAGCCGCCAAAGCAGAATCCCACGACGCCGAGCGCCCCGGACGACGCCTCGTGCGCATGCAGAAACTTCGCCGCCGCCACGAAGTCCTCCACGATCTTCTCGCGCGTCAGCTTCTGTTGCATGACACGCCCCTCGTCGTCCGTGCCGGGGTAACCGCCGAGTGAATACAGCGCGTCGGGGGCGAAGGCCAGGAAGCCCTCCGCCGCCAGCCGGCGCGCCACATCCTCGACGTAGGGGTTGAGCCCGCGGTTCTCGTGCGCCACCAGCACTGCCGGCCGCTTCGTCGCCGCGCCCGCCGGCTTGGCCAGCAAACCGCGCCCCTCGCCATGGCCTTCCGGAGAGGGAAACTTCACATACTCCGAGACGACGCGCGGATCGTCTTTCGGCACCTGAGCGGCCAGCGCGTAGCGCGGGCTCAACAGCTCCAGCAAGGCCGCCGCCGTGAGACCGCCGACCGCGAATTTCGCCGCGCGCTCCAGAAACGCGCGCCGATCGATCCGCCCGTGCGCATAGTAGTCGTAGAGGTCGATCAACTCCTGGTCGAAGTCGCGCGCCGTGAGACGCGGTTGCGAGGATTCCGGGGTGCTCATGGGTGGATGGGGGCGAAGTTTTTCAGACGCCGCCCGAAGGCAACCGGTTGCGCCCTTTCGATTCCTGCCCGCCCGCGTATCCCGAGAAAAAGCCGACAAGCTCCCGACGGAGTCATGGCCACAAACGGCGCAAAACGAGCAAAACGAAGTTCTCCTTTTGGGATTTCTGCGCCTTTTGTGATCTTCCCTCCACGCGCATCCGCGTGATTCGCGTCCAAAAATCCCGATGCTCCTCCTGCTTCTCGTCTCCGTCCTCTGGGCCTTTTCGCCGGGTCTCATCAAGCACTTCCTCGGCGATCTGCCCTCCCCCGCGGTGGCCACGCTGCGGCTCGGCGTCACCTTTCTGGTTTTCGCCCCCTTCCTCCGCTTCCGCCTTCTCGCCGCGTCCACGACCGCGTGGCTCGCCGGCATCGGCGCGATCCAGTTCGGGCTCATGTATCTGCTCTACCTCCAGGCCTACCAGCATCTGCAAGGGCACGAGGTCTATCTCTTCACCATTCTGACACCGCTCTACGTCGTGCTCCTCGACTCGGCGATCGACAACAAACTCGCTCCGCGCCACGCCGTCGCCGCCTTGGTCTCCGTGCTGGGCGCCGGACTCATCCTCTCGAGAAGCGTCGGCACCGCCAACGTCATGACCGGCTTCCTCCTCGTTCAAGGCGCCAACCTCTGCTTCGCCGCCGGGCAGGTCGCCTACAAGCGCACCCGTCCCGCCCTGGCCAAGAAGGCCAACGACGCGCAACTTTTCGCCTGGCTGGCCCTCGGCGGCTTCGTCGCCACCGCGCTCGTCGCCGCGCCCTTTACCAAGTGGTCCGCCTTCGCGCCCACGAACACGCAGTGGCTCGTCCTCGCCTTCCTCGGCGCCGTCGCCAGCGGCGCGGGCTTCTTCCTCTGGAACCGCGGCCTGGCCCAGGTCAACGCCGGCACGCTCGCCGTGCTCAACAACGCGAAGATCCCCCTCGGCGTGGCCGTTTCGCTACTCGTGTTTCACGAGCCCACGCATCTGCCGCGCCTGCTCGGCAGCCTCGCGCTCCTTGCGCTCGCCGTCTGGATCGCGGAGTCCGGCAAGCCCGCCAAAGACGCCGCCTAGGGCCACTTCGTTAACCTCTTGTGGAGGGCGGGGCGCCGTCCCCGCCTCGAAGATCCTGCGGACTCTGAAAAGCGGACGCAGCGTTCCGCTCGCCATCGGCCCCCCTTCGCGTCCCGGAATCGTAACGGGGGATGTTAAACCTCGACCCGCGGCGCGAAGAACCTCAGCGCCGCGCGCGGATCCCGCCCTTCATGCCGGGTGAGGGCGTGCAGCGAATACGCCGTCGCCAGCCTCGCCGTTTCCGCGAGCGACAATCCGCGCAGCCTCGCCGCGACCAAGCCGGCCACCATCGCGTCCCCCGCGCCCACCGTGCTGCGGACTTCGATCGTAGGAGGCCGGGCCGCCACGACCTGCTCCGCCGTCACGAACACCGCCCCGGCCGCACCGCGCGACACCGCCACCAGTCTCACGCCGTTGGCAGCAACAATCGTCTTAGCCGCCTCGATCACCGCCGTCTCATCGGGCAAGGCCCGCCCGACCAGCGCCTCGAGTTCATGCGTGTTGGGTTTGATGATATCCGGCCCGGCGGCCAGCGCCGCGTCCAAGGCCGCCCCGCTCGTGTCGAGCGCCACCCGCACGCCGCGCGCGTGCAGCCGCCGGATCGCCTGCGCATAAAAATCGGCCGGCACCCCGGGCGGCAGGCTGCCCGCCAAAACGCCCCAGGGCGCCGCGAGCGCGTCGAGTTGCCGCAGCACGGCCTCCGTATCCGCCGGCGCGGGCGCCAAGCCAGGGAAATTAAGGTCCGTCGTCTCGCCCCGCGTGGAATCGACGATCTTGAGTCCGGTTCGCGTGGCGCCGGGCAAACGCCGGCAACGGTCGTCCACGCCGAGCCCCGCAAAGTGGGCGGCGAAGATCGCGTCGTTGTCGCGGCCGAGAAAACCCAGCGCCGCCACCCGGTGGCCCTGCTCCGCCAGCGCGGAGGCGACGTTCACTCCCTTGCCGCCGGCCCGGTCGCCGACGAACTCGGCGCGATTCACCGCCCCTCGCGAGAAACCCGCGACCGTGATCGTGCGGTCGATCGCCGGATTCAGCGTCACCGTGGCGGCGTCGATGGCTGTGGCTTCGGCGGGGATCATCGGTGCCGGGGACAAAAACCCGGAGCGCGGCCCCTGTCCATCCACGCGCGGGAGAAGAAAAACAAAAAGCCCGCCGAGAAACCGGCGGGCTTTTTGTCGGGGATCCCGGGGAGTCGCCCCCGGGACCGCTTTAAACGCATCGCGCTTTAGCCAAAGATCTCGTCCGCCTTGAAGAAGCGGGCGATCTCGATCTTGCCGTTCTCCTCGCTGTCGGAGGCGTGGACGACGTTCTTCATCATCTCGGTGCCGAAATCGCCGCGGATCGTGCCCTTGGCGGCCTTGCGGGAATCGGTCGGGCCGAGGAGCTCGCGGACCTTCGCGACGACATTGTCGCCCTTGAGGGCGAGGATGACGACGGGACGGGAGCTCATGAAGCCCTCGATCTCGGGATAGAAGGGCTTGTCGGCCACGTGGGCGTAGTGCTCGCGCAGCTGGGCCGAGGTGAGACGGGCCATCTTGCAGCCGATGATCTCGAAACCGGCTTTTTCAAAGCGGTCCACAACGTTGCCGACGTGCTTCTGCTCCATGCAGTCGGGCTTACAGATGATGAGGGATTTCTGCATAAAAGAGGTTAAAATTGATACGGCCACCCCGCCGATGGGAAGCCCCTTTTTGCACAGCTTGGCGCACCACGCATCCGTTGTCCCTCGCGTGCGAGCCCTGTTTTGGCCCCGGACGGAACCCGGGGGCGGACAGGTCGGCCCGATCAAGAGCGTCCTTGCGCCGCCCGCTCGCCGCGACCATCCCCGCACCGGCGCATGATCCCTTTCACCACGATTCTCACCCACCCCGGCTCCGCGCATAAGGACGAGTTCATCGCCTGCTGCCTCCTGCTCTCCACGCACCCGACGCCCGTGCTTCGGCGCGAGCCGACGGAGGCGGACCTAGCGGATCCGTCGGTGGCCGTGGTCGATGTCGGCCACCGGCACGAGCCCTCGCTCAACAATTTCGACCACCACCAGCTCCCCCGCGACCAGCGGCCGACCTGCTCGATCTCGCTCATCCTGGAACAGCTCGGGCTCTACGCCGACGCGCGCGAATTCTGCGACTGGCTCGAAACCGCCGAGTGGTTCGATTCCCGCGGGCCCAACGACACCGCGCGTTGGCTCGGCGCGGACCGCGAGCTGGTCAACAAGCTCCACTCGCCCGTGGACGGCGCCCTCCTCCGCGTCTTCTCCCAAAGTGCGCGCCTCGCTCCGGGCGACGCCCTTTGGGAAATCATGCGCTTGGTCGGCGACGACATCCTGGGCTATCTCCGCAATCTCCGCACGCGGCTCGACTTCATCGACCGACACGCGGAGCGCTGGAGCGTGGATCCGGTCGCGGACTCGGGCGCGGCCGCTCACGAGGTGCTGTTTCTCCCCCGCACCGATCCGATGCCGGACGACGCCTCCGCGGGCGTGGACCGCTACGTGGCCCGCCAAGGACTCGTGGGACGCATCATCGGCACCATCACGCCGGACCGCCGCGGCGAGGGCTACGGTTTGTCGCGTTTCCGCGATCACCCGCGCCTCGACTTCACGCGGATCCAGGCCGAGCCGGACGTGCGTTTCGTGCACGCAAGCGGGTTCGTGGCGAAGACCAGCGCCACCGAGCCGCAACGCCTTCGCACTCTCTTGCAACGCGCGCTCGTCGACTGATCGGCCGCGCAAAAGACCGCCCCGCTTCGCGCCAAGCTCCCCTCGCCTCATGAGCCCGGAACTCATCGCACACAGCGAATGCCTCGTTCGCAGCCTCAAACACTGGACCGGCCGCGACCTGGCTCCCGGGGTGGCCGATCCGCGCGAGCGCGCCCGGCTCCTGATGGATGCGCCCTACGTCCTCGTCTCGCACGGCGCCGAGGCGGACCCGATCCTCGACTACGGCAACCACGCCGCGCTCCGGCTTTGGGACACCACGTGGGACGAACTCACGCGCATGCCCTCTCGGCTCACCGCCGAGGCGCCGAACCGCGAGGAACGCGCCCGTCTTCTCGAACGCGTCACGCGCGACGGGTATATCGCCGACTACTCCGGCGTCCGCATCAGTCGCGCCGGACGTCGTTTTCAGATCGCGGGCGCGACCGTCTGGAACCTGCTGACGCCCGCGAACCAGCCCTGCGGCCAGGCCGCGATGTTCGACCGCTGGACCTTCCTCGATTGAGACCCGCAAGACGGCTCCGCCCGTGATTGCCGTGGGAACGCCACCGGCGGCGTGTTCGGGAATACGTTACGAAAAAGGCCCGGCCGCAAAGGCCGGGCCGGACGGCGAAAGGCCGCTCAGTTTTTGAGGATCTGGATGAAGGTGTCGGGCGGGATGTTCACCTTGCCGATCATCTTCATCTTCTTTTTGCCCTCTTTCTGCTTATCGAGGAGCTTGCGCTTGCGGGAGATGTCGCCGCCGTAGCACTTCGCCGTCACGTCCTTGCGCATTTCCTTCACGTTGTCGCGGGCGATGATCTTGCCGCCGATCGCGGCCTGGATCGCGACCTTGAACATCTGGGGCGGGATGATCTCGGCGAGCTTTTCGCACAAGACGCGGCCTTTGCCCTCGGCCTTTTCGCGGTGGACGATGCTGGAGAACGCGTCGACAGGGTCGCCGTTGATCATGATGTCCATCTTCACGAGGTCGCTCTGGACATACTCGCCGAGCTCGTAGTCCATCGAGCCGTAGCCGTGGGTGATGGATTTGAGGCGGTCGTTGAAATCGACGAGGATCTCGTTGAGCGGGAGGATGCAGCTCAACATGACGCGGGTGGCGTCGAGCGTGTCGGTGTGGTCGCATACGCCGCGCTTTTCCATGATGAGGGCGAGGATGTCGCCCATCGCGTCGTTCGGGATGTGGATGGCCGCCTTGATCGTGGGCTCGCTGATATACTCGATGGTCCCGGGGTCGGGCAGGTTGACCGGGTTGTCGACCTCGATCTCGTCGCCACCGTGGGGCTTCACCTTGTATACGACGGACGGATACGTGGAGATGATCTCGACGTCGTGCTCGCGGCGCACGCGCTCCTGGATGATCTCCATGTGGAGGAGGCCGAGGAAGCCGCAGCGGAAGCCAAAGCCGAGCGCGACCGAGCTCTCGGAGGAGTAGAGGAAGGCGGCGTCGTTGAGGCGCAGGCGGCCAAGGGCGGCCTTGAGTTTTTCGTAGTCGGACGACTCGAGGGGATAGAGACCGCAAAACACCATCGGGCGGACCTCTTTGTAACCGGGCAACATCTCGGCGGCGGGCTGGCGCGCGAGGGTGAGCGTGTCGCCGATCTTGATATCGGTCGTGTCCTTGATGTTGGAGATGACGTAGCCGACATCGCCGGCGTCGAGGGTGGGGACCTTGGTCATCTTCGGGGTGAAGACGCCGACCTCCTTGATTTCGGACTTCTGGGCGTTGCTCATGAGCAACATCTGGTCGCCGGCCTTGACCGAGCCGGAGAACACGCGGGCGTAGGTGATGACGCCGCGGTAGCTGTCGTAGAGGGAGTCGAAAACGAGGGCGCGGGTGGCGGGGTTGTGGGTCCAGCGCGGCGGCGGGATGCGGGCGACGACGGCCTCAAGGATGTCCTGGATGCCGATGCCGGATTTGCCGGAGGCGAGGATGGCCTCCTCGGCGGGGATGGTGAGGATGTCTTCGAGCTGCTTCATGCAGAGCTCGAGGTTGGCCGAGGGGAGGTCGATCTTGTTGATGACCGGGATGATTTTCAGACCCTGAGCGGTGGCGAGGTGGGCGTTGGCCACGGTCTGGGCCTCGACGCCCTGGGCGGCGTCGATGAGAAGGACGGCGCCCTCGCAGGCGGCGAGCGAGCGGGAGACCTCGTAGGCGAAGTCGACGTGGCCCGGGGTGTCCATCAGGTTGATCTTATACGCGTGGCCGTCCTTCGCGTGGTAAGTCATCGTCACCGGGTGCGACTTGATCGTGATGCCGCGCTCCTTCTCGAGGTCCATCGCGTCGAGGTGCTGGTCGGTGAGGACGCGCTGCTCGACCGTGTTCGTGTATTCCAGCAAGCGATCCGACAAGGTGGTCTTGCCGTGGTCGACGTGGGCGATGATGCAGAAATTACGGGTGAGCGAGGAGTCCATGCGTGCGGGTGCGGAGGCGCGACGGGCGCGCGGAATCGGTCACGGTGCGGAGCGCGGCGGGCCGTTTCAAGCCGCCAGATTGAAAAAAGCCCCGGGCGTCTCCGACCTCGGAAACCGAAGCAGGCGAAAACCCAAAGCGACTCGAAAGCCCGGAGCGGACGCCTTTGCATGAGAATAAACAACGCCGCCCGCCGCTTTTGCTTACCAATGGCTTAAGTCACCGCCCGATAAAACAGACGCGAGCGCGCTTTCGGAAGGAACCGCATCGCGCCCGACCGCGATGGCCCGGTGCGGGCGACGCTTGAGCAAACACCGGGGACCGGAGCCGTGATGCAGGAAAAAGGCGTCGGGATCTGGTGACGGAAGCCGACCCTGCGCGGTTCCATCGCGCGGCTCAGGCCGCGTTCGCGGCGGCGCGGTCGGTCGGCAGGGGAATCTCGATGCGGATGCGCGTGCCCAAGCCCAGCTGGGAACTGATTCGGAAGCGCCCCCCGAACTCGAGGGTCAAGAGCACCGCTTTGGTCAGGCCGTAGCCGCCACCCATCGTGCGGATATTAAGGACGTTGCGACCGCGTCGGCCAAACTGGCAGACCTCCTCGAGCTGATCCTGAGGGATGCCGATGCCACAGTCCTGCACGGAGAAAAAAATCCGGTCGTCGGTCTCCACCAAACCGGCGCTGATCGTTCCGCCCGGCGCGCTGTATTTACGGGCGTTGGCCAGGAGATCACGGATGACGTCGCGAAACGCGGCGGGCAGAAACACGGTCGAACCAGTGGGGCTCTCGATCTGGAAATCGAGGTAGTAGTCGCCGTCCTCCTTCAACGCGAAATTGTGGCGGATGTGATAGCGGCCTCCGCTGTTCTTTTCGATCGCCCCGAAAACCCCGCGCATGTCGGCGCGAAGTTCGGCGACGGAAAAGTCCACCCACGCGGCCGGGTTTTCAAAACGCTCGAGACTCTCCAGCGCCCGGGCGGCGAACACATCCAGCGTGCTGTGCACCGATTCGATGGACCGGCGCCGCGCCTCGATCATCGACGCCTCGGGATAGGCCGCGCAGGCGGCGTCCACGGCGCTCCGGATCTCGGCGATGCAGGCCGGAGCGCGCTTGAGTTCCGCCACGCAAAGGCGCGGTTCGGACAAGAGAGAGCGGATTCGCGCACAATGATCAATGGAGGCCTGGAACAGGCCCGTGTCCTCGGCGATCTGGTCGCCCAGCAACTGGAGACGCCCATGCAGGATGTTCAGGATCACGAGGATGGAGTGCATCTCGAGAAGCGAACGCTCGCCGGCCGAAAGCGGCGGCAGGGATTTGATCTCCAAGTCCGGACCCATGCTTGACGATTTATTTACATGTGGAGGCGTCTCGCTTGTCCACGCCGAAAAGAGGTTTCCACCCCTTGGCCGGGGTCAAAACCCCACAAATCAAACTGTCCACCGATCCTCGTCCCACGCCTCCGCGAGAAGAGGGCGCGGATGCGCGGGGCGAGGAGCGCGAAGCGCGGCCGATCAGGCCGCGCAATCGGCGAACTCGCTCAGGCTGCGCACCTGCCAGGCCTTGTCGGTGCGCTTGGCAAGGCCGGCGAGGACGCCGCCCGGCCCGAGCTCGAGGAAGTGGACCGCGGCGGGACCGCCCGCGGTGGCGACGGCGGAGCGCATGCAATCTTCCCAAAGCACCGAGGAAACGACCTGTTTCACCAAGGCCGCCTTGATCGCGGCGGGCTCGAAGACGGCCTGGCCGGTGGTGTTGGTGAAGACGGTGAACTTCGGCGCGGCGAAAGGCACGGTGTCGAGGAAGGCGGCGAAGGCGGCGCGGGCCGGCTCCATCAGGCGCGAGTGGTAGGCACCGGCGACGTTGAGCGGGATGACCTTCTTGATGCCGAGGTCCTTGGCGCCGGCGACGGCGGCGTCGACCTTGGCCTTGTCGCCGGAGACGATGATCTGGCCGGGCGCGTTGAAATTCGCGGCCTCGATGTCGAAGGCGGCGCATAGCTCCGCGACCTTCGCGCGCTCCTCGCCGATGATGGCGGCCATGCCGCCGAGCGACTGCTCGCAGGCGACCTGCATGAGGCGGCCGCGCTCGGCCACGACGCGAAGGCCGGTGGCGAAATCAAAGACGCCGGCCGCGGTGTAGGCGGTGACCTCGCCGAGCGAAAGACCGAGCGCCATCGAGACATCGTTCAGCTTGCCCTGCTCCTGGAGAATCGCGTGGAGGGCCATGCCGTGGACGAAGAGCGCGGGCTGGCAGACCTTGGTCTGGGTGAGCTCGGTGTCCGGGCCCTCGAAGGCGATCTTGGTGAGGCTCCAGCCGAGCACGCGATCCGCCTCGTCGAAAAGCGCGCGAGCGGTCGCGGAGTTCTCGTAGAGCGACTTGCCCATGCCGACTTTTTGGGCGCCTTGACCGGCGAAGAGGAGAGCGGTGGCCATAAGTAAAACGCGAAGCGCTAAGGCCCCCCGGCGGCGAAACCAAGGCAGAAAAAAAGCCGGGCCCGGCCGGACGCGGCTTTGCCAAAAAACGCGGCGGACGGGAACCCGGCCGGCCCTCGTTCAGGTTTTCATGAAGATGCCCTTGAGGTTCATCTCCAGCGCCTGCGGGTTCGGCGAGAAACGCAGTCCGTCGGCCTTGCTGATCTTGCCCGCCTTGATGAGGCGGTAGAGGTCGCGGTTGAAGGAAAAGGTCCCGGTGTCGGCGCCGGTGTCGAGCAGGCCCTGGACCTTCTCGTTTTGGCCTTCGAGGATCAGGTTTCGCACCGTGGTGTCGGCGGCGAGGATCTCGTTGGCCGGCACGCGGCCGCCACCCTCGAGCGCGGGAACGAGCTTCTGGCAAATGAAGCCGCGCAGCGAGCTGGCGATCTGGCGACGCGCGAGAAGCTGTTGCTCGGGCGGGAAGAACTCGAAAAGACGCGTCAAGGCCTGCGACACCGTGCCGGCATGCATCGTGGAAAGCACGAGGTGGCCGGTCTCGGCGGCGGAGATCGCGGTCTCGAAGGTTTCGCGGTCGCGCATCTCGCCGATCAGGATGATGTCGGGGTTTTGCCGCAGCACCGCCTTGATCGCCAATTCGAAGTTCGGCACGTCGAGGCCGATCTCGCGCTGCTGGAAGACCGACTTGTCGTCCTGAAAGGTGAACTCGATCGGGTCCTCGAGCGTGATGATATGGCGGTCGAGGTTCTGGTTAATCCAGTTCAACATCGCGGCCATGGTCGAGCTCTTGCCCGAGCCGGTCGCGCCGCAGACGAGCAGGATGCCGTCCTTGGCCTTCGCGAGGCGGAGAATGGCCTCCGGGTCGAGCTGAAGATGCTCAAAGGTCGGCGCCTGGCTCTTGATGTGACGGAAGACGAGACTGACCTGCCCGCGCTGATGGAAGGCATTGACGCGAAAGCGCCCGACGTCGGCGGAGAAATAGGCGAAATCAACCTGCCCGTAGTCGATCCAGAGCTGGGCGAAGACCTTCGGCACGTGCTCGTTCACGAAAGCCTCGGCCTCGACGTCGAGGATCGGGTCCATGTCGACGGGTTTGAGACGCCCCGCGAGGCGCACGTAGCCCGGTTTGCCGGCCTTGATCACGATGTCGCTCGCTCCGGAATCGACGGCGAGTTTTAGCAGGTCGTTGAAAAGCTCGGTATGCGGAGTGGGCATGCGGTTAAACGAAACGGGGAATAGGGTTGCGCCGGGAGTATTTCACCATGCCATCCCGCGCAAGGTATCGTTTTACAACTTAGCATGAAAAAGCGCCCCCTCACCGGCACCATCACCGCCCTCGTCACGCCCTTCCGCAAGCAGGCCGTCGCCTTCGACGACTTCGCCAAGCTGATCGAGGCCCAGATCAAAGGCGGCATCGACGGCATCGTGCCCGTCGGCACCACCGGCGAGTCCCCCACCCTTTCGCATGACGAACACATGGAGGTGATCGGCGCCGCCGTCGCCGCCGCGCGCGGCCGCGTGCCCGTGATCGCCGGCACCGGCTCCAACTCCACCGCCGAGGCGGTCGAGCTCACCTCCCTGGCCACCGAGGCCGGCGCCGACGCCGTGCTCGTGGTCGCCCCCTATTACAACAAGCCCTCGCAGGAAGGCGTGTTCGGCTACTTCTCCGCCGTCGCCGAGGCCACCGACAAACCCGTCATCCTCTACTCCATACCCGGCCGCTGCGGCATCGAGATCAGCGTGGGCGTTGTCGAGCGCCTGCGCGCCAAGTATCCGCACGTTCGCTACATCAAAGAGGCCGGCGGCTCCGTCGACCGCGTCGACCAGCTCAAGAACGCTCTCGGCAACGACATCGTCGTGCTCAGCGGCGACGACTCCCTCACCCTGCCCTTCATGGCCGTCGGCGCCGAGGGCGTGATCAGCGTCGCCTCCAACCTCCTGCCCAAGCAGGTCGTCGGCCTGGTCGACGCCGCCCTAGCCGGCGACTTCGCCAAGGCCCGCGCCGCGCACCGCAAGCTCTACCCGGTCTTCAAGTCGCTCTTCCTCGAGCCGAATCCCGTGCCGGTGAAGTTCGCCATGCAGCGCGCCGGCTTGATCGGCTCCGCCGAGGTCCGCCCTCCGCTCAGCGGCATGACCAAACCCGCCACCGACGCCCTCCTAGCCGCCCTAGCCGGACTCGAAGGCAAGAAGTCCAAGAAGTAAACCCGCGCCCGCCTCGCGACATCTCTCGCCACACATGTCCCTCAAGATCGCCATCGTCGGAGCCAAGGGCCGCATGGGCCAGGCCAACCTCGCCGCCGCCAAGGAAGCCGGCGCCGCCGTCGTCGCCGCCCTCGACCAGGGCGATGATCTCTCCGCCGGCATCGCCGCGGCCGACGTCGTCATCGACTTCAGCTTCCACGCCACCACCGCAGAGGTCATCCGCCTCTGCGCGCAGCACGGCAAGGCCCTCGTCATCGGCACCACCGGCCACCCCGCCGAGGAGAAAAAGCACCTCCTCGCCGATGCCGCGAAGATCCGCTGCGTCTGGTCGGGCAACTACTCCGTCGGCGTGAACCTCCTCTTCGCGCTCACCCGTCGCGCCGCCGCCGTGCTGGGCGACGACTACGACGCCGAGGTCGTGGAGATGCACCACCGCTTCAAGAAGGACGCGCCCAGCGGCACCGCCGCCCGCCTGCTCGAGATCATCCTCGAGGAGCGCAAGCTCGGCGCCGAGGCCCTGCGCCACGGCCGCGAGGGCATCACCGGCGAGCGAACCAAGACCGAGGTCGGCATCCACGCCCTCCGCGGCGGCGACGTCGTCGGCGACCACACCGTCATGTTCGCCGCCCTAGGCGAGCGCGTGGAGCTGACCCACAAGGCCTCCGACCGCGGCATCTTCGCCCGCGGCGCCGTCCGCGCCGCCGCCTGGCTCGTGGGTCAGAAGCCCGGCGTCTACGACATGCAGGACGTGCTCGGGCTGAAGTAATCCGACCACGCCGCGCCTCGCGTTCCTCGCCGCCATGATCACCAGCATCCAGGGCCTCCTCACCGAATGCACGCCGCTGCGCGCGATCATCGAGATCGGCGGCTTCGGCTACGAGGTGAACATCCCCATCACCACCGCGGAAAAACTCCCCGCGCCCGGCGCGACGGTGAAGCTCCACACGCTGGTGATCTACCGCGAGGACGCCCAGACGCTCTACGGCTTCGCCACACCGGCCGACCGGGACTTCTTTCGCATGATGATCGAGACCGTCTCGGGCGTGGGCCCGAAACTCGCGCTCACGATCATGAGCCGCATGTCGCTCCCGGTCCTCGAGGCGGCGATCCGCGATGGCGACGTCGCGGGCCTCTCCAAATGCCCGGGCATCGGCAAAAAGACCGCCGAGCGCCTCGTCGTGGAGCTTCGCGCCAAGGTCGGCGCCAGCGGCTCCGGCTCGCCCGTCGCCGGCGTCCCCGAGACAGCCGCCGGCGGCGCGCCCGCCTCTCTCTCCGGCAACACGATCTTTCGCGACGCCGTGCTCGCCTTGGGCTCCCTCGGCTACAAGCCCGCGGACGCCGACGCCGCCGTGCGCCGCGCCCAGGTGGCGCTCGGCGCCGACGCCACCACCGAGAAGCTGGTCAAGCGCGCGCTGGCGGGCTGACCTGTTTTGGACCATGTCCGCCGGTTTGGAAACGACGCGGACGGCGCCGCGCGGGTCGGTGGCGATGATACGGACTTTTTGGTGGCGCACGCGTTCGAGCTCGCCGCCGCCGCGCACATAGCGAGTCACGCTGAGGTCGGTCTCGCCCGCGACGACGTGATGATTGGTGACGACGTAGCCGTCGGGGTGGATGATGAAGCCGGATCCGAGTCCGGTCGGCGACTGGGCGAGCACGACGGCTTCGCCGACCCTCTCAACGTGGGCCTGCACGGGCAGCAAAGGCGGGTTGACTACCGGGCGGAAAACCCGGCCCGCCTTCTCGAGCAAGGCAACCGCGTCAAGCGGACGAAAGCCCGGATTCACTCCGGCGCGCGCGGCAAACTTTGCGCAGGCCGTTCCGCCCAGGGAAACGGCCCGTGGGAATTATCGACCCGTCACCTCGCGGTGGCCAGCGCGGCGGCGTAGGCCTGGACGCCGGCGGCGAGCGCCTCGGCGATATCGCCGCGGTAGGCCTCGGTGTTGAGCTTGCGCGCTTCGGCGTCGTTGGAGAGGTAGCCGGCCTCGACGAGCACCGCCGGGCAATCCACGAGGCGCAGCACGGCGAAACGCGCGTGTTTGTAGCCACGATCCTCGGTCTTCAACTTGCCAAGAAGCTGGCGGTGCATCTGCGCGCCCAGCACCGCGCTCCACCCGTCGTGACGGTTGCCGATCTGCTCCACCTTGTCCTCGGGAGAAGGCAGCTGCGACGAGGTCGAGCGCTGGTAACGCGGGGTGAGCACGTAGGTCTCGGTGCCGCGCACGGCGGGATTGTTCGCGACGGAGTTGAAGTGGATGCTGACGAAGAGGTCGGCCTTGGCCTTGTTGGCCAGCTCGGCCCGGTCGGGCAGCGCGACGAAGCGATCATCGGTGCGGGTGAGGACGACTTTCCAGCCCGATTCGGCGAGCATCCGCTGAAGCCGCTTCGCGACATCGAGCGTGAAGTTTTTTTCGTCGAGCTTGCCCGCCTTGTTTTGCGTGCCGGTGTCGGTGCCGCCGTGCCCGGGGTCGATCACGATGGTGCGCAAGGGACGCGGCGCCAGCTGCGAGGGCCGCAGGATCGGCCCGATGAAACGATCCAGATCGGTGCCGGCGACATACACGCCTCCCCTGTAAGCCGTCACCGGCTCGCCGAGAAACACGCGCATGCCGTTGAGCGTCGCCTCGCGCGACTCCACCTCGAGGACGACACGGCCGGAGGCGGAGCCCAGGGTGAGTGTCTTCTTCTCCGCGTCGTAGGCGGCCTTGTAGCCGAGCCGGGCGAACCACGCCCGGGCCTCCGTGTAGGCGACGCCCTTGATCTTGACGGTCGACGGCGCGGATTCGCGAGACGCGGGCCGGTTGGCGGCGAGCGAGACGGAAGCCGCGACGGCGGAGGAGCCGGGACCAAAGGCGGAGGCGGCGAGCCCGCACAGGAATAGTCCGGCAAAAAGGGAGCGAACGCGGGGCATGGGGCGGAAAAAAGCCGCGCCCCGGGGAGAAGGGACGCGGCGGAAATGTTGTTCGGGGATGGCGCGAGGCACGAACGCGGGACGCCGGGCTCAGTCCTGGTCGTCGTCGTGGTCGTCCTTGCCGGAATCGTCGATCGCCTGCTCGTCGGCGTGAAGCGTGTATTTGCGCTTACGTTTGTTGGCCGGATAGGGCGTGAGCATCACGTTGATCTGCTTGCCCATGAGCTTGGGCTCGGCATCGGGGTGGCCCATTCCGGAAAGCTCCTCGAGGGCGCGCTTCATGACATTGAAGCCGATCTCGGTGTGGGCCATTTCGCGGCCGCGGAACTTCAGGCGAAGCTTCACCTTGTTGCCATGGTCGAGGAACTCCTCGGCGTGACGGATCTTGGTGAGAAAATCGTTCTGCTCGATGCGAGGGGTGAATTCGACCTCCTTGAGCTTGCTCGCCGTCGATTTGGCGTGGCTGCTCTTCTTCTGCTCCTCGTAGATGTATTTGCCGAAATCCATGATGCGGCAAACGGGCGGGGTCGCGTTGGCCGACATCTCGACGAGGTCGAGGTTGAACTGGCGGGCGAGGGCGAGGGCGCGGTCGGTCGGCAGAATGCCGAGCTGTTTGCCTTCGGGGGAGATCACGCGAATTTCTGGGGAGCGGATCTTGTCGTTGCGCTTGATATGCGCAAACGGGTCGTTGTTACGACGTTGATAAGGCTGATTGGGGCGGCGGGCGCCACCGCCGTAGGGTGCTGAGAGGGCCATCAATTATGCTGGGTGCGGTTGCTAAAACGCTGGCAAGAACGCCGAGGTGCCCGGGAAAGACAACAGGAAAAGGGACTTCGGGCCGGGGGGGATTCCCCGTTCATGCGGACGGAGAGGCTTTAGCCGGCGCCGAGTGAAGGTCGCCGAGGCGCTCAGACGGAAAAGCTCTCGCCGCAGGAGCAGGAGGCCTTGGCATTCGGGTTGCTGAACTTGAAGCCGCCGGCGATGAGCGCCGCGGAATAGTCGATATGCGTGCCCTTCAGGTAGAGCGCGGTCTTGGGATCGACCAAAACCTTCACCCCCGCCGTCTCGACCAGGATGTCGCCGCGCTTCGCCTCGGGAGCGAAACGAAGCTTGTAGCTCAAGCCGTTGCAGCCGCCGCCGGCGATGGCCACGCGCAGGTAGTCGCCCTGCTTCTCGCGGGCGATCAGCAACGACACCTTGCGACCTGCCGCCTCGGTCAGGCGCACCAGGCGCTCGTCGCCCGCGCGCGGCGCCACCGGCTCCGGGACGGGGCTCGGGGAGGAAACGGGAGCGGCTGCGGTCGGGGTGGCGTTATCCATGCGGAGGGAAAGGCAGTGTGGCGCTCATCCGTCCGCGCGCAAGCGGGCGCGCCGGGCCGCCAGCACGCGCGCCATGCGGACGGCGTTGGCAAAACTCGTCGCCGAGGCCAGTCCGCGCCCCGCGATGTCAAAGCCGGTCCCATGGTCGGGGCTCGTGCGCACCCACGGCAAACCCAGGGTGATGTTGACCGCCTGGTCGAACTCCAGGGTCTTCAACGGCGCCAGCCCCTGGTCGTGATAAAGCGCCACCACCGCGTCGAAATCCCCGCGTAATTGACGTCCGAATACGGTGTCGCCGGGCAGGGTCCGCGACAAACCGGGGAAACGCGCGCGCAAGCCGTCGAGGATCGGATCGATGCGGTCGCGTTCCTCCGGGCCCAGCAGGCCCTCCTCGCCCGCGTGGGGATTGAGTCCGCAGACCGCGATGCGCGCCCCCCCGACTCCGGAGAGCTCGGCCGCGCACAGCTCCGCCGCCGCGGAGACCGCCCGCGCCAGCACCGGTTCGGTCAAGGCGGCCGGCACCTCGGAAAAGGGGATATGCCAGGTCGCGAGCACGACGCGCAGACGCCCGCCCGAAAAGGCCATCACCGGCTCCCCGCCCCACTCAGCCGCGAAAAACTCGGTCTGACCGGGAAAATGCCAGCCCGCCCGCGCCATCCAGCTCTTGGCCACCGGCCCGGTCACGACGCCCGCCACCCTCCCCTCGCGGGCCGCCGCGGCCGCCGCGCGCAAGGCCGCGTCGGCCACGCGCGCACCCTCCACGGAGGGCTTGCCCGGCCCCGCGGAAAAGTCCGAAGCGCCCGCCGGGCGCGCGACAAACACCCCCGCCTGCGGCAGGCCCGCCAGCCATCGGGCCGGCCCATGGATATCCACCGACGCCGCGTCCTCCGGCGAAGCGGACCTCAGCCAGGCCGCGATGATCTCGGGGCCGACGCCGGACGGATCGCCGCACGTGAAAGCGAGTCTGACGGGCGTCGCGCTCATGCGTCGGCGGCCCCGGACTCCTCGCCGGTCGCGCGACGCTCCGGACGCGCGAAACCACGCTTCCCCGCCGAGAAAAACTCGAGGAAACGCAGCGCCTCCGCGGATTTGAATGCCCCGCCCGCCAAGGCGTCCGCGGCGAGGCGGCGGATGTCGCCGGATTGGAAATACACCGCGCGGAACGCGTCCTTCAGCTCGCGGATCGTCTCCCGGGAAAAACCGCGGCGCTTCAGGCCCACCAGGTTCAGGCCGCTCACCTCGTCACGCTCCGCCACGATGGTGAACGGCGCGAGATCGCGCGTGATCCGCGCGAGGCCGCCGACCATCACGCTCTCGCCGATGCGCACGAACTGGTGGATGCCCGCGCCGCCCCCCACGAAGGTGAGCGCGCCCACCGTGACGTGGCCGGCGAGCATGGCGTTGTTCGCCAGCACCACGTCGTCCGCCAGGACGCAGTCGTGCCCCGCGTGGCTGCCGGCCATGAGAAAGCACCGGGCCCCGACGACCGTCGACTGCCTCTCGTAAATCGAGCGGTTGATCGTGGCGTTTTCGCGGACGACCGCGCCGTCCCCCACGCGCACGAAGCTGGGCGTGCGCCGGTCGAACTTCAAAAACTGCGGATCGCCGCCCACCACCGCGCCGGGATGCACGACCACCCGGTCGCCAAGGATCGCATGACGCGTCACGACGGCGTGGGCCATGATTTCACAATCGGCGCCGACTTGCGCGCCCGGTTCGATGATGGCGGAGGGATGGATCATTAAGACGGCCACGCTCGCCCGCGGGCGGGACGGTTTCAAGCCCCGCGCTCGCCCGCCTCCCGCAAACCCGCCTCAGCGCGCCGGACGCGAAGGCAACAAGTCCATCTGCGGGTCTCGCAGCAACTCGTAGTTCTTCAGGATGCGAAGCACCTCGAGCGTGTCGCTCTTCCGGTAGCTGCGGTTCACCTCCACCTTCTCGATCAGGTCGGCGAGGATGGCGCGAAAGGAGATGATCCCGTCGACCCCGCGCGCCTTCAGCAGCTCCACGCTTTGGCTTCGAAAAGGCTCCTGGGTGGGCAACGCGGGCAACACGAGCACCTTTGCGAACTCGTCCTGCCTGCCCGCCTCCTCCCCTTCTTCGGCCGGGAAAAAACGCGTCGCCTTGCGCTGCACCTCGTCCTCGAGGAAGCGGAAGATCTCCGGCGAACTTTTCAAGATGCCCGGCGTGAACACGTCCGTATGCCACGGCTTCACCGACACGATCGCGCGGTGCAGATACGGCAGCTCGGTGGCGAAGAGGAAGAAGTCCGGCCTTCGCCCCTCGCGCGCCCAGGCGGGGTTGTAGACCACGAGATCGATCTCCTCGTCGCTCGTCTTCTTGCGCGCCTGCACCGCGTGCTTCCGGACTTGGCGCACGAAAAACCCGTTTTGCTCGAAATATTCCCGAACGATGCCTTCGTCGATGGCGGCCACGGGAAAGGTTCAAACGACAATCCGTCCGCGGCTGAATCCTAAAAACGCCCGCCCGTGTCGGAAAACAAACCGCGAGCGGGAGCCGAGGGCCCGCCCCGGGCGGTTCCACCGGCTTAGCCCGGATGCGCCATCCCCGCCCCTCCCCTCCGACGGCTCAAACCGCCCCGATTTCCCGAAAGGCCGCCTCGGCCAGCGCCGGATCGATCCCGCCCTGCGTGGCCGAGTCGCCCAGTGCCTTGAGCACCACGAAACGCAGCCCGCCGGCGCGCACCTTCTTGTCGCGGGCCATCGCCGCCACCAGCCCGGGCAGGGCCAGGGGCTCGCGCAGCCGCGTCGGCAGCGCGTGCGCCGCGACCACCTTCCCGACCCGCGCGACCTCGCCGGCGCCAATGTATCCGAGTTTTTGCGACAACCGCGCCGCCGCGCAAAGCCCCGCCGCCACCGCTTCGCCGTGCAGATAGGTTCCGTAGCCCGTCACCTGCTCGATCGCGTGGCCGAAGGTGTGGCCGAGATTGAGCAGCGCCCGGCCGCCCTCGGCCGCCGTCTCGCGCTCGTCCGCCTCGACGATCCGCGCCTTGGTCGCGCAGCAGCGGCGCACCACGTCGGCCAGATCGCGGCTGGCCAGGGTCAGCGGCTCGCGCTCCAGCCGCGCGAAAAGCTCCGCGTCGCCGAGCAGGCCGTATTTGATCACCTCCGCCATGCCGGCCGCGAACTCGCGCGGCGGCAGCGTGGCGAGCAGCGCCGTGTCGATGTAGACCGCCGCCGGCTGATGAAAGGCGCCCACGAGGTTCTTACCGGCGTCGAGATTGATGCCCGTCTTTCCTCCCACGGAGCTGTCCACCATGGCCAGCAGCGTGGTCGGCACCTGGATAAAAGGGATGCCGCGCAGGTAGCTCGCGGCGGCGAAACCCGCCAGATCGCCGATCACGCCTCCGCCCACCGCGATGAGTTGCGAGCTGCGATCCAGCCGGTTCTCGGCCAGAAAATCCCACACCCGTCCCAGCTCGCGCACGCACTTCGTCCCCTCGCCCGCCGGCAGGACCAGCCTCGGACAATCGCCGGCCAGCGCGTCGAGCGCCGCGCCCTGCGTCGCCGCCAGGTTCGCGTCCGTCACCAGGGCCGCTTTTCGCCCCGCGGCGCGCAAGCCGTCCACGCGTTCGCGAACCGCCCCGGAAAGACCCGACCCGAAAAACAGATCGTAGCTGCGTTCGCCCAGATTGACGCGGAGTGAGGTGTGCATTCGGCGGCGACTACAAAAGCCGCCGTCGCGCCGGTCAACGCGACAGACGCGCGCCGCGCCCCGGGTGGCGCGACGGCGCTAATTCCGCGTCTTGAACCAGCTCAGCACCCCCGCCAGATCGCGGGTGTTCAGGACCTGCTCGCGCGTCAGCCAACCCTTGCGCGCCACGCGCACGCCCTCGGCCACGTGGGCCAGGCCCGCCGTCTCGTGCGCGTCGGGATTGATCGCGCACATGAGCCCGCGCTCCGCCGCGCGCCGCCACAGGCGCCAGTCCAGATCGAGCCGGTTCGGATGCGCGTTCAGCTCCACGATCACCCGGTTCACGATCGCCGCGTCGATCACCTTCGCGAGGTCCACCTTGTAGCCTTCGCGTCGCAACAGGATCCGCCCGGTGGCGTGGCCGAGCATCGTCGCCCGGGGGTGTTCGATCGCCCGGATGATCCGCCGCGTCATGTCCTCCTCGCTCTGCGTCATCGCGCTGTGCACGGAGACCACGACGTAATCCAGCCCGAGGGCGTCGAAGGCCGAGTCCTCGTAGTCCAGCCGCCCGTCGGGCAGGATGTCGCACTCCACGCCCGCGAGCACCGTCAGCCCGGGGACCTTGGCCGAGGCGTTGAGCGCGCGGATCGCCGCGACCTGCTCCGCCAGCCGCGCCTCGTCCAAGCCATGCGCCTGGAAAGACGCCTTCGAATGATCCGCGATGCCAAGGTAGTCCCAGCCCAGCGCCCGGGCCGCCGCCGCCATCTCCAGCAGCGTATTCCGCCCGTCGGACTCCGTCGTGTGATTATGAAAGGCCCCGCGCAAATCGCCGAGCTCGATCAAGCGCGGCAAGGCGCCGGTTTTCGAATCCGCGCCCTCCGCTCCCTGCGCGCGGCTCCGCTCCGCCGCCTCGATTTCCCCCAGCCCCTCGCGCAGTTCCGGCGGGACGAAGGCCAGCCCGAGATGCGCGAACAAATCCGCCTCCGCGTCCGCCTTCAGGCTCAGTCCGCGCTCCGCCTTTTCCTTGGCGGTGCCCTCGCCCGCGTCGGGCACCAGGCCCCACTCCGAAAGCGAGAGCCCCCGCGCCAGCGCGCGCTGACGCATCGCCACGTTATGGTCCTTCGAACCCGTGAAATGGTGCAGCGCGAACGCGAACTGCTCCGGCGGCACGATCCGCAGGTCCGCCTGCAAACCGCTCGCGAAGCGCACGCTCGCCTTCGTCTCGCCCCGCGCGGTCACTTCCTTCACCCCGCCCTGCGCGCAAAACCAGTCGGCGATCGCCGGCGCGTCCTTCGCCTCCGCCGCCACGATGAAGTCGAGATCACCCACCGTCTCCAGATTACGGCGCAGCGACCCCGCCGCCTCCGCGCGCCGGACCTGGGGCAGGCCGCGCAAGCCCGCCACGATCGGCTCCGCCACCGCCCGCGCGTCCCACCACAGATGCCGCTTCCCGTAGGCGGCGCGATTGGCCAGGCCTTCGAGCAGCTTGGTCTGCGTCTTCTCGCCAAAGCCCGCCAAGCCCGCCACGCGCCCCTCCTTGCAGGCCGCCTCCAGGTGCTCCGGCGACTCCACGCCGAGCTGCTCGCGCAGCGCCTTGATTTTTTTCGGCCCCAAGCCCGGGACCTCGAGCAGCGCGATCAGCCCGTCGGGGATACGCGCCCGCAGCTTCGCGTAAAACTCCAGCTCCTCCGCGCCCGCGGCCGCGCGCAGCTTCGTGATCTTGTCCACCAGCGCCTCGCCGAAGCCCTTCAGCTCGCCCAGCGCGCCCGCCGCCACGCGCGTCTCGAACTCCGCGCCCTCCATCGCCTCGAGCGCCCGCGCGCCGTTTTGATAGGCGCGCGTCTTGAACGGGTTCTCCCCCTCCAGCTCGAGCAGGGTCCCGATTTCCTCCAGCACCGCGGCGATCTCGTTTTTGGTCATGCCGCCAAGGCATCGCTCCCGGCCTCCGCGTCAACGTCCACCATCGCCACAACGCCCCGGCCGACGGGGCGATCATCCGGGATTCGCGGCTTATTCGACCCCGAAAGACGCTTCCGCGCCCGGCCTCAGGCCGCCGGCAGCTCCACCACCACCCGCAGCCCGCGGCGTCCGTCGCCCCGGTTCTCCGCGCGGATCGTCCCGCCGTGCAGCTGCGCGATGCTTCGGCAGATCGCCAGCCCCAGTCCGTGCCCCCCCGATCCTTCCGATCGCTCCGTATCCGCGGAAACATGACGCACGAAGCGGCCGAAGACCCGCTCCAGCTGATCCGCCGGCAGGCCCGGCCCCTCGTCCGTCACGGTCAGACGCCAGGCGTCCGGCGTCCGGCGGGCCTCCAGCGAAACGACGCCTCCGCGGGGAGACACCTTCGCCGCGTTGGCCACCAGATTGAGCAACAGCTGGCGCAACAAGGCCGCGTCGACGGTAAGCTCGCCCGCGTCGCAACCGCCGACCTCGAAGCGCGCCCCCGCCTCCTCCAGAAGGGCCGAGGCGTCCTCGGAAAAATCGGCCACCAGCTCGCACACCCGCACCGGCTTGGCCGCGAGGGGAAGCGCGCCGCCCTCGGCCCGGGCGAGAAAAAGCAGCCTGTCGATCACGCCCTGCATGCGGCCGATCGCCTCGATCAGATCGTCGAGCCCCGCCTCATCGCAGGCGGAGGCCGCCCGGGCGCGCAAACGCTCGGCATTGAGACGCATGAGCGCGAGCGGGGTCTTGAGCTCATGCGAGGCGTCGGCGGTGAAACGTCTCACCTGCTCGAAGGACGTCTCCAGGCGGTCGAAGGTCTGGTTCAGCACGCCCACCAGGGCCGACAACTCGTCGCGGCTGCCGGGGTCGGGAATGCGTTCCCGGAGGTTGTCGCCGCCCACACGCCGGGCGGTGCCGGCGATCACCGCGAGCGGCCTGAGGGTCAGGCGGCTGAACCCGTAGCCCAGGCCGATCGCGCCGAGCGCGGCCGCCATCACCAACGCGCCGCTCACCTTCGCGTAATCGGCCAGAAGCAAATGCTCCATCGTGAGCGGGCTTCCGATCTGGATGTGCCATCCGTCGACGCGGGCCTCGCTCATCAGCACCTCGCCCACGCCCGCCAGCTTCACTTCGCGGATCGTCTCGGACGGACTCAGGTCGGGCATGATCGCCGCTCCCAGATTCGCGGAGCGAAAAAGGAGGTTTCCCGCCTCGTCATGGATCTGGATGTAGAACCACTCCGCGTCGCCCTCGCTGTCGCGCAGCACGCGTTTGCGCACCGCGTCGGGCGCGCGCTCCGCGCCCTCGAGCATGCCCCGCAGCTCCTCCGCCTCGCCCTCGTGCAGGAGGGACAGGCCCCGGCGCATCTGGCGGTCGATCAACCAGCCTCCCGCCGCCAGCACGATCGCGGTCGTGGCCGTCACCAACACCGCGAAACGCAGCGTCGTTTTCCAAGTCAGGCTGCGCGGCATCATGCGAGAAGCTGGTAACCGGTTCCGCGCACGGTGCGAATCAAGGGCGGCTGGCCGGGACGCTCGAGCTTGGCCCGCAGCCTCCGCACGTAGACGTCGATCAGATTGGTCTCCAGATCGTAGCTCGCCTCCCAGACCTTCTCGGCGATCAGCGTGCGCGTCAGCACGCGTCCGGGGTTCAGCAGGAACAACTCCGCCAAGGCGAATTCCTTGCGCGTCAGCTCGACCGGCTGGCCCTCCACACGGAGCTCCCTGCCAAGCAAATCGAGGCGCAGCCCGCGATGGACCAGCACGGTGTTCTTCGCGCCCGAATGCCGCCGCAGGAGCGATCGCACGCGCGCCACCAGCTCGTCCACGCTGAAGGGCTTCGGAAGATAGTCGTCCGCGCCGCGGTTGAGGCCGTCGATCCGGTCGGCGACGGCGTCGCGCGCGCTCAGGATGAGCACGGGCTCGTTGAAGCCGCCCGCCCGCCACTCCGCCAGAAGATCCAGCCCGTCGCCGTCCGGCAGGCCGAGGTCGAGCACCACGGCGTCCCAGGGCTCGTTCGCCAGCGCGTCGCGCGCGGCCGTGCAACCGCCCACCACGCGGGTCGTGTAGGCCTGCTCGGCCAGGGCCTGCGCCACGAAGGCGGCCACCTTCCGTTCGTCTTCCACCACAAGGATCTTCATGGGCTCATCGCCTCCGGGTTGTGCAGGGATCGCACGTGCCGGGCGAGCGAAACCACCGCGTCGTCGTCCAGCGACTCATGTCCCGCCATGGCCGTCCCGGGCCGGCCAAACTTGATCAGTCGCGCCAGCGCCTCGTCGTCGAGCGCCGTTCCGCGCGCGAGATTCGCCGGCGCCGCAGGCAGGGCCCGCGCCAGAGGCCCGTCGCCGCGCCCCTCCGTCCCGTGGCACTGCACGCAGCTGCGAGCGAAGCGCTCCGCCCCCCGCGTCGCGTCCGGCTTCGCGCCCGCCGCCGGACGCCACGCCGCCACCTGCTCCGCGCGCGCCGGGATCGTGTCCGCGCCGAGCGATTCGAGATAGTCCAGCAAAGCCTCGCCCCGACCGTCGCCCTCGGCGAACAGCCGCGCATACGAAGGCATGCGCGAACCGGGGGAGACCGCCCGCGGCGCGACCAGGTGCAGCCGGTTCCATTCGCGCGAGCGGCGATTGCCGACGTTGAGCAGGTCCGGCCCCTGCCGGCGATTGCCGAACAAAGGCGGTTTCTCGCGCAACAGCTCCTCGAGCGGACGCGCCGGCCCCCACTTCACCACGTCATCCGTCCCCGGACGCACGAACTGCGAATGGCAATGGATGCAGCCCTCGGAGATATAGACCTCGCGTCCGCGCAAGATCGACACGTCGTCCGCCCGCGCCTCGGGACTCGTCGCGCCGCCGAGTGCCGCCACGAGCAAAGCCGCGGGCGCGATCCCGAGCACGGTCGCGGCGCCCGTGGCTCCGGCCGCCCGTCTCCGCCACCAAAGTCCGGCCGCCACCGCCGCCAGCGCGGCCGGCGCGAACCAGCCGGGCACGCCGTGAAGATCCTGCGCCATGCCGATCCCCAGCGCCGAGCCCCCCCACCCCGCCACCGCGTAAACCAGAGCCGCCGCCCTCGGACTCGCCGCCATCGCCGGGGCATAGACCAACGCCGCCGAATACAGGGACACGCCGGCCACATAGAGCAGCTCCGCGCCCTCGCTGTTTATCCAGCGGCAGGCCGCCGCCAGCAGCAGCGCCGCCGCCGCCGCCGCCCAGCCCGCGCGCCCGCGGTCGAGCAGCCAGCCCGCCAGCAGCGCGAAACCGAAGTGCGTCGCCGCGTTCCCGCCCAGCGTCCACGCCCCGCTCCACGTCGCCGCCTTCAAGGCGTCCGTGTGCTGGATGATGTAGAACGCCGCCGAATCCATCCACACCAGCGCGAGAAACACCACCACCCACCCGACCATGCCGCGCGACTCCGCGGCGCCCTCGTCGCGCGCATCCAGCCGCCGGCTTAAAACCGTCCCCGCCAGGGCCGCCCCGATCGCCCACGCGGTCTGCTCCGCCGCGCCCACGGCGAAAACAAAAGGCAGGTTGCAAAACGCGTAGGCCGCGCCCGTCCCCAGCCCGACCGCAAGTCCCAGCCGGCGCGGCCCCGCGACCGCGCGCAGCCCCGCCGCCAGCGTCACCGTGGCGCCGCCGAGGCAAAGCCCGATGCACGCGCCCGCCGCCGCGTTCCCGCCCAGCGTCCACGCCCCGCTCCACGTCGCCGCCTTC
>CAYTLL010000021.1:0-61434 GCA_964438755.1 uncultured Akkermansia sp. | reverse complement strand
CTAACGTTGTGTAGTTTGAACTTATTCCGGAACTTCAGAGTTTAGGGAAATAAAAGAGGAAAAAGGTGGACATTTTTAAAGGCAATTAAATCTCGTTACCGGATGGAGATTCCGTTGCTTGAGGAATTTGGGATGGAGGAACCGGGGTTGCTGTTGGAAGAGCCCATCTTGGTGCCGCGGGCGGGGGTGCGTCGCGTTCTCGAGGCCGCCCAAGTCCACCCTTCGGATAGCGAGGCCTATTGGCTCGGCGTTCATATGGAACAGTTTGTGGCGTATGCCCGCCAGTCTTGCGAGCTTTTAGATTTAAGCACCGCGACGGAATCATACCTCGCCCAGGTGCAACGGTGCCGGGAACGTTGGCCAGAGTGGCGCGTCGTCCAACTGCGTCAGGCGCTCTCGTTCTTCACCCGCGGCATCGAGGGCTGGCGGTGGGTTCGCGGCGACTCGCTGCCTTCCCCCTGCACTTTTCCGATCGGCCCGCAGGGCTGGGTCTTGCGCTATCGCGTTCGCAGCAGCGGAAGTGTGTCCACGCCGGATCCGACTCCTTCGGGCGCCGTCGCGCCGGCGGGGCCTCCCGCCGATACCGACGCGTGGCTGACCGAGCTACGGCGCGCCATCCGCCTCAATCATTACTCGCTCCGCACCGAACAAGCCTACTTGGAGATGACTCGGCGCTTTCTGATGTTTGTGGGGCCCGTAACTCGTGAGGAACTGGGCTCGGACCATGTGCGTCGGTTTCTCGAATATCTGGCGATCGAGCGACAGGTAACGGCGAGTTCGCAAAATCAGGCGTTTTCCGCGCTGCTTTATTTTTTCAAGAAGGTGCTGGGACGAGACCTCCAGGATATGGCGGAGGTGGCCAGAGCAAAACGCGGGCGGAGGCTGCCCGTCGTCCTCAGCCGGGAGGAGATACGCAGCCTGCTCGCACAAACGGAGGGCAGCTCCGGGTTGATGCTGCGGTTGATCTACGGCGCGGGACTGCGTCTCATGGAGTGCATCCGGCTGCGGGTAAAGGACCTCGATTTCGACCGGGGTCTGATCACCGTCCGCGCCGGCAAGGGAAACAAGGACCGGGTGGTGATGTTGCCCGCGTCGCTAAAGGGCGCGCTGGCGGACCATCGGGCGCGAGTAAACGAGTTGTGGGAGGGAGATCAGCGGGCAGGCGTGGGCGGCGTGTGGATGCCCGGGGCGTTCGATGCGAAGGCGCCGAACGCGGGCAAGGAGTTGGGATGGCAGTGGTTTTTCCCCGCAAAGAGCCTGGCCCTCGATCCGCGCAGCGGGGTCAAGCGCCGTCATCATGTGCACGACAACACGCTCCACAAGGCGGTGAAGGCGGCGGCGAGTCGCGCGGGCATCGTGAAGCCGGTCAGTTGCCACACGCTGCGGCATTCCTTCGCCACGCATTTGCTGGAGAACGGCACCGACTTGCGAACCGTGCAGGATCTGCTCGGGCACGAGAGCGTGGAGACGACCCAGATCTACACGCACGTCATGCAAACGCCGGGCTTGGGCGTGCGCTCGCCGCTGGACGTCTGACGCGGCTTGGCTGTGGCCTGGCTCCGCGGAAAGCGGGGGCGCGGGTAAATACACGCGGTGCCGCGGTCTTTTTGCCCGTTTCACCGACCTCGCCTCGGCGGGCAACGGGCACCGTGGACGACTCCCGCAAATCCGGGCGGGTATGACCAAGGACAATCGGCCCGCGGCCTAGGTAGCGCGGGCCCGCGGGGCGTCAGAATACGGTCGCCCCGCTCAAAGCCGCGGCGGGCCCTGCGGTCCCCCGCCCTGCCCCTACCTGCTCAGCCTTGCAGAGCGGCCTTGAGACGGCGGGCGCGCTCGAGGGTCTGCTCGACGGTGTCTCCGGTGACGGTGAAGTGGCCCATCTTGCGGCCCGGACGGGGCTCTTTTTTGCCGTAGAGGTGGAGGTGGGCGCGCGGTTCGCCCAGCAGCGCGGACCAATTCGGCTCGCCGACACACTGGTCGCCGGACCATTTCCACGCGTCGCCGAGGATGTTGACCATGACGGCGGCGGGGGAGCTCATCGACACGTCGCCGAGCGGGAGGCCGGCGATGGCGCGGACGTGTTGCTCGAACTGGGAGGTGACGCAGCCGTCCATCGACCAGTGGCCGCTGTTGTGCGGACGCGGGGCCATCTCGTTGACGAGAATCTCGCCGCGGTCGGTGAGGAACAACTCCACGGCGAGGAGACCGACTAGGCCGAGGCGGTCGGCGATGGCCTGGGCGAGGGCGCGGGCTTTGTCCTGGAGCTCGGGCGCGACGCGGGCGGGCAGGATGGAAAAATCGAGGATGTGCTTGGTGTGGATGTTTTCCGCGACGGGAAAGCTGCGGGTCTCGCCGGCCGAGGAACGGGCGACGATGACGGAGAGCTCGCACTTGAAGTCGACCCACTGCTCGACGACGGCGCGCTGGTTCTTGAAAGCGGCGAGGGCGCGGGCGAGCGAGGCCTCGTCGGAGACTTTTTGCTGTCCCTTGCCGTCGTAGCCGAAGTCGGCGGTTTTTACGACGCAGGGAAGCCCGATGGAGCGGATGGCCGCGGCGAGGTCGCCACCGGCCTCGCACTCGGCGAAACGGACGTGCGGGAACTCGTTTTTGCGCAGCCAGTTTTTTTCGCGGAGGCGGTTTTGCGCGACCTCGAGGATCTGCCACTTCGGGTGGTAAACGCCGGCGTTTTCCAGGCGCCAGAGCGGCTCGCAGGGGATGTTTTCGAATTCGTAGGTGACGACGTCGCAGCCGCGGACAAAGGCCTCGAGCTGGGCGAGGTCGGTGTAGGGCGCGTGGACGGCGTGGGCGCTGACCTCGGCGGCCGGGGAATCGACGGAGGGCTCGTAGACGTGGACGCGGTAGCCGAGTCGTTCGGCGGAGTGGGCGAACATGCGGCCGAGCTGGCCGCCGCCTAGGACGCCGAGGGTTTTGCCGGGAGGGATCATGGTGGAGGGAGCGAGAAGAGCGACAGAGGGAGAGAACGACAGAGCTACAGAGGGAGGACAGTCGGAGCGTCGATAGGGCGGAGGCCGGAGCGTCGTGTCGTTCTGTGCCCTGCCGTTCCGCCGTTCTGGGTATCAGGGCAGTTTGGCGGCGAGGACGGTCTCGGTCTGCGCGGTGCGAAACGCGTGGAGGGTGGCGCGGATCTTCGGGTCGGTGCCGGCGAGGATGGCGGCGGCGAAGAGGGCGGCGTTGATGGCGCCGGCCTTGCCGATGGCGAAGGTGCCGACCGGGACGCCGCCGGGCATTTGCACGATGGAGAGGAGGCTGTCCTGGCCCTTGAGGCTGTGACTCTCGACGGGGACGCCGAGCACGGGGAGCGCGGTGAAGGCGGCGGTCATGCCGGGGAGATGGGCGGCGCCGCCGGCGCCGGCGATGATGACGCGCAGGCCGCGGGACTCGGCGGTCTTGGCGTAGTCGGCCATCTTGTCGGGCGTGCGGTGGGCGCTGACGACGTCCTTTTCATAGGGCACGCCGAGCTTTTCGAGCGTGGCGGCGGCGTGCTGCATGGTTTCCCAATCGGACGTGCTGCCCATGATGAGGCCGACGAGTGGTTGCGACATAAGGCGGGGAGGATGGGACGCAGGCGGTCGGCAAAAAAAGCCTAAAATCGCCGCGTCCCCGCCCCGTCGGCGATCACGGGCGCGGCGGAAAGTTGACGCGCCCGGGCACCGGACGCAGAAGCGGCGGTCGAATTTCACGTCATGAAGTCCATTTCCTTCCCTCGCGTCCTTGTTTTCGCCGGCCTCGCCGCCCTGCTCTCCGCGGGCTGCACGACGGTGTCGCTCGACAAGGAAGGCGACATGCAGGCGACCTACGTGGCGGGCGAGTTCCGCATGCTGGTGAACGCGGACGCGCCGCGCACCGCGGCGGCGACCAGCCAGGCCTTCAAGCAACTCGGGCTGTTCGAGGTGAAGAAGGAGCTCAAGACCTTTGCGGCCGAACTGGCCGCGCGCACGCCGAAGGACGAGAAGGTCCGGGTCACGATCAAGGAGATCAACAGCAAGCAGACCGAGCTGGGCATCCGCGTGGACGTGGCGGGCGACAAGAATTTCTCGCGCAAGGTCTATGAGCGCATCGAAGCCAACCTCGGCGGCGCGCAGGCCCGGGCGGGCGGCGGCTGGTAAACCCGAGGCCTGGTAAACCCGACCGCTTGACCTGGCTGGCCTTGATGTGAACGGGCGGATCGCTCCGCGCCCGAGGAAGTCGCGTGGGCGTCGGACGCAGGAAGGCGCCCGCCCGCGTGGCGGATAAGGCGCCCGCCGGCCGCGACCGAGATTACCGGCGCCGGCGGCGGGTGAGCGTGAAGGCGACCAAGCCGCCGAGCGCGAGCGCGCCGTAGGAGGCGGGCTCGGGGATGGGGCGGGCGTGGGGGGTGACCATGAAGTAGTCGGAGCTGTAGTCCTCCCACACGGCGGTGCCGTAACCCTCGAAGACGACGCGCGCGAGCTGGGTGGAATCGAACGTCGACTTGGTGATCAGGAAGTAGTCGGAGGCGTCGATCCAGTTGCGGATGGTGAGGATGGCCGCGGCGTCGATGGACAGGGTGTTGATGACGAGGAAAGACTGGGCGTCGGGCGCGCCGCCCGAGAAGTCGACGACGCTGTTGCCGGTGACGTTGAGGGTGTCGAAGGTCTCGGTGAAGCCGTTGAGATCGAGGACGGCCTGGCTGGCGTTGTTGAGGAAGCCGCCACCGCGGAGCGTGACGACGGAGGTGTCGGAAATCTGTTCGGAGCCGAGCAGGCGGACGGTGTCGATGCCGGAGGCGTCGCCGATCGTCATGTTGCCGGCGACGGCGATGGCGCCGCCGGTCTTGGCGAGATCGAGACGGCCGGCGTTGACGGTGGTGACGCCGGTGCGGGTGTTGGACGTGGCGCCGGAGAAGGTGAGCGCGCCCTCGCCTGATTTGGTGGTGCGTCCGGTGCCGGTAAGCGTGGACGAAACGGTGGTGCCGCCGGTGTTGTAAGTGTGGAAGAACAGCTCCGAGCTGCCGCTGGTCAGCGTGCCGCCGGAAATGGAAACCGCGGAGGAACCGGTGGTCAGCAGGCCGCCGGAGGCGACGGTCAACGTGTTGCCGCCGAGGGAGAGCGCCGCGCCGCCGCCGAGCTTGAGGGCGTTTATGGTCTTGCTGCTGGAAAGCGCGGGCGAACCGGAAGCGGAGACGTTGGTCGTGCTGCCGGCCGTGTTGATGTCGGTGCCGTAGCCCGAGTAGGCGACGAGGGCGGTTCCGTTGCCGCCGTGCGTGGCGAAATCGGAGCCGTTCACCGTGATGTAGTCCACGATCCCGTCGTCGAGCGTCGGCGCGGTGGCGAGGGTGAGGGAGGAATTGGCGGAGCCGAGGGACACGTTGAGCGTGGCCCCGCTGGTGTTGCCCCGCGAGATGCTGTCGAGCGTGAGCGCAGCCGTGTTCGTGCCTCCGCCCGAAACGGACACCGTGTTGGCGCCTCCGGCGAGGGTGAGGACGCCGGCGGTCTCGGAGGAGGCGCCGTTGGTGCGTCCGAGGTAGGCGAGGTTGCCGGCGTTGAGGGAGATCGGGAGGCTGTTGCCGATGCGGGCGTTGTCGTTGGTGGTGCCATTCTCAATCTTGAAGGTGCCGCCGCCGGAAACGGCGAGCGAGGTCATCGAGTTGAGGTTGGAGGAGCCGACCATGCGGAACTCGGCGCCGACGACGGAGAGCGTGCTGTTGAACGAGGCGTTGTCGCGGGAGAGGGCGAAAACGCCCGAGCCCTCGACGCGCAGGCCGCCGCCGGTGGAGGTGAGATCGCCGTCGAGCTGGGCGTCGATGTCGGCCGAGCCGTTTTGCACGCGGATCGTCCGGGCGGAGGCGCCGAGGGCGAGGTTGTTGGCGAGGGAGAGCGTGCCGGCGGAGCTGGCGGAGCCGAGGACGAGCGTCTGGTTCGCGGCGACAAAGTTGCCGCCGCCCCAGGTGAGCGTGGTGGCGGTGCTGTTGCCGTTGACGTTGAGGGTGACGTTGCCGGAGAGGGCGGCGAGGCCGCCGCCGCCGCTCCACTGGAGCTGGCCGCCGCCGGTGCCGAGGGCGGAGGTGTAGTTGGCGGAGAGCTCGAGGACGCCGCCGTTGAGCTGGATGTTCGAGGCGGAGGAGAGGGTGCCGCGCAGGGCGCCGGCGTCGATGCGGGTGGCGCCGGAGTAGGTGTTGCCCGTGCCGGAGAGCTGGAGGGTGCCTTCGCCGGTCTTGACGAGCCCGCCGTTGGTGAGGTTGCCGGAGAGGACGCCGTCGACCGCGGTGGAACCGTTGGCGACGCGCACCTCGCGGGAGGCGCCGGCGAGGTCGATGGCGTTGGAGAGGGTGACGACGGAGTCGGCGGAGGCGGAGGAGAGGAGGAGGGCCTTGCCGGTGGAGACGAAGTTGCCGGAGTTCCAGGTGAGCGCGGAGCCGCCGCCGAGGGCGACGGTGCGGTTGCCGCCGAAGGCGGAGAAGCCGCCGTCGCCGGTGAAGCGGAGGGCGCCGCCGCCGGTGCCGAGCGAGGCGGAGTAATCGCCGGCCGAGGCGCCGTTGAGGTCGCCGGCGATCTCGAGCACGCCGCCGTTTAGCTGGAGGTTGCTGGCCGAGGAAAGCGCGGAGCCGGCGGTCGCGCGCAGGGCGCCGTCCTGCACGATCGTCGCGCCGGAGTGGCTGGCGGAGCCGGAGAGCGTGAGGACGCCTTCGCCGGTCTTGGTCAGGGAGCGGGCTCCGCCGCTCTCGCCGAGGGCGCCGGAGAGGACGAGATTGCCGGCGCGGGAGTGGACGACGGTGTCGCCGGCGAGGGTGACGGCGCCGGAGAGGGTGTTGTTGCCCCCGTCGTTGTAGACGGCGCCGGCGTCGAGGATCTCGCTGAGCTGGGTGCCCGAGCCGGAGAGGGTGAGCGGCTCGGCGCTGGAGATGCCGCCGCGGAAGGTGAGCGTGCCGCCGGAAGAGACGGTGGTGCCGACCGAGGCGGAACCGAGGGCGTTGTTGTGGAGGGCGACGAGCTGGCCGCCGGTGACGGTGATGGCGCCGGTGTAGGTGGCGGCGTTGTCGCCCTTGAGGGTGACGATGCCGGTGCTGTCGCGGCCGTTGGCGGCGCCGCCGGCGACGACGAGGGCGCCGGAGCCGGTGATGACGCCGTTGAGGTTGGTGTAGCCGGTGCCGGAGGTCGTGATGCTGTTGTTCCCCAAGGCGACGGCGCCGTTGAGCGTGAGCGTCGAGTGGGACTGGTTGGAGATCCCGAGGCTTTCGACGACGGTCAGGGCGTTGTCGATCTTGTGGAAGCGGGGATTGGCGATCGGGTCGGTGATGTTGATCGAGGGCGTGCCGACCTTGGACACGTCGCCGAGGGTGATGACGCCGGGCCCGCCGAGCTGGTAGTCGTATTTGGTGTTAAAGTTGAGGGAGCGGACCTCGACGTTCTGGTTGAGGTTGACCGTCTGGACGCTCGCGTAGGGGCTGGGCCGGGCGGCGACGCCGGCGGACGTAGTGGTCGGACGACTACCGAAGTAGATGTCGGAGTCGGCGAGCGGCGTCTTGTTGTCGTTCGGCGAGGAGAGGGCGAACCAGTTGGCGTTGGCTTCGCCGCCGGCGGTGGTGCCCCAGTCGTCGTCGGTGGAGGCCTTGCCGTCGTCCCACTCGTAGGAGCCGCCGACGGTGACGTTGGGCGTGGTGACGACGGAGAGGTTGCGGATCTCGTGGATCTCGGTGGAGGAGCCGGTGGCGCCGGTGAACCCGACCTTGAAGGTCTCGGGACGGGCGTAGGACGAGAGGTCGGCCTGGAAGACGGTGACGTAGCTCGAGGAGGCGCCGAACTTCATCTCGACCACGAGGTAGTTGCCGGCGTCGAGGGTGAGGCGGAAGGAGCGGTAGCTGGTGCCGGTCTGGTCGGGGCGGCTGGTCAGATTGGGAAAATCCATCTGGCCGTAGGCGTTGAGATTGGCGCCGGCGATGTAGGCCCAGTTGTTCGCCTCCGGACCGCGGACCGCGACGGAGTTGGGAGAAAAGCCCGGTCCGCCCACGCGACCCTCGGTGGGGTTGGAGTAGTTGCCGAAGTTGTCGAAACCGAAACCGAGGTAGCCGCCGTCCATGCCGGCGACCCCCGAAGGAGGGGCGGCGGTGGCGTCTTTCTGCGCGTAGCCCAGGGAGCCGCCGTAGGCGCCGGCGGTGAAGCTGTTGATGTCGGTGCTGCCATCGACGAGGAAGAAGGTGATGCCGTCGGCGCCGCTGCCGTTGTAAAAGGCATACTCCATCTCGATCTGGATCTGGGCGTTAACCGAGAAAATCTCGGTGTCGAGGAGCGCGTAGGTGGAGCGGTTGGTGCCGTTGTCGGTCAGACGCAGCCAACCTTGCCCGGGGGAATCCGCCCCCGTGGCGGCGGTCAGCGTGGGCGTATATCCGGTGCCTCCGAAATACCATCCGTAGGCGGACGTGCCGGTAAAGGTCTCCTGGAAGGTCGACTGCGCCTGCAAAGCCCCAACCGACATGGAGATGCACGCAAGACCCAGCGGCCTGAAAAGGCCGAAAGGAACGCGGCCAAGAGGGAAGGACATGCCAGGGTGGGTGCTCACTCGTAAATAAAAAGTTCAGCCTTAACTAGGGTATATGTCTCATCCCACTCAAGCAGAACAAGGCCGTAACAGGCCTATTAACGCACACTACCTAGGCCTACTACGTATAGTTTTCATCAGACTCAGGCGCATCGCGCCTCATCCCTGAACGCGAAGGCCAAATCGGCCTGGGCTTTCGGCTTAGAGCCGTCGCAAAGCGGCGACGGTGATATCGTCGGCCTGGGCGGCCGAGCCCTGATACTCGAGCACGGCGTGGACCGCGCATTCGACCGCGTCTTGCGCGGAGGCGACGGGGCGATTCGCAAAAAGGGACGCCAGACGCGTGTCGCCGTAGAGCTCCTCCGCGGGATTCATCGCCTCGGTGACGCCATCGCTGAAAACCAGCAGCGTGTCGCGCGGGGAAAGCAGGCGGCGCTGAGTGGCGTAGACGCAGCCATCGAAGGCGCCGAGCGGCGTGGCGCGCGGGCCGTCCAAGGGATCGAGTCCGCCCTCCGCGCGAAGCACGAGCGGCGAAGGATGGCCGGCGTTGGCCCAGCGGAGTTCGCCGGTGGCCGGATCAAAGATCGCGGCGAACATCGTGACGAACTGCAGGGTGTCGTTGCGCTCGCACAGGAGGCGATTGAGCCGGGTAAGAAGCGCGCCCGGGTCGCCGATCGCCGGGGCGAGGGCGCGCAGGCCGGCGGCGGTCACGGCCATGAAAAGCGCGGCGGACACGCCTTTGCCGGAGACGTCGCCGACGGCGCAGAGAAACCGTCCGTCCGGGAGGAAAAAGCCGTCGTAAAGATCGCCGCCGGCCTCGCGGGCGGGCTTCATCCGCGCGGCGAAATCGACGCGCGCCCGCTCGGCGTCGGTGAGGGCGGGCGGCAGAAAACTCGCCTGGATCTCGCCGGCGATGCGCAGCTCGCTCTCGATCGCCTCGCGCCGCGCGGTGGCGGCGCGGAGCTCGTCGAGATAGGCGCGGAGCTGGCCGACCAGATGCTCGAGCGCCCCGGCGACCGCGCCGACCTCGTCGCCGCGACGGGCGGCGTCGCAGAGCGCGGCGCGATCCCAGTCCGTCTCGCCGAAACGGCTGGCGGCGAGGCCGCGGATGGCGTGGGCGAGGCGGGCGAGCGGGTCCTTGAGCTCGGTGTTGGCGAACGCCACGCGCTCGGCGAGCAAGCCCGCGACGTGACGATGCATGGCGAGAGCGAGGGCGGGAGCCTCGGTCTCCAACCGCTGCAACTGCGCCGCCGAGAGCCGCCACAACCGCGAGGGAGCGAGCGCCTCGACGGTGGCGGCGCGGGTGTCGCGGCGGTAGAGCGCCATCTCGCCCAGGCATTGGCCGGGGCCGAAGCGGCGCACGGGCACGCGGCCCGCCCCGGGGATCTCGAGCACGACGGCCAGCTCGCCCGACTCGACGAAACACAGGGAATCGGCCGCGTCCCCCTGGCGAAACAAGACCTCGCCCGCGCCGAGCTCGAAGGGCTCGAGATGGCGGAGCCAGGTGGCGCGATCCGCCGCGGCCGGCGCGAAAGGCGCAAGCGAGTCGGAGCCCAGGGCGGAGGCGGACGCGGCGTTCACGAGATCTTTATGGGCGGATTTCGCGCCGCTTAGGGAGCGTGGCGAGCGGGAAACGCGGGAGACGCGCGGATCCGGAGCGATCCGCCGGCGCCACGAGGCGAAAGCCGGGCCGGCGCGGACGGTCTGTCGCCGCCTAGCGTTCGCGGCGGGTGAACACGTAGCGCAACGCGTCGAGGATGCCGGCGTAAGGGCGACCGCGGCCGGCGTAGTTTTCGAGCACGTGGAAAAGGTAGTAGTAGAAGCGGCAGAAGGCCCACACGCCGATGCCGAGCAAAGCGGCGGTGCGCAGACTCGGCGACTCGAGCAGGATCCCTCCGGCCGCGATCAGCCCGGCGAGCAGGAACAGCAGACCCTTGGCATGGAGGAGCGGCTTGCTCCGGATGTCGTCGGAGAGGGACACGGGGAAAACGGCGCGAAGGGACGACCTCGTGAATCAAAACACCAGGTGCTTCACCGTGAGCCCCTGGTTGATGAGCTGCTTCAAGGACTCGATGCCGATGCCGAGGTGGTCGTCGACGTAGACATCGTCCACCACGCGGTCGCTGGCGGCGGTCTTGATGCCTTCGGGCACCATCGGCTGGTCGGAGACGAGCAAGAGGGCGCCGGTCGGGATCTCGTTGAAAAAGCCGACGCTGAAGATCGTCGCCGTCTCCATGTCGATGGCCATGCAGCGGATCTTTTTCAGGTAGGATTTGAACTCGGCGTCGTGCTCCCAGACGCGGCGGTTGGTCGTGTAGACCGTGCCGGTGTAGTAGTCGCGGGCCCGCTCGCGGATGGTGGTCGAGATCGCCTTTTGCAACGCGAAGGCGGGCAGCGCCGGCACCTCGGGCGGGAAGTAGTCGTTGCTCGTGCCCTCGCCGCGGATGGCGGCGATGGGGAGGATGAGATCGCCGATCTCGGCGCGGTGCTTGATGCCGCCGCACTTGCCGAGGAAGAGCACGGCCTTGGGCGAGATGGCGGAGAGCAGGTCCATCACCGTGGCCGCGGTCGCGCTACCCATGCCGAAATTGATGATCGTGATGCGCCCGGAGGTGGCGCTGGGCATGGGCTTGTCGCGACCGCGGATCGGCACGCGATGGCGCTGCGCGAAGAGCTTCACGTAGCGCTGGAAGTTGGTGAGCAGAATGTAGTCCCCGAACTCGCCGAGCGGCACGCCGGTGTAGCGCGGCAACCAGTTTTCCACGATGTCGTGGCGGGTCTTGAGCGGAAAGGGCGAGGACGTGAGCGCCCCCGCGCCGGCCGCTCCCGGCAGCGGGCCGGCCGCGGACGCGGAGACGGCGGACGGCAGGGGGAAGGGCGGGACGGTGGCGGAGAGGGCTTCGGGCTTTTTCACGGGCGGGCGGGATTGGCGGGAACGGAAGCCCCGGCGGCGGGAGCGGCCGAAGTCGCGGCGGGAGGCGCGGGCGGCGGGTTCGCCGCGGCGGACGCGGACGGGAGTTCGAGCGCGGAGGCGGGGATGCGTTCCTCCCATTGAAACGCGTTGGTCTTGTCGTAGCAACGCACCACGAGGGCGCGGGATTCCTTCGACCCGGTCAGACGCACGACGCTGTAGTTTTGCGTGCCCACGATGGTGCCGGGCACGACGAAGGGATCCTGCGCCTTCTCGCTCGAGGCGGCGGCCCAGGAGCCGCTGGAGAAGGGCGAGGACGTGAGCTCGTAGATGAAGCGCCCGCCGGACTCGTCGAGCGCGCGGCGGTAGAGCGCGGTGTGGTGCACGTCGCCGGTCAGAAACACGACGCCGGTGATGCGGTTTAGCCGGATGAAATCGATCAACTCCTCGCGCTCGCGGCGGTAGAGCTCGTGGGTCTCGGAGCGCGCGGTCTTCACCGCGGTCTGGATGACCTGGCCGCCGGTGACGATGAACTTGAAGCGCGCGTTTTTCTGCGCCTGCGCGTGAAGGAGCGACTGCTTGAGCCAGGCGGTCTGGCGTTCGCCCCAGGCGGTTTTGCGCGGGTTCTGGTTCTGGTCGAGGGTGGTGTCGTCGCGGTGGTAGCGGTCGTCCATGAGCAGGAAGACCGCGTCGCCCCAGGCGAACTTGCCGTAGACGCCGGGATTGTCGGGTTCGCCGTAGGACGGGTTGCCCCAGTAGGCCTTGAAGGCGTCGAGCGTGACGTCCTTGAACTCGAAGGAGGAGTTCGAGTTGTCGGGGCCGTAGTCGTGGTCGTCCCAGGTGGCGTAGTGGTGCATGACCGCCCAGAGCTTTTGCAGGTCGGGCGTGGCGCGGTCGTGGGAATACCGATACCAGATGCCGCTGCGCGAGGAGTAGTCGGCCTCGCGGAGGTAGAGGTTGTCGCCGCCCCAGAGGCAGAAATCGGCGCCGCTCTCCGCCATGTGACGGAAGATCTCGGTGCCCTTGCCGTAGGGCGCGCCGGGACGGTCGTAGGGGGTGTCGTTGAGATAGGCGCAGGAGCCGAAGATGAACGAGAACTCGGGCGGCGCCTTGCGCCACTCCCACTGGTCGGTGGTCCGAAACGCCAGCGGATAGGCGAAGCGCTGGAGCTGGCCGTCGACCTTGATCGTGTAGGTGTAGCGGCGGCCCATCTCGAGGAGAGGAAGGACAAACTTCTGCGGCTGCGTGCCGATGAGCGTGGCCTCGGGCGCGCGATGCGTGAGCGTGATCGGCGCGGAGGCGCGGGGCGTGGTCGCGTCGGCCGGCGCGGTCTCGTCCGGGACGGGCTGATAGGTGAGCGCAACCTCCTTCGCGTCGCGCGTCTCGAGCCAGATCAGCACCTCGCGGTGGCTTTGGTAGCCGAGCATCGGGCCGGAAACGAGCGAACCGGCGGCGTGGAGGGAAGAAAGCGCGGGAGCCAGGAGCCCCGCGGTGAAGAGCGCGACAAGGCGATGCATGGCAAAACCATGCACGGCCGGGGCCGAAGGCCAAAGCGAAACGGTGGTGAACTTGGCGCCTTTGCGGAAACGTCACCGACGCCGCCGGCCGGCCGGGCTCACTCGAAGGCGCTCTCGACCGGACGGCCCCAGAAGCCCTCGGGCACCGGAAGACCGAGCAGCCAGAGCGCGGTGGCGGCGGTGTCGTAGATCTGCACGGGACGGGTGATCTCGAAACCGGGCCGCACTCCCCTGCCCCACGCGATCCACGGGATGACCACGTCGACGGAGTCGGCGCTGCCGTGGGTGCCGACGGTCTTGCCGTCCTTGTTCACGACATCGTGGCCGCCGTGGTCGGCGGTGAGGATGAAGACGCTCGAATCGGCGATGCCGGCGGCCGAGACCGCCTCGACGACCGCGCGCAGGGCCTCGTCGCAGTCGGCGAGGGCGCGGAGCTTTTCCGGCGAGGTCACGCCGTAGCCATGCCCCGCGAAATCGGGATCGCCGAAGTGCAGGAAACAGAGCTCGGGACGACGGGTCTTCAACAGCTCGGCGAAGGCGGCGGCGATGCCCTTGGCGTGGAAATCCTCGGGAATCTGGTAAGTGTCGAGATAGCCGGTCTGGCCGAGGGTGTGAAACTTCGGCTTCGAGACGATCATCGCGGTCGAGAGGCCGGCCTCCTTGGCGAAGCGGAAGATCGTGGGCACGGCGAGACGGGGCTTCGTCTCGTCCCAGTCGTTCCACAGGATCTGGTGCTTCTGGATCCCCACGCCGGTGAGCATCGAAACGTGCGAGGGCAGCGTGAGGCTGGGCACGATCGTGAAGGCCTCCCAGGTGTGCGCGCCCTCGGCGGCGAGGCGCTTGTAGAAGGGCATCTCGGCGCGAGCGACGTCGGCGGGGCCGGTCTGGTCGAAGCTGATGATGAACACGTGCCGGGCGCGGCCGGCCGGCGTCTCGGCGCGAAGGGCGACCGCGGAGAGCGCCACGCACAGCAGCGCGGAAACGAGGGAAAGGAGACGGCGCATGGCGTGGACGGAAGCGGGCGGCCTCAGGCGGTGGCGAGGGCGTTGGCCGTGTTGAGGTGATCGACGCCGGTATATTTTTGCGACTGCTCGTCGGCGTGGTAGCTGGAGCGCACCATCGCGCCGCTCTCGACCACGCCGATGCCGAGCGAGAGGCCGAACTGCTTCCAGTGCGCGAACTCGTCGGGATGCACCCAGCGCGCGACCGGCCAGTGCTGCGGCGTGGGCTGGAGGTATTGGCCGATGGTGAGGATGTCGGTCTTGTCGGCGGCGATGTCGCGCAGGGTCTGCTCGATCTCGTGCCGCTCCTCGCCGAGGCCGAGCATGATGCCGGTCTTGGTGGTGAAGCCGCGCGACTTGGCGTGGCGCAGGATCAGACGGGTCCGGTCGTAGCGGGCCTGGACGCGCACGGGCTTTTGCAGGCGCTCCACGGTCTCGAGGTTGTGGTTAAAAATGTCGGGCTTCGCGTCGAGGACGATGTCGAGCAGCTCGGTCTGGCCCTTCCAGTCGGGCGTGAGCACCTCGATCGCGGTCGTCGGCATGCGGTGGCGGATGGCGCGGATGGTGGCGGCCCAGACGGCGGCGCCGCCGTCCTTCAACTCGTCGCGGGCGACGGAGGTGATGACGCAGTGCTTGAGGTTCATCACCGCGACGGCCTCGGCCACGCGGGCGGGCTCGCCGAGATCGTATTCGGTCGGACGGCCGGTCTGGATCGCGCAGAAGTTGCAGGAGCGCGTGCAGATGTTGCCGAGGATCATCACCGTCGCGGTGCCGCGCGACCAGCATTCGCCTAGGTTGGGGCACTGCGCGCTTTGGCAAACGGTGTGAAGCTTGTGGTCGTCCACGAGCTTGCGCACGGCGTTGTAGCCGGGACCGGAGGGAAGCTTGGCACGGAGCCAGGCGGGTTTGCGCGCGGTGTCGTTCATCGGACGGAAAAGGGCACGATGGGCGCAAAGGGAGCCGGAAAGCGCAAAAAGAAAAACCGCGCCCACCCGCCGCCGAACCAGGAAACCGAGGGTCGCCGGCGCCACCCGGAATCGGGGGATGCGCCGCATATCGATATCGCCTCAAGAAAAGCCCGGAAGTGTCGATAGCGTGGATAGTTACAGCTACGCACACGAGGCCATAAAAGCCTCTAACACTCCGAACAACAAATAGTTAAACGCACGCCCCTGCGAGACCACCCCGGCGAAAGCCATGGGGGGATGCTTCGCGCAAAGCCGTCGTCAACCTGTCCCCATGACCGCCAAGCCCCGCCCCTCATCGGACTCCCTTCACCCCGGAGAAGTGCCCGCCGCCGAACTGCATTCGCTCTGGGCCGCGATCAACCGCGTGCAGGCCGTGATCGAGTTCGACCTGCAAGGCGTGGTGCTGCACGCCAATCGCAATTTCCTGAACGTCTCCGGCTACGAACTGGAGGAGATCCGGGGCCGTCACCACCGGATGTTCTGCGAGGAAGGCTTCGCGAAGTCGGAGCGCTATCGCGACTTCTGGCTCCGGCTGGGCCGCGGCGAATTCGACTCCGGCGTCTACAAGCGGATCGGCAAGGCCGGCCGCCAGTTCTGGATCCAGGCCAACTACAATCCGGTCTTCGACGCCGACGGGCGGATCTCGAAGGTGGTTAAATTCGCCACCGATGTCACGGAGGCGCGCGCGCGCGAAACGGACCACGCCGGCAAGATCGAGGCGCTCGACCGGGCGCAGGCCGTGATCGAGTTCGATGTCTCGGGCAACGTGCTCGTGGCGAACCAGAACTTTCTCGAAACGATGGGCTACACGCTCGACGAGGTCCGGGGCCGGCACCACCGCATGTTTTGCGAGCCCGACTACGTGACCTCGGAGGCGTATTGCGAATTCTGGGGCCGCCTCGCCCGCGGCCAGTTTTTCAGCGACCGGTTCCACCGCGTGGGCAAGTTCGGCCAGAGCGTCTGGATCCAGGCGACCTACAGCCCGATCCTGGACGCGGAGGGACGCATCTTCAAGGTGGTCAAATTCGCCACCAACATCACCGCGCAGGTGAAACGCGAGCGCGAGGTGGCCGAGCACTCGGAACGCATGCGCAAGGCCGTGTCGGATCTGCTCGAGACCATCGCATCGATCGAGCGGGGCGCCCGCGAATCGGGCGCGCATTCCGCCCAGACCCAGGACGAGGCCAGGCAAGGCGCCGCGGCCCTCGAGCGGCTTCTCGCGGCGATGGAGGACATTCGCCGGGCCTCCGGCAAGATGGGCGAGATCGCGGGATCAATCGGTGACATCGCCGGCCAGACCAATCTTCTCGCCTTCAACGCCGCGATCGAGGCGGCCCGGGCCGGCGAGCAGGGCGCGGGCTTCTCCGTGGTCGCGGAAGAGGTGCGCCGCCTGGCGGAAAAAGCGGCCGAGGCGACGCGCGAGATCTCGCGCCTCATCGCCGACGCCGCGGAACGCACGCGCGAAGGCGGCGTCATCTCCGGAACCGCCGCGCAGGCCTTCCAACGCATCACCACGGCCGTGGAACGCACGAACGAGTCGATCCGCGCGATCGGCGCGACGACCGCCGGGCAGTCCGCCGCGGCCCGTCGCGTGGGCGAGTTGATCGACAAACTCTCCGCCACCTCGACCCTCGCCCCCGAGGCCAGGTCCTGAGGGGCGCGGCAACCCGGCCATGAAGCCCCAAACCTTCGGTCTGGTCCGCGTCGCGGCGATGGATGTCGCGATCCCGGCGGAGCTGGTCGAGGAGATCATCCGCGGACCGGTCGAGCTCACCCCCTTTCCCCGCGCGCCGCGCCACGTGCTCGGCGCCTTCGCCTTCCGCGGCGACCCCGTGCCCGTGGTCGATCTCGAGGCCATCCTGCGCCCGCAAGGCGCCGCGCCCGCGCGTCCGGACGCGCTCGTCGTGATCATCCGCCACTCTTTCGGGCGCTTCGCGGTGCTCGCCGACGCGGCGCTCGGCGTGGTCCGCGCGGAGGACGATCGCCTGACCGCGCTCGATCCGCGATCGACGCAGGGCGCCGGCCTGTTTTCCCGGCTCTACACCCCGCCGGACGGAGGACGCGTCGCCGTCGTCCTGGACCTCGACTCGATCCTCGAGACCGAAGGGCTGCGTTCCGCGCTGCACGCCGCGACGGAGCGGACGGGCGCCCGCCACGCCCGGGACGGCGCCGCGCCGCACGTGATGTTTCGCCGCGGCGGGGTCGGCTTCGCCATCGACGCGCGACACGCCCGCCTGGCGGAACGCGCCCCCGACGCGCTCGCCTCGCCCTTATCGCATCCGGTGCTGAAGGGCTTCCATCCGCTGCGCGGCGAGTCGCTGCCCGTGGTGGACACCGCCGCCCTGCTCGGATTGCCGGAGAGCGGAGAGCGCCACGGCCTCCTGCTCGTCGTGGGAGCCGGCGCGCGCGAGATCGCCCTGGAGGTCGACTCGATCACGGGCATGGAGCCCGTGGAGCCCGGCCGGATCGAGGCCTTGCCCGACGACGCCTGCGCGCGGACCGATCTGCTCCGCGGCGCCTTCGCGGGCGACGGCGGCGTGTCCCTCGTGCTCGATATCGAGGCCTTGCTCGACGCCGCCTGCCTGGTGGACCGCGCCGAGTTGTTCGCCTCGGAGCAAGCGGCGACGGACGCTTCGCAGGAGAGCGAGACGCGGCCCTATCTCGTCTATCGCGCCGGAGGCGGCGCGATCGCCACGCCGCTGATCGAGCTCGAGGCCGTGCTGCGCCTGCCCGAGGATTTCACCGATCTGCGCGGCGGCGCCGACGCCGCGACGATCGGACTCGCCTCCTGGCAAGGACGCGCCGTGAAGGTCCTCGATCTCGGCGCCTTGATGGAGCGCCCCGCCAAAAACACCGGCCCGGGATCCCCCGTCCTGGTGGCCCGCGGGGCGGACGGACTCGTCGGCTATCTGGTGGAGCGACTGGAACTTTCCCGGCGCGCGCGGGCACGCCCCCTTCTCCGCCCGGGCGAACGCCCCTTTCCCCGGCTGCCGGCTTTGTGCGAACAGATCCGGGTCCGTGAAGAAACCCGCGACATCGCCGCCTGCGTCATCCACCTCGCGGGCGCCCACGACTCCGGCCGCCGCCTCGTCGACGGCGCAACCGAGCTCAGCCCTCCGCCGGCGGCCTGAGAAAGGCCGGCCAGCGCGCCGCGAACGCCTCCGCGAAATCCTCGCCCACCCGCTCGAGGCTCGGGCAACGCGCGCCGAGCTCCGCCGCCAGCGAGGTCACCGTTCCCTCGCTGGAACTGATCCCGCAAGGCACGATGCCGCCGAAGTGACGTAGCGCGGGGGACACGTTGAGCGCGATGCCGTGCATCGTGACCCAGCGCCGCACCGACACGCCGATCGCCGCCAGCTTGCGCTCCGCGATCCAGATGCCCGTCAGTCCGTCGCGACGGGCCGCCTGCAAGCCGTGACGCGCCGCGACCGCGATCAACACGTCCTCGAGAAAACGCAGATAGGCGTGCAAGTCCCGCCGCGCGTCGAGGCTCACGATCGGGTAGGCCACGAGTTGGCCCGGCCCATGATACGTGATGTCGCCGCCGCGGTTCGTGTCGTGCACCGCCACGCCTTCGCGAACAAGCGTGGGCCCGTCCCACAGGAGATGTTTCGCCGCTCCGGTCCGCAGTCCGACGGTGAAGACCGCGTCATGCTCGGTCAGCACCAGCGTGTCCGGCGCCGAGCCGGCGAGCCGCGCGGCCTGCAACTCCGTCTGCCGCGCGAGCGCGTCGGCATAGCTCGTGCGTCCCCAACGGGCGACGGCGAGCGGAGCGACGGACGAAGACGGGGCGGAGTCGGACATGGAGGGAAACCGCGCCTTCAACGGTTCGCGCCGCCGCCGGGAAAGCCCGCCAGCGCGGAGAGGTCGACGCGGCCGTTCTGGCGGACGGCGATGCCACGGGAGGCCCAGCCCGCGCCGAAAAAGGTGCTCTCGATCTCGTAGGCGGCCACCGGCTCGCGCCGGAGTTCGGCCGCGAGCGGGATCAAGGCCAGGTGGCTCAGGTTGAAGGTCGCCTCCTGCGTGGCGGTGCTCAGGGCCGGCACCTCCAGCGGGTCGGAGCTGAGCGCGACGCCGAGCGCACGTCCGTTGACGACGAGACGATGGCGCGATCCCGAAAGCCGAAGCGGCTCCGTCCCGGCGTTGGTCACCCGCACCGTGAGCACGAGGCGGCTCTCGAAGCTGCGGGTCTCCAGCGGCCGGACATCGACCAGGCTGACCGAGACGTCGTCGGATCGCTTGGGGAAGCTCGCGCAGCCCGCGATGCAAAGGGCGCCGAGGGCAAAGACGAAGGCGGCGAGGCGGCGGTTAGACATGGTTGAAAGGGGGATCGCAGAGGAAGGAACCAGACGCGGCGCCGCGGCCCGCGGGCTCAGCTCCAAGCGTAGTTGAAGCTGATGCTGATGCGCTCGTCCGCAACGCGGTTCTGCGCGACCTCGTGCCGCAGCCAGCTCTCGAACAGGATCACGTTGCCCGCCTCGGCCGGGTAGGTCGTGTAGAGGCGATTCTCGTCGCGCACGTTCGGCAGCTTCGGCGGCGCGGCCATGAGCGAGGAGAGGCGCGGATCCTCGAACTTCAGCCCCGGGCAGCCCGACGGCGTCGCGACGTAGTAGGTGCCGCTGATAAAGCTGTTCGGGTGCAGGTGCATCGAGTGCGCCGCGGTCTCGGGCATGATGTTGACCCAGCAATCCGTCATGTAGATCTCGCGGCCGCGCAGATCCATGTCGAGGGACTTGGCGAAGGCCCGGACGTGGCGCGTGATCTTCTTCTCCAGCCCGTCGAAGGTGCTCGAGAAGGTGTGCAGGCGGTTGAGCGAGGCGTAGCTCGTGTAGCCGCCGGGGTAGTTTTTCTCGCACCACTTGCGTCCATCCGCGTCGAACTCGCGCAGCTGGCGGCACTCGTCGGCGAGCTCGGCGTTGAAACGCGCCGGATTGCCGCGCTGGAGCGGCGTGCAATAAATGGAGGTGGGAAACCAGGCGCGCACGGGCGCGGCGGCGGAGGTCTTCGGCTTGGGCATGATGCGCGGAGCATGGGCCGCCCGCGCGCGCCGGAGCAAGATAGCGTTGGCACCCGCGCCGCTTGCCCCTGTCTTCCCCGTCATGCGCGTCCCTCCGCTCCTCGCCGCCGCCCTGCTTTTCATGCCCGCCCTCGCCCGCTCCGCCGAACCCTCCCCCGCCCCCGCCGCCGCTCCGGCCGAGTCCCTCGCCGACACCTGGGACCTCTCCGCGCTCTTCCCCGACGCCGCCGCCTGGGACCAGGCACGCCTCGCCCTCGCTTCCGAGTTCAAGGACCTCGAGGCCTTCCGCGGCCGTCTCGCCGAGGGCCCGAAGACGCTGCTCGCCGCGCTCGAAAAGCAAAGCGCGCTCGATCTCCGCTACGCCAAGCTCGCGATGTATGCGCATCTCCAGGCCGACGAGGACACGCGCGTCGCCGCCGGCCAGGAACGCCAGCAACTCGTCGATCAACTCGGCTCCGACCTCGCCCAGGCCGCGAGCTGGATGAGCCCCGAGATCCTCGCCCTCGGCGACGAGACCGTGCGCGCCGCCCTCGCCGCCGAGCCCGGACTCGCGCCGCACCGTTTCGGTTTGGAAAACACCCTCCGCCAGCGCGCCCACACCCTCGGCGCCGAGGCGGAAAACGTCCTCGCCCAGCTCGGCCCCCTCTCCGGCGCCCCGAGCAACATCTACAACATCCTCGGCAACGCCGACATTCCCTGGCCGGTCGTGAAGCTGAGCGACGGCACCGAAGCACGCCTCGACGCCTCCGGCTACACGCGCTACCGCGGCGTGGCGAATCGTGAGGATCGCAAGAAGGTCTTCGACGCCTTCTGGGGCGCCCACCAGACCTACGCCCGCACCTTCGGCACCACCCTCTATTCGCAAAACCAGGCCGACGTCATCAACGCCAAGGCCCGCCACCACCCCGACGCGTTGAGCGCCGCCCTCTCCGCCGACGAGGTGCCGAGCACGGTCTACACCACGCTCGTCGCCGAGGTGAACGCCGGCCTCCCCGCGCTCCACCGCTACTTCAAGCTCCGCGCCCGCCTCCTTGGCGTCGACCAGGCGCGCTACTACGACATCTACCCGCCGATGCTCGGGCTGGAAAAACCTTTCACGCTCGCCGACGCCAAACGACTCACCATCGACGCCACCCGTCCGCTCGGCGCCGACTACACCCGCAAAATCTCCGAGGGCCTCGACGCCCGCTGGATGCACGCCTACCCGCGCGAGGGCAAACAGTCCGGCGCCTACATGGCCGGCTACGCCTACGACCTGCATCCCTTCGTGCTCATGAACTTCAACGGCGACTACGAATCCGTCACCACCGTCGCCCACGAATGGGGGCACGCGATGCACTCCGTCCTCGCCAACTCCACCCAGCCCTACGAGACCGCCGACTACCCGATTTTCACCGCCGAGATCGCCTCGGTGGTGAACGAGGTCCTCCTGCTCGAGCACATGCTCAAGATCGCCAAGGACGACGACGAGCGCCTCTTCTACCTCGGAAGCGCGCTCGAGGGCATGCGCGGCACCTTCTATCGCCAGGCGATGTTCGCCGAGTTCGAGCTCGCCACCCATCGCGCCGTCGAGGAGGGCGGCGCCCTCAGCGCCGAGAGCTACACCAAGATCTACGGCGACCTCCTCCGCCGCCACCACGGCCACGACGAGGGCGTGCTCAAGATCGACGACGCCTACTGCGTGGAGTGGGCCTACATCCCGCACTTCTACAACGCGTATTACGTCTATCAATACGCCACCTCCATGGCCGCGGCCAACCTCTTCGCCGACCGCATCCTCGGCGGCGAGCCCGGCGCGGTCGACACCTACCTCGGCGTGCTCAAGGCCGGCGGCTCCCGCCATCCCTACCAGCTCGTGAAGGACGCCGGCGTCGACCTCGCCTCGCCCGCCCCCTACCGCGCCACCGTCGCCCGTTTCTCGTCCATCATGGATCGCATCGAGGCCATCCTCGCCAAACGCACGACCGCCGCCGCCCCCGCCGCGGCGAAGTGACCGGCCGCGCGCTCCGACTCCGATGGCCGGGCCCCGCCTGCGCGTCTTCTCCGACCTGCACTTCCGCGACCCTCGCGGCGAGTTGCACGATCTAGCGCATTTCGCCCCGCTCCTCGGCGACGCCGACCGGATCGTGTTCAACGGCGACTCGATCGACACGCAGGTCCCGAGCATGGCGCGCCACGCGGGCGAGCTGCTCGACTTCGCCCGCCGCAGCGGACGCGAGATCGACTGGCTGAGCGGCAACCACGACCCGGACTTCGCCGACCGCGCCGAGCTCCTGCTCGCCGACGAGCGCGTCTGGGTCACGCACGGCGACGTGTTCTTCGACGCCATCGCACCCTGGAGCCATCACGCCGCCGAACTGCGCCGCCGCATCGCCGAGCTCTCCGCCGGCCTGCCCGCCGAGGAACTCGCGCGCATCGACACGCGCCTCCGCATCAACCGCCGCGCGAGCCTCGCCCTGCCGGAACCCGCGCATCTCTTCGAACCCGGTCTCCACATGCGCCTCTACCGCGTCTTCCACGCGGTGTTTCCGCCGCGCAGGCTTGTCTCGATGCTCCACACCTGGAGCACCACGCCCCGCGTCGTGGCCGCGCTCGCCCGCGAGCAGCGCTCCCGCGCCCGGGTCGTGATCCTCGGCCACACCCACTACCCGGGAGTCTGGCGCGTGCCCGGCCGGAACGGCCAGCCGACCATCACCGTCATCAACACCGGCTCCTTCACCCGCCCGTTCGGCGCGCTCTTCGTGGAGCTGGCCGGCGAACGGTTGCGCGTGATCAAGGTCCGGCGCGGCGCCCGCGGCTTCGAGGCCGGACGAGACGTCGCCGAGATCGATCTTCGCGCCCTTGGCGCCTAGGTAGCCGCGCCCTCGACCGCGCCTCGCGGCCGGTTCCACCACAGCCAGGAAACCGCCGCCCCGGCCGCATAGGCCGCCACATCGCGCCAGTCCGCCGTTCCATGCGGGATAAAGCGCGGCGCGAGCCACTCGCAGACCACGCTCCACGTGATCAGATGCGCCCCGACTTCACGCGCCGTCGGCGGGAGATCGCCGGACCTCCAGCCGCAGCGAGCATGAACCCACAGCACCCAGGGCAGCCCCGCGGGGATCAGCAACAGGTCGTTGAAGTGGTCGTGGAAAAACCCGGGCCCCAGGCGCGGCTTGAGCCAGCAGCGGTTGGCCGCGTAGGCGAGCATCGCGGCCACGCACAGGGCGTCGGCTTGATAGCGAAATCGCCCCTTCATCGTCGTCGTTCGCGATCCCGCTTCTTTCGGAGAAGACGCCTCAGAGCGCGTAATAGACGAGCCCCGCGAGCAGCGCGAACGCGGCCTGGGCGGCGAAAATGGAGAAGGAAGATTTGGGCAGCAGGTTCTTCATGACAGGGAAATCTATTCGGTAGCCGGGACACGCCCGCTCCACCAGCCCGGCTCGCGCCGCCGCTCCGCCTCCCAACGACGGCTTCGCGCGCCGATGATGGCGGCGCGGCCGAGGTAGCCCTCGATCCTCCGCGGATCTTCACGGCTCACCACCGGCACCCGGCCGACGTCGTTCGCGTGCATGCGGGCGAGCACCACGTCGAGCGTCTCGTCCGGAAACGCCGTCACGACCGCCTCCGTCCCGATCTCCAGCACGCCACGCTCAAAATCCCCGCGCTCCACCGCGGACAAGAGGTCGCGGCGGGTCACGATGCCCGACAGGCCGCCCTCTCCGTCCACGATCAGCCACGCCGCGTGGCGCGCATGCTCCGATATCGGCTCCGCGACACGCCCCGCCAGTTCGCGCACCGTCACCTCCTCGCCAAGCCGTGGCGGCGGAAGCGTCATCGCCTCTCGCACCGAGATGTGCTCGAAGGCGTCCGTCGCAAATCCGTCCGGCACCCGCACCCCGCCGTTTTCCACCGGGCCGCTCATCAGCGAGTGCCGTGCCAGCGCGTGCGCCGCGAGCACCGCCGGCACCGCCGTGGCCAGCAGAGACGCGAGCATCCCCGGCGCGCCCGTCATCTCCACGCCCAAGGCCACCGTGGCGAACAAGGCCCGCGATCCTCCGGCGAAGAACGCCACCATTCCCGCGAGCGCCGCCACCCCCGGCTCCGGAGCCCAGGCAAGTCCGACCAGCCCGGCCAGACGCGCCGCCGTCGCGCCCGCCGCGCCGCCGATCACCAGCATCGGCGCCAAAGTGCCGCCGGAGGTGCCGCTCCCGAGCGCCAGCGTCCACGCCGCCAGTTTTCCCAGACACAGCGCCGCCGCCGCGCCCAGCGCCACTTCGCCGGCGAGCAAAGCGTCGATCTCCCCGTAGCCCGGACCCGTCACCCGCGGCCACACCCAGGCGATCGCGCCCACGCAAAGTCCGCCAAGCGCCGGGCGCAGCAACCAGGGCCCGGGACAGCGCGCGAAGATCCGTTCCAACGCATGCACCGCCCGAGCGACGCCCGTCGCCGCCGCGCCGCCCGCCAGGCCCAACGCCACGAAAAACAACAGCGCCCCCGCGCTCGTCGCGCCCGCCGACGGCGCGGAGAACTCCGGCGCGCCGTGGCCCATCGCGAAGCGGACTCCTTCCGCGGTCACCGCGGCGAGGGCCACCGGCAACGCGGAGCGCGGACGAAACTCGAACAGCAACAACTCCACCGCCAGCAGGGTCGCCGCGAGCGGCGTCCCGAACACCGCCGTCATGCCCGCCGCCGCCCCCGCCGCGAGCAGCGTCTTCCGCTCCCCCATCGTCGCCGGCAAGACCTGCCCGAGCAGCGAGCCCACGCTTCCGCCCAGCGCGATCACCGGCCCCTCCGCGCCGAAGGGACCGCCCGACCCGATCGCCAGCGCCGAGGCCAGCGGCTTGAAAAACGCGGTCTTCGGCGCCACCCGGCTCCGGTTCGCCAGCACCTGCTGCATCACCTCGGGGATCCCGTGCCCCAGCACCGTCCGCGTCGCGAAACGCGCGATCAAGCCCACCCCCAGCCCGCCCAAGGCCGGCCCCAGCAGGATCCAGATCCGCGAGTGCTCCCCCGCCGTCTCAAACACGCCTCCCACCGCGGCGATCAGCGCGAGCAACCCCCGCGCCGCCGCCGTCGACACCAGCGCCAGCCCCGTCGCGAGCAGACACAGTCTCCACGACACGGCATCCTCCCTGCGCTCCGTTTCCAGCCGAGCCGTCTCCCTGCTCATGTCCGCTTGGTTCCCTCCGCCACCGCCCTCCGCCGACGGTCTCCGCGGCCACGTCGCGCCGCGCGCCCCCGCAGGGACCGCCGTCCGTGGGCAAGCCACCCGGCGCGAGAGCCGAACCTCTGGATCGCGGAAAACATTTTTTATATCGTTTCCCGATATTCATGATTCGGCCAAGCCGGAAATAGCGCGGTTCAAGGGGCTTGTCGCAAACGCTCCGCGCGGCACGGAAATGCGTGGTTTTTCCACCGCGCCGTCCTTGCGCGCGGTCCCGCCGCGCGCAGCTTCCCGGCGCGCGACACGATGGACCTGCAGCACAAGCTTTCGATCCTGGCCGACGCGGCCAAATACGACGCCTCCTGCGCGAGCAGCGGCACCACCGCGCGCAACGCCCGCGAGTCCGGCGGCCTCGGCTCCACCACCGGCTCCGGCATCTGCCACAGCTACACGCCCGACGGCCGCTGCGTCTCCCTGCTCAAGATCCTCCTCACCAACGTCTGCGTCTACGACTGCCTCTACTGCATCAACCGCTCCTCGAGCAACGTGCGCCGCGCCCGCTTCACCCCGGACGAGGTCGTCCGCCTCACCCTCGATTTCTACCGGCGCAACTACATCGAGGGCCTCTTCCTCAGCTCCGGCATCATCCGCAACCCGGACTACACGATGGAGCAGGTCGTCGCCGTCGCGAAAAAGCTGCGTCTCGAGCACAAGTTCCAGGGCTACATCCACCTCAAGACCATCCCCGAGGCGAGCCAGGCCCTGATCGACGAGGCCGGCCGCTACGCCGACCGCATCAGCATCAACATCGAGCTGCCCACCGCCGTCGACCTCGAGCGGCTCGCGCCGGAGAAAAACGGCGCGCGCATCGAGCTCGCGATGGACTCCATCCGCGAGCGCATCGACGCCGCGAAGGACGAGCGCCGCGCCAGCCCGCGCGCGCCGCTCTTCGCGCCCGGCGGCCAGAGCACGCAGATGATCGTCGGCGCCACGCCCGCGAGCGACGACCTCATCCTCCGCCGCGCCTCCGGGCTCTACCAAAAACAAGGCCTGCGCCGCGTCTACTACTCCGCCTTCAGCCCCATCCCCGACGCCTCGTCGAAACTCCCGCCCGCCGCGCCCCCGCTCGTCCGCGAACACCGGCTCTACCAGGCCGACTGGCTCCTGCGTTTCTACGGCTTCGCGGTCGAGGAGCTCACCAGCGCCGCCGAGCCCAACCTCGACCTCCAGCTCGACCCGAAACTCGCCTGGGCCCTGCGCCACCGCGAGCACTTCCCCGTCGATCTCAACACCGCCCCGCGCCCGCTCCTCCTGCGCGTGCCCGGCCTCGGCGTGAGGACGGTCGACCGGATCCTCGCCGCCCGCCGCTGGAGCGCCGTGCGCGTGCAGGATCTCCTCCGCCTCAAGGTCCCGCTCAAGAAAGCCCTGCCTTTCATCGAGACGCCCGACCACCGCCCCGGCCTGCGCGAGCTCGACGATCCTCGGCTGCGCGCGCGTTTCGTCCCGCCGCCGAAACAGCTCGAACTCTTCGCCGGCCTCGACGCGTCCCCGGCCACGCAGGCGCTCGAGGAGGCGCCGCCGCCCGCGCCGGACGGTCCGCCCTTGCTGGAATTTTAATGCCAGGGCCGCCGGCCGACTTCTCCCACCCGCCCCCCGCCCGACCGAGCATGCTCCCCGCTTCCGCCCTCGCTTTCGACGGCAGTTTCGCCGACTGGAAACGCGCCGCCCGCGCCGCGCTCGCCGCCGGCATCGAGCCCGCCCGCGCCGCCTGGGTGGACCGCTCCCGAGACCAGACCGAGCTCGTCCTCGCCGAAGATCCGCCCGCCCCGGAAAACCCGGGCGCCGCGTCGCCCGCCGTCCGCGTGCCGCGCGCCTTTCTCGACCTCGCCGACGATGTCGCCTGCCACCGCGACGAAGCCCGCTGGGCCGCTCTCTACCGCGTGCTCTGGCGACTCACCCACGGCGAGCCGCATCTGCTCGGCGACCCGCTCGACCCGGATTTGCACGCGCTCCACCTGCGCGCCAAGGCCGTGCATCGCGACCTCCACAAGATGCGCGCCTTCGTCCGTTTTCGCGAGGTCGCCACCGAGACCGGCCCTTGGTTCGTGGCGTGGTTCGAGCCGCAACATCTGATCGTCGAGGCCAACGCCCCCTTCTTCCGCGACCGCTTCACGCCCATGCGCTGGTCCATCCTCACGCCCGATCGCTGCGCCCACTGGGACCCGCATCGCCGCGAACTCTCCTTCAGCCCCGGCGCCCGTCGCGAGGACGCGCCCGCCTCCGACGCCGCCGAGGATCTCTGGCGCGCCTACTACGCGAGCATCTTCAACCCCGCCCGGCTGAAGATCGCCGCCATGAGCGCGGAGATGCCGCGGCACTACTGGAAAAACCTGCCCGAAGCCTCGCTCATCCCCGGCCTTATCGCCGGCTCGCGTTCCCGCACCGAGGACATGATCGCGCGCGCCGTCGACGCACCCGCTCCCGATCCGAAGCCGGCCCGCAATCGCGAGTGACTTGCGCCCGCGCGCCGCCATCCGCTGGCAAGAGTTCCGCGCGTTCGCTTTTCGGGACGAAACCCGTTCACGGTGGCGGCCTCGTCCGCATGTCCGGCTGTCCCTTTCACGCCTCCGCTCCCCCAGCCCCGCCGCCGCCTTCCGCGGCCCGCTTCGACCTCGCCGAGGAGTTGCGATTTCTGGAGGAGATTCACGAACAACCCGCCCTCTCCCTCCGCCTGGCCGAGTGCCGCGCCGCGCACGCCGCCAGCCGGCCCGCGCCGCTCGATTCGGCGGAGCTCCGCCACGCCGCGCGCGTCGCCTGGCGCAACCACTCGCGCTGCATCGGCCGGCTCCACTGGCGCAGCCTCGAGGTCCGCGACCACCGCCACCTCGACGACGCCGAGCAGATGGCCGCCAGCCTGCGCGAGCACCTCGCCCTCGCGCAAAACGACGGCGCCGTGCGCTCGATCATGACCGTCTTCGCCCCGCCGGACCGGCCCGGCGGCCCAGCGCCGCGCATCGTCAACCACCAGCTCTGCGCCTACGCCGGTTACCGCGCCGCCGACGGCTCCGTGCTCGGCGACCCGAAGAACGTCCGGCTGACCGCGCTCGCGCTCGAGCTCGGCTGGCGCCCGCCGACCGAACGCGGCCGTTTCGATCTGCTGCCCTGGATCATCGCCGGACGCGACGGCGCGCCGCGCCTTTTCCCGCTGCCGCCCGGCTTCGTGCGCGAGGTGCCGCTCCGCCATCCCGAGCACGCGTGGTTCGAAAAACTCGGCCTGCGCTGGTATGCCGTGCCGGCGATCAGCGACAGGGTCTTTCGCGCCGCCGGCACCGATTTTCCCGCCGCTCCTTTCAACGGCTGGTATATGGGCACCGAGATCGGCGCGCGGAACCTCGCCGACCGTGATCGCTACGACCAACTCCCGGTCATCGCGGAAAAACTCGGCCTGGACCGCCGCCGGCCGCGCTCGCTCTGGCAGGACCGCGCGCTGGTGGAGCTCAACGTGGCGGTGCTGCACTCCTTCGAGGCGGAAGGAGTGAAACTCGTCGACCACCACGCCGCGTCCGCCGAGTTCATGAAATTCCTCGAGCGCGAGCAAAAGTCCGGGCGCGAGGTCTCCGCGCGCTGGGACTGGATCATCCCGCCGCTTTCGCCCGCGACGACCGAGGTCTTCCACACGCCGATGCGGGAGTTCGCGCTCTCGCCCGATTTCCACGCCCGCGAGCCCGACGCGACACCGGGCTGCCCGTTTTGACGCTATCGACTCCGCGGCCGCGAATCCGCAGCGTGGACGCCTTCGTCGCGTGAAACCCGCCGCCTCCAAAGCCCAAGCCCCCGCGCCCGCCTTTTGCCTTCTGCCGATCAAGGCCGTGCCCAACGCGCCCCGCGGCGAGATCTGCGGCTGGCTCGGCGACGCGCTCAAGGTCAAGGTCCACGCCCCGCCCGTGGAGGGAAAAGCCAACGAGGCGCTTTGCGACTTCCTCGCCGAGGAGCTGAAGCTCCCGCGCCGCGCCGTCACGGTGCAGCACGGCGACACCTCGCGGCAAAAGCTCGTGCGGATCGATGGCCTGAGCCTCGCCGAGGCGAAGGCGCGGCTCGGCGTCTGAGGCCGACGACGGGCCGGAGTCCTCGGACGCCCCCGCCTCGACGTTCAACCCGCCGTCCGCCACCGGCGCGATCACAGAGCGGCTGAAATCGGAACGCATCCGCATAGGTTTTTAGGTGAATTCAAACCGTCAGGCGCTTCGGGATTTGTTTCGTGTCCGCCGCGCGGAATGCTCCGTCGCACCATGCCCCGCCCCACCCCGCCCGTCTTCGTCCGCCTGCCCTTCGCCCGCTTCCTCCGCATCGCCTGCGCCCTCGGCGGCGCCGCGCTCGCCGCCCGCGCGGCCGACCACGATGTCCGCGACCATGGCGCCAAGGGCGACGGCAAGACCGTCGACACCGCCGCCATCCAAAGCGCGATCGACGCCGCCGCGAACGAGGGCGGCGGCGTGGTCATCCTGCCCGCCGGAGATTACCTGTCTTTCTCCCTCCGCCTGCGCAGCCACGTCGGGATCCGCCTCGAGCAGGGCGCGATCCTCCGCGCCGCCACGCACGGAAAACATCCCGGCGCCTACGACGCCCCCGAGGACAACCCCTGGGACATGTATCAGGACTTTGGACACAGCCATTGGCGAAACAGCCTGATCTGGGGCGAAAACGTCGAGCACGTCTCCATCACCGGCCCCGGACGCATCCTCGGCGACGGCCTCACCCGCCGCGGCCCCGGCCCGCGCCGCGCCGAGCGCCCCGGCGACACGCCCACCACGCTGAAGGACGCCGCCGACGCCGCCCGCGCCGTCGACCCCGAGGGCAAGGGCGCCGCCTGGAAAAACGAGTTCGAGAGCATGGTCGGCGAGGGCAACAAGGCCATCGCCCTCAAGCTCTCGCGCCACGTCCTCCTGCGCGACTTCACGCTGGTGAACGGCGGCCACTTCGCGCTCCTCGCCACCGGCGTCGACAACCTCGTCATCGACAACGTCACCGTGGAGACCCTGCGCGACGGCTTCGATATCGACGCCTGCCGCCACGTCCGCATCTCCAACTGCGCGGTCAACACCCCCAACGACGACGCCATCGTGCTCAAGAGCTCCTTCGGCCTGGGCTTCGCCCGCGCGACCGAGAACGTCGTCATCACCAACTGCCACGTGAGCGGCTTCGACCCCGGCACCCTGCTCGACGGCACCCGCGGCCGCACCCAGGAACTCGCGCCCGACCGCGACCGCGTCACCGGCCGCATCAAGTTCGGCACCGAGTCCAACGGCGGCTTCCGCAACATCACCATCAGCAACTGCGTCTTCGAACGCAGCCGGGGCATCGCGCTCGAGACCGTCGACGGCGGCTCGCTCGAGGACGTGAACATCTCCGACATCGTGATGCGCGAGGTCACGACCGCGCCCATCTTCCTGCGCGTCGGCCTGCGCATGCGCGGCCCCGAGGGCGCGAAGGTCGGCGGCATGCGCCGCGTGCGCCTGAGCAACATCACCGTCTACGACGCCGATCCGAACTACGCCTCCATCATCGCCGGCCTGCCGGACTCGCCGATCGAGGACGTGGAGTTGAGCAACATCCGCATCGTCTCCGCCGGCGGCGGCACCGCCGAGCAGGCCGCGCGCGAGTTGCCCGAGAACGAACGCGCCTACCCCGAGCCCTCGATGTTCGGCGTCACGCCGAGCCACGGCTTCTACATCCGCCACGCCAAGGGCCTGCGCCTGCGCGACGTGCGCTGCACCACGCTCACGCCCGACGCGCGCCCAGCCTTCGTGGTCGAACAGGCGAGCGACCTCGTCTTCTCCGGCGTCGAGGGCGCGCGCCGTCCCGGCGAAGGCGCCGACTACGTGCTCCGCCGCGTATCCGACGTCACCGTGCGCGAACGCCCCGGCCACGAGGACCGCCGCGTGGAAAAGAGCGAACGCGTGGAGTTCTAAAACCACGAGCCGCCGCCCCCTGGAGTGCGGCGGCACGACGCCGCCTTCGACGAGCCGACACGACGGCTCGCCCAAGGGAACGACGAGCCGAGGCTCGTCGTGAGTGCCGCCCTTCACGGTCGGCCGGCCGCGCGAATCCTCGCCGGCCGCGGTCGAGCAGCGGCTGAAACGTCACCGCGAGTTCGCCGGCCCGATCTGGCGCGCGAACGCGTTTCACCTGATGGAAAGCATCGCGGCCCCGGGCGGAGCCGCCCACCGAACGATGGAGACCTATCCGCTGCGCTGCGCGCGGAGAAGGAACCGCGGGCTTGATCCGGACGCGCACCGCCCCCGCGTCGAAACGCCTCAGTAATCCGTCCGCTCCGCGTAGGCGCCGAATTTCTCCATCACGAAATCGATGTCCTTGTCGCCGCGGCCGCTGAGGTTGACGAGGATCGACTCGTCCGGACGTTCCTTCGCGAGCTTCAGCGCGTAGGCGACGGCGTGCGCGCTTTCCAGCGCGGGGATGATGCCTTCGCGCCGCGAAAGCCGGAAGAAGGCGTGGATCGTCTCCTCGTCGTTCGCCGTGCCGGCGAGGGTCCGGCCCGAGGTGAAGAGGTGCGCGTGCTCCGGCCCGACCGACGGGTAGTCGAGTCCGCTCGCCACGGAGTAGACGGGCGCCGGCTCGCCCTCCGCGTTCTTCAGCATGATCGAGTTGAAGCCGTGCATCACGCCCTCCTCGCCGTAGCTGAGGCTCGCGGCGTGGTCGCCGAGTTTCGCGCCGCGACCGAGCGGCTCCACGCCGTGCAGGCGCACGGGATCGTCGAGGAAGGCGCTGAAGATGCCCATCGCGTTGGAGCCGCCGCCGACGCAGGCGACGACGTTGTCCGGCAGCTCGCCCGTCATCTCGATAAACTGCTCGCGCGCCTCGATGCCGACCACGCGTTGAAATTCGCGCACCATGAGCGGGAAGGGATGCGGACCGACCACCGAGCCGATGCAGTAGATGCTGTTGACCGGATCCGCGAGGTAGGCGTGGAAGGCGGAGTCGACCGCCTCCTTGAGCGTCTGCGCGCCGAAGGTCACGGGCACGACCTTCGCGCCGAGGATTTTCATGCGCACGACGTTCGGGTGCTCCTTCGCGATATCGACCGCGCCCATGTGTATCTCGACCGGGATGCCGAAATAGGCGCCCGCGGTGGCGAGCGCGACGCCGTGCTGCCCGGCGCCCGTCTCGGCGATAAGTTTCTTTTTGCCCAAGAATTTCGCGAGCAGCGCCTCGCCCATGCAGTGGTTGAGCTTGTGCGCGCCGGTGTGGTTGAGGTCCTCGCGCTTGAGGTAGATGCGCGCGCCGTCGATCGCGTCGCTCAGGTTCTTGCAATAGTAGACGGGCGTCGGTCGGCCTTGGAAATGGGTGCGGATCGAGCGCAGCTCGCGGATGAAATCGTGGCTGCGACAGATGCGCAGGTAGGCGTGGTCGATCAGATCCATCTCCCGTTGCAGCTCGGGCGGGATGAAGGACCCGCCGAAGCGGCCGAAAAAGCCCTTGGCGTCGGGCTGGCTGCGATGCGTGGGACGGGCGGCGGGGATCGAGCTCATGGAGAACGGCGAGGCGAAGAGCCTCGCCAAACCCTCCCCCGGGTCGAAGCCGGAAGCGGGCGCGGGCGCCTCCGGACCGAGGCTATTAGCCCTCGAAACAGAGCCCGTAAGCGGAGGCTTCGCCGCGGCTCGCCGGACGACGGGACTCGGCTTGCCCCGAATGTAAAAAGTTCCAGACTACACGGGCTTATGAACACCCTCCCCACCCTCACCCGCGCCGGCCTCTTCGCCGCCGCGCTTTGCCTGGTCGCCTCGCCCCTCGTCCACGCCGAAGGCTCCTCCGATGCGCAAGCCCAACCCGAGAAAAAACTCTCCGCGTCCCAAAAGCAGTTCGACAAGGACGGCGACGGAAAGCTGAACGAGACCGAAGCCGCCGCCTACAAGGAATACCGCAAGGCCGAGCGCAAGGCCCAGCTCGAGAAGTATGACACCGACAAGGACGGCAAGCTGAGCGACGAAGAAAAGGCCGCGATGAAAGAGGACATGAAGAAGCAGAAGGAAGAGACCAAAAAGAAACAGTAAGCCGAGGCCTCCTTACCCCGACCACCCGAAGCGGATCCCCACTCGGATCCGCTTTTTTCACGCCCGCGCATCAGGCGTCGGGAACCGCGCGGCGGACCTCCAGCCGCAGGGCGTGCAAGGCCTTGTTGATGTCGCGCAAAAAGTAGACCAGCGCCCCGAGCAACAACGCGATCGCCGCCACGAAAAGCGCGAGCAACGCCAAACCCGCCTCGAGGCGCAGCAAGGCGCTCAGGAAAATCGCCACCACCAGGAGACCGGACACGAACATGCTCGTCGCGGCGAGCGACACCGCCATGCGCACCAAGCCCGCCCGGTGAAAAAGGATGCGGAGCTGGGACTCGATGTGCGTCCGCTCCTCCCCCGGAGCCGCCGACCTCGCCTGCCCCGCCAGGATCCGGGTGCGATCGACGATGCGACCGAGCCGATTCGTCATCGTGAGCAGCAACGAACCGAGGCCGGTGATCAGGATCACGGGCGTGATCGCGAGCTGGATCATGGGCAGAAGCGAATCGGAGCCGAGGGCCATGGGGGTAGCTCAGCCGACGCCCCCGGCGATGGCAATGCCCCGGCCGCCCACAGCACCGACCCGGGGTCGGCCACCTCCAGATACACCGATGCGGCAAGATCGGAGGCGAGGAGAGGCCGCCCGCTTGTATTAACTTTTCGGATACCTACCAAGACGAGAGCCTGCGAAGGGCGAACTCGTCCAAGAGGGCTCATCCATGGCCGCGCGGTCTGCGCCGGTGATAAAGCGGTAAGCGGGGCTTCCATGGGGATAGAGCTCCGTAACGAGCCGCAATTGGTGTAAACTTGCATAAACCAACCCGAGGGATACGGGTTTTTACGCACCCCACCACTCCATGAAATTTTATTCTTGGCTGGCCCTGGCGCTGACGAGCGCGCTCGCGGCACCCCAGGCGCGAAGCATTTCCGTATCCATCAGTCAGATGGCTTCGGACGAAAATTACGAAAATTTCTTTCCGGAAACACTTTTTAGCCTCGGGAGCGCGGATGTTGAAACCAACGAACAACGACCTTCTCCCAAAGAGGAGTTGCCACTGATTTTAAACGAAGAACGCGAGGCGATTAGCTTACCAAGCGGCCGGCCGCGCTACAGTTCTGAGTATATGCGCTACCACCGTGTGGTGATATGCGGAGCCGGCGGGCTCATTCTCAAAAAGATCAAAGACTACGAACCTGTTGGTCTGCATGTTGACCAAGATCCTTTTAACATAAACACGACCAGACGACTGAGCGGCCTGCCGGGGTCAGTCGCCCCAGCTGAAGGAGGCGTCAATAGCGGCACCTCACCCGATGGATCGTCACTGGACTGGCCGGCTATCGCTTTGGCTCATTTCTCAGGACGAAATGTTCTGATGAGCGCCCGATTGGAAAAGCGTCGGTGCCCAACGTTCGGTATAAGAGGCGACAAACAGGAAATCACCAAAAAGCTCATCAAACTCTTCAATAAAGAGGGGATAACGGTAAGCGCACTTGGCCGCGATTTTTTTCTTCTGACCGAAACGCCGGGCCAAGAGAAAACATTTCCTTACACTGACCGCGCACGCGCCAGGCAATATGAACTCGATCGCGAAGCGTGGCTGCTGGAACATGAGGATTACGTAACGCAGGGGCTTATCTACCAACCCACCGGAGATTACCCCGATTTCCCCTCCAAAGACATCCGCGTCCGCCACGCCGCCGCGGCCCTCGCCAAGCTCAGCGGCAAGGAGGTCTTCGTGCAGCCCGCGGTCGAAAAACGCGAATTCAAGCCGACGAAACGCTCCACCTCGCGCGACACCCGCGAAATCCAAGCCGAGCAAATCACCCGGCAGCTTGATAAGGCCTACGTGCAGGTCGTCGAACTCAACCCCAACTGCCTCGCCTTGGTGACAAAATAACCTGCCCGGTTCGGCCGCGATCCACGTCGAAGCGGGACGCGGCCGAACCGCCCTCGTTCTCCGATTTCGGAGCAGTCCCCGGACGCGCCTTGCCCGCGCGTCTTTTTTTTTCGCCCGGCCTCTTCGCGCCGACTTTTGCCCAAAGGTCCCATCCCTCGACCTCCGCGATTGACCGCCCGCCGCGGCTCTCCTCGCCTCGATCAATCCCGCCCTCGCCTCGGCCCGCGTCGCGTTTCGCCAACCCCTCGTTTCGATCGCCCATTCCCATGCACCCCACGGCCTCGTCCCTGTTCCGCCGACTCCGTCTCGCGCTTTCTCTCCTCTCCCTGCCCGCGCTTCCCGTCCTCGCCCACGCCCAGGATCGCAAGGTCGAGGCCCACGACCCGGTCATGGCCAAGGAGGGCGACACCTACTACGTTTTCCACACCGGCAAAGGCATCCGGATCAAATCATCCAAGGACCTCGTCTCGTGGAAAGAGGAGCCCCCGGTCTTCGCCAAGACCCCCGCCTGGGTCGCGGGTATTTTGCCCAAGTTCGACGGCCACATCTGGGCGCCCGAAATCTTTCACCACGACGGCGTCTTCTACCTTTACTACTCGGTCTCGTCCTTCGGCCGTAACAACTCCGCCATCGGCGTCGCCACCAATACCACTCTCGACCCGAAGAACCCCGCCTACGCCTGGAAAGACCAGGGCGTCGTCGTGCGCTCCGTGCCCGGCCGCGACCTTTGGAACGCCATCGATCCGAACGTAATCCTCGACGAACACGGCACCCCCTGGATGAGCTTCGGCTCCTTCTGGAACGGCATCAAACTCGTCAAACTCACGCCCGACCTCACCGGAATCGTCCGAGGCCCAGGCGAGGAATGGCACACGATCGCCTCCCGGCCGCGCGACTTTGACGTGGATGAACGCGACGCCGGCGACGCCGCCAACCCCGAGCTCGACTACGCCAGCCTCTACACCCCCGAGCAGCTTCAGCGAAACAAGAGCATGCTCAACGGCTCGATCGAGGCGCCCTTTCTCTTCCGCAAAGACGGCTTCTACTACCTCTTCATTTCCTGGGACCGCTGCTGCCAAGGCGCGAACAGCAGTTACAAGATCCTCGTCGGACGCTCCAAAGACATCCGCGGGCCCTACCTCGACAAAAACGGCAAACGCCTCGTCCGGGGCGGCGGCACGCTCGTCGCCCAAGGCGACGGCCAGGATTGGGCCGCCCTCGGCCACTGCGCGGTATACACCATGGACGGCAAGGATCGCCTCGTTTTCCACGCCTACGACCTGAAGGACCACGGAAAGTCGAAGCTGCGAATCCAGGAGCTTCTCTGGGAAGACGGCTGGCCCCTGCCCATGCCCTCGCCGGGCGAGTGACGCCGGCTCCGGCCAAACCCGCTCCGCCCCGGGCAACGCCCCGCCCGTCCGCCCTGTCGCGCATCTTGGATGCCGACTCGCCAATCCCCGGCGCCGCAAGGTCGTCGACCGCGCCTTCCCGGCTTTTCACCGGGATAAATTCCGGAAAAATCCCGGATACGCTTTGCGCGGACGAGGCCCGCCGACATCCTCGCCCTTTCTTGGCGTCGACCGTCCTCTGAGCCGGAAATCGCCGCACCGGACGCATTTTTCCAACCAACACCCATCATGGACCACACCAACCCCCACGCCGCGCCCGCCACCGGCGGCAAGTGCCCTTTCCCGCACCTTCACGGCACCATGCCCAAGCCTTCGCACGGCACCGTCTCCAGCCGTTCCAACCGCGACTGGTGGCCCAATCAGCTCAATCTGAAGATGCTTCACCAGAACTCGGCCCTCTCCGACCCGATGGGCGCCGGCTTCGACTACGCCGCGGAGTTCAAGAAGCTCGATCTGCAAGCGGTCAAAAAAGACCTCCACGCGTTGATGACCGACTCGCAGGACTGGTGGCCCGCCGACTTCGGCCACTACGGCCCCTTCTTCATCCGCATGGCCTGGCATAGCGCCGGCACCTACCGCACCGCCGACGGCCGAGGCGGCGCCGGCGCCGGCCAGCAACGCTTCGCCCCGCTCAACTCCTGGCCCGACAACGCCAACCTCGACAAGGCCCGCCGCCTCCTCTGGCCCATCAAACGCAAATACGGCCAGAAGCTCTCCTGGGCCGACCTCATGATCCTCGCCGGCAACGTCGCCCTCGAGTCCATGGGATTCAAAACCTTCGGCTTCGGCGGCGGCCGCGCCGACGTCTGGGAGCCCGAGGAGGACGTGTATTGGGGTTCCGAGGACACCTGGCTCGGCGACAAGCGCTACGCCGGCGAACGCGAGCTCGAGAACCCGCTCGCCGCCGTCCAGATGGGCCTCATCTACGTCAACCCCGAGGGCCCCAACGGCCACCCCGACCCCGTCGCCGCGGCCAAGGACATCCGCGAGACCTTCGCCCGCATGGCGATGAACGACGAGGAGACCGTCGCCCTCATCGCCGGCGGCCACACCTTTGGCAAATGCCACGGCGCGGCCTCCGCGTCGCATGTCGGCCGCGAGCCCGAGGCCTGCGGCATCGCCGCCCAAGGCCTGGGCTGGTCCAGCTCGCACGCCAGCGGCAAGGGCGCCGACACCATCACCAGCGGTCTTGAGGTCACCTGGACCACCACGCCGACGAAGTGGAGCAACAACTACTTCGAAAACCTCTTCCGCTTCGAGTGGGAGCTCACCAAGAGCCCCGCCGGCGCCCACCAGTGGGTCGCGAAAAACGCCGACGCCATCATCCCCGACGCGCACGATCCGGCGAAGAAGCATCTGCCCACGATGCTCACCACCGATCTCTCCCTGCGCTTCGACCCCGCCTACGAGAAGGTCTCGCGCCGCTTCCTCGAGCACCCGGAGCAGTTCGCCGACGCCTTCGCCCGCGCCTGGTTCAAGCTCACCCACCGCGACATGGGCCCGAAGGCGCTCTACCTCGGCGCCGAGGTCCCCGCGGAGAACCTGCTCTGGCAGGATCCCATCCCCGCCGCGAAGCACCCGCTCGTCGACGCCGCCGACATCGCCGTCCTTAAAAACCAACTACTCGCCTCGGGCCTCTCGGTCTCCGACCTCGTCTTCACCGCCTGGGCCTCCGCCTCGACCTTCCGCGGTTCCGACAAGCGCGGCGGCGCCAACGGCGCGCGCATCCGCCTCGCCCCGCAGAAAGACTGGGACGCCAACCAGCCCGCCAAACTCGCCAAGGTCCTCAAGGCGATCGAGGGCGTGCAGCAGGCCTTCAACGCCTCCGCGTCCGGCGGCAAGCAGGTCTCCCTCGCCGACCTCATCGTCCTCGGCGGCGCCGCCGCCATCGAACAGGCCGCGAAAAAGGCCGGCGTCTCCATCGAGGTGCCCTTCGCCCCCGGCCGCACCGACGCCACGCAGGAACAGACCGACGCCGCCTCCTTCGCCGTCCTCGAGCCGACCAGCGACGGTTTCCGCAACTACCAGAAGACCCGTTACACGCTCCCCGCCGAGCAGCTCCTCGTCGACAAGGCCCAGCTCCTCGGCCTCACCGCGCCGGAGATGACCGTCCTCGTCGGCGGCCTCCGCGTGCTCAACGCCAACCACGGCAAGTCGCAGCACGGCGTCTTCACCGCCCGCCCCGAGACCCTGACGAACGATTTCTTCGTCCACCTCCTCGACATGGCCAACGTCGTGAAAGCCGTCTCGCCCCTCGAGGATCTCTTCGAGGTGCGCGACCGCGCCACCGGCGACGTGAAGTGGACCGCCACGCGCGTCGACCTCGTCTTCGGCTCCAACTCGCAGCTCCGCGCCCTCGCCGAGGTCTACGCCGAGAGCGGCAACGAGGAGAAGTTCGTCCGCGATTTCGTCGCCGCCTGGAACAAGGTCATGAACGCCGACCGCTTCGACCTGCCCCGCGCCCCGCGCGGCTGAGCGCCCCGAAACCCTCCCTCGCCCATCAAGGCGCCGTTCACGCCCCCGCGTGACGGCGCCTTTTATTTTAAGGAAAACACCCCACTTCCCAATGATGGGCAATTGATTGCAAATATCAAAGATTCGTTAAAAATCTTGCAAAAACAGCGTCTTCCGCCTGCCATCGCGGATCGTGTCCCGATCCCCCAGCGCCAAGTTCATCCTCCGCGGACAAGCCATCGGCTTTTCCGTCCTGATCGCCATGGTTTGGACGGTTGAACTTCTCCATCTTCCGCATCGGCTCTTCGGGGATTCGAATTCCGGGATGTGGCCTCGCCTGGGATTTCGCAGCGCCGTGCTGCTCTGCATCTGGATGACGGTGCATCTCACCACTTCGCGCCTGCTCAAGCGCCTGCATGAGCTCGAGGGATTCCTGATCGTGTGCAGTTGGTGCCGAAAGGTGGGCGACAAAAACGAATGGCTGAGCATGGAGGACTATTTCAGCTCCCGCTTCAGCACCGACACGACCCACGGCATCTGCCCCTGCTGCGCGAAACGCCAGCTTGACCAGCACCGCACCGTGACCTGCGAAAAGTCCGAGCCGACCCCGCGCGCCTGAGCGGCGTCGACCTCGCGGTTCAGCGCGTCCGCCGGACACGCGGACGGTCTGTCGGTCCGCAAAAGCCCGAGGCGTTCCTCGATCCGCCGCGCATGATCCGACGCGCCCGCCGTGCGTGAGCCCCGCGCTCCGCCAAGGAGGATCGTCAGCTATCAGGTCTCGATGCTTCGCTGATCGGCTCGCACCCGGTCAATCCGGCGCGCCCGCCTTTTCCATCAACAGATAGTCGCCGTCCTCCGCGCTTCCCCGATCGATCACGCGCCACCCGCGCCGAAGATAAAACTCCCGCGCCGCGTCATTTTGAGCCACGCACTTCAGCCGCAGCGCGCCCGGGTGCCGCCGCGCCGCGAACGCCAGCAGCGCCGAGCCCGCGCCGTTCCCCCGCGCCGTGAGGTCGACATAGAGGTGATGCACGAAGCGATCCGGGGCCCACACCGAGACGAAGCCGCACACGCGTCCGCCGACACGCGCCACATACAGGACCTCGCCCTCCGAGTCGCGCCCGAGCCGGGCCTCCGCGATCCGTTCGCGCGACAGCCACCGAAAACAAGCCTCGCGCGTCTCGCGATAAATCCGCTCCAACTCCGGCCAATCCTCGGGCTGCGCCACATCGATCTCCATGCGTCGCACCCAACATCCGCCCGCCTCGTCCTCGCGCGAATCTTTTTTCGTTCGCACCTCGGCGCCCCGCCTCCCCGCGGCGCCGCATCGCGCGGACTCTTCGCGTGACACCCCCGAGCCTCCGGCGCCTAAATGCCGCCATGTCACCCCGCCCCCTGCTTCTTCCCCTCGCCCTGCTCTTCGCCCACGCCGCGTCGGCCGCGCTCACCCTCCCGCGCGTGATCGGCGACCACATGGTCCTCCAGGCCGGCCTCTCCGCGCCGGTCTGGGGCTGGGCCGAGCCCGGCCAGACCGTCACCGTCCGGTTCGGCGCGCAGGAAAAGAGCGGCGTCGCCGCCGCGGACGGGCGCTGGCTCGTGCGTCTCGACCCGCTCCCCGCGTCCGCGACCTCCGCGGAACTCGCCATCTCCGCCTCCGGCGGCGGCGCCGCGCCGGACTCGCGCACGCTCGCCGACGTCCTCGTGGGCGAGGTCTGGCTCTGCTCCGGCCAGTCCAACATGGAAAAACCCATCGGCGAACAACGCGGCCAGAAACCCGTCTTCGACGCCGAGCAGGAAGTCGCCGCGGCGGACTTCCCGCAGATCCGCCTCTTCAAGGTGAAGAAGACCCGCGCCAACACCCCCGCGCGCGACGTCGAGTCCGACGCCGGCTGGGTCGTTTGCTCGCCCGCCTCGATCGACGCCGTGAAGTTCTCCGCCGCCGGCTATTTCTTCGGCCGCCGCATCCATCGCGAACTCGGCGCGCCCGTCGGCCTCGTCGACTCCACCTGGGGCGGCACCCGCATCGAGCTCTGGATCCCGCTCGAGGCCTACGCGAGCCAGCCGGGCCTCGCGGACTTCGCCGCCGCCGGCCGCGCTCCCGGCGTGAAACACGAAGGCTCGCCCCTCGCCACCCACTACAACGCCATGATCGCCCCGCTCGCGCCCTTCGCCCTGCGCGGCGCGCTTTGGTATCAAGGCGAGAGCAACCTCATGGTGCAGCCCGAGGAGACGCGCTACGCCGAGAAATCCGCCGCCCTCGTCCAGGGCTGGCGCACGGCCTGGGGGAGGGACTTTTCGTTCTACTCGGTGCTGATCGCGCCCCACCTCTATCACGTCGTCCGCCCCGCGCAGGTCGTCAGCCCGGAGGCGCAACCGCGCTTCTGGATGCAACAACTCGCCGCCGCCCGGCGCATCCCCGGCGCCGGCATCATCGGCAGCACCGACCTGGTCGACGACCTCGCCGACATCCATCCGCGCAACAAGCGCGACATCGGCGAGCGCCTCGCCAACCTCGCCCTCGCCAAGGACTACGGCCGCGCCGACGTCGTCTGGTCCGGCCCCGTCTTCCGCTCCATCGAGTTCGCCGAGGGTCGCGCGACCGTCCGCTTCGATCACGCGGAGGGCCTTGTCGCCACCGACAAGAAGCCGCTCAACTGGTTCACCGTCGCCGGCGCCGACGGACGGTTTTTCCCGGGCGCGGCGGAGATCGTCGGAGACACGGTCGTCGTCGGCAGCCCCCACGTGCCCCGGCCCGCCGTGGTGCGCTTCGCCTGGGACGAAGCCGCCCGCCCCAACCTCGCCAACGGCGCCGGCCTGCCCGCCCTGCCCTTTCGCAGCGACGTCGAGATTCGCTGATCCACCGCCCCCTCTTCGCGCGGTCGCTTGCCCACGCGAGCCTCCGCGCAACGTGCCGCACACCCGCCTCCGCCCGCCATGGACACTCCTTCTCTCTACGAACGCATCGGAGGCCGCGACGGGCTCATGTTGCTGCTGCGGAGGTTCTACGCGGACGTGCGCCAGCATCAGGGCATCGGACCGATCTTCGCCGCGCGCATCGACGACTGGCCGGCCCACCTGGAGAAGATCGCCGGTTTCTGGTCCGGCCTCACCGGAGGCCCCGCCCTCTACGGCGGCGGCATGGCCGCGCGCCACATCCCGCTTCAGCTCGAGGAGCCCCATTTCCAAGCCTGGCTCGAACTCTGGCGACGCCACTGCCGCGCGCACCTGCCCGAGGCCGAGGCCGGGGAAATGATCGTGATCGCCGAGGCGCTCGGCCAACGACTTCGCGCCATCACCGCGATGCATCGTCGGTGAAAGCGAGGTCGGCGCCCGCGCACCCGAAACGCCTGAATTCCCGCCGCCACCAGGGGTAAAATTATTCTGATTTAGTATTTCACACCAGCCCGAACAGGCCTATCTCCTCGGCGGGTGGAGTTTCCTCAAACCTACCTCCGGGCGACACTTACCGTCTCACTCCTCACCGTTTGGGTGCTGGTTGGATTATTTGCCTATCTCAACCGCTACACCAAGCGGGAGTATTTCACGATTTGGACGGCCGCATGGCTGTTTTACGCGCTGTGGCTGACGCTTAACCACCACTGGGAATCGCCCGCGCTCGACAGCCTGCCGTCGATGGTGAAACAGACGGCGGTCGCGATCTCCGCGGCCTTTTTGCTTTGGGGCACCCTGCGTTTTCTCGATCTGCCCGTTCCCCAGCGGCTCTTCGGTCTCTTCCTGGTGTTTCTGGCCGCCTGGACCTTCCTGATCCCGAGCTTCACCCTCAACCCGCTCCAGATCCAGCTCCCGGTCTTTATCTTGATGGGATCGGGCAGCGTGTTCGCGGGCGTGTGTTTCTACCGCCTGCGCCTGCGACTTCCCTTTGTCGGAGCCGGCATGCTGTCCTTCGGCTTCTTCCTCTGGGGCCTGTTCCTGGCCACCTACCCCATCGCGCTGGAACACCGGGAACTTCGCGCCGTCGGCTACCTCATCGCCGCCGTGCTGCAGCTGTTCATCGCCGTGAGCATGATCGTGCTCGTGCTCGAGGAGGTGCGCTACAAGACCGAGAAGGTCCTCGCCGAAATCGCGCAAGTGCGCTCCGAGAAACAGGCGCTCGAGACCAAGATCCTCGGCGCCGAGGAGGAGATCCGGCGCGTCTACGACCAGGTGCGGCTCACCGAGGGCGTCCAGCAAGCCTACGAGGAATTGCGCCGCACCCAGCGGACCGTCGTGCAACAGGAGCGCCTCCGCGCCTTGGGCGAGATGGCGAGCGGCATGGCCCACGACATCAACAACGCCCTCAGTCCCATCAGCGCCTACGCCGAGTTGCTCCAGCGCACGCTCGCCTCGTCGCCCGAGCCCACCCCGAGCTATCTCAAAAACATCAGCACCGCCGCCGGAGACATCGGCGTGATCGTGGGGCGCATGCGGGAGTTCTACCGTCCCCGTTCCAGCCGGGAACAACTGCACCCCGTCGACCTCAACCGCCTGGTGGAGGAGGTCGTCGACCTCACCCGCCCGCGCTGGCGCAACGCCGCGCTCAGGCAAGGCGTCTCCATCGAGGTCGCCTGCGACCTTTTCCCCGGCCTTCCGCCCTTCGCGGGCGACACGGCCGAACTGCGGGAAGCCCTCATCAACCTGGTCTTCAATTCGGTCGACGCCCTCCCCCGCGGAGGCCGCATCCTCCTCGCCACGGAAAAGCTTCCGCCCGCGGGCGACTCGACCGAACCCCGCGTGCGCCTGGAGGTGCGCGACAACGGCATCGGCATGGACGAGGCCACCCGCCAACGCTGCCTCGAACCGTTTTTCACCACGAAAGCCCAACGCGGCACCGGTCTCGGGCTCTCCATGACCTACGGCATGATGCGCCGGCACGACGGCCTGATCGAGATCGAGAGCACCCCCGGCCGCGGCACCATCGTGCGCCTCACTTTCCCCTGCCGTCCCGCGCCCTCCGCGCCGCGCCCCGCGCCCAAACCCATCGCGACCGGCATCCGCTCCGCCCGCGTGCTTTGCGTCGACGACGAGCACAAGATTCGCCGGCTCGTGACGGATTGCCTCGAAACCCTCGGCCATCGCGTCACCGCGGTCGCGAGCGGCAAGGAGGCCCTCCGCATGCTGGAAAAGCGCGCGCAGGAGGGTGTCCCGTTTCAGATCGTCATCACCGATCTCGGCATGCCGGACATGGACGGCCACCAGCTCAGCCACGAGGTGAAGCGCCGCTTCGCCGGTCTGCCCGTGATCATGATGACCGGCTGGGGCACGATGATGAAGGACGAAGGGGCGAACCCGGCGGCGATCGACGCGCTGCTCGGCAAGCCGCCGAAGCTGGAGGATCTGGACGGCTTGGTCACCCGCCTCGCCGCCCGCTGATGCCGCCGGCTTCAAGCTCGCGCATCCGGGAACAAATCTTGGCTTTCACGACGCCGGCATCCCTCCCCTAGCGGACCGGGTGACGAAACCTCGCTCGCGTCGGACCCGCGGGCGGGAGCGCGGGCGCGTCGGGCAAGAGCGCGCGGCGCAGCGCCTCGTCCATGCGCACCCCGTCCGGGGTTTCGCGCGCGACCGCGAACGAGGCTTTCCAATCCCACCAAGCCCAGCCCAGACCGTGGCGCTCCAATTCTGCGCGCATCGCCGCAGCGTAGTTTTCGCGCGAGACCGCATCGGCGCGCACGATGGCGCCGAATTCGCCGACGTGCACCGGGCGCCCCTCGCGACGGCTCCATGCCGCCGCGTCCGCGATCTCCTTGGCGAACGAGGCCGGACCGCCGGGATTGGTCTCCGCCGGAAGCGTGTCGTAGTCGCGAATCCAGCCGGCGACCCAGGCGGGCGCGCCGGGCGCCGCGATCAGCGGGCTCGGCGGCGGCCCCGGAAAACGCAGTCCGGTGGTCAGGGTGATCCGCCCCGTCCAGGATGCGCCCTGATGGGTGAAGAGAAAGGGCGCGTAGCAATGACCGGTCACGACCACGTTGGCCAGCTCGCGGGGCAGACGCAGCTTCGGCACCTCGTAAAGTCCGCCTCCGCCGCCGGGCGAAACCAAGATCGTCCGTCGCGGATCCTCGGCGCGCAGGGCGCGAATCGCGGCCGGGTAGAGCTCGCCCATGCGTTCGGTCGTGGCGGCGTCGCGAGGCTCGTTGAGCAATTCGAAGACGAGCGCGCGCGCGGGCACGTCGCGATAGTGGCGGGCGATCTGGGCCCAGCCGGCGTGCCACTGCGCGACGGCGTCGGGCGCGAGCGTTTCGGTCAGCCGGTCAAAATGGTGCCAGTCGAGAATGACCGCCAGGCCTTGCGCCCGGGCCAGACCGACCAGCGCGTCCATCTCTCCGAAAACAGAGGGGGAAATCAGATATTCCGGCGCGCCGCCTTGATAGTGGTGCCACGCGACGGGCAGCCGGACATGGTCGAAGCCCGCCGCTCGCGCGGCGCGAAAATCCTCCGCTCGATAACGCCGATCTCCCCAGGTGCCGGGCGGGGCTTCCCACGCGTTGCCGAAATTGATGCCGCGACGCAGCCGTTTCGCCGCGCGCCAGCCGTCCTCGTCACGCCAGCCCTCAAGGACCTCGCCTCCGTCCGACGCCCCCGAGACGGCGGCGCCCAGCCTCGCGGCGGACGAGAGACCGAGGGCGGCGAGCCCGAGCAAGAAAACGAGGCCGAGAGACCAACACGGACGAATCACGCGCCCAGCCCTAACGGAAGGGCCGGAACAGTCCAACCCGAGAGAGGACGAGCCCCGACCGGCGGGCCTACTCCGCCGGCGGCATGCAGGCCGTGTAGATCATGTAGCGCAACGCGCCGAGGCGATAGGCGAGCCAGAGGCGGGGAAGCGTCCAGGCGAACACCCGGCTATCGTTGCGCCCATCCAGGAGAAATCTCGCGTGACGCGGGTAGATCACGAGGCCGAGCAACGGACGGCGCCCGCAGAGGGACCAGGTCTTCGCGACGCGCGCGGAGAAGTCGTCGCGACCGGTGACGTTGAGTCCGGCCGCGCTTATCCAGCCCACGTAGTCTTCCTCGCGACCAAGACCGGCGAGCCGGCTCTCACGACGGATCGTTTCAAATAATCACGCAGACGCGCCCCGCGCCTCCGCCGCCTTTCAGCGAGAGGCGAAAACGCGGCGGCGACCGGGCGGCCGGCTCGGCCCCGACCGCTCCGACCTACAGCCCGCGAAACACCGGAGGGCGCTTCTCACGGAAGGAGCGGATGCCCTCGACGTAGTCCTCGCTGTCATACACCTTGCGCCGGATGGCCTGGATATGCTCGGCCGTCTCGGCGTCGATCAGGCCTCCGCGGGTGAGGAGTCGAAACTGCGCCTTGATCGCCCGCACGGCGAGCGGGGCGTTGTTGGCGATCTTGCCGGCGAGTTCGTAGGTGAACGACTCCAGTTTACCCCGCTCGATCTCGTGATTCACGAACCCGTTGTTCCAGGCTTGGTGCGCCGAGATCGGCTGCGCGGTGAAAAACATCTCCTTCGCCTTGTTCACGCCGATGTGGTTGATGAAATGGATGAGGCCCGACGCGTTGTAGGGGATGCCGATTTTGGCCGGCGTCATGGCGAAGGTGGAATCGGTGGAGGCGATCACCATGTCGCAGGAACAACACAGATCGCAGGCGCCGCCCCACACCGAGCCCTCGACCATCGCGATGACCGGCACGGGGCAATCTTGCACCGCTCGCAGCAGGGTCTCCAGGGGATCCCCGTAAGACAAGGGGTCGCGCCGGGGCTCGGGGAGCTCGCCGATGTCGTGTCCGGCCGACCACACCTTCACCCCCGGTTCGGCTCGGATGATGATCGCGCACGCGCCGTGGGCCTCCAGATCGCGCATGCCCCGCGTGAGATCGTCCATCAGCGAGTGGCTCAGGCAATTCAGCCTGGCGGCGTTTCTCATCACGACCGTGCCGATCCGGTCGTTCAGACGCAGATCGACATGCGGGGTCGACTTGCCGAAAGAAGGAGCGAGGGGTGGCGTGAGGGTCGCGAGGCTCATGGGGCCAAGGATCCGCCGGAGCGAGCCCCGGGCAACCGACGATAGTCCGCAGCCTTTGCCATTCTTCGCGCCCCGCCTTGTCCGCCTCGCACGCGCGAAGGCCCGGAGCTCGCGACACCCCGCAAAAAAGCCGGCCCCGGAAAAGGGGCCGGCCAAGAACAAGGGGAATGAAGTGCTCGGAGGCGGCTCAGATGGCGGCGTCGCCACGCTCGTCGGTGCGGATGCGGATGGCATCCTCGAGACCGATCACGAAGACCTTGCCGTCGCCGATCTTGCCGGTCTTGGCGGCCTTCACGATGGCGTCGACGGTCTTGGTGACGACGTCGTCGGCGACCACGATCTCGAGCTTCACCTTGGGCAGGAAATCCACGGTGTATTCGCTGCCGCGATAAATCTCGGTGTGGCCCTTCTGACGGCCGAAACCCTTGACCTCGGTGACGGTCATGCCCTCGACGCCGATTTCAGACAGCGCCTCCTTAACTTCCTCGAGTTTGAAGGGCTTGATGATGGCGATAATAAGTTTCATGCGGGTGAATGTTAAATCCAGTGATGGTGTAGTGTCTGGGTGATGCGGCGCAAGGAAAGTGTCCGGGCGCCGCTTGGCGAAACGTAAGCCTTATTTGTGGGCGGGGGTGAAGTCGGGATAGGCCTCGTTGCCGTGTTCGCCGATGTCCAGGCCTTCGGTCTCCTCCTCGGCGCTCACGCGGATGCCGCCGAAGAGAGCCTTCACGACATACCAGGTGACCAGCGAGGCGGGGAACACGATCACGCCCACCAGCAGGATGCCCTTCACCTGGATCAGGGTCTGGGCGGCGGCGCTCTGGCCGGTGGCCAGCGCGGCCACCGAGGTAGCGATATCGTTATTGTAGAAAAGGCCGAGCGCGAGCGTGCCGAAGATACCGTTCACCAAGTGGACGGAGAGAGCGCCGACCGGGTCGTCGATCTTGATCTTGTCGAAGAACAGCACCGCGAGCACCACGAGCACGCCGGCGATGGCGCCTATGACGCAGCCCGAGGGAATGGTCACGAAGGCGCAGGGGGCGGTGATGGCCACCAGACCGGCCAAGCAGCCGTTGAGGGTCATGGAGAAATCGGGCTTCTTCAGAAGCACCCAAGCGGTGATCGTGGCGGTGAGCGCGCCGAAGGCGGCGCCCATGTTAGTGTTCACGAGAATATGGGAAATCGCGACGCCATCCATGGCCGCCATGGTGGAGCCGGGGTTGAATCCGAACCATCCGAGCCAGAGGATAAGCACGCCGAGCGCGGCGGAAGTCATGCTGTGGCCGGGGATCGGATGCACGCGACCATCCTTGAATTTTCCGATGCGCGGGCCGAGCACGATGATGCCGGCAAGCGCGGCCCAACCACCCACCGAGTGAACGACGGTGGAGCCGGCGAAGTCGCGGAAATTATTGGCGGACAACCAGCCGCCACCCCATATGAGATGGCCGCCGATCGGATAGATGAAAGCGACGAGCACGAGAGAGAAGACGATAAAGGCCAGGAACTTGATGCGCTCGGCGACCGCGCCGGAGACGATCGTCGCCGCGGTGCCGGCGAAGGCCAACTGGAAGAAGAACTTCGTCCAGAGTGGAACCGGGGTCCAGTTGATCGCCCCGTAGACACCTTCATACTTGGTCGTGGAGAAGGGATTCATCGACATGTAGGCCTCGCCGAGGGCGGGCGAGTTGTCCGCGCCGCTCACGAAGAAGAGGCCGGAAGTGCCGAAGAATCCGTTGCCGTCGCCGAACATCAGGCCCCAGCCGATCACGTAGAACGAGATGGTGGAGAGCGCGAAGACGATAAAGTTCTTCGAGAGGATGTTCACGCAGTTCTTCGCGCGACAGAGGCCCGATTCTACCAAGGCGAAGCCGGCGTTCATGAAGAACACGAGCATGCCGGCCAGCAGCACCCAGACCGTGTCCAGGCCGGTGCGAAGGGCGCTGAGGGATGCGGTGTCGACCGGCGCGGCGGCCGCGGCGGTCTCTTGGGCGTGAGCGGTCGCGGCCAGCGCGAGCATCGCGACAACACCGGCCGGTTTCATCAGCCCGACAAGGGGCTTGGACCATGACTTCATAGCGTTCGTGTGATTTATAGGTTATGGATTCGGCTCCGGACCTTCCGTCCGGGCGACAAACGGAACGTCGCAAAAGCACGGCTTGTGCCAAAGAGGCCGCCCGCCAAGCGGCGGGCGCGAACGCGGCCCTCCCGCATGGGCGCGAAAAAGCCCGCCGGCGACGGGCGCGCGGCGGGCGTAGCGGATTTACGGATACAACGCGGGGCTCAGCCGGCGGCGGGGGCGGCGGGCGGAACCTCGGGCGCGACGACCGCGATGTGCAGCTCCTTGAGCTGCTTCTCGGTCACCGGCGTGGGCGACTGGGCCATGAGGTCCTGACCCTTCTGGGTCTTCGGGAAGGCGATCACGTCGCGGATGCTCGTGGTGCCGCAGAGCAGCGCGCACATGCGGTCGAGGCCGAAGGCGATGCCGCCGTGCGGGGGCGCGCCATACTTGAAGGCGTTGAGCATGTAGCCGAAGCGGCTCTCGACCACGTCGGCGGGGATCTTGAGCACGTCCTTGAACACGCGCTCCTGAACCGCGGGCTGGTGGATGCGGATCGAGCCGCCGCCGAGCTCCATGCCGTTGAGCACGAGGTCGTAGTGCTGGCCGCGGACCTTCTCGGGCGCGGTCTCGAGCAGGGGCAGGTCCTCCGCCACGGGCGCGGTGAAGGGGTGGTGCGTGGCGAGGAAGCGCTTCGCGTCCTCGTCGTAGGTCATGAGCGGGAAATCGACGACCCAGAGGAATTTCCAGTCCTCGTGGCGGATCTCCATCTTGCCGCGCTTCACGAGGAGTTGCGCGGCCTCGAGACGGATGCGGCCGAGGATGGCGCAGGCCTTGTCCCAAGACGCGGCGGCGAAGAACACGACGTCGCCGTCGGCGATGCCGAGCTGCGCGGTGAGGGCGGCCTTCTCGGCGTCGGAGAAGAATTTCACGATGGGCGACTTCCACTCGCCACCCTCGCACTTGATGAAGGCGAGGCCCTTCGCGCCGAGGCTCTTCGCGATGTCCTCGAGGTTCTTGAGCTCGCCCTGGGTGAGGTCGGCGAGGCCCTTGGCGTTGATCGCCTTGATCACGCCGCCGCCGGCGACGGTGGCCTGGAAGACCTTGAAGGCGGAGTTCCGGAAGGTCTCGGAGAGGTCGGTGAGCTCCATGCCGAAACGCATGTCGGGCTTGTCGACGCCGAAGCGGTTCATCGCCTCGTGATAAGGCATGCGCAGGAAGGGCGTGGCGGGCTCGGTGCCGAGCACCTCTTTCCAGATGCGCTTCACCATGCCTTCGAAGAGTCGATAGACGTCCTCGCGGTCGATGAACGAGGCCTCGACGTCCACCTGGGTGAACTCCATCTGGCGGTCGGCGCGGAGATCCTCGTCGCGGAAGCAGCGGGCGATCTGGAAATAACGCTCCACGCCCGCGACCATGAGGATCTGCTTGAACTGCTGGGGAGACTGCGAGAGCGCGTAGAACTGGCCGGCGTGGATGCGCGAGGGCACAAGGTATTCGCGCGCGCCTTCGGGCGTGGATTTGAAGAGCGCGGGCGTCTCGACCTCGATGAACTCCTGGGAGTCGAAGTAGTCGCGGATCGCCTTGGTGGCCTTGTGGCGCACCTGAAGGTTCTTGCGCATCTTCGGACGGCGCAGGTCGAGGTAGCGGTAGGTGAGGCGGAGGTCCTCGTTGACCTTGTCGCCGCCGGCGTCGGTCAGCGGGAAGGGCGGCGTCTCGGAGATGTTGTGGATGACGAGCGCGGTCGCGTCGACCTCGATGGCGCCGGTGGGGGGGGTCTTGTTCACCGTGCCCCCGGGGCGGGCGACGATCTTGCCGGTGACGGCGAGGACGGACTCGGGCTTGAGCGTGGCGGCCTGCTTGGCGAGCTCGGGGTGGTCCTGCGGGTCGAACTTGACCTGGGTGACGCCCTTCCGGTCGCGGAGGTCGACGAACAGGATGCCGCCGTGGTCGCGGATGGAATCGACCCAGCCGACGAGCGAGACGGTGGCGCCGAGATCGGCGGCGGTGAGCTGGGCGCAGTGGTGCGTGTGCTTCATGGCGGAAAGGGGAACGTTTGACGTAAACAGCCAGCAAAGCCCGTCCCGCCCCGGGCGGGCAACGAGATTTTGCCCGCGCGCCGCCTCCTCCCCGCCGTCCTCCGCGCCCTTGTCGCCCCGGCCCCGCTCGCCCGCGTTCAGCGCGGCCACCCCTCCGTAATCTCCTGCCCCGAGGCCGGGCACCCAACTTCAGCCCCTCGCGCGATGCGGCCTGTAACAAACCTCGAATCAATCTTATGTAAGACATTGAACAGGCACACGCATGCCCCGAATTTCGTCTTCTCTTGCATACCACCCACGCCACGCGGACGCGTCGCGTTTCCCGACATGAACCACCCGGCCCGCGACTCCCGCCCGCCCTTCGCGCAGCCACGGTTCCAGACCACGCGCTGGTCGATCATTCTCTCCGCTCGCGATAAGGATTCGCCCGCCTCGGACGACGCGCTCGCCACGCTCTGCCAAGTCTACTGGTATCCGCTCTACGCGTTCGTAAGGCGACGCGGCCACTCGGCGCACGACGCTCAGGACCTCACCCAAGCCTTCTTTGAGCGACTCCTCGAGAAAGACTACCTTCGGTCCGTCGCGCCCGCGAACGGCCGGTTCCGCGCCTTCCTCGTCGTGGCGATGAAACACTTCCTCGCCAACGAACGAGACAAAGAACGCACCCTCAAGCGGGGCGGAGGCGCCCTGCACCTGCCGCTTGATTCGGAGCTGGCCGAGTCGCGTTACGGGGAGGAGGCATCGGAGCCGATGCCGGCCGACCAGATTTTCGAGCGGCGCTGGGCCCTTACCTTGCTCGACCGGGCGATGGCGCGACTGCGTTCGGACTACGAGAAGTCCGGCAGGATCGAGGAGTTTCAGTGCCTGAAAACCCACCTCGCCGCGGATCGGGGCGAGGTCGACTACCCGCAGATCGTCTCCCGCCTTGGCCTGAACGAAGGCGCGGCCCGCGTGGCGCTGCATCGGCTGCGAAAACGATTCCGTCGCCTCTTTCGCGAGGAGATCGCCGAAACCGTCTCCGACCCGGCCGAGGTCGACGACGAGGTGCGCCACGTCGTGTCCGTGCTCGGCCGGGATTGATCAGCATCCCGGTAACAAACCCCGCGGCGTCCTTCTCTGTTTCGTGTGAACACCCCAACATCGAAAAACTCCCCCTGCCCCCGCTGCGGCCTGCCGATGCCAAAGGACGCCCCCGAGGGACTCTGCCCTCGCTGCCTCGCGGCGGTGAACCTGCAGGACGACAGCCTCTTCACCGCCCCCGGCGAACGCCCCCCGCCGCCTGCCCCCGAGCAGATCGCGCCCCATTTCCCGCAACTGGAGATCCTGTCCTGCCTCGGACGAGGCGGCATGGGCGTGGTCTACAAGGCGCGCCAAAAAGCGCTCGACCGCCTCGTGGCGCTCAAGCTCCTAGACCCCGGGCGGGAAAAGGACCCCGAGTTTTCCCGGCGTTTCGCGCGCGAGGCCCAGGCGCTCGCGAAGCTCAACCATCCGCATATCGTCGCAGTCCACGACTTCGGGCAGGCGGGAGGTTTTTTCTATCTCCTGATGGAATACGTGGACGGCTCCAACCTGCGCACGCTCCTGACGAACTACCGCTTCACCCCCGAGCAGGCGCTGGCGATCATCCCCTCCCTCTGCGACGCCCTCCAATACGCGCATGACCGCGGCATCGTCCACCGCGACATCAAACCCGAAAACCTCCTCCTCGGCAGCGACGGACACGTGAAGGTCGCCGACTTCGGCCTGGTCAAGATGCTCGGCGCCGGAGACCACCCCGAGGAACACCCCGTCGGCACGCCCAGCTATATGGCGCCGGAACAGATCGCGTCACCCGATCAGGTCGACAACCGCGCCGACATCTACTCCCTCGGCGTCGTTTTCTACGAGATGCTCACCGATCAGCGCCCCGGCCCGGGCCAGATCGTCGCGCCCTCGCGCAAAGTAAGCATCGACGTGCGCTTCGACGAGATCGTCCTCCGCGCCTTGGCGAAAGAACCCGCGTTGCGCTACCAGCAGGCCGGCGTGCTCAAGACGCACGTGGAGACTATCGCCCGCTCCTCGTCCACGCCGGCTGCGTCGCGAGACGCCACGCCCACGCCCGCGTCCGCGACCGGGCCCGAAAGCCCAGAGCGCGCCGCCCGCTTTCCGGATTCTCCCGCGAAGCCACACCCGCGGCCCCGCGCCTCGCGCAAACTCGCGATGTCGTTTCTCGCCCTCGTGCTGATCGGCGTCGGCGCGACGATCTACCTCCGCTCCCGGCTGGACGACGCCACCGGAAAAGTGCGCGCCGAAGCGGAAAAATCCCTGGCCAAGGAACGCGCCGCACTGGATGGCCCGCCCGCGTTTTCGACATCACTCGCGCTGTGGAAACAAGGCGACAAGTCCGCCGCCGTGCGCCGCTTCGTCGAAACGGACTGGACCGGCGGACGGCTCTTCCCCGCCGATTCGGTTCTAAGCTTGGGCGAGAACGACTTTGCCGCGCTCTCCGCCTCCGACCGCGAAGCAAAGGGCGCCGAGATGCACGCCATGATCGAAGACATCCGGAATCTCGCACGCGCGGTCGATGAAACCGGCGTGAACGCCGCGACCGATCAGGACGCGCAACAGGCTAGGGCCTGCTTCGAGTCGCTCCGGAATTTCGGACGCGCTCTCGACGCCCCCCAAGGCCTCCTCCTCGTCCGATTGGCGGGACAAGCCATCGAGAAAAAGGCCGCCAAACACCTCGCGAGCCTGCCCGCCCCGGCCCCCTCGGCTCCGGCGAATGGAGCCGGGCTTCAATCCGGGGTTCGATAGCGCGGGACCGCCGTGGAGGAAGCTCGACCTCGGACTTCACCGGGCGGCCCGGCCCGCCCCGCTCACTTATGATCCCACGGGAAACTCACCGCCACGCGCGGCGCCTTCCAGACCTCGAAAACCTCGAACATTTTCCCGGGATTGAGCACGCCCCGCGGATCGAGCGCGCGCTTCACCGCCTGCATCGCCTTCACCTGGGCCGGCGAGTGCTGCATCCGCAGGAAAGGCGTCTTCGCCAGTCCGATGCCGTGCTCGCCCGAGATCGCGCCGCCGAGCGACACGACCTTCTTCATCAGCGCGAGCACCGCCTTCTCCGCCGCGCGGCACTCCTTCGGCGCCGCCTTGTGATACATGATGTTCACATGCAGGTTTCCGTCCGCCAGATGCCCGAAGGTCGGGATCGCCAGCCCCGATTTCGCGCGTAGTTGCTCCAGCCATACGGCGAATTCCTCGTAGGCGCCGAGCGGCACGGTGATGTCCTCGTTGAGCTTCGCGTCGCCCATCTGGAACATCGCGCCCGAGCACTTGCGGCGCACCGCCCAGAGCGACTCCGCCTCCTCGCGGGTCTTCGCCTCGCGGTGCCCGGCCGCGTTGGCCTTCGCCCAGGCCAGCACCGCCTGCTTCGCGTCCGCCAGCTCCGCCTCCGATCCGGCCAACTCGAGCAGGATCACGGGCCGCCCCGGCTGCCCGGGAAAGATCGTGGTCTTCATCGCCTGCTCCGCGCACTGCACCGAGTAGCGGTCGAGAAACTCGCAGATCGCCGGCTGCACGCGCGCGCCGAAAAGCGCCCGCGCCGCGCGGAAGGCCGAGACCTCGTCGGCGAAGCTCGTCAGCAGCGTCCAGCGCGCCGCCGGCGCGGGGATGAGCCGCAGCACCGCGTCCGTCACCACGCCGAGCATGCCTTCGCTGCCGATCCAGAGGTCGCGGAGGTTGAACCCCGCCGCGAACTTCCGCGTCGCGGTGCCCCACTCCACGAACTCGCCCGTCGGCAGGTAGCCCTTGAGCGCGACCACGAAGTCGCGCGTCACGCCGTATTTGCCGCCGTGCATGCCGCCGGCGTTGCAGGCGATGTTGCCGCCGATGGTGGAGTATTCCTTGGACGAGGGATCGGGCGGGTAAAACCAGCCCGCCGCCGCCGCCGCGCGTTGCACGTCGGCCACCTTGGCGCCCGCCTGCACGTGGGCCAGGCCGGCCTCGGCGTCGATCTCGACCCGGTCGAGAGCGAGCAGGTCGAGCACCCAGCCGCCATGGATCGGCACGGCCGAGCCCATCAGCGTCGTGCCGCGTCCGCGCGGCGTCACCGGGATGCCGTGCCGGTTGGCCGCCTCGAGCACCGCGGCGATCTGCGCGCGCTTCGTCGGCCGGATCACCGCGGCCGGACGGACCGAGATGCGGCTGGAGTCGTAGGACGCCGCCTCGAGCATCGCGGCGTCGGTATGGACGACCTTCGCGCCGAGCTTGCGGCGCAGCGCTTCGGTGGCGGAGTTCAAAATACGGGCGGGAACCTTCTTTGACATGGGAGACGCACCTTCCTCGGCTCCGCCCCGCTAGGCAACTCCGCCCTAAGCCGCCGGTTCGCCCCAGCCCGCGCGCAGTTCGCGCACGCGCCGGTCGATCTCGTCCTGCGGACGGTTCAAGTCCCCCAACAGCGCCCGCGTCAGCCCCGTGGCCGCGCCCGCCTCGTCGCAGCACACCACCGCCGCGCCCGCCTCGCGCAGGGAGTCGTGCTCGGCCAGATAACGCGCGCGGGTGATGATTCGCAGCTCCGAGTTCAGCTCGCGCGCCGCGCGAATCACCCCCATCCGCACCTCGGGGTCCGGCACGGTGATGATCAGGCTCTTCGCCTTGCGCAAACCCGCCTGTTCGAGGAGATCCCGCCGGGTGGCGTCGCCGTAAAGCGCGCGCCGGCCCTGCTTCGAGAGCTCGGCGACCGTGTCGACGTTCATCTCGATGATCAACGGCTGCACGCCCGATTTCTCCAGCAGCTCGGTCACCGTCCGGCCCACGGGACCGTAACCGATGACGGCCGTGTCCACGACGTCCTCCGCGTGGCCGGCGTCCGCGTTGAGCCGCTCCCCGTGCGCCTTCAGGCGGCCCGCGAAAAAGCGCCGCCAGATCGTGGAACGCTCGATCGCCGGCTCCAGCGCGAGCAGGCCCCGGAAGAGGAAGGGATTCACCGAAATCGACACGATCGCCGCCGCCACGAGCACGGCGTGGCCCTCGCCCGGCATCAGCTTCAGCCCCTTGGCCGCCTCGGCGAGGATGAAGGAAAACTCGCCGATCTGCGCGAGCCCGCCCGCCACCGTCAGCGCGGTCTTCAAGGTGTGCCGGCACGCGATCACGATCACGAAGGCGATCAGCGGCTTCGCCACCAGCACCACCGCCACCACTCCAAGGGTCAGCATAGGCTCGGCCAGCAGCACGCGATAGTCGAACAGCATGCCGACCGAGACGAAAAACAGGACCGCGAAGGCGTCGCGCAGGGGCAACATCTCCGCGCCCGCCTGCGTGCTGAATTTCGACTGCCCCACCAGCATGCCGGCGAGGAAGGCACCCAGCGCCATCGAGGCCCCGAAGGCCGCGTAGGCCGCCGTCGCCACCGCGATCGACATGACCAGCACCGCGAGCGTGAACAGCTCCGGGGAACGCAGACGCGCCACGCGCAGGAGCAACCAGGGCACCAGCCGCGAGCCCACCACCGCGACCACCGCGCCAAGCGCGAGCAGCTTGCCCACGGCGATCCCCGCCGCGACCAACACGCCCCCGAGCCCGCCGCCGGCGACGCCGTTCTCGCCGCCTCCGCCCACGCCCGCCGCCGCCAACGCGGGCAGCACCACGAGCACCAACACGGTCAAAATATCCTCCACGATCAACCAGCCCACCGCGACGTGGCCGGAGGGGGTTTCGAGGCAACGGTTGTCCATCAACACGCGCAGAAGCACCACCGTGCTCGCCACCGCCGTCGCCATGCCCAGCACCGCGCCCGCCGTCCAGGTCCACCCCATCGCGTGCGCGACCGCCATGCTCGCGATCGTCGCCACCGCGCTCTGCCCCAGCGCGCCGGGAATCGCGATCGAGCGCACCGCGAGCAGGTCCTTCAGGTGGAAATGCAGGCCGACGCCGAACATCAGCAGGATCACGCCGATTTCGGCCAGCTGCCCCGCGATCGCGAGGTTGCCGACGAAGCCCGGCGTGTGCGGCCCCGCCGCGATGCCCGCGAGCAGATAGCCGACGATGGGCGAGAGCCCGAGCCGCTTGGCGAGGATGCCGAAAAAGAGCGCGGCGGTGAAACCGAACGCGATGGTGGTGATGAGCGAAATGTCGTGCATGGGTGCGTCTTTCCGACGGGAAGGATCCGCCCGTCCTGCGGAGGCCTCGGACGCGCGTCGCACCGCGCGCCGGAGACCGATGGGTTCAGTCCTGGTTGTCTTATCGCACGCCCGATCCCGGTTTCAGATCGGCGGTTTCAGTCTCGCCCGTTTCCCGCGGCGCATTCGCCGCGGACGGTGGCGTTCGCGGCTTAAATCAAAAGCCGCACCACGCCGGATCTTGATCGCGTCTCCGGGCTCGCCGCTTGCGCGCGCCGTGCGACGGGTCTCGCCACGTCCAGCTTCGGCTCGCCCGAAACCCGCATGCTCTGGAAAAACACCGGCAAGGGCCGCGTCGGCGCCGGCTTCGCCGCGGCCGCCAGCGGGCAGCCCGAGCCGCCCCGCGCGCAGGTCCCTAAAACCGCGCCCGATTTCGCGGCGGCCGACCAGGTCTCGCCCGCCGCTCGCTCGGTCGCGTCCGCGCGCGCGTCCCCGGTCGCCGCTCCGGAGAGCGGCAGCGCGATCGCGCAAAGCAACGCGCACGCGAATTTGAGCCAGACGGCGAACATCGCGCCTACCCACCGGCAGGGCTCCGCGCCTGTCAACGCCCGGAGTCCGCTTCCGCGAAAAATCTTCGCCGGCGATTTTTTAACCCGTCGCTCGCAGCCCGATATCGGCGCCCGCCCACCTTTTTCCAAAGGACGCGTAGTCCCGCCGCGCCGCCTGCGGCAGAATGGCCGACGCACCCGCTCACCACATGGGCCACGAACACCTCCCGACGCTCGAAGAATCCTTCCGCTGGTATGGTCCCGGCGACCCCGTCCCGCTGCCGCACATCCGGCAAACGGGCGCGACCGCCGTCTTCACCTCGCTGCACCAGATCCCCTACGGCGAAGTCTGGCCGCGCGAGGCGATCCGCGCCCGCGTGGCGAAACTCCACGCCGCCGGCCTGCGCTGGGCCGCCGTCGAGTCGGTGCCCGTCCACGAGGACATCAAGACCGGTTCCGGCGCTGTCGCCGCGCGCCTCGAGGCCTACGTCCAAACCCTGCGCCACCTCGCCGCCGAGGGCGTGCGCACCGTCGTCTACAACTTCATGCCCGTGCTCGACTGGGTGCGCACCGACCTGCGACACAAGCTCCCCGACGGCTCCGAGTGCCTGCTCTTCGACCCGGTCAAATTCGCCGCCTTCGAGATCCACGCCCTCAAGCGCCCCGGCGCCGCCGACGACTACACCGCCGGCCAGCTCGACGCCGCCGAGGCGTTTTGGAACGCCCTCTCGCCCGCCGAACGCGCGGAATTCATCGCCGGCCTCACCGACGTCTTTCCCGGCTGCAAGCTCGGCCTCGGCCTCGACGACCTGCGCGCCATGCTCGCCCGCTACGCCGACCTCGGCGAAGCCGGCCTGCGCGCCAACCTGAGGCGTTTCCTCGCGCACGTCGTCCCCGTCGCCGAGGAGGTCGGCGTGAGGCTGGCCATCCACCCCGACGATCCGCCCTTCCCCATCCTCGGCCTGCCGCGGATTCTCAGCACCGCGACCGACGTCGAAAAACTCTTCGCCGCCGCCGACTCGCCCGCCAACGGCCTGTGTTTCTGCACCGGATCCTTCAGCGTGCGCCCCGACAACGACCTGCCCGCGATGGCGCGCCGCTTCGGCCCGCGCATCCACGCCGTCCACCTCCGCAGCACCCAACGCCTGCCCGGCGGCGTCTTCTACGAGGCCGACCACCTGGCCGGCTCCGTCGACATGCCCGCGGTCGTCCGCGCCCTGCTCGACGAACAGGACCGCCGCCTCGCCGAGGGCCGCGCCGACTGGCGCCTGCCCTTCCGCCCCGACCACGGCCACACCATGATGGACGACCTCGCCAAGCCGCAGCCGGAGAACCCCGGCTACAGTTGCATCGGCCGCATGCGCGGCCTCGCCGAGCTCCGCGGCCTCATGCTCGGCCTCCGCGCCGCCGAAACCTTCGCCCGCCCTTCCCGAGCCGCGCTCGCCCGCGCCTAGAGACCCGCGGAAACAACCACCGGCCACGCCCGCCCCCACGCCGCCCGCCTCCGCAAGGAAGCGGGCCGGAGTCGTTTGCGCCCCTGCAAACCTTCTCACAGCTTCACCGCTGGTCTCGCGCCGACCACGGGCCCATGGTCGCGCCCTTCCCTCACGACCCATGTCCGCCCCCCGCGTTCTCCTCACCACCACGTCCTTCCAGGACACCCCCGGCATCCATCACGACATGCTGGCCAAAGCCGGCTTCGAGATCGTCCGCGAGCGCGGCCCCCTCCCCGAGAGCCGCATGCTCGAGCTAGCCGGCCAGTTCGACGCCTACCTCTGCGGCGACGACGCCATGACCCGAGCCGTCATGCAAAAGTCCCTCCCCCGCCTGAAGGTCATTTCCAAATACGGCATCGGCCTCGACAAGATCGACCTCGCCGCCGCCAAGGACCTCGGCCTGCCCGTCCTCTTCACCCCCGGCGTCAACCACACCACCGTCGCCGAGCACACCTTCGCCCTCCTACTCGCCGTCGTCCGCAACCTCGTCGTCGAGGCCAACCACGTCGCCGCCGGCCGCTGGACCCGCATCACCGGCAACGAACTCTGCGGCAAAACCCTCCTCCTCGTCGGCCTCGGCCGCATCTCGAAGGAAGTCGCCATCCGCGCCCGCGCCTTCGGCCTCCGCGTCCAGGTCTTCGCCAACTACTGGGAAGAGGACTTCGCCCGCTGGCACGGCCTCGAGCGCGTCGAGGACCTCGACGCCGCACTCAAGGACGCCGACTTCGTCTCGATGCACACCAAGCTTACCGAGAAGACCAAGGGCCTGATCAACGCCCGCCGCATCGCCTCGCTCAAACCCGGCTGCGTCATCGTCAACACCGGCCGCGGCGAACTCATCGAGCTCACCCCGCTCGTCGAGGCGATCAAGGCCGGCAAGATCCGCTACGGCGCCGACGTCCTCGACCAGGAGCCGCCGCCCGCCGACCACCCGCTCCTCGGCCTCCCCGGCACCGTGCTCACGCCCCACATCGGCAGCCGCACCCACGAGAGCGTGCAACGCCAGGCCTCGTGCGCGGTGGAAAACCTCACCCGCTTCCTCGCCGGCAAGGAGCCCATCGCCCGCGCCGTGTAACCACGCCCAATCCGTCAAACCCTCTTTCGCAAATCTCCAAAACCACGCCGCACGCCGAACTCCGACTTTCGTGTATTTCGTGTGTTTCGTGGTTAAAATATTCAGCCCCTAAATCTTTTCCGCCATGCCCGAAACCTATCTCGTCGTCCCCGAATCCGCCCACAACTCCCTCGTCGCCGCCGCGTATCAACACCGCGGATACCTCGCCGACGAGGCCGCCGAGGGCGCGCGCTTCTGCGCCGAGGCCTCGCGCCACGGCATCCGCACCCACAACGGCCTCAAGGCCCTCCACCTCGACCACCTCTTCGGCTCCGGCTCGAAGGGCTGCGTCCCCGGCGCCAAGATCGAGGAACGCCCCTCCCGCTTCCCCTCCGCCAAGATCTGGAACGCCAACAAGAAGCTCGGCCAGGCCACCGCCTACCGCGCGATCGACGAGGCCATCCGCCTCGCCGACATCTACGGCGTCGGCACCGTCTCCGTCGACAACGCCTTCCACTACCTCTGGGGCGCCGGCTACGTCATGGACGCCGCCCGCCGCGGCTACATCGCCTACACCAACTGCACGGCGGCCCTCGCCGAGGTCGTCCCCTTCGGCGGCAAGTTCCCCACCCTCGGCACCAACCCCCACTCCTGGGGCTTCCCCACCACCGACGCCATCGGCTTTCCCATGGTGATCGACTGGGCAACGTCCGTCATCGCGATGGGCCGCGTCCAACAACTCAAGCGCGAGGGCAAGCAACTCCCCCCGATGGCCGCCGTGGACAAGGACGGCAAGCCCACCACCAACCCCGACGAGGTCTCCGCGTTGCTCCCCTTCGGCGCGCACAAGGGCTACGGGCTCTCGCTCATGAACGAGGTCGTAGGCGCCTTCATCGGCGGCTCCCTCCCCACCATCCGCAACCGCTGGGACAAGGTTCCCGAGGGCGAGAAGGGCACCTGCGCCTTCTTCTTCCAGGTCATCCACCCCGAGGCGATGAACGGCGGGCTCTTCGCCAAAGGCCGCAACCAGACCGAGAACGTCAAGGCCGTGCTCGCCGACGTCATGGGCCACGGCAACGACGGCGCCATCATCCCCGGCCAGATCGAGGCCAACTTCGCCAAGGCCACCGCCGCCGCCGGCGGCCTCCTCTTCACCAAGGCCGAGGTCGAAGCCTTCAACGAGGTCGCCCGCGAATGCGGCCAGCCCGAGTGGAACGTCGCCGCCCTAAAGACGCACACGGCCTGAG
>CAYTLL010000020.1:0-62519 GCA_964438755.1 uncultured Akkermansia sp. | reverse complement strand
ACGTAGGCGTTGCCCGGACCGAAGATCTTGTCGACGGCGGGAATCGTGAGCGTGCCGAAGGCGGCCGCGGCGATGGCCTGCACGCCACCGACGCAATATACCTCGTCGACACCGACGAGGCTGAGGGCCGCTAGGATGGCGTCGGACACCTTGCCCGAGGGATTGGAGGGCGTGAAAACCGCGATCTCGGGACAACCGGCCAGCTTGGCGAGCGTCACGGTCATGAGCACGGTCGAGACGAGCGGCACCTCGCCGCCGGGGACGTAGAGGCCGACGCGGCGGATCGGGTAAAAGTTTTCTCCGACGACGGCGCCGTGCGGGTTCTTGGCCTGCCAGTCCTTCGGCAACGATTTCTCGTGGAAGGCGACGATGGCCTCGTGCGCCGCCTTGAGCGATTTGAGATCGGCGGCGGGGATGCGTTTCGCGGCCGCGGCGATATCGGTCGGCTTCACGCGAAAGTCGCGGGCGCGGAGCTTGGCGCCGTCGAACTTGGCGGCGTAGTAGCCCACCGCCTCGTCGCCGCGCTGACGCACGTCGGCGATGATCGCGGCCACGGCGTCGTGGATCTCCTTGGGCACGGTGGCGCCGCGGCAAAACGCGGCGATATCGGTTTCGAATGTCTTGGAAGAAGCCTGGAGGACGCGCACGGGAAGAGGACGGTTAAGGAGCGGGACGACGAAACGTGAAAGGCGGCACCATGGTGGCCGAAGCCGCGGGGAGCGAGCCGGGAATTACGCAAATATACGGCATCAAAAAGCCGCGCCCAAGATCGGGACGCGGCGAGAAAAGAACGGCTTCCGAGCGCTTTAATCGCTTAGCGAAGGCATGGAAAACGCGTCGGCCGGCAGCTCGGGATTGACGGTGATTTCCGTAAAGGTGACGCGCAGGGTGCGGAACTTGCCATCGGGAAGGCTGTTGACCGTGACAATACGCTGAGGGAAACGCAGTCCGCCCGACAGGATTTCGCCTTCCTCCCGAATCTTGGTGCCGCTGTCGGTTTCGGTCAGCACCAAGCGTCCGGTCGCGATGTCAAAGCTCCGGGTGAAAACGATGTCGGGCGCGTGGATGAAGGCGAACTTGCGGCAAGCGACCCCCTCCACCGTGGCGGCGCCGCGGTCCTCCACGCGGGCGCCGCGAGACTCCAGACCGCGGTAAAAGGACAAATTCTCGAAGGTATTGGCCCGCAGACGCTTGATTTGCTCCGGCCCGAGCAAGGTAACCTGCCACTTTCCCTGGGCCTGGACGTCGGCGACACGACTCCACGCATCGTATCCGTCGAGCGCGGTGACCTCGGTGCGCGCGTCGCTGGTGGCGGTGATGCGCTGGCGGTCGGGTTTCTGGAAAAGGATCTCCAGCCGGGCGCCGCCCGACCCGGGGTTGTCTCCGTCGACGACCTCGAGTTGCCCCAGCATGCGGAGCGACCGCACGGCGTCCAACGTAGCCTCGGGGCCGAGGAAGGAGCGGGCTTTGGCGATGAGCGGATCCTCGGCGTGGAGCCCGGGCAAAACACCGAGGCAGAAAACCGGAACAACAAGGCGAAGCAGTCGGGAAACGCGGATCATAGACAAGGGGCGATATGGGGTAAGAAAGCGGTGAAGCGGCCGGGTTCCGGTGGCAAGGATCGCATAAAAAAGGGGCGCGAAAATCGCGCCCCGAAAAAATCGTCCGAAGCGGGGATCACTCCCACTCGATGGTCGCCGGCGGCTTCGAGCTGATGTCGAGAAGCACGCGGGAGACGCCGCGCACCTCGTTGGTGATGCGCGAGGAGATCTTGGCGAGCAGCTCGTAGGGCAGGCGCGCCCAGTCGGCGGTCATGGCGTCACGGCTTTCGACGATGCGGAGCGAGATGACGTCGGCGTAGTTGCGCTCGTCGCCGATCACGCCGACGGACTTGACGGGCAGGTAGACGGCGAAGGACTGCCAGACCTTCCAGTAGTCGCCCGACTTCATCATCTCGTCCTGGAGGATGGAGTCGGCGGCCTTGAGCACTTCGAGCTTCTGCTTGTCGATCGCACCGGCGACACGCACGCCGAGGCCGGGGCCGGGGAAGGGCTGGCGCCAGACGACCTCGCGGGGAAGGCCCAGGGCCTCGCCGACGGCGCGGACCTCGTCCTTGAAGAGCTCGCGAAGGGGCTCGAGAAGCTTGAGCTTCATGCGCTCGGGCAGACCGCCGACGTTATGGTGGCTCTTGATGAGCGCGGCGGGATTGCCCGCGATCGCGACGGACTCGATGACGTCGGGATAAAGCGTGCCCTGGGCGAGCCACTTGGCGCCGCCGATGGAGCGTAGGGATTTTTCAAATACCTCGACGAAGGTGACGCCGATGATCTTGCGCTTGGCCTCGGGCTCGGAGACGCCGGCGAGGCGCTTGAGAAAGAGCTTCGACGCGTCGACGACGCGGACGTCGATGTTGAAGTGGTCGGCGTAGAGTTTCTCCACCTGCTCGCGCTCGCCGGCGCGGAGGAGGCCGTTGTCGACGAAGACGCAGGTGAGCTGCTTGCCGATCGCCTTGTGGATGAGGGCGGCGGCCACTGAGCTGTCGACGCCGCCGGAGAGACCGAGAAGAACCCGCTCCTTGCCCACGGTGGAGCGGATGGTTTCGACGGCGTGCTTGATGTAATCCTTGGTGGTCCAATCCTGGCTGGCGCCGCAGATGCCAAGGAGGAAGTTGCGGATCACGTCGATGCCGCGCTCGGAGTGGAACACCTCGGGATGGAACTGGATGCCGTAGAAATTGCGCTTCTTGTCCTCGATGACGGCGAATTCGGAATTCTCGGTCGTGCCGATGGCCTCGTAGCCGGGAGGCAGCGCGATGAGGCGGTCGCCGTGGGAATTCCAGACCTTGAGCTTCTTGGGCAGACCCTTGAAGAGACGGCCGGGCTTCTTGAGGGTGAGGACGCCGTGGCCGTATTCGCGATGGGTGCTCTTGGAGACCTTGCCGCCCAGAAGGTGGCCCTGGAGCTGGATGCCGTAACAGATTCCGAGGATCGGGACGCCGAGCTCGAAGATGGCCTTGTCGGGCATGGGGGCCTCCTTCGCGAAGACGCTGCTCGGGCCGCCGGAGAGGATGATGCCGATGACGCCGTCGGCCTTCAGCTGCGCCGCCGGGGTGCTGAAGTGGTAGATCTTGGAAAGGACCTGGCACTCGCGAATGCGGCGCGCGATCACCTGGGTGTATTGGGAACCGAAATCGAGGACGGCGATGGTCTGGGACATGAGCTTAAAGGCGGATCGAACCGCTTAGCAGCGGCGGGGCCAAGGAAGAAGCGCGAGGGGCTCCCGGAATGGAACGAAGAGACGAAAACCGGGACACGGCGGGCGTGGCGCGGAACTAGAAGCGAAGGCGGTCGTTTTCCTGGCCGCAACGGGGACATGCGGACTGCGGATGCACGCCTTGCACGGCGTAAAGGTGACCGCATTTCACGCACTTGAAGGAAACGTGTCGGCGCTCGGCCTCGAAGCGGGCGTGATCGCGGCGGTCGTAATAGATCCACAGGCCGAGGAACACCCCGGCGACGAGGAAACAGTAGATGACCGTGGCGGAAACGAGGTCCATGGCGGAGCGGGCGGCTGAATCGCTGGACGCGGAACGGAGGCGAAGGGCTCGTCGAAACGTTTCGAGAACGGCCGTCGGTCCGGTCCCGGCCAAAAGCAAAAGCGCCGTTCCCGCGGAGGGAACGGCGCCTTGAAATCAGGCGGGCTCTTTAGGCGGCGGGAGCCTCGGCCTTGGCGGCGGGCTTCTTGGCCTTCTTGTAGCCGGGGTCGTCGGCCTTCACGAGCTCGATCTGGGCCATCTCGGCGGCGTCGTTGCGGCCGAGGGTGCCGAGCTTGTAGATGCGAGTGTAGCCGCCCGGGCGGTTGGCGAACTCCTTCACGGTCTCGTTGAAGAGCTTCGCGATCGCGGTCTCGTCGCGCACGTCCTTGAGGGCCATGCGACGAAGATGGAGGGAATCCTTCTTCTCGGCGGCGACGGAGGCCTTCTTGGCCTTGGTGATCACCTTCTCGATGAAGGGACGGAGGGCCTTGGCCTTGGTGAGGGTGGTCTGGATCTTGCCGTGCTCGATGAGGGAGACGGCGAGATTGCTGAGCATCGCGGCGCGGTGCTCGCGGGTGACGCCGAGGGAGGCGTGGTGCTTGTTGTGACGCATGGGTGTGTTGTATTCGGGTTTTGGTTACGTTCTCCGATCGGCTAGCGGGACGCAGCGTGTGGGCGGACCGTCGGCGCGAAGAACGAAAGGGAGGAAACGGAAAGCGCCCCGCGCCGCGCGGTGATACGCGGCGGGCGGGGCGCGAAAGGACTCAGGCGTCCTTCTTGGCGTCGAGGAGGCGCTCGTCGAACTTCATGCCAAGCGAAAGGCCGAGGGCCTCGAGCTTGTCCTTGATCTCGTTGAGCGACTTCTTGCCGAAGTTGCGATACTTGAGCATCTCCTGCTCGGTCTTCATCGCCAGCTCGCCGACGGTGGTGATGTTGGCGTTGTTGAGGCAGTTGGCGGCGCGGACCGAGAGCTCGATCTCGTTGACCGACATATTGAGGAGCTTGCGGAGCTTGTTCTGCTCCTCGCTGACCTCGTTCTGCTGGCTCTCGAACTCGAAGGTCTGGTCGCTGACGCGATCAAAGACATCGAGGTGGTGCTTCAAGATCGAGCCGGCCTGCTTGAGGGCGGAGTCGGGGTCGATGCGACCGTCGGTCCAGACCTCGAGGATGAGCTTGTCGTAGTCCGTGATCTGGCCGACACGGGTGGCCTCGACGGCATACTTGACGAGCTTGACCGGAGAGAAGAGCGAGTCGATCGGGATGACGCCGATCGCCTGGTCTTCCTTCTTGTTCTGCTCGCCCGGATAGTAGCCGCGACCGGTCTTGATCTCGATCTCGGCGCTGAAAGGACGGGCCTTGTCGAGGGTGCAGATGACCTGCTCGGGGTTGATGATGGTGACGTTCGCGTCGGCCTGGATGTCGGCCGCGGTGACGGGACCCTCCTTGTTGACCTTGATCTGGAGGGTGAAGGGCTCGCGCTTTTGGGAGACGAGGAGGACCTTCTTGAGGTTGAGAACGATGTCGACCACGTCCTCGACGACGCCGTCGATGGACTGGAACTCGTGCTGCACCCCATCGATCTTGATCGAGGAGATGGCGCTGCCCTCGATGGAAGACAGGAGCACGCGACGCAGCGAGTTGCCGATGGTATGTCCGTAGCCGGCCTCGAAGGGCTCGGCGATGAACTTGGCATAGGTGGGCGTGGAGCCCTCCTCAACCTTCGTGAGTTTGTTGGGCAGTTCGAACTTTCCGAGACGTTTGGGCATGGCGGGTTGAATACTGCGTGGACAGAGGGGGAAAAGGATAGACCCGTAAGGTCTTTCCTTAGAAGCGCGAGTAAAACTCGACGATGAGCTGCTCGTTGATCTCGGGGACCATTTCCTCGCGGGTGGGGAGACGGTTGGCGACGGCCTTGAGGGCTTCGCCGTTGAGGGCGAGCCAGCCGGGGACGGCGCGGGCGCGGCTTTCCTCGAGGTTCTTGGTGACGAGCTGGCGGGAGGCGGCGGCGTTGCGGACCTCGATCTCGTCGCCGATCTGGACGGCGTAGGAGGCGATGTCGACCTTGTGGCCGTTGACCTTGATGTGGCCGTGTCCGACGAGCTGGCGGGCGGCGGCGCGGCTCTTGGCGAAGCCAAGAAGGTAGACGACGCTGTCGAGGCGGGTCTCGAGGAGCTGCAGGAAGCGCTCGCCGGTGACGCCGCGCTCGCGCTTGGCGGCCTCGAAGGTCTTGCGGAACTGGCGCTCGAGAAGACCGTAGACGTAGCGGAGCTTTTGCTTCTCGTTCAGGCCGACGGCGTATTCCGAGAGCTTGCGACGGAGCTTGGGGCCGTGCTGGCCGGGAGGATAGGGACGGCGCTCATACGCCTTGGTGGCGCCGAAGAGCGGGGTGTTGAAGCGACGGCTGAGTCGGGTGGTGGGGCCGGTGTAGCGGGCCATGTTGGATGCCTTGTTGTGTTAAAGGGTTGTAGTCCGATGTTGAATACGCGGCGGCGGCTTAGCAGCGGCGGCGCTTCTTGGGACGGCAGCCGTTGTGCGGGATGGGCGTGACGTCGATGATGGAGGAGATCTCGAGGCCGATGGCCTGGAGGGCGCGGATCGCGCTGTCGCGGCCGAGGCCGGGGCCGGAGACGTGGATGACGACGTCCTTGAGGCCGTGCGACATGGCGTTGCGGGCGGCGTCCTGGGCGACGACCTGGGCGGCGTAGGCGGTGGACTTGCGGGAGCCGCGGAAGTTGCACTTGCCGGCGGAGGACCACGCGATGACCTGGCCCTTCTGGTCGGTGATCGAGACGATGGTGTTGTTGAAGGTGGCGGCGATCTTGGCGATGCCGCTCGTGACGTTCTTGGAACCCTTCGCCTTGCGGATCTTGATTGTGCCGAGCTCCTCTTTCAGGAGCTCCTCGGCCGTGGGCTGGCGGGCGACGCCGCCGATGAGCTCGACAGGCTTCTGGTCGGCGGGGGCGGCGGGGGCCGCGGCTTCGGCGGCGGGGGCGGCGGCCTCGGCCTTGGGGGCTTTGGCGGCGGCGGGGGCGGTCTTCTTGGGAGCCTTGGCGGGCTTGGTCTCTTCGGCCATGGTGATGCGTGTTTAAAGGTTAATGCGAGGCGCGGAGTCTTACTCCTTGGCCTTGGTGACGCCGACGGTGCGGCGGGGGCCCTTGCGGGTGCGGGCGTTGGTCTGCGTGCGCTGACCGCGAACCGGGAGGCTCTTGCGGTGACGGACCCCGCGGTAGCAGTTGATCGCCTGCATGCGCTTCAAGTTGGAGGTGATCTCGCGGCGGAGGTCGCCTTCGACGACCCACTTGTGCTCGGTGATCACGTGGAGGATCTTGTTGAGCTGCTCTTCGGTGAGCGACTCGGCGCGTTGATCAGGATCGAGGCCGGCTTCGGCGACGACTTGGTCGGCACGGGCGGGGCCGATGCCGTAGATGTAACGGAGGGAATACGCGACTTTCTTCTTCGCGGGAATTTCTACACCGAGGAGACGAGGCATGGTGGAGTTGGTTTAGGTTGGGAGTTTGATGAAAAAACTAACGGAAAGAGGGGATGCGGCCTGGTTCAGGCGGCGGGCGGAACGGTGAGGATTTCGGGACCTTCCTCACGGGTGAGCACGGTGTGTTCGAAGTGCGCGGCGGGCGCTCCGTCGGTGGTGACGATCGTCCATCCGTCGGCGAGGCATTTGGTGCGCCAGGTGCCAAGATTGACCATGGGCTCGATGGCGAGGGTCATGCCGGGACGGATCTTGGCTCCGGAGCCTTTGCGTCCGAAGTTCGGAATCTGGGGCTCTTCGTGCATGTCTACGCCGACGCCGTGGCCGACCAAGTCACGAACCACGCCAAAGCCATGTTTTTCGCAGTGGGTCTGGATCGCGTGAGAGATGTCGCCGATCCGATTTCCAACACGGGCCTGGGCGATGCCAAGCGCGAGAGCCTCTTGGGAAACGGCAAGAAGCTTTTGGACCGCAGGGGGAACCGTTCCGACCGGGACGGTGAAGGCGTTGTCGCCGATGTAGCCTTGGTGCTCGACGACAATGTCGAGGGAGATGATGTCGCCGTCGCGAAGGACGCGCTTCATCGAACCGATGCCATGGACCACCTCTTCGTTGACCGAGAGGCAGGTGTGGGCGGGGAAACGGCGATCGCCGATCTGGTAGCCGTAACAGGCGCTGCGCGCACCTCGGGAGGCAATCAGGTCTTTTGCGATTTGGTCCAAGTCGTAGGTGGTGACGCCAGGTTTCACATGCTTTTTCAGCTCATGAAGAACATAGGCGGCAACGGAGCAGGCCTCGCGCATCCGCGCGATGCCGGTGGCATCTTTAATCGGGATCATGGGCGAGGAGAGCAGGCCGACACGAAGTCGTCTGTTTCGACGAGCAAACCGTGAAGGCGATAATAGTCCGCGAGTTCGCCGCGCGCATAGGCGGGCGTGGAGGCAACGACCAGATCGAGACCTTCGTCTCGGGAGTCGAGCCATTCGTCGAGGATACGAGCTTGGAGCAACGTAGCCGGGAAGCCGGTAAGGGCGAATCCCGCATCGGGTTTGCGCGCCATGAACCAGCGTCGCACGAGGGCGACGACGATTTCGGCGGGGACCGAAGTCCCGCGTCGCTGCGCCAACTCGGCGGATTGGCCAAGCGGCGAACGACGGCAAATCTCCTGGCTTACCAAAGCGCCGGGAGAGACGTGCTCAATGTGCAAAGAACGAAACTGATCAAGCCATACCTCGGAGAGGTTGGCTTCGTCCCCTAGGACCAACAGCTTGGTGGAGCGGTCGGTAGTGATGGGGAAAAGACCTAAAGACGAATCAGACACCACGCGGCCTGTAAAGCCGCTTTTTCAGCGGGTCTGGAAATATTTCACCGCCCAAGCGGCGATACCGATGGCGAAGATGACGCCGAGAACGGTCCAGAGCTTGCCGACGGTGGCCATGTCGGCCGCCTCGTTGAGCGCTCCGCCGACGCTTCCGGTGGAGCGGGCGCGAACACGCCCCTTCTTGAGGAAGCCATCATAGTGACGCTGCAAAAGGAACGTCTCCACCTGTTTCATGGTGTCGAGGATGACACCGACCGTGATGAGCATGCCGGTGCCGCCGAAGAAAATCGCGATGCGCTGGGGCACGTTGAGCTCAAAGAGAAGCACGTCGGGCATGACGGAAATCACCGTCAGGAAAATCGCTCCGGCGAGGGTCAGGCGCGTCATCACGAAATCCAAGAAGCGCGCGGTAGGCTCGCCGGGACGCACGCCCGGGATATAGCCACCATATTTCTTCAGATCGTCGGCGATCTGGATCGGCTTGAACATGACTGACACCCAGAAGTAGCTGAAAAAAAGGATCAGGAAACCCATCAGCACATAATAGGTCCAGTGGCCGCGAAGGAGATTGTTGGAGAACTCGACCAAAAATTTAAGATCAAACGCGGCGCCGACCTGGGCGAAAATCTGCTGGGGGAAAAGGAGAATGGCGCTGGCGAAGATGACAGGCATCACGCCGGAGTAGTTAACCTTGAGCGGAAGAAAGGAATTTTGACCGCCCATGACCTTGTTGCCGACCACGCGCTTGGCGTATTGGACGGGGATCTTGCGCTGGCCTTGCACGACGGCGATGAGGCCCATCGTAACCAGAACGAAGAGAATCAACATCACCACGAGCTGGGGAGCTCCGATGGCCTTGACGCCGACGGGGGCGTTCACGAGCTGCCAGAGGGCGGCGGCGGCGCCGGGAATATCAGCCAAAATGCCGACGGTGATGAGGAGAGAGACGCCATTGCCGATGCCGCGCGCGGTAATCTGCTCGCCGAGCCACATGAGCACCATGGTGCCGGCGGTCAGGAAAATCATCGAGGTAAGCAGGAAAGACGTGTGGCCGGCAACGACGATGCTGCCGTAGGTGTTGACATCGTAACCCTGGAAAAGGCGCCCAGGATTCTCAAGGGTCAGAATGAGGAGCGCGCCCTGAATCAAGCAGATCAATACCGTGGCGTAACGGGTGTATTGCGTGAGCTTCTGGCGACCAACATCGCCTTCTTGCTGCAATCGGCTGAGCGCGGGCACCACGGCGCTCATGAGCTGGAAAATAATGGACGCGCTGATGTAGGGCATGATGCCGAGCGCGAAAACGGCGCCTTTCAAAAGCGCACCGCCGGTAAACATGTTATAGAGGCCCACCACCGCACCGCTCGTGCCTCCGACGTTGGCCTTGAAAAAGTCCTGAAGAGGCTGGGGATCGAGACCAGGCAGCGGAATATGCGCGCCGACGCGGGCCACGAAAAGGAGCGCGAGGGTGTAGAAGATGCGGGAGCGGAGCTCGGGGATCTTCAGTGAGTTGGTGAAGGCGGAAAACACGTTAAAAAAAGGGGAACGGACAGAAAAACGGAAAAAGGGCGGGGGCACGTTAAACGCGCACCCGCCCAGAGGTAGATCATGTCACGGCGGCGTGACCGGTTCGCGACATGGAGGCGACGCGTTTAGGCGACGATGGCCTGACCACCGGCCTTCTCGATCTTGGCCTTGGCCGATTCGGAGAATTTCGAGGCCGTGACCTTGAGCGCGCGGGTGATCTCGCCGGTGCCGAGAATCTTAACCGAAGCGGAGCCGCCACGGATGAGACCGGCGTTGGCGAGAACCTCGGCATTAACCTCGGTGACACTGGCGTCGAGGGACGCGAGATCGCCGACGTTGATCACAGGGAACTCGACGCGGAAGTTGTAGTTATTGAAGCCGCGATGGGGCAGCTTACGGTAGAGAGGCATCTGGCCGCCTTCGAAGCCGGGGCGGATGGAGCCACCCGAGCGAGCGGTCTGGCCTTTGCCGCCGCGACCGGAGGTCTTGCCGTGGCCGCCGCCTTCGCCGCAACCGACGCGCTTCTTGCGATGCACGGCGCCTTCGACGTTCTTGAGTTCGTGGAGTTTCATAATGGTTTCCTGGTGTATTGCGCCCCGCGCGACCTGATCAAGGGCCACGCGGGACTCGGATTAATTGCCTAAGAAGCAGGAACGCTTAGGCGCGAGCCTTGGCGTAGTCCTCGGCGGTCTTGAGCTGAAGAAGCGCTTCGATGGTCGCATGCACCACGGCGATGTGGTTCGAGGAACCCATCGACTTGGTGAGGACGTTCTTCACGCCGGCGGCCTCGAGCACGGCACGAACGGCGCCACCGGCGATGAGACCGGTGCCCGTGGTGGCGGGGCGAAGGAGAACCTTGCCGCCGTCATAGGTGCCAAACACCTCGTGCGGGATGGTGTCGCCTTTGAGCTTCACCGAGAACATGTGCTTCTTGGCGCCCTCGGTCGACTTCTTGATCGCGTCGGGAACTTCGTTGGCGCGACCATAACCGACGCCAATCTTGCCGGCGCGATCGCCAACAACGGCGATGGCGGCGAAGGAAAAACGACGACCGCCCTTAACGACCTTGGCGCAACGATTGATGAAAACGACCTTTTCGAAAAGGCCGGAGTCATCCTGCTGCTGGTCGCGGTTGTCGCGGCGGGGGCCACGGTTCGGACCGCCTTGGCCACGGGGACCACGGGGGGCGCGAGCGGGAGCGGGAGCCTGGGTCTCGACAGCCGCGGGAGCGGGAGTCTGGGCTGCGGGAGCGGGGGAATCAGAATTGCTCATTTTTAAATGGATTAGAAGACCAGGCCGCCGGCGCGGGCGGCTTCGGCGAAGGCCTTGACCTTGCCGTGGTAGCGGGCGCCGGAACGGTCGAAGACCACGGACTCGATGCCGGCGGCCTTGGCCTTGGCGGCAAAGGCTTCGCCAAGCGCCTTGGCGCCGGCGAGGTTTGCCGCGAGCTTCTGCTTGCGCAGGTCGGCGTCGAGGGTGCCGAGGAAGGCAAGCGTGGTGCCGGCCTCGTCGTTGATGGCTTGGGCGTAGATGTGCTTCGTCGAGAATTTGACGGCGAGGCGGGGACGGGCGGAGGTGCCGAAGACCTTCTTGCGAATGCGCCAACGGCGCTTCTGGAGAAGATCGGCTTTGCGAATGGTGTTCATGGCTTAAGCGGCCTTGAGATGGGTTGTGGTTTCGAAGGGGACGATCACCATTAGGCGACGGTCTTGCCTTCCTTGCGACGGACGCGCTCGCCGACGATGCGCACACCCTTGCCCTTGTAAGGCTCGGGCGGATAGAAGGAGCGGATCTGGGAGGTCACCATTCCGACGAGCTGCTTGTCGCAGCCTTCGACGCTAAGCTTGGTGCCTTCGACGACATTGATTTTGATCCCCTCAGGAATGTCGAAAAGGATGGGGTGGGAGTAGCCGAGAGCGAGATCGAGCTGCTTGCCCTTGAGGGCGGCCTTGAAGCCGACGCCTTGGATCTCAAGGTCCTTCTTGTAACCATCGGTGACACCTTTGACCATTCCAGCGATGATGGAGCGGGCGGTGCCATACATGGCGCGAGAGAAACGAGACTCGTCGGTGGGCTTCACGGTCACCTTGGAATCGGCGACGGCGATGGCGACAACGGGAGCGAAGGTGCGGGAGACCTTGCCCTTGGGACCTTCGACCGAGACGGTGGTGTCCTTGACGTCGACCTTGACCTTGGCGGGGATGGAAACGGGAACTTTGCCTACGCGTGACATTGTGGTGGCTCCTTTGGCTTACCAGACGTTGGCGATGAGCTCGCCGCCGAGCTTCTCGGTGCGGGCCTGCTTATTCGTCTTCAGACCCTTGGAGGTCGAGAGGATGGAGATGCCGAGACCATTGAGGACACGGGGGATCTCGGTGTAGCCGACATAGAGACGGCGGCCGGGCGTCGAAACGCGGGAGAGGTTCGTGAAGGCGGGCTGGCCATCGACGAACTTCAGCTTCACGACGACGGTCTTGTGACCGTTGGAGTCGGTTCCGGTGCCCACGTCGGAGACGTAGCCTTCGTTTTTGAGGATAAGCGCGAAGCTTTCCTTGAGTTTGGAGTGCGGCGCGACGCACTCGGCCTGGCCGGCGCGCGACGCATTGCGAAGGCGGGTCAGGAAATCGCTGACGGGATCGGTCATGTTGGGTGGATGTTGGTGGTTTATCGGGCCCCGCGGGTCATATCCGGCGCATCTTGCGACACGCTAACCCCCGGGGGCCAAAAATGTATTCAGAAACCGCTTACCAAGAAGACTTGGTCACGCCGGGGATCTTGCCGTTGAGGGCAAGCTCGCGGAACGTGATGCGGGACACGCCAAATTTGCGGATAAAGGCGCGCGGGCGGCCGGAGAGGCTGCAACGATTGCGGACGCGAATCGGGGACGAATTTTTCGGAAGCTTCTGCAGCGCCTTGTTGGCGGCGAAGAATTCCTCGTCGGTGGTGGCGGGATTGATGAGCTTGGCCTTGAGCTCGGCGCGCTTGGCGGCGAACTTCTCGACGAGAGCCTTGCGCTTCTCGTTGCGGTTGATGGCGGAGGTCTTGGGCATGACGGGAGTCGGTTAAATTAGGCGGCCTTGTTCTTGGCGGCGTCGGCGGCGATCTGCTGCTCGGTGCGGCGGAAAGGCATGCCGAGGAGCTTCAGGAGTTCGCGACCTTCGTCGTCGTTCGAAGCGGTGGTCACGATGTTGATGTCGAGACCCATGGACTTCTTCACGCTCTCCACGTTGATCTCCGGAAAGATGGTGAAATCGGTGACGCCGAGGGCGTAGTTACCCTGGCCGTCGAGCTTGGAGTGGACGCCGCGGAAGTCGCGGATGGTGGGCAGGGCGATGGCGATGAGACGATAGAGGAACTCCCACATCGCGTCGCCACGGAGGGTGACGTGAGCGCCCACGACCTGACCTTGGCGCAACTTGAAATTCGAGATGGCCTTCTTGGACTTCGCCAAGATGGCCTTTTGGCCGGCGATGGCAGAGAGATCGCGCTGGATGTCGGCGATCTGGTTCTTGTCGGCCTCGGCGTCGATACCGACGTTGAGGGAAACCTTGGTGAACTTCGGAACCTCGTGCTTGTTCTTGTAGCCGCGGCTCTTGATGAGGGCGGGCACGATCTGCTCGACGTAATGTTGCTTAAAGAAAGGGACGTTTTTGGTGCTCATTTGGATGGTTTAACCGCCGGATTGCCGACCCGACGACCTTGAGTGTTTGATTGTGAAGGGAGTATGGAGGGACGAAAAGGGGCGAGGTTACAGAAGAGCACCCCGCCCCGCGCAAGAACTTATTTGTCTATCTCAGGCCTTCTTGGCCGCAGCGCGCTTCTTGGAAGCGTCGAAGCGGCTCTTGAGCTGAAGATTGGAGACATGGATGGTGCCTTCGCGTTCTACGATGGCGCCGTTCGGGTTCTCCTGGGACTTTTTGAGGTGGCGCTTGATCATGCCGACGCCTTCGACGCGAACGCGTTCTTTGGCGGCGAGGATCTCAAGAACCTTGCCGGACTTACCCTTGTGGGAACCGGCGATGACAACGACCTCGTCGTTGCGTTTGATATGAAAGGTGGCGGACATGTTAGAGGACCTCCGGAGCGAGGGAGATGATCTTCATGAAGTTCTTCGCGCGCAGCTCGCGGGCGACAGGGCCGAAGATACGGGTGCCCTTGGGATTGCCGTCGGCACCGATGATGACGATGGCGTTGGAGTCGAAACGAAGGTAGGAACCATCGGCGCGACGGACCGGGGCCTTGGTGCGGACGACGACGGCCTTGGCGACCTCGCCCTTCTTGACGGTGGCGTCGGTGCCGGAGTCCTTGATGTGGACGGTGATGATATCGCCGACGGCGGCGGTATCGGTGTTCTGGCCCTTCTTGCTGATCATGGCGGCCTTGCGGGCGCCCGTGTTGTCAGCGACTTCGAGAATGGAGCGGAGTTGGATCATTGTCTGGGTTTCTCCGGTGGAGGGTTAGGCCTTGATGGCGGCGGCGACATCCTTCTCGGAAACGGCGGCTGAGTCGGCGGTGACGGCGCGCTCGATCACGTTGATGACGCGCCAGCGCTTGAGGCGGCTGATGGGGCGGGTCTCCATGATCTCGACCTTGTCGCCGAGGTGGGTCTCGTTCTTCTCGTCGTGGACGTGCACGACGGTCTTGCGGTTGATGACCTTCTGGTAGCGCGGATGCGGAACCTTGAAGGGCACGGTGACCTTGATCGACTTGTCGCCGGAGCGACTGGTGACGAAACCGATCAGGGTCTTGCGGGAATTGCGTTCGGTGGACATTGTATTTATTCCTCGGATACGGCGCGCGCTCAGGCGGCCTTCTTGGCTTTCTCGGTCTTGATGGTCTCGAGGCGGGCGATGTCCTTGCGGAGGGAGCGGAGCTCGTGGGTCTTTTCAACCTGGCCGGTCTGCTTGCGCAGGCGGAGGCCGAGAAGCTTCTCGCGGGTCTCGTTGAGTTTGACGTTGATCTCGGCGACGGAAAGGTCGCGGACTTCCTTGGCTTTCATTTAAAGGTTCTCCGGGTTGCGGGTTAGGCGGCGGCGCCCTCGCGAACGATGAAGCGGCACTTGAAGGGCAGCTTCGCGTCGGCGAGGCGGAAGGCCTCCTTGGCGATGGTGGCGGGGACGCCGGCGAGTTCGAAAAGAACCGCGCCGGGTTTGATCTGGGCGACGTAGTATTCGACGCCGCCCTTACCGGAGCCCATTCGGACTTCGGCGGGCTTCTTGGTGACGGGCTTGTGGGGGAACACGCGGATCCAGAGCTTGCCCTTGCGCTTAAGGTGGCGGCTGATGGTGACGCGGGCGGCCTCGATCTGGCGGCCGGTCATGGGGCCGCGGGTGAGGGATTGGAGGCCGAATTCGCCGAAGGCGAGGGTGTTGCCGCGCTTGGCATTGCCAGCGAGGGAGCCCTTCTGGGACTTGCGGAATTTGGTGCGGGCGGGAGCGAGAGCCATTGTAGGTTTCTCCTGATTTTAGATGGGTGGTGTTGGATTCCGAACGAGAGCCTTAGGCGGCGGGCTCGTCCTTCTTGCAGATCCAGCACTTGACGCCGATCTTGCCGTAAACGGTTTGGGCCTCGAAGAAACCGTAGTCGATGTTCTCGCGGAGGGTGTGGAGGGGCACGCGGCCCTTGCGCTGCCATTCGCGGCGAGCGATGTCTGCGCCACCGAGGCGACCCGAGCACTGGATACGGATGCCTTCGGCACCGAGGCTCATGGCGGTCTCGACGGCCTTCTTCATGGCGCGGCGGAAAGCGATGCGGCGCTCGAGTTGGAGAGCCACGTTCTCTGCGACGAGGCCGGCCTCGATCTCGGGCTTCTTAATCTCTTGGATGTCGAGAAGGACATCCTTGCCGGTAAGTTTGGCGAGCTCCGCCTTGATGACCTCGACCTCGGCGCCCTTGCGTCCGATGACGATGCCGGGACGAGCGGTGTAGATCTTGACGCGAACGCGGTTGGAGGCGCGCTCGATGAAAATCTTCGGCACGGAAGCGGCCTTGAGCTTCTCCATCAGCTTTTCGCGGATGATCTGGTCTTCGTGGAGGAGCTTGGCGAAGTCCTTCTTGCTGGCATACCAGCGGGACTGCCAGTTGCGGCGGACGGCGAGACGGAAGCCGGTGGGATTGGTTTTCTGGCCCATGGTGTGTAAGTCAGGTCTAGGTTTAGGCGGCAGAACCGTCGGAAAGAACGACGGTGATGTGGCTCATCTTCTTGCGGCGGGGGGCGGCGGTGCCGCGAGCGGCGGCCTTGAAGCGCTTGAGAACGGGGCCTTGGTCGACATATGCGGTCTTAACGACCAGCGTGTCGGACGAGAGGTTGTTGTTGTTCTCGGCGTTCGCGATGGCGCTCTTGAGCGTCTTGTTGATGAGCTGGGCGCTCTTGCGCGGAATGAGCGCGAGATACTCGGAGGCCTCGGTGGCGGGGCGACCGGTGATGGTGCGGACAACCTCGCGGACCTTCTTAGGGGACATGCGAGCGTTGCGGGTGATGGCTTTGACTTCCATGGTATGAGATTCCTTTTTAGGGGCGACAGCAGCCGGGGATCTCTCCCCTGCCCTGCCCTTTGTGGTGTGTGATTACTTTTTGGATGAAACGGTTTTTACGGCGACAGAGTCTCCAGATTGGAAACCATGGCCGGACTTGAGATCAAGAATAAGTGCGCTCGCGACGCGGGATCGAAGATCGACGAGGAGAAGTTCCCCCAGTTTTTCGCCGTTGCGGCTGGCGACGCATACCATGCCTTGGCGCAAGCCCGCCTCGTAACCTGCGTCGATAAGAACGAGGTCCGTGGCGGGCGTGCTTGCCACGCGGGTGATGCGGGCCGAACCCACCGAGCGCTCGACCGAAACCGCCGCAGAGAGCGAGCCGGCGCCCGAAAGCGCGACTGCGAAACTGAAAAGACGGTTTGCGGAAAAGAACATCGTCGGGGTCGGCGGCAAGCGCCGCTAACTCAGATCTCCTTGCGGGTCATGCCACCGTGCGCCTTGAAGACGCGGGTCGGGGAGAACTCGCCGAGCTTGTGGCCAACCATGTTGTCCGTGACGTAAACGGCGACGAAGGCCTTTCCGTTGTGGACGTTGAAGGTGTGACCGATGAAGTCGGGCGTGATGGTCGAGCGGCGGGACCAGGTTTGGATGGGCTTCTTGTTCTTGGTGGCGACGGCCTTCTCGATCTTCTCGAGAAGGTGGTAATCGACGAAGAAGCCTTTTTTGATGGAACGGGCCATGGTGGTTGGGCGGTAAGGTTACTTCTTGCCGCGCGGCTTGCGGCCGTTGTGGCGAACGAGGATCTGGCTGTTCGAGGGCTTCGAACGCTTGCGGGTGGGGAAGCCCTTCGCGAGCTGGCCCCAAGGCGACACGAGGTGCTGGCGACCGCCACCACCCTTGGACTTGCCCTGACCACCGCCGTTGGGGTGATCGACCGGGTTCATCGAGATACCGCGCTGGCGGGGGCGTTTGCCGAGCCAGCGGTTGCGGCCGGCCTTGCCGAGCGAGCGGTTCATGTGATCGCCGTTGCCGACTTCGCCGATGGTGGCGCGGCACTTCGGGTTAACGAGACGGATCTCGCCCGAGGGCATCTTGAGCTGGGCGGCGCCGTTTTCGACGGCGACGAGCTCAATGGAGGTGCCGGCGGTGCGGCCGAGCTGGGCGCCGCGGCCCGGGATGAGCTCGACGCAGTGGAGCTTGGTCGCAGGAGGGATGATCTCGAGGGGGAAGTTGTTACCCACGAGGAAATCGTTCGTCGTCGCCTTGTTGGAGGTAACGATGGTATCGCCGATCTTCAGGCCGTTGGCAGCGACGATGTAAGCCTTTTCGCCGGTCTTGTAGACGATGAGGGCGAGACGGGCGGAGCGGTTGGGATCATACTCGATGGCCTGCACGGTGGCGGGCACGTCAAGGATGGAGCGCTTGAAATCAACGATGCGATGGAGGCGCTTATGGCCGCCGCCGCGACGGCGGGTGGTGATACGGCCGTTGTTGTTACGGCCGCCGGACTTGGCCTGCGAGTAGGTCAGGGACCGCTCGGGGCGCTTGTCGGAGAGCGTCGTATCCTGGTTCAGCACAGTGAAGCGCTGGGAAGGAGTGAGAGGACGGAAGGATTTGAGAGCCATGTTGGGTGGTTCCTTGGGTGGTGGCGGGGATCAGGCTCAGACGAGCTCGATCTTGTCGCCGGCCTTGAGGGTCACGAGGGCCTTCTTGATCTTGGAGGTGGTCGTGGGACGGCCGGCGCGGGTGCGCTTGGGCTTGCCCTTGATCGTCTGGGTATTCACGCGAACGACGCTGACCTTGAAGGTCTTTTCGACGGCGGCGGCGATCTGATGCTTGGTGGCCTTCGGGGCGACCTCGAAGGTGTATTGGCCGAGGTCGGCGGAAAGCTGGGAAGCCTTCTCGGTGAGGCGGACTTGTTTGAGGACGGCGAGGGCGTTCATTAGTTCTTACCTCCGTTGACGCGGGCGATGATCTTCTCGAGGCCCTTGGTGGAGACGATGATCCGCTTGTATTGGGCGAGATCCTTGGCGTTGAGTTTGGCGGCTTCCTGGAGGGAGACGCGCTCAATGTTGCGGGCAGCGAGGGCGGCGTTCTTCTCGAAGGTCTCGTCGACGACGAGGATCTTGCCTTCGGGGGCGATGCGGCCGACCACCTCGTTGAAGAGCTTTGTCTTGGGCTGGGAAACGCTCCAAGCCTCGATCACATCGATCTCACCGGCGGCGGCGCGGTCAAAGAGAGCGCGCGAGAAGGCGAGGGCCTTCACCTGGGCGTTGATCTTCTTGGAGTAATCGCGGGGCTTGGGACCGAAGACGACACCACCGCCGACCCACAAGGGGGAGCGGATGGAGCCGGCGCGGGCGCGACCGGTGCCCTTCTGGCGCCAGGGTTTCTTGCCGCCGCCGGAAACCTCGCCACGGGTCTTCGTGGAGTGGGTGCCGAGACGGGCGTTGGCGTTGATGGCGACGATGACTTCCTTCAGGGCCTGAACGCCCTTGTCACCCTCGAACACAGGCAGAACGAAGTCCTGCTCACGGGAGGTTTTACCGTCGGTGCTGTAAACTTTGAGTTTCATGGATGGCGGTCTCCTTTATCAGGCCTTCTTGGGCTGGCCCTTGATGGCGGTGCGGACGATGACGTCGTCGCCGTTCGCGCCGGGGATGGCGCCTTTCACGAGGATGAGGTTCTTGTCGGCGACGATCTTCACGACCTGAAGGTTTTGAAGGGTGCGACGAACCTGGCCCATGTGACCGGGCATGGCTTGGTTCTTCCACGAGCGGCCGGGCGTTTGACGCATGCCGATGGAGCCGATGCGGCGATGGAACATGGAGCCGTGGGAGGCAGGGCCGCCGGCGACGCGGAAGCGGCGCACGACGCCCATGAAGCCCTTGCCCTTGGTGATGCCGATCACGTCGACGAGCTGGCCTTCCTTGAAGGACTCGACGGTGACGACGTCGCCGGCTTTTTGAGCGGGCTTGTCGGCGAGGCGAACCTCGCTGAGGACGCGGGGGGCGGACTCGAGACCCGCCTTCTTGGCGTGGTTGAGTTCGGCCTTGGAGGCATTCTTCGCCTTCTGGGCGGAGAAGCCGAGCTGGACGGCGTTGTAGCCGTCGGTTTCGACGGTCTTGACCTGGACCACGGAGTTGGGTCCGGCTTCGACGACGGTGACGGGGACCAGGACGTTTTGGGCGTCGTAGACCTGCGTCATGCCGATCTTTTTACCGATAAGGGTGTTGATCATGGCTAAGCGGTAGGTGGAGGGTTTCCGTTTCGTTAGACCTACATTAGCGATTCCGGCGAAGGCGCCGGAAGGCCGCTAAACTGTCGGACTGAAAGGGGCTGGTCGTGCTGTATTCGGCGAGCGGATACTTACACGGTGATGGTGATGTCCACGCCGGACGGGAGATTGAGCTTCTTCAGCTCGTCCACGGTCTGGGCGGTGGGCTCGATGATGTCGATGAGGCGCTTGTGAGTGCGGCTCTCGAACTGCTCCATGGACTTCTTGTCCACGTGCGGGGAGCGGTTGACGGTCAGCTTCTCGATCTTGGTCGGGAGCGGAACGGGACCGGAGACACGGGCGCCGGAGCGCTTGGCGGTCTCGACGATCTCGAGGGCCGACTGGTCGATGACGCGATAGTCGAAACCCTTGAGACGAATGCGGATTTTTTGGCCTTTCATGGCGGAAAAAGAACGAAGGTTTACGTGCGAGCGGGAGCCTTGGAGGAGGTCTCCACGATCTTGGCGAGGAGCTGGTTGGGAACCTGCTCGAAGTGGGAAGGCGTAATCGAGGCGGAAGCGCGGCCCTTGGAGAGCGAGCGGATGTCCGTCACGTAGCCGAAAAGATTCTCGAGCGGAACGGCGGAGGTGATGATGCAGGCGCCGTTCTTGTTCTCCATGCCCTGGATGGTGCCGCGACGGCGATTGATGTCGCCGATGAGGTCGCCCTGATACTCTTCGGGGGTGGTCACCTCGACGCCCATGATGGGCTCGAGGAGGATGGGCTTGGCGTTCTTCATCGCGTCCTTGAACGCGAAGATGCCAGCCATCTTGAACGCCATTTCGGAGGAGTCGACCTCGTGGAAGGAACCGTCCTTGATGCGGACGATGACGTCCACGACAGGGTAGCCGGCGACGACGCCGTTGTTGGCCGCTTCCATGATACCGTCGGTGGAGGGCTTGATGAACTCCTTCGGAATGGAACCGCCAACGGTCTCGTTGACGACTTCGACGCCCTTGCCCTTTTCGTTCGGCTCGATCGAGCAGACGACGTGACCGTATTGGCCCTTACCACCAGATTGGCGGACAAACTTGCCCTCGCCGTCGGCGGCGATGGTGATCGTCTCGCGGTAGGCGATCTGGGGCTTGCCGGAGGTGGCCTCGACCTTGAACTCGCGCTTCATACGGTCGACGATGATCTCGAGGTGGAGCTCGCCCATGCCCGCGAGAATCGTCTGGCCGGTGTCTTGGTCTGTCTTGACGCGGAGGGTCGGATCCTCGGCCACGAGACGCTGGAGGGCGGTGCCGAGCTTCTCTTGGTCAGCCTTCGAGTTCGGCTCGATCGACATCGCGATGACGGGCTCGGGGAAGGACGGGGGCTCGAGACGGATATCGGCGTCCTCGTGGCTGAGGGTATCGCCGGTGATCACATCCTTGACGCCGACCATCGCGCAGATGTCGCCGGAGTAGGCGATGTCGATCTCCTCGCGGTCCATGGCGCGCATCAACACGAGACGAGAAACGCGCTCGGTGCGGCGGGTGCGGGGATTATAGACGGCGGTGCCCTTGTGAAGAGCTCCGGTATAGACGCGGAAGAACACGAGTTTGCCGACAAAGGGATCGGTCCAAAGCTTGAAGGCGAGACCGGCCAGCTTGGCCTTGTCATCAGGCGTCACACCGACGCTCTCGCCATCGCTGTTTTGACCCATCATCGGGGGCAGATCGAGCGGGTTCGGGAGGTAGTTGACCACGCAATCGAGGAGGCGCTGAACACCCTTCTTCTTGAAAGCGGAGCCGGGGATCACGCCGGTGAACTTCATGGAGACGGTCGCCTTGCGGACCGCGATCATCAGTTCGGCGGGGGTGATGGTCTCGCCACCAAGATATTTCTCGGCGAGCGCGTCATCAAAGTCGGAAACGGCCTCGATCAGCTTCTCACGATATTCCTTGGTCTTGGCGACCAGATCCGAGGGGATCGGATGGAGTTTCGGCTCGAGATCCATGTTGAGCGGATCTTCGAACATGTAGGCGACCTCTTGAACGAGATCGACGACGCCGCTGAAGTTCTCCTCGTTGCCGATGGGCAGGAAGAGGGCGTGGGCGTTGGCCTTCAGCTTCTCGCGCATCTCGTCGATGGCGCGGAAGAAATTGGCACCGGTGCGGTCCATCTTGTTGATGAACGCGACGCGCGGCACGCCGTATTTGTTGGCCTGACGCCAGACGGTCTCGGACTGGGGCTGGACGCCGGCGACGGCGCAGAAAACGGCGACGGCGCCGTCGAGAACGCGCATGGAGCGCTCGACCTCGGCGGTGAAGTCGACGTGTCCGGGCGTATCGATGATGTTGATACGCTGCTTGATTCCCTTCCACGGACCGCAGGACGCGTTCCAAGCGCAGGAAATGGCGGCGGCGGTGATGGTGATGCCGCGCTCGCGCTCCTGCTCCATCCAGTCGGTCACGGCGGTGCCCTCATGCACCTCGCCCATCTTGTGGACGGCGCCGGAATAGAAGAGGATGCGCTCCGAAGTGGTGGTCTTGCCGGCGTCGATGTGCGCGGCGATGCCGATGTTGCGCGTCCACTCCAAGGGGAAGGGACGATCCTTGGAGTTGGCGGGCGAGATCTTCGCCTTGTCGGTGACGATGGTAATCTGGGGAGCGGCGGACATGTTGCCTATGAAATCGAGGGCGGCGGGTGCGGAACGGATGCTGACGACTTACCAGCGGAGATGGGCGAAGGCACGATTGGCCTGGGCCATCTTGTGGGTGTCTTCCTTCTTCTTCACCACAGTGCCGGTGTTGTTGTAGGCGTCGACGAGCTCGGCGGCGAGGGCCTCCTTCATCGGCTGGCCCTTGCGGCCGCCGGCGGCGGTAACGATCCAGCGAAGAGCCAGAGACTCCTGGCGCTCGTAGGAAATTTCGACCGGAACCTGATAGGTGGCGCCACCGACGCGGCGGCTCTTCACCTCAAGACGGGGACGGGCGTTCTCGAGCGCACCAATGAGGAGATCAACAGGATCCCCCTTCTGGAGCTTTTCGGAAACCTTCTCGAAGGCGCCGTAAACGATACGCTCGGCGAGGTTCTTCTTGCCGGACTGCATCACCACGTTGACGAGGTGGGCAACGAGGGCGCTGTTGTAACGGGAATCCGGAGTGCTCTGACGCTTGGTAGCGCGATGGCGACGTGACATGGTGCGGTAAGGTGCTGAGGGCTGCGGTTGCGGGCGGGCTTACTTCTTGGCGGCGGCGGCCTTCGGACGCTTCACGCCATACTTGGAACGGGAACGACGACGTTTTTCGACGCCAGTGGCGTCAAGGGTGCCGCGAACGATGTGATAACGCACGCCGGGGAGATCCTTCACGCGACCACCACGAACGAGGACGATGGAGTGCTCCTGGAGGTTATGGCCTTCGTCAGGAATGTAAGAGATGACCTCGTTTCCATTGGTCAGACGGACCTTGGCGACCTTGCGGATAGCGGAGTTCGGCTTCTTGGGGGTGCGGGTCATGACCTGCACGCAAACGCCGCGACGGAAGGGATTGTTGTCCAGGGCGGGAGACTTGGACTTCGCGCTGACCTTGCGACGGCCTTTGCGCACGAGTTGGTTGATGGTAGGCATGACGAGGGTTTAGAAACGCTGAGAAATAGGGAAAAGACGACGAAGCTGCGATTCCGGGAAAACCGCGGCAAGCGAAATTTCCGAGAATCGCAAAAAAGGCACGCCGCCCGAGTGCGGCAGATGGCCGTTCGTGCGACGGAAAAGGAGGTTCCGATACTGCAGTCGGGTGAGTGGGCCGACGGGAAGTTTCGGTGGAACAGGCAGCAAGACAGTCTCCCCCACCCCGCTGCAAGCGCGAAGTTCCCAAATAACGGGCAGACGCGTAGTGATTATTCAACTACATCGCGCAAGCGCCTTAGGTCGCAACATCTCCGTCATCATCTTGATTCGTGATGTGTGGACAAAAAAACACCCGACCGGGCGGGGTCGGGTGTTTAAACCCACCGAGCTAGGCTCAAGGTGGATTTTGGCGGGAGGACACTTATAAACGCAAAGCGGACCGATAGGTGCAAGCACTTTTTCGGCGCAATTATTCGAGTGAACGCCCCCGGCTTGACGCACGAACACGTGCAAATCCCGAACTCCGCACGGCGGAGACACAAAAAAGCCGCCCGGCTGTAAACCGGGCGGCTGAAGTGCTAACACGAAGGCCAGGAATTAGCTCGCAGCCTCTTCGGCAGTCGGAGCGGAAGACACGAGCTCTTCGGCGTCGGCGCCGAAGGGAAGGCTGATCTTAACCTTCTTGTAAGTCGGGAGACCGGTGCCGGCGGGGATGAGATGACCCATGATGACGTTCTCCTTGAAGCCACGCAGATTGTCGATTTTGCCAAGCGTCGAGGCGTCAGTCAGAACGCGAGTCGTCTCCTGGAAGCTTGCGGCCGAGATGAAGCTCTCGGTCTCGAGGGAGGCCTTGGTGATGCCCAAGAGAATGGGCTCGGCCTCGGCGGGCTTGCCACCCGCCTCTTCGATGCGGCGATTCTCGGCGAGGAACGCGTTGCGGTCCACCTGCTCGCCCCAGAAGTATTCGCTGTCACCTGGATCGGTGATACGAACCTTGCGGAGCATCTGGCGGATGATGATCTCGATGTGCTTGTCGTTGATCGTCACGCCCTGCAGGCGGTAAACCTCCTGAACCTGGCCGATGAGGAACTCGTAAAGCGCCGCCGGCCCAAGGATCTCGAGGATCTCGTGCGGATCTGCGGAACCTTCGGTAAGGTGCTGGCCCTTGTGCACGAGGTCGCCCGGCTGGACGATGATGTGCTTGCCGGCGGGAATGAGGTGCTCCTCTTCCTGAGCGGTGTCGGGGTTGCGGACGACGAGCTTGCGCTTGCCGCGGAGGGTTCCCTCGAAGGATACGACGCCCTCGATGCGGGCCATCTCGGCGGCGTCTTTCGGACGGCGAGCCTCGAAGAGCTCGGCGACGCGGGGGAGACCACCGGTGATGTCCTTGGTCTTGGACGCCTGGCGAGGCGTCTTGGCGAGGAGGGCTCCGGGCTGGATCTCGTCGTTTTCGTTAACGACGATCTGGGCGCCGACCGGGATGGAGTAGGCGGCGGTGGGCTTGTTCGAGCCATCACGGATCTCGATCTGGGGATTGAGGTCCTCCTTGTGCTCGATGACCACGATCGCGATGCGGCCGGTGGCCTCATCGAGCTCGCGCTTAACCGTGACGCCGGGGATCATGTCCTTGAAGGCGAGGGTGCCGCCCTTTTCGGAGAGCACGGGCACGTTGTAGGGATCCCACTGCGCGAGCACGTCGCCCTTCTTGATCGGCTCGCCGTCGGCAACGTGCAGGAAGGAGCCGACAACGATGTTGTATGTCTCGAGCTCGCGCTCCTCGGCATCCAAAATTTGGATACTGCCGGTCTTGTTGAGCACGATGGCCGCGCCGTCGGCCGTTTCCACGAGACGAAGGCCTCGATACTTGACCTTGCCGCCGGAGCGGACGCGGATCTCGGGGGTCTTGAAACCGCCGGAGGCGACGCCGCCGATGTGGAAGGTGCGCATCGTGAGCTGCGTGCCGGGTTCGCCGATCGACTGGGCGGCGATGATGCCGACGGAGTCGCCGACCTTCGCGACCTTGTTGGTCGCGGGATTGATGCCGTAGCATTTGGCGTCGATGCCGAGGGGGCTGGTCGAGCTGAGCGGCGACATGATCTTGATGCGCTCGATGCCGACCTCGTCGATCCGGCTGGCGATCTCCTCGGTGATCAGCTCGCCGGAACCGACAACGATCTCGGAGGGGTTGAGCGGGTTGGGCACGTCGTCGGAGCTGAAGCGGCCGACGATGCGGTCGCGGAGCGAAACGATCTCGTCGTCGCCCTCGATGATAGCCTTCTTCCAGATGCCGTCGCGGGCGCCGGAGTCCTCCTCGGCGATGACGACATCCATGGCGACGTCGCACAGCTTGCGCGTGAGGTAGCCGGCGTCGGCCGTCTTGAGGGCCGTATCCGCCAGACCCTTACGGGCGCCGTGGGTCGAGATGAAGTATTCGAGAACCGTGAGGCCCTCGCGGAAGGACGAGAGGATGGGGCGTTCGATGATTTCGCCGGAGGGCTTGGCCATCAGGCCGCGGGCGCCGCACAGCTGGCGGACCTGCTGCTTGTTACCACGCGCGCCGGAGTCCATCATGACGAAGACAGGATTGGGCTCGTTCTTGCCGTCGTTGTTCTCGAGCTTGGCGAACACCTCCTTGGCGATCTTGTCGGTGACGCCGGTCCAGATATCGACGACCTTGTTGTAGCGCTCGCCGTCGGTGATGATACCCTTGGAGAACTGGCCCTCGACCTCGGCGATCTTGGCACGCGCATCCTTCACGATGTCCTTCTTGGAATCGGGGATGATCATGTCGTCGATGCCGATCGAGATGCCGGCTTGGAAGGCGGTCTGGAAACCGAGGTCCTTGAGCTTGTCCAGGGTCTCGACGACCACGGTGTCGGTGGTGACCTTGGTGGTGTTGAGAATGAGGTCGCCCAGCTTGCCCTTCGGCACGGGGAAGTTAACGAAGCCGACGCCGGCGGGCCAGATCTGGTTGAAGATCACGCGGCCGACCGTGGTGCGAACGGTGCGCTTCTCCTTGTTGCCGTAGACGGTGTCCTTGCCGAAATCGGGGTTGGGAACCTCGACCCAGTCGTGGACCTTCAGAGCGCCGTCGGCCTTGGCGAAGAGCACTTCGGAGAGGCCGGAAAGCAGCGGGATACGCTGGTCGGCGGCGGGCTTCTTGCGGGGCTCGATCGTCAGGTAGTAGGCGCCGAGGACGATGTCCTGCGAGGGCGTCAGAATCGGCTTACCAGAGGAGGGCGAGAAGATGTTGTTCGTCGCCATCATGAGGAGCTTGCACTCCATCACGGCCTCGAGGGAGAGCGGGACGTGCACGGCCATCTGGTCGCCGTCGAAGTCGGCGTTGTAGGCGGTGCAGACGAGCGGGTGGACGCGGATGGCCTCGCCCTCGATGAGCACGGGCTCGAAAGCCTGGATCGAGAGACGGTGGAGCGTCGGGGCGCGGTTCAGGAGAACCGGGTGACCCTTGGTGACTTCCTCGAGGATGTCCCAGACCTCGGGGGACTTCTTCTCGATCATCTTGCGGGCGCCGCGCACGGTGTGCACGAAGCCGAGTTCCTTGAGGCGGCGGATGATGAAGGGCTCGAAGAGGACGAGCGCCATCTTCTTGGGCAGACCGCACTGGCTGAGCTTGAGCTCGGGGCCGATGACGATCACGGAGCGGCCGGAGTAGTCCACGCGCTTGCCAAGGAGGTTTTGGCGGAAGCGACCCTGCTTACCCTTGAGCATGTCGGAAAGCGACTTGAGGGGGCGGTTGCCGGCGCCGGTGACGGGGCGGCCGTGGCGGCCGTTGTCGAAGAGCGCGTCAACAGACTCCTGAAGCATGCGCTTCTCGTTGTTGATGATGACGTCGGGCGTCTTCAGCTGCATCAGGTTCCGCAAGCGGTTGTTGCGATTGATGACACGGCGGTAGAGATCGTTCAGGTCGGAGGTGGCGAAGCGGCCGCCTTCGAGCGGAACGAGGGGACGGAGGTCGGGAGGGATGACGGGCAACACCTCCAAGACCATCCACTCGGGGCGGGACTTGGAGTTGATGAAGCCCTGGATGACCTTGAGACGCTTGGAGAGCTTCTTCTTGATCTGCTTCGACTTGGTCGCGCGCATGTTCTCCTGCAGCTCGGCGACGGTGGCGTCCATGTCCATCGTCTTGAGGCAGTCGCGGAGCGCTTCGGCGCCCATCTTGGCGACGAAGGAGTCGTCACCGTATTCGTCGAGGGCCTGGCGATACTCGGTATCGGTGAGGAGCTGCTTGGGCTCGAGCGGGGTCTTGCCCGGATCGATGACCATGTAGTTCTCGTAGTAGATGACGCGCTCGAGGGAGCGGGCGGTCATGTCGAGGAGAAGGCCGAGGCGGGACGGCATGCTCTTGAGGAACCAGATGTGCGTGACCGGAACGGCCAGCTCGATGTGGCCCATGCGCTCGCGGCGGACGCGGGCGACGGTGACCTCGACGCCGCAGCGATCGCAGACGACGTCCTTATACTTGATGCGCTTATACTTTCCGCAGGCGCACTCGTAGTCGCGGACCGGGCCGAAGATCTTCTGGCAGAAGAGGCCGCCCGGCTCGGGCTTGAAGGTGCGGTAGTTGATCGTCTCGGGGTTCTTCACCTCGCCGCGGGACCAGTTGCGGATGGTCTCGGGTGAGGCGACGGTGATGGAGACGCAGTCGAAGGGATTCTCGTCGAGGCCGAGGGCGGAACGGACTTCCTCGCGGGCGCCGGCGGCGACTTCGTTGGGTTGGATGCTCATTTAAGTTCTTCCCTAAAGTTTGTAGTTTAAAACCAATTACAGGCTGGTGGCGCGGGGATTGCCGGAGGCGATCTGCGCGGCGGAGGGCGGGCGGGTCTCGACGAGGTTGCCGAGGGCGTCGCGCTTGTTGAGGCGGATGTCCAGACCGAGGGACTGGATTTCCTTGATGAGCACGTTGAAAGACTCGGGCGTGCCGGCCTGGAGGGTGTTGTCGCCCTTGACGAGCGACTCGTAGATCTTGGTGCGCCCCTGCACGTCGTCGGACTTGACGGTGAGGAGCTCCTGGAGCGTGTGCGCCGCGCCGTAGGCCTCGAGCGCCCACACTTCCATTTCGCCGAAGCGCTGGCCGCCATACTGGGCCTTACCGCCCAGCGGCTGCTGGGTGACGAGGGAGTAGGGACCGACGGCGCGGGCGTGGATCTTGTGGGACACAAGGTGATTCAGCTTCATCATGTAGATGAAGCCGACGACGACCTGCTGATCGATCTTCTCGCCGGTGCGGCCGTCGAAGAGGGAGGCCTTGCCGGCGGTGGTGACCGTGACGACGCCGCCGTCCTTCTTCTCGACGTCGTTGGCGTCCTTGAGATATTCGCGCACCTTCTTCTCGGGGATGCCGTCGAAGACGGGGGTGGCGACCTTGATGCCGAGCTTGGAGCAAGCCCAGCCCAGGTGCGTCTCAAGAACCTGGCCCACGTTCATGCGCGAAGGCACGCCGAGGGGGTTGAGGCAGATCTGGATGGGGGTGCCGTCGGCGAGGAAGGGCATGTCTTCCTCGGGAACGATCTTGGCGACGACGCCCTTGTTGCCGTGGCGACCGGCCATCTTGTCGCCGACCTCGAGCTTCTGCTTGGTGGCGATGTAGACCTTGACCTGCTTGATCGAACCGTCGCCGGCGATGTCGCCAGACTCGATGCCGGAGACCTTGCGCTCGCGGTCGCCCTCGAGCTCGTCGAAGCGAGACTGGAAGGATGCGATGATCTCCATGATCTTGATGCGAACCGGGGACGGGTCGATCTCGACGTGCTTGGAGACGGCGGCGAGCTTGCGGAGAAGCGTCTTGGTGATCTTGCGGTTGGCGGGGATGATGATCTCGCCGGTGGCGCCGTTGGTGACGTCGAGCGGAATCTTTTCGCCGAGGAGGATGTTGGACAGGGCCTCGGTGAGAGACTCACGGAGCTTGTCCATCTGGGTCTTATATTCCTCCTGGATCTGCTTGATCTCGCGACGGCGGTCGGAGGGAGAAAGCTTCTCCTTCTCGAAATCGACGCGGCTGGAGACCTTCACGTCCATTACGATGCCGTGCTCGCCGGAGGGAACGATGAGGGAGGTGTCCTTCACGTCGGCGGCCTTCTCGCCGAAGATCGCGCGGAGCAGCTTCTCTTCGGGAGCGAGCTCGGTCTCGGATTTCGGGGTGATCTTGCCGACGAGGATGTCGCCAGGTTTCACCTCGGCGCCGACACGGATGATGCCGTTGTGGTCGAGGTTCTTGAGCGCCTCTTCGCCGACATTCGGGATGTCGCGGGTGATTTCCTCGGGCCCTAGCTTGGTGTCACGGGCGGTGACCTCGAACTCGTGGATGTGGACGGAGGTGAAGATGTCTTCCTTCAGGACCTTCTCGGAGATGAGGATGGCGTCTTCGAAGTTGTAGCCGTTCCAAGGCATGAACGCGACGAGCACGTTGCGGCCGAGGGCCATCTCGCCCTTGTCGGTCGACGGACCGTCCGCGATGATGTCGCCGACCTTGATCTTCTGGCCCTTCTTGACGATGGGCTTTTGGTTGAAGTTCGTGCTGGCGTTCGAGCGCATGAACTTGCGCAGCTCGTAAACCTGCACGCCGGTCTTCGCGTCGGACTTCGGGTTCTTCTCGAAGTTGCGGGGTAGCTCGCCGTCCTTGGTGATGACGACACGCTTGGCGTCGACAGAGGCGACCACGCCGGCCTCCTGGGCGACGACGACGATCTTGGAGTCGCGAGCGACGCGCTCTTCGATGCCGGTGCCGACAAACGGAGCTTCGGCGCGGAGGAGCGGAACGCCTTGGCGTTGCATGTTCGCTCCCATCAGCGCGCGGTTGGCGTCGTCGTGCTCAAGGAAGGGAATCATACCCGCGGCGATGGACACGACCTGCTTGGGCGAAACGTCCATCAGGTCGACCTCCTCGGCCTTTACCTCAAGGAACTCGCCGTCCTTACGAACGGTGACCTTGCCGACGAAGTTGTTTTTCTCGTCGAGCTCGGAGTTCGCCTGGGCGATGACTTTGCCCTCTTCCTGGTTGGCGGTGAGATACTCGATCTTATCGGTGACGCGACCATCCTTCACGAGGCGGTAGGGAGCCTCGATGAAGCCATACTCGTTGACGCGAGCATAGGTGGATAGGGAGTTGATCAGACCGATGTTCGGACCTTCGGGGGTCTCGATGGGGCAGATGCGTCCGTAATGCGTCGGGTGAACGTCGCGCACCTCGAAGCCGGCGCGATCACGATTCAGACCACCAGGCCCGAGCGCGGAGAGGCGGCGCTTGTGCGTGACCTCGGCGAGCGGGTTGATCTGGTCCATGAACTGCGACAGCTGTGAGCGGGCAAAGAAGTCGCGGATGACGGTGGTGAGGGCCTTCGGGTTGATCAGCTTGTTGGGCGTGATCGAGTCGACGGATTGGTCATACATCGTCATGCGCTCGCGGACGAGACGCTCGGTGCGGGCGAGGCCCTTGCGGCACTCGTTGGCGAGAAGCTCGCCGACGGTGCGGACGCGACGGGAACCGAGGTGATCGATGTCGTCGACGACGCCCTCGCCGCGCTTGAGGCGGACGAGATACTTCGTGGACTCGATGATATCCTCGGTGGTGATGATGCGCTGCTCGATCGGAGTCTCGAGGTTCAGCTTCTGGTTGATCTTGTAGCGACCGACCGCGCCGAGATCGTAGCGCTTCGGGTCGAAGAACAAGCGCTTGAGAAGGGCCTTGGCGTTGGCGATGGTGGCGGGCTCGCCCGGGCGGAGGCGCTTGTAGATTTCCTTGAGGGCCTCCTCCTCGTTGATCGTCGGATCCTTCTTGAGGGCGCGGACGATCGCTCCGTCGTCGGCGGCGGTGTCGAGAACCTTTACGGAGGTGATGTCGTGCTTCTCGAAAGTGCGGATGGTCTGCTTGGTGACCTGCTCGAGGGCACGGGCCAGAACGACACCCTTGTGCGCGTCGATCACGTCGTCCACGAAGACGAGCGTGGAGACGTTCTCCATATCGAGGAGCTTGGCGATCTTGACGTCCTTGATCTCGTAAAAGAGCTCGAGGATCTTCACATTGTCGGAATAGCCGAGCGAACGGAAAAGCGTCGTGATAAGGAACTTACGACGACGACGGCGACGATCGAGATAAACGTAGAGGAGGTCGTTCTGGTCGAACTGAACCTCGAGCCAGGTGCCGCGATCGGGAATGATGCGGAACGCGAACAACTCCTTGCCTGAGGTGTGGCGGTCCTTCTCAAAACAGAGACCGGGGGAGCGGTGTAGTTGGGAAACCACCACGCGCTCGGCGCCGTTGATGATGAAGGAGCCGCGGTCGGTCACCATGGGGATTTCGCCCATGTAGATCTCCTCGTCCTTGATGAACTCCTCTTCGCGAAGACGAAGTTTCACATGGAGCGGAACGGAGTAGGTGATGCCGTCCTTGATGCACTCGATCTCCGTGGCGCGGGCATCGCCGAGCGTGTAGGAGACGTATTCGAGATTGAGACGGGCGTCGTAGGACTCGATCGGGAAGATCTCGCGGAAGACGGCCTCGAGGCCCTGGGCCTTGCGCTGCTTCTCCGGAACTCCCTTTTGCAGGAAATCGAGATAAGAGGTGATCTGGATCTCGATCAGGTTGGGCGGCGGGACAACTTCACGAAGCTTACCGAAGTTTTGTCGCTCAGAGTGGGTGCGGTCGGCCATGGAGAATTCCGGTTGGGAGGGATGAAAAAAGGGCGGGAGGCGGCGCGCGGCGGAGATCAGCCGGCGCAACCATCAGACAAAAAAGTCGTATCCGAAGACACGACAGGCGCTAAAAAGAACAAGCTAACAGAAAAGGCAAAAGACAGGCCGCGCCAAAGCACGGCCTGTCTCGAAAAAGAAGGAGTGTAAAACGCTTGGAGACCCAAGTGGATTACTTGAGCTCGACCTTGGCGCCAGCGGCCTCGAGCTTCTTCTTGATGTCCTCGGCCTCGGCCTTGGAAGCGCCCTCCTTGATGGGCTTGGGAGCGCCTTCGACGAGGTCCTTGGCCTCCTTGAGGCCGAGACCGGTGATTGCGCGCACTTCCTTGATGACGCCGATCTTGTTGGCGCCGGCGTCGGCGAGGATGACGTTGAACTCGGTCTTCTCCTCGGCGGGAGCGGCGGCGGCGGCGGCGCCACCCGCGGGAGCGGCGGCGACGGCGGCGGCGGCGGAAACGCCCCACTTGCCTTCGAGGTCCTTGACGAGGGCGGCGAGGTCCAGAACGGACTGCGCGGACAGCCACTCGATAACTTGGTCTTTGGTGATGTTGCTCATGTGTGTATCTCCTGCGGCAAACTAGCGGTCGCGGATGCGGTTCGTTTAAGGGACGTATCCCCTAGCTGGTCGCGGTTGATTGGTTTTCCCGGCTGGCGCCCTTAAGCGGCCAGCCGGAGAAAGGGATTAGGCGGCGGGTTGCTCCTTCTTGACCTTCGCGTCGAGGACGCGAACGAAGGCGGCGGCGTTGCTGGTGAGCAGGCCGAGGAACTGGGCGCGGAGAGCGTCGAAAGGAGGCAGATCGGCGATGGCGGCGAGGTCCTTCGCGGAGGTGACCTTCTTGTCGAGGATACCGACCTTGACCTCGAGCTTCTGCTTTTCCTCGAAGAACTTCTTCAGGACCTTGGCGACACCAGCGGGGTTCTTGCCGCCGACGACGATCGCGGTGGGACCGCTGAGGGCGCTGTCGACCTCGGGAAGACCGAAGGCCTTGGCGGCGACGCGGAAGGAGCTGTTCTTGACGACGTGGAACTCCGCCTTCTCGGCCTCGAGGCGCTTGCGCAGCTCGGCGGTGTCGGAAACGGTGACCTTCGTGAAGTTGGCGAGGATGACGTAGTCCGACTTCTTGAGGTGTCCCTCGACTTCGGAGATGAGATATTTCTTTTCGGCGCGCATGTTGGGTGGCTCCGGGTTGGGTTAGGCCTTGTTGAACTCGGTGGAGGCCAGCTGGACGCCGGGGCTCATCGAGGACGACAGGGTGATGGACTTGATATAAACGCCCTTGAAGGAATTGGGCTTGGCCTTGGAAACCGCATCGATGACGGCGGCGACGTTCTCGGCGATGGCGGAGGCGGCGAAGGAGCGCTTGCCGACGCCGACACCGACGTTGGCGGCCTTGTCCATCTTGAACTCGACGCGACCGGCCTTGACGGCCTTGATGCCGGCGACGATGTCGTCGGTCACGGTGCCGGACTTCGGGTTGGGCATGAGGCCCTTGGGGCCGAGGACGCGGGCGAGGGTGCGGACCTGCTTCATGGCTTCGGTCGTCGCGATGGCGACGTCGAATTCGAGCCAGCCTTCGTTCACCTTCTGCATCATGTCGGCGAGGCCGGCATGATCGGCGCCGGCCTTGAGGGCGGCTTCCGCGTTGTCAGTGAAGACGAGGACACGGACCTTCTTGCCCGAACCGTTGGGGAGCGGGGTGGTGCCACGCACCATTTGGTCGCCTTGGGTCGGATCTACGCCGAGACGGAAAGAGAGTTCGACGGTCTCGTCGAACTTGGCCTTGGGGAACTTGCCAAGAACCTCGACGGCTTCGGCGAGGGTGTAGCTCTTGGTGAGATCGGCGGCCTTGACGGCGGCCCGGTAGCGTTTGCTGGGTTGTTTCGGCATTGTGGACTCCTAGCGGTTCAAGCGATCCGGGAGGATCTTCCGCGGTTGGGTGGTCTGGGTGCCGGACCGAAGGGATTCGGACCGGCGGAAAATTTAGTCGACGACTTCGATGCCCATGTTGCGGGCGGTGCCGGCGATGACCTTGATACCGGCCTCGACATCCTTGGCGTTCATGTCGGCCTTCTTGATGTTCCAGATCTCGGCGAGCTGCTTCTTGGTGACCTTGCCGACCTTGTCCTGGTTGGGCTTGGCGGAACCGGAAGCGATGTTGGCGGCCTTCTTCAGCAGAACGGAGGCCGGCGGGCTCTTGAGGATGAAGGTGAAGGACTTGTCCGAATAAACCGTGATGACCACGGGAAGGATCATTCCATTCTGGTCCTTGGTCTTGGCGTTGAATTCTTTGCAGAACGCCATGATGTTGACGCCCTGGGCGCCGAGAGCGGGACCGACCGGGGGCGCGGGATTGGCGGCGCCGGCGGGCAATTGGAGACGGATGTAGCCTTGGATCTTCTTGGCCATGGTAAGGTGAGGTTGGCGGGTGTTTTAGTTGACGGGTTCTTTGCTGAACGTCGGCGGTGTCAAAGAGGGCGTCGCGTCACTCCGTGGCGCGTTGCACCTGCCAGTATTCGAGCTCGACCGGGGTGAAACGGCCGAAAATGGAAACAGAAATCTTGAGCTTGCCGCGCTCGGGATCGACCTCGTCGATCCGACCGGTGAGATTGGCAAACGCGCCATCGGTCACCTTGACCTCTTCGCCGACCTCGAAAGTAACCTTCGGCACTTCCTTGCCAGCGGCGGCCTCGACGCGGGCCTTGATCTCGTCGATCTCCTTTTGGCGCAAGGCGGCGGGACGATCACCGCCCACAAAGCCAATCACGCCTTGGACCTCTTTGACAAAATACCAAGGCTTGTTGATCACGCGGTTCTCCTCGTCATACATCTTCATGTGAATGAAGACGTAGCCAGGATAGAGGTTGCGGACCTTGGTGGTCTTTTTGCCGTTTTTGACTTCGGAAGCGACCTCGGTCGGGAGGAGCACTTCGAAAATGAAGTCATCGAGTTCCTCCTGCTTTTTAAACTTCTCGATGTAGGTCTTCACCTTCTTCTCCTGCGCGGAGAGAGTGTGGACGGCGAACCATTGGGCGCCAGGAATGGTGCTGGTCTGGGTGGACATGGAGGCGGGAGGAGAAGGCCTTAGCGGACCCAGGAAGTGAAGAGGTCAACGACTTGATACAGGGAAAAGTCGCTGATGCTGGTGAAAACCCCGAGGATCAAGCAGGCCACGATGACAACGACCGTGGAGTCGCGCAGTTCGGTCCAAGTGGGCCACGAGGCTTTCTTGAGCTCGTCGACCATTTCACCGAAGAAAATGCGGATACTGCGGAAGGGGTTTTTCATTTAAAGAAAGTGGCAGGCGCGGAGGGAATCGAACCCCCAACCAACGGTTTTGGAGACCGCTACTCTACCAATTGAGCTACACGCCTGTGGGAAAAATCTTTAGACGACGCAGCCGAGGCCCGATTGAGGGCCTCGGCGGTCGCTTAATTATCTAAAACGCGATCGCGAGACTTACTCGATGATCTCGGTGATACGACCGGCACCGATGGTGCGGCCGCCTTCGCGGATGGCGAACTTCTGGGTCTTCTCCATCGCGATGGGAACGATCAGGTCGACCTCGACGGCGATGTTGTCGCCAGGCATGATCATCTCGACACCCTTGGGCAGGTTGATGATTCCGGTCACGTCCGTCGTGCGGAAGTAGAACTGGGGACGATAGCCATTGAAGAACGGCGTGTGACGGCCGCCCTCTTCCTTGGAGAGAACGTAGATCTCGGCCTTGGCCTTGTGGTGGGGGGTGATGGACTTCTTGGCGGCCAGAACCTGACCACGTTCGATGCCATCCTTGTCGATACCACGGAGGAGGATGCCGACGTTGTCGCCAGCTTGACCGGAGTCGAGCAGCTTGCGGAACATTTCGATACCGGTGACGACGGTTTCCTTGGTGTCCTTGAGACCGACGATCTCGACGGTGTCGTTGACCTTGATGACACCGCGCTCGATACGACCGGTGGCGACGGTGCCACGGCCGGTGATCGAGAACACGTCTTCGACGGACATCAGGAAGGGCTTGTCCATCTCGCGAGCGGGCTCGGGGATGTCGGCGTCGATCGCGTTCATCAGCGCGCCGATGGCGGCCTCGCCCTCGGGCTTGCCCTCAAGGGCGGCGGTGGCGGAACCACGGACGATCGTAGCGTTGTCACCATCGAACTGATACTTGGAGAGAAGCTCGCGGATCTCCATTTCGACGAGATCAAGGAGCTCCTTGTCGTCGATGAGGTCGACCTTGTTGAGCCAGACGACGATCTTCGGAACGCCGACCTGACGGGCGAGGAGGATGTGCTCGCGGGTCTGGGGCATCGGGCCGTCGGCGGCGGAAACGACGAGGATCGCGCCGTCCATCTGGGCGGCGCCAGTGATCATGTTCTTAACGAAGTCGGCGTGTCCGGGGCAGTCGACGTGAGCGTAGTGACGCTTGTCGGACTCGTATTCCACGTGGGCAACGGAGATCGTGACGATCTTCGAGGCATCACGCACGGTGCCGCCCTTCGCGATGTCGGCGTAGGTCTTGACCTCGGCCAGGCCCTTACGCGCTTGAACGGCAAGGATGGCGGTGGTGGTGGTGGTCTTACCGTGGTCGACGTGGCCGATGGTGCCGACGTTGACGTGGGGTTTCTTGCGCTCGAATGTGCCTTTGGCCATGGGAGTTAGGAGACGTTATGTGTGGGTGGATTAGGAAAATCCGATTTTTGACCTGGAGCCCAGAAACAGATTCGAACTGTCGACCTCGCCCTTACCAAGGGCGTGCTCTACCAACTGAGCTATCTGGGCGAACCGGAAAGGGTCAAAAAACGAAAAGGGCGCTGAACGTCTAACTCCACCCCATGGCCGTCAACTGCAATTTTGGCGGCCCTAGGAAATAATTTCCAAGCCCCGCCTCAGGGCCCAACGACGAGGCGATACGCGCCGGGCCGCAAGCGCAAACGTGGGAGAATATCCTGCTTGAGCGTCGCGCGCACCCGTTCGTCGATCTCCAACACCCCTGACCCGGTCGTCACCGCGGGCGACGCCACCATGCCGGCCGCGTCGACAAGGACACTCAATTCCACGGGGCGCCAAACCTCCGGCTCCGACGCCGGAGCGGACGGTATATCGACACTGATCAAACAAGCGGCCGCACCCTGCACATAGACATCCAAGCGGCCGGCAGCCAAAGACGCGGCGGCCCCACCCTCCCGATCCGCATTTCTGGCCAATCCGTCGAACCAACGGGGCGCGGCCGCGATCTCAAACGCGGCCAGCGGAGAATCGGGCAAGGGCGCGCGCAGCACGTTCTTCGCCGGACCCGCCTCGGAAAACAAAAACACCGGACCCGCGGTATCGGTGACGCTCCCACCCGGCCGATCCACTCCGGCCGTGGCCCCCGACAGAGCATCCCCCGCCCCGGCGCCGGGCATGAAAAGAGGCGTGGGATCGAGCAAACGAAGCCGTTCCCGCAACTCGCCGCCCGCAGGCAGCCAATCAAGCCGGGCCACAACCAAGGACGGCGGGCCGGAGCTCGCCGAATCCAAGGAGCCCGACTCCACGCCGGGAACACGCACCCTGCTCGCGAGAAACACCATCCCAAGACCCGCCACGGAGGCCACCAGCGCGGGAAAAAACCAAGTCCCCGCCGGACGCGGGAGAGAGGACGGGCGACGATCGTTCGTTTCCATTTCGGAGTCCGGAAAGAAACCTCAGCGATTGCCCTTGGCGTCGTCCGTGGCGACAAGCACCCCGCCAAAGCCCGCGTCGGCCGCCAAGGCATAAACCTGGGCAAGATCCCGGGCCGGCAAAGAGCCGGAGGCCTGCACGAGCAAACGTTTCCTGGGCGCGTTCGTCGTCGAGTCCGCCCGCCCGCGCAGCCACTCCCCCAGCCCCTTGAAATCCACCACCGCGCCATCGACCACCGCCATGTTGGACGCGGGGACGGCGATGACGACATCCGTGCCCAGCCGGGCCGTCGCGGCCGCGTTCGCCTCGGGCAACGCGAAGTCCACCGCCATGCCGGGCGCGAGCACGAAGCGAGAGCCGAAGATCAAAAAGAACACCGCGAGCGCGGCGACGTTGACATAGAACAAGGCGTCGATCCCGCGCGGCGCGGGACGCAGACGGGACGCAAGATCGAGCGGACGCGTGATCACGGCTTGGGGGATTCGCGGTTCGCGGCCGTCTCCCGATAGTCGATCAACAGGTAGCGCATGATCTCGTTGCCCGCCCACTCCACGTCACGCACGACCGCCCGGACGCGCCCATGCAGCAGATGGTGCCCCAGATGCGCCGGGATCGCCAGAGCGAGCGCGGTGCCCGCGACGATCAGCGCCTGCCACATCCCTCCGGCCAGGGACTGGGCGGTGGCGTAATGCCCGCCTTCCATGAAGGCGCGGAACGTGGTCGCCATGCCCAGCACCGTGCCCAGCAGGCCCACGAGTGGCGCCACGTGCGCGATCGCCGCCAGCGCACCCAGCCGCCGCTCCAGGGCCGGCAGCTCGGTCACGGCCGCGTCCTGCACGGCGTAGCGCATCCGCACCTCGTCGTCGGCGGCGTGCAAAAGCGCCGCCTTCACCACCGCGGCCACCGGGCCGGGAGCCTCCTCGCACACCGTCACCGCCTCGGCCATGCGACGCTGGGCGAGGATGTTTTTGATGCCGTCGACAAATTCGGTCGAACGGATCTGCCCGCGATGCAGATAGAGCAGCCGCTCGACGAAAATCGCCAGCGCGAGCGCGCCGAGCGCGAGCAGCACCCACATCACGGGGCCGCCGCGCGCGAGCAAACTGAGTTGGGTCGAGTCCATGGATGGGTTCCTGGGTTAAGCCGAAGTTGGAAATTTCACGACGAAGGCGCGCCCGCGACCGGGGCCTCCACGGGACGAGCCTCGAGCCTCGCCTTCGCGAGCGCGGAACCGGGCAGGCCGCGATCCACCACGAGCCGCCACGCCTCCCGGGCCTCGTCCTCCTTGCCCGCCTCCTCGAGCACGCCCGCCATGCGCACCAGAAGCCGGCCGATCCAGTAGCGACCTTCGGCGCCGAGCCGGGCCGGGGACTCCGGCTTGACGAGCAACGCGTCCACCACGGGCCACCACGCCGCGAGGGCCGCGTTCGGATCCCGCCCGGCGAGCATGTCGCCAAGCTTGAACCCCGCCTCGGCGCGGAGATCCGCCGGGGCGCCGGCCAGATCGCGCAACCGCTCCAAGATCGTGAGCGCGCTCTCGAAATGCGAGGGATCGCGGGCCGCCTGCGCGCGGTGGCAATCCGCCAGCGCCAGCTGGGCGTCGAGGATGCGCTCGTGCTGGGACTGGTTATTGACCAGATCCTCGTAGATTTGCTGCGCGGCGGCGAAGTCGCCCAGACGCCGCAGCAGGTCGCCCTGCTTCATGCGCGCCTGGAAAATCAGCCGGCTGCGCGGGTAACGCTTCACCAACTGCTCCTCGAGCAAACGGTAGGCGTCCTGGAAAAACGCCGGCTCGCCGCGCCGCTCCGCGTTGAGCGCGGCGAGGAAAATCGCGTCCGGCGCGTATTCATGGTCGCGATGCTCGTCGGCGAAACGGACCAGCAGCCCCTGCGCCTCCACCAGGCGACCGGCGGCCGCCAGATAGTCGGCCTCCACCAGAAAGGACTGCAAGGCCGCCTCCGTGTTCGCATCCGCGGCGCGCAAGGTCCGCAGCGTCCGCATCGCCTCCTCCCCGCGATCCAGGCCGAACAAGGCCTCCGCCTCGACCAGCCGGGCCTGCCCCGCGATCTCGCGGGCCAGCGCCTCGTCCACGCCCGGCAGCGCGGCGGGAACCTCCCGGGCGAGACGCAGCGCCACCTCCGGATCGCCGCCCTCCTGGGCCAGCCGCGCCTCGAGCCAGGCCATGCGCGCGCGCAGGGCCGGCGGTCGCGACTCCGCGCCGGGCTCGGCGCGCAGCCGCGCCACGCGGGAACGCGCGATCTCGTGCCGACCGGCCGCCTGGAGCGCGCGGGCGAGATTCCACTCGGCCTGCCAGCGGGCCGTCGCGTCGAAACGGGAATCCCGACCGCGCCGGTCGATCTCGTCCGCCGCTTCGCCGAGACGCCCGCCTTCGATCCGCGACATGACGCCCTGGAAAATCACCGCCGCGGGCGCCACCCCGGCCGGCGGCGTCTCCGCCGCGACCGCGTAGGCCTCCGCTGCGCTCGTGTAGTCCTTCGCTCGATACGAAGCCTCCGCCGAGAGCAGACGCAGCGCGGCCCGCGCCCCGGCGTCCTCGGCCGCGCCCGCCGCCTGCGCCGCGTAGTCGGCGGCGGTGCGGAAGCGCTTCAAGTCCCACGCGACCGTGGCGAGCTGGGTGAGCGCCCGGGCCCGCTGGGGGGAGGCGGGGAAACGGGCGAGCAGATCCCGGGCGTCCGCCTCCGCCCGGCCGTAGTCCTGCCCGGCCAGGGCGAGCTCCGCGCGCGCCGCCAGCAGATCCTCGGAGAGCGCATGCGCGGACCGGGCGGCGAGCAACTCGTCCAGAATCCTCCGCAGACGTTGGCGCGACTCCGCGCCGTCCGTCGCCTCCGCCAGAAGCTGCAGGGCCACGCGCTGCTCCCCCGCGTCGACGCCCGAGACGAGGATCTGCTCCAACGCCGCGCGCCCCGGCCCCTGCGCCGGGCCCGCGATCAAGCCAAGCACCAGACGCAGGTCGTCGCGCGCCCCGGCGAGACCCTCCGGCAGCAGACCGAGCTGCGCCTGCAAATAGGCGATGGCCGCCTCGCGCCGGCCCAGCAGATGGAGGGCGACGGCGTATTGGGCCGCGTAGTCCGCGCCCACGCCGCGGCCGGAGTAGCGTTCGGCCTGCTCCCGCAGGGCGTTCGCCTGGTTCTCCGAAACCTCGCCCTGCGACAGACGCAGTCGCTCGCGCGCCAGACGCAATCGCGCCCGCTGCCAGTCCGAACTCGCGACCGCCAGCGCCTGGTCGTAGGCCGAGGCCGCGCGGTTCGCGTCGCGCTCCGCCTCGGCCACCATGCCCTGCAAAAGAAACAGCCAGGAACGCTCCTCCGCGGCCAAAAGCTCGGGCCTGAGCGCCGCCGCCTCCGCCTGCGCCGCCGGCAGGCGTCCCTGACGCGCGGCCAGGAGCCCCGCCCTCAACCGATAGGCCGGCGGGCGCGTGTCGCCGTGGGCGGCGAGCGCCCGCTCCGCTCCGGGCAGATCGCCCAGCTCCAGCCGGGCCGTCGCCAGCAAAAGCGCCGCCGAATCGCGGGCCGCGCCACCCGACTCGGCCCGCGCGAGCAGGCCCTCCGCCTGCGCCGCCGCGGTCGCGGCGAAGCCGAGCGCGAGCGCGCGGCGCGCCGCCTCCTCGCTCACGATCGACGCGCCGGCCGTGGCCGGGGTAGGCGCCAGGGGAACGGGCGCGAACAGCGTCGGCTCCTCCTGCCCCGACTGCGCGCGCACGCCCGCCGTCAGCCCAAGCAGGCACAAAATTAACAGAAGACGGCGCGCCATCACGGAACGAAAAAAGGCTGGTTGTGCGACAAAGTCACGGAACGACGGATCGGAGAAAAGCCGGCCAAGCTGGCGGACGCGCCGTCCCCATGGCAACCGCGATTCGCCCCCGCCCCTACCCCGCCGGTTCGCGTTCCCCCGCCGCCCCGCCCCGGCTTGCGCAAATCACCTCGCGTCCAAGCCTTAAATCCGGTCTGCTGCCCTCCGCCATGTCTATCGCCCTCGTCGTGCTGCTGGTTTTCCTCTGCCTCGGCCTCGTCCTCGCGGCCTGGCTCGTCGGCCTCTACAACGGCCTCGTCTCCCTCCGCAACCGCTTCAAAAACGCCTTCGCCCAGATCGACGTCCAATTGAAGCGCCGCTACGACCTGATCCCCAACCTCGTCGAGACGGCCAAAGGCTACCTCAAACACGAGCGCGAGACGCTCGAGGCCGTGATCCAGGCGCGCAACGTCGCCGCCACCGCCGCCTCCCACGCCGCCGCCAACCCCGCCGATCCCGCCGCCCTCCGGCAGCTCGCCGGAGCCGAGACCGGCCTGGCCGGCGCCCTGTCCCGCCTCCTCGTCGTTTCCGAGGCCTATCCGGAGCTCAAGGCCAACCAAAACATGCTCCGCCTCACCGAGGAGCTGACGAGCACGGAGAACAAAATCGCGTTCGCCCGCCAGGCCTTCAACGACGCCGTCATGGCCTACAACACCCGGCGCGAAACCTTCCCCACCGTCCTCGCCGCCGGCGCCCTCGGCTTCCAGCCCGCCGAGCTTTTCTCAGTGGACAATCCCTCCGAACGCGTCGCCCCCAAGGTCTCGTTCTAACCGAGACCCGCCCCGGGCCATCCGCCCCGACTCCCCGCCCGCGTTGCTCGGTCCCGCCCGACCATGACGCCTCCCGCCCCGATTCTCGCCCAGGTCCAGACATCCCCGGACGCCGTCGGCGTGGGGATAGGCATCGGAGTCCTCCTTCTGCTCGCCCTGGTCGTGCTGCTCGCGATCGGCGTCTTCGCCTTCTGGGTCTGGATGCTCGTCGACTGCGCCCAGGCTCCGGAACCGATCGGCGACAACAAGCACCGGCTGATCTGGATCCTCATCCTGGTCTTCACCGGCTGGATCGGCGCGATCCTCTACTTCTTCATCGTCCGCCAGCCGCGCCGCGCCGCGCTTCGCGCCCGCGGTTTTACCTCGCCCCCGATGCCCCGTCCCCCGGCCGCGGGCGCCTGACGCGGCGCCCCACCCGCCGACATGGACTTTTTCGAGGCCCAAGATCGCGCCCGCCGTCGCACCGGACGCCTCGTCCTCCTCTTCGCGTTGGCCCTTCTCGGCACCGTCGCCGCGCTCTACGCCGCCGCGCTTTTTATCGGAGACGCCGCCTTCACGCGCGCCGACCACCGCGGGTGGAGACCGGAGCTGCTGGGCGGCGTCGCGCTTTTCACCCTGCTCGTCTCGGGCGTCGCCAGCCTCTCCCGTTGGTTGGCCCTGCGTGACGGCGGCCCCGCCGTGGCCGAACGAGTCGGCGGACGCAGCGTCGCCCCCGACACGACCGACCTGGGCGAACGCACGCTGCTCAACGTCGTGGAGGAAATGTCCATCGCTTCCGGCGTGCCCGTGCCCGCCGTCTACGTGCTGCCCGACGAGTCCGGCATCAACGCCTTCGCCGCCGGCTATTCCCCCGCCGACGCCGCCATCGCCGTGACCGAAGGCGCCCTCGCCCGCCTTTCGCGCGACGAGCTCCAGGGCGTCATCGCCCACGAGTTCAGCCACGTGCTCAACGGCGACATGCGGCTCAACACCCGCCTCTCCGCCCTCGTCTTCGGCATCCTCGCCCTCTCCATCGTGGGACGCGGCATTCTCCGCGTCTTCTTACGGGCTCGCGTCTCGCGATCCTCCCGGCGGGAAAAGGGCGCCGGAGGCGCGCTCGCCTTCGTTTTCGCCTCCGGCGTGGCGTTGCTGGTCATCGGCTACATCGGCCACCTCTTCGGCCGGATGATCCAGGCCGCCGTCTCCCGCCAACGCGAATATCTCGCCGACGCGGCCGCGGTTCAATTCACCCGCAACCCGTCCGGACTCGCCGGCGCGTTGAAGCGCCTCGGCGGCGCGATCGCCGGAGGCGTCCTCGATCATCCGCACGCCGGCGAGATCAGCCACTTCTGCTTCGCGCAAAATTTCTCCGGCGGCTTTCTCGACTGGTTCGCCACCCACCCGCCGCTCGAACAACGCATCCGTGCGATCGACCCCGCCTGGGACGGGAAATTTACGGCCGCGAAAGGCCGGGCGGAAGCGGACGAGCGCGTCTCCTCCTTAGGCGCGCCGGCCGACGCCCAATCGTTCCGGCCGGAGATGGCGCGCATCGACCCCGCCGCGCTCATCGGCGCCGCCGGCCGGCTCTCCCCGCAAAGCGTCGACGCCGGCCGCGATCTCCTCGCCGCGCTGCCGGACACGCTTCAGGAGGCCGCGCGCGACCCCGCCCGGGCCTCCGCCCTCGTATTCGCGCTGTGCATACCGCCCGGCTCCCCGTCCGACGAGCTCGCCGTCCCGCTCGAGCTCGTTTCCACCCGGGCGGACAAGGCCGCGGCCCGCGAAACCGCGCGGCTCCACTCCGAGCTCAAGCGGATCCCGGTCGCCCACCACCTCGCGCTTTTCCAGCTCGCGGCGCCCGCGTTGCGTCAGCTTTCACCCGAAGCCGGAGCCACGCTGCTCGACACGCTCGAGGCCCTCGTCCACGCCGACGGCCAGGTGAGCGTCCGCGAATACGCCCTCCAGAAACTCGTCACGCGCACCCTCGGCCTCGCCTCGCGGCCGCGCGACGCCATCCAGGTGCTCGCGCCCAACCAGGTCTCCGGCGAGCTGTCGCTGGCGCTCTCCGCCGCCGCGCGTGTCGAGGCGGCGGACGAACGCGCCGCGGCCATGGCCTTCGCCCGCGCCGCCACGGAGTTCAACGGGCTCCAGCCTCCCCTCGCCTACCGCCCTTCCGGCGCGAGCAGCTGGGAGGAGCTCGACCTCGCGCTCGAGCACTTGGCCCACACGCCCGCGCCCTTCCGCAAGCGCGTGCTGCAAGCCTTCGCCGCAGCGCTCACCGCCGACTCGCGCCTGACGATGGCGGAGGCCGACATGCTCCGCGCGTTCGCCGCCGCGCTCGACTGTCCGCTCCCGCCCGTGCTGGCTGTGACGGAATGAGTCCGGTCTACTTCGCCTTCGGCTACGTCGCCTCGCTGCTCGGCTTGCTCTGGGTGCTGCTCTTTTTCCGCCGCCGCTCCCGCCAAGAACGCGCGCCCTTCCCCGAAAACACCCGCCTGCTGCGCGGCCCGGGCGAGTCCCTGCGGCGCAAAGTGTCCGAGCTCGACGAGAAAATCCTGAACGAGCTCGGCCTCGCCTTCGTTCTGCCCGCTGGCGCGTTAGGCGTGTTTCTCCACCTCGCCATCCAGCTGCAAGGCGCCGCCGGCCTGCTCTGCGCCGCGCTCGGGCTGCTCGCGCTGGTCACGGTGATGTTTCTCTGCGCCCGCCGCCTCGGCGCGCACCTTGATCGCCGTCGCAACACCGCCTTGGGCGCCTTCGGCGAGCGCATCGTCGCCGAGCATCTGGAGACGATTAAAGCCTCCGGTCACCGCGTGTTTCACGATCTGCCCGCCGGAGATCCGTCCGCAGGCTCCGACACCGCGCCCTACAACATCGACCACGTCGTCGTGGGCCCGTCCGGCGTCTTCGCCATCGAGACCAAGACCCGCCGCAAGGGCCGCGCCCGCGTCGGCTTCATGGCGCACGAGATCATCTACGACGGCCGCGCCCTGGCTTATCCGTGGGGCGAGGACCAATACGGCCTCGATCAGGCGCGTCACCAAGCCGAGTGGCTCGCGGGGTTTCTTCAACGTCAGCTCGGGCGTCCGATTCCCGTGCAGGCGCTGCTCGTTTTCCCCGGCTGGATGATCATCCGCAAAGGCCGCGGCGCGGTGAACGTCCTCAACCCCAAGGAACTTCCCTCCGCCATCGCACCCCTCACACAGCGTGCCGCGGCGCTCGACGCCGAAATGGTCGACCTGATCGCGCGGCAACTCGACGCCCGCTGTCGCGACGTCGAGCTCTGACTCCAGCCCGCCCGCCTTGCCCTCGGCGCGACGAGCCGGCAAGGTTCCCGGCGTGCCCGACACCCGGCCCCGCCCGTCCCGCCTTCGCCGCCTCTGGCGCTACACCTGGCGCGGCGGCGTAGGTATTTTCTGCGCGATCCTCGTCGGCCTCCTCGCCTGCTCTTTCGACGACGAGCTTCTGGACACGAGCGCCCTCCGCTACGAACCCCGCGCCATTCCGGAAAACGAAAACGCCTACCTCGTGCTTGAGCAGGCCGCTCGCCGTATCGAACAGAGCGACGGTTTTGATCGCACCGATCTGACCCAAGCGGTTCAAAGCCGCCTTTATGATCCCGATGAAGCGATGGCGTGGCTGGATGAACGCGAATTCGTCATCGAATCGATTCGCGATGCCGCGGCGCTTTCCCACGCGCAGTGGCCACCGCTCCACGGCTTCTCGGAATTTCTGAAGCCGCGACCAAGCCTGAGGGCGATCGGCGAAATCGGCACGCTTCGCGTCCGACAAATGAGGGAGAGCGGGAACCCGTCGGAATCTATCCACCTGCTTTCGGACCTTCGAAAAGTCGGGCGCCTTGTGCGGCAAAGCCGCGGAGACGTTCTCACCGCGGTCAACGCATGGGCCATTCAGGCCACCGCCGACTTGGAAACGTATGCGCTCATCTCGGATCCGCGCCTGAACCGAGCCGAACTCACGACGTTTTCCGCACTGGTCGCCTCGACCCGGCCCACCCGGGAGGACTTCGCCCAATTGGTCGCCCAAGACCTGATCTACAAAAAGATGATCGTCGCCGCTCATGAAGGGTCGCCTGGCGAGCTCTCAAAAGCGACCGGCGAATCGTGGCGCAAGGCCTGCCTCTACCATCTGCCCTTCCTCTACAAGCCGAGGCAAAGTCTGAACTACGTCATTCCCGCCTTCCTCATCCTCCCGACCTTGGCGGACGTGCCGCTTGCCGAATTGAGATCCTGCCCGAAGCTGGAGCTGGGCTTTCTCTGCAGCCAATACGGCGAAGCCAGCAACCACCTCGGCAAGCAACTTGCCCACGACGCCCTCGTTCCGTCCGCCTTTTACACGCTCGAGGCGCGCCTCGGGGAGCAGACCCGCATCTCCCTCGCCGAGACCCTGATCGCCCTGCGCCTCTACCACGACGACCACGGCCGGCGTCTTCCCGCCGCCCTCGACGAACTCGTCCCCGCCTATCTGCCCTCCCTCCCGCGCGACTACTTCGACGGCGTCTCGATCAAATACTCCCGCGAGCTTCGCGCCGTCTGGTCCGCCGGCCCCGAGGGCAAATTTCAGCTCGTCGACGCCGATCAGGACGTCCACGAACGCGAACTCGTCCTGCCTCTCTGCTTCGACGGCGGCTACGCGCCTTGGCCGCGTCGCGACCCGAATCGCGCCACGCTCTTCGGCGCCGACAACGAAAACGGCGGGCCCTCGGAGAGCCCGCCGCCGGCGGAGAATCCTTGACCGCGCGGGGCGATTCCCCGCGGGGCGCGCGCGACCTCTCAGAGCCGTTGCAGGTGGAAGCCGCCGTCGACGTCGAAGCAGGCGCCGGTCGAAAAGGGGAAGCGGTCCTCGGCGATCGCGCGCACGGCGCGGCCGATGTCCTCGGGTTTGCCCCAGCGGCGGATCGGCGTGATGCCGCGCTCGTCGTGGATGATGAGCTTGTCGTATTTCTCCTTCACCGCGCCGGTCATGTCGGTGGCGATGACACCCGGGCGGATCTCGTAGACGTTGATGCCGTCATTCGCGAGACGGTCGGCGAAGAGCTTGGTCATCATCGCGAGACCGGCCTTCACCATGCAGTAGTCGCCGCGGTTGATCGAGGCGGTGTAGACCGAGATCGAGGTGATGTTGACGATGCGTCCGCGGAAGCCCTCGGCGTCGGGCGCCTGTTGCAACATCTGCTTCGCCACGAGCTGCGAGAGGAAGAAGGGGCCCTTGAGGTTGATCGCGAAAAGGCGGTCGAAGCTCTCCTCGCCCGCGTCGAGCAGGTCGGCGCGCACCTTGGGGGCGACGCCGGCGTTGTTCACCAGCACGTCGATGCGGCCGAACTGTTTGACCGTCTCCGCCACCATGCGCTCGCGGTCCGCGGCGATCGCGACGTCGCCTTGCACGATGAAGCCGTCGCCGCCCGCCTGCTTCACGAGCGCGAGCGCCTCGGCGGCGGCCTCGGCGTTGCCGGCGTAGTTGATCGCCACGCGCGCGCCCGCCTTGGCGAGCTCGACCGCGATGCCGCGCCCGATGCCGCGGGAGGCGCCGGTGACCAATGCCGCAATACCCTTCGAAGACGTGGTAGCCATAGTGCCGCCACCCAAATCCCGTCCGGGCCGCCCGCCAAACCCAAAGCCCGGCGCGCTTCGAGCAAAAGCGGTTCCGTGCTAGGACGAGGCGGACCGCGCGCCGCGCCGCCCCGGAGCCTGTCCGGTCGTCAGGCGCGCTTCACCCGCACCGCGCGTTTGCGCTCCGGGAACAGCTCGCGGCAGAGAGGACACACCATGCCGTCGCAGGCCCGCGCGGTGCAGTGCTCCCGGCCGTAGAAAATGATCCGCAGATGGAGCGCGTTCCAATGCGCCTCCGGAAACAGGCGCTTCAGGTCGCGCTCCGTCTCCTCCACGCCCGCGCCGAGCCGCGTGAGTTTCCAACGCTGCGCCAGACGATGGATGTGCGTGTCGACCGGAAAGGCGGGCACGCCGAAGGCCTGCGACATCACGACGGACGCGGTCTTGTGCCCCACGCCCGGCAACTCCTCCAACTCCGCGAAGCCGCGCGGCACTTCGCCGCCATGTTTTTCGAGCAGGATCTCGGAGAGCCGGCGGATCGCCTGCGCCTTGCGCGGCGCTAAGCCGCAGGGCCGCACATGCGCGTCGATCTCCTCGACGGAGAGCCGCGCCATCTTTTGCGGCGTGTCCGCCTTGGCGAAGAGACCCGGCGTCTGGAGGTTCACCCGCTTGTCCGTGCATTGCGCCGAAAGCAGGACCGCCACGAGCAGCGTGTAGGGCGAAGTGTGGTCGAGCGGCACCGGCGTCTCCGGATACAACTCGGCCAGGCGCCGGTCGACATGGGCGGCACGGGCCGCGGGGGTGTTCATCGTCGCTGAAAAAAGCCACGCGCCCTCCGCGGGCAACCCCGGCGACATCACGGCCGGCACAATCGGAGCGGGACGCCGCCACCGGCCGACATCTCCAAGCTCCGTTCCGTAAGGCTTCGGAAATCCTCCCGCCCACTTCTCGCCGCCAAAACGCGCCCCGTCCCCCAGCCCTTACGCCATCCTGTTTCGATAAACCACAAGCCCTTGAAATAAGCTTATTATCGTCAAATCGCCTCCATAATGACACTTGACCGCAATAGGAGAGTTAAGACACGAAAGGAATCGTATTAACACCTACATGAAAACACTCCCGCTTCTCGCTCTCGTTCTGTCGCTTCCGTTGCCCGCCTTCGCGCAGTTCACGCCCCTCGCCGACGATTTCTCCACGACCGGCGCCTTGGTCGGATCCACGCCCGACTCGGGTGTCGGCAACTGGACGCAGATCTCAAGCACCACCCCGGCGCTCGCCGTGGGCTCGGGCGCGTTGACCCTCGCCGCTTCCTCGGGCGAATCCGCGCAGCTGAACTTCGCGTCGGCCAACCTTTCGAGCGGCACGATCTACATGGGCTGGGATTTCACGGTTTCCGCCAGCGGATCCATCTCGACCAGCGACACGATCCAGGCGATCGCGGGCTTTCGCTCCGGCACCGCCGCCGCCGGCGCCTTCGAAGTGTCCTTCGGCGCGTTTCGTCCCTCCTCCGCCGCGCAGAGCGGCAGCGGCGCGCCCGCCACGTCGACCTCGCAAGTCGCGGTCGGTCTTTTCACCGGCGCGAGCTTCAACGCCAGTGTCGGCAATCTCACGGAGTGGTCCGTGGCGCTGAATCGCGGCACGCAATATCGGGCCGTGCTCGGCGTGGATCTCGGCGCCGACGAAGCGCGGTTGTGGATCGCGCCGGCCTCCGCCGAATCGCCGTCGATCGCGCTGAGCACGACGGCGACGCTCCGCGGCGTGTTCTTCCGCCAAGGCGGCGCCAGCCACGGCTCGGTCGGGATCGACAACCTCGTGGTCTCGCAAAGCTTCGCGACCGCCGCCGCGATTCCCGAGGCGTCGACCGGCTCGCTCCTCCTCGCCTTCGCGGCCTACGGCCTGGCGCTCGGCCGCCGCCGCTCGAGGCGCTGAAATCCGCCCCCGACAAGACGTCCATGCAACGCCGGCCGGCCCGACGCCGGCGGGCGTCTCTTTTTTCAAGGCCCGGCCTGGACCACCCCGCCAGGCCGCCCGCGTCGGCCGGATACGGAAAAGAAAAAGGCCGGCGTCTCGCGGGAGACGCCGGCCGGGAAGAGCCGAGAACGCGCGGGGGCTCGTTTGCTTACTGGCCGTAGCCGACCTGCAGGCGCAGGAAGCGGCGAACGCCGGGCGTGGCGAGCGAGACGTTGTCCGTGTAGGTGCGGACGCCGCCGGTGGTGGAGACCGTGCCGGTGGCCGTGGCGAAGCTCGCGAGATCGTTGCTCGCCTGCACGGAATAGGTGAGCGAGGCGTCGCTGATCACCGGGAAGCTGAGGGTCAGGAAGTCGCCGGACTTGGCGAGGGTGACGACGCCGACGTTGGCGACGGTCGGGTTGGTGCCGGTGGCGTATTCGAGCAGATTCGGGATGCCGTCGTTGTCGTAGTCGGACGAGTCGGCGGCGTTGCCGGAGTTGGCCGTGGTGCCGAAGTTGGCCTGGCGCCAGTCCTGCAACGGAGTGGTCGGCGAGACGCCGCCGGTGACGGTCAGCACGCCGGTGGACTCGTCGAAGCTGAAGGTCACCCCGCCCACCACGCCGGACCAGACGGAGCCGGAGGCGCCGAGGGAGCCGCTGTAGTTGCCGGACAAGGACACCGAGGCGAAGGCGCCGGCGCGGGACACGTTGGCTCCGGTCTCGAAGAGGGTGTAGCTGCCGTTGATCGCCGCGCCGGTGAACCTGAGGTTCAGCGTGCCGCCGTAGGTAAGGGTGTAGCTGATGCCGGTGGTGTCGGGGTTGATGACGGCGACGCTGTCGTAGCCGCCGCCGCGCGTGGTCCCGGCGATGTCGAGGACGGTGGAGCCGACGAGCTGGAGACCGGAGTTGAAGGTCAACAGGCCGGTCGGGGAGAGCGTGCCCTCGATGGTCGCGAGGCTGTCGGCGGAATAGGTCGTGGTGGTCGTGACGACGGGCGGCGTGTCGGTGCTCGTGGTCGTGGTGGTGGTGACCCAGCCGGTGAAGGTGCCGGAACCGGCGAGCGTGGCGGCGTCGTCGATGATGAGCTTGCGGCCGCCGAGTTGGCCGTCGACGGCCAGGGTGAGCGTGTCGATGACGAGGATGTCGTCGATCAGCGCGCGGGCGTCGCCGCCGATGACCAAGGTGCCGGAGCCGCCCGGCACGATCCACTGCTGGGCGGTGCCGGTCTTGGTGAAGGTGCCGTTGAGCCGGGTGACGTTGTTCACGACGATCGCGAGGTCGGTGTCGGTGGCGGGCGCGAAGTTGCTGTAGAAAAAGCCCGTGGCGCCGGTGAAGGTCATGTCGGAGCCGGTGAAGGTCGGGATGGACAGCACGGAACTGCGATCCGTCGCCGCGCGGCCGCCGAAGGAGACGCCGGCGGTGGACACGATGGGCGCGGTGGCCTGGAGCGTGCCGGAGTTGAAGTGCATCTGCACGGTGCCGATGTCGCCCGCGCCGTCGACGATCACGCGGCCGCCTTCTCCCGCGGAAGCGGGACTGGCGCCCACGACGCCGATGCGGATGCCGCCCGTGCCGGAGGCGGCCGCGGAGGTGAGATCAAGCACGCCGGCGCCGGTCTTCACCAGACGGCCGCCGCCATAGGTCAGGGTGCCGTTGAAGCTGAGGTTGCCCGCGGTGACGGGGAAGGTCTTGTCGCCCGAGGCGAAGGTGACCGGACCGTTGATCGCGGTCGCTCCGTCGGTCTGGCCGAGCACGAGGCCCGAGGTGAACTGCAAGGCGCCGCCGGTGACGTTGATCGTCGAGGGGCTGGGCAGATTGAGGCTGGCGACGGAGTTGGTCGCGCCGCCGAAATTCAGCGTGGTGGGACCGACGAGGTTAAGCGCCCCGGCCGCGACCGGGCCGGCGAAGCTCAGGGTGCCCGAGGCGCCGGTCTGGATGGTGCCGGAGCCGGAGAAGCTGCGCCCGGAGCCAAAACTCAAGGTCGAAGAGGCGGTGACCAGCGTGCCGGTGAGCGCGACGTCGTTGGCGGCGTCGCCGAAGCTGGCCTCACTGCCGATGACTACGGTGCCGGCGTTGATGGAAACCGGTCCGGTAAAGGTATTTGCAGCGGCCAAGGTAAGCGTGCCGTCCCCGATCTTGGTCAGTCCGTTACCGCCGGCCAAGACACCGGAGATGGTCGCGCCGACACCAGCGAACACGTTGATCGTGCCACTCACCGAGAGAGAATCCGAAGCGGTGCCGGCGACCGTGTATCCATCGGTGGAAAAACGCAGACCAGCGGCCACGACATTTCCGGAGAGCGAGACCGTGGTGGCGCTACCATCGAAAACAGCGGTGTCGATGGAAGCGAAGGCATTGCCTCCAAAGCTGGTCGGGGTGAAGATCGCGCCGGAACCGCGCGATATATCGGATCCGGAGCTGGTCACCGCGGAGAAGTTGACGTTGTCGATGGCCAAGCCGTGGTCGGTGCCGCCGTTGTCCACATCCACCCAGGTGATCCAAATGCTTTCGCCGGGAGCCAAAGGCGCGGAAAGAATCACTTCCTTCGTGATGCCCACGACCTTGTTGCCCACTGCGTTTCCGTCCAAAGCAAGCGCCGTGATATCGGCGGAAGCCGCATTGGGGCTCGTAAATGCCAATTCAGGAACCTCCGTCCAACCGGTGCTCCCGATAAAATCGGCCCCTCCGATGCGGTAGTAAACCAACAGCCCCTCCGGACGCTGAGGGTTATTAGCTCCCCGTCGCCACTGTTCGCCATCGTAAGTGAGGGTGAAGCGGGTGATCGGCAGCCCAGTGTCGTTTTGGACGCGCAACCCCACAAAAAAGTCGTCCGGCGTGCCGGATCCCAAGGTGCCCAAAGCGCGGTCGGCGCTGGACGTGGAACCGTAGCTGTAGAGATCACCAGAGGTGCCGCTGCCGTTGTTCGCCTGGTAATCGTCGGCCTGCGCGTTCAATGCCCCCGTCATCGTGAACGTGAAGAGCCCGGAGCCGGTGTAGAGGGTATCTATCGCTTGGGCATACCAGCCGAGAAGAGTCGCATTGTCCGTAAAAGCCGCGGGGGCGGCAGCCGTGGCGGTGGATGACAGCGAATCGAAATTCTGGCTATACGTGCCGCCCGTGTAGGAAACCTGCGCCTGGGACACGGAGGCGGCGCAAAGCAGGGCGCCCGCGGACAACAAAGAGCGGATCGGAGGGGTGTGTTTTTGCATAAATGGAGGTGATCGGTGGGTGACGCGACGGAAACAAACGCGAGGGAACCCGGGCTCAGCGCGGGTCCCAGATCGGGCCGCCCTTCGTGCCCTTGAGGTCGGCACCCTGCGCGAGCAGCTCGGGCTGGCTATAGCTGCGCACGCTGCCGTCGAAAAAGCTCACCAAGCTCTTCCCGTTCCAACGCGAGCCGCTGAGCGTGGCCGTCTTCTGGCCGAGGTAATTGGGATTGGAGGTGCCGAAGCTGCCGGTCTGCCCCGGCGCATGGTTGGTCGTTTCCGCGAACAACACGGTGCGCGAGGCGTTGTCCTTCGCCAGACGGGTGTTCGCGAGCTGGCTGTTCTGGCTCAGCGGAAAGGCGGGCGCGTAGCACAGCCAGGCGGGAGCCGTGCTGGTCGAGGTGATCGACGCGTTCGGACAGATGAACGGATGATCCTGGCCGAAGGTCGGCAGGGGCGAGCGATTGTTGCTCAGCTCGGCGAGCGAGGGCAGATTCAGGTAGTGCGGCAGCTCGTTCCACCACGGGCCGGAGACGCCCTTCGGGGAGAAAGTGGTCTTGTCCACGTTCGAGGCGGAGACGTTCGATCCGCCATCGTGCGGGATGTAGCCCTTGTGCTCGTCGGCGAACAGCAGGGCGGCCCGCGCCACCTCGCGTAGATTTCCCGTCCCGCGGGAAAAACGCGCCATCTCTCGAACACGGGAAACCGTGGGAATGAGAATCGCGGCCAGGATGCCGATGATCGCGATCACCGTGAGCAATTCGATCAGCGTGAACCCGCGGGCACGAGGCGCCGTGACGGAGCGGGCGGAAGGAACAAGGAGTGGAGGCATGGTTGGATTCAGCACTCGCCGGACCAGCCCGGCGGGTAGCCTAGGTGAATTTGGGGACTGTCTGTAAGAAAACCGGGCCATCATGCTCCCCAGAGCACCCCATAAGCCAACACCGCTAGCAACTCGCCGGGGCAACGTTTCAGTAACGTCTTTCATGCGTCATCGATTGGCGAAAAGCACGGAAGGGCTTGGCCGTCTTGGGTTCAACGCCACTGATACGCAATTTTGCCTAAAGTAAACACTTAAGAAAGGAATAACTAACAGGAAACGAAAGCCCGTCGCCCACGCGGCGACGGGCCGAAGAGAACCGCGACGATCAGCGGCGACGTCGCGTGACGGCAAAGCCGAGCCCGCCGAGTCCGAGCAACGCGACGAACGACGACGGCTCGGGAATCGCCGTGCCGGTGACCGAGATATCGTCCACCGCCACCCATTCGTCGTTTCCGACCGCGTTGGTGGTGATCACGCGAAACTGCACATAGGCCGAATTCTCGCCGACCGAGGCCAAGGCCACCGAAACGGGCGTCACCAAGGTCGCCAGGCTCGGGCCGCCGGAGGCGTCCGCGACATAGCCGGAGGCGAGATTGGTCCACGCCCCGGAGCTGCTCAATCGATACTGCAACGCGACCTGCTGGGCGGAGTTGTCCGTGGAGCCGTCCACGTCCTTCAGGTTATACGAAACCGTGATGTTGGTGTAGCCGGTGGCGTTCACGGAAAAAACCAGCGAAGGGGCGTCCGCGGTTCCCGAACCCTGCAAGGCCACGTAGCCGGCGAACTCCGCCACCCCGCCCGAGGCGAGCGTGTTGGGGTTGGTCTGGTTCGCGATCACATCCACGACCGCCGTGCCGTCGCCCAAAAGCGTCCGGGGATCCGTGCCCGTGGAGGTCGTGAGATCATCCCCGCGATACCCGATGATGCCGTATTGCGTGGTGGCGTTCCAAAGACCGCTCCAGTTGTCGTCCGCCGTGATAAGGGAGGCGCTGCTCCAGTCTTGGGTTAACAAAACGGTTTGAGCCCGAGCGGCCGACGAGACGGCCGCGATTCCCGCGATGACCAATAACGAGTGTGATAGTTTCATGAAGGGCATTCCCTTCCAGCATCCGTCGGGCCAGTCCGGCCGGGGTGGCGAGACGCCCGAAAACGCAACCTGTTTTTCATTATAAACATAATACAAACCCCGGCCCATAAACATCCACTCTTACGCCAAAACTACCTCCTTTCCGTTTGCCGCGCCGCGCCCCCTTTCCACCCTGCGGAGCCAATCATGTCCGTCTCCGCGCACGTCTCCGATTCCTCCTCCAGCTCCGCCCTCGCGGCCCTCCTCGCCCCGACGGATGCCTTCGCGCCGCGTCACAACTCGCCCGACGCGGACGAGCGGGCGAAAATGCTCGGCGTCGTCGGCTACCCGAGCCTCGACGCGCTGATCGACGCCACCGTCCCCGCTTCGATCCGTCTGGAAAAAACGCTTTCGCTCCCCGCCCCGCTCAACGAATCCGCCGCCCTCGCCGAACTCCGCGACATCGCCGGCCTCAACAGGGTCTTCCGCAGCTACATCGGCCAGGGTTACCACAACACGCTCACGCCTCCGGTCATCCAGCGCGCCATCCTCGAAAACCCCGGCTGGTATACCGCCTACACCCCCTACCAGGCCGAGATTTCCCAAGGCCGCCTCGAGGCGCTGCTCAATTTCCAGACGCTCGTCACCGAGCTCACCGGCCTCGACATCGCCAACGCTTCCCTCCTCGACGAGGGCACCGCCGCCGCCGAGGCCATGATGCTCTGTCACCGCGCCAAGGACGCCGACGGCGGCGTCTTCTTCGTCTCCGACCGCTGCCACGCCCAGACCATCGACCTCGTCAAGACCCGCGCGAAACCCCTCGGTATCACCGTCCAGGTCGGCGACCACGCCGCCCTCGACGTCGCCGGCACCGCGGGCCTCTTCGGCGTGCTCGTCCAATATCCCGACACCCGCGGCGACATCCACGACTTCTCCGATCTCTTCGCCCGCGTCCACGCCGTCGGCGGTTTCTGCGTCGTCGCCACCGACCTCCTCGCCCTCACCCTTCTTCGCGCCCCCGGCGACTTCGGAGCCGACGTGGCCGTCGGCTCCGCCCAGCGTTTCGGCGTCCCGCTCGGCGGCGGCGGCCCCCACGCCGGGTTCTTCGCCACCCGCGACGCCCTCAAGCGCCAGATGCCCGGCCGCCTCGTCGGCGTCTCCAAGGACGCCCAGGGCCGCCCCGCCCTCCGCCTCTCCCTCGGCACCCGCGAGCAGCACATCCGTCGCGACAAGGCCACGTCCAACATCTGCACCGCCCAGGTCCTCCTCGCGGTCATGGCCTCGATGTATGCCGTCTGGCACGGCCCCGCAGGACTCCGCCGCATCGCCACCCGTATCCAGACCGCCACCACGCTCCTCGCCGCCGCCCTCCGCCGCGCCGGCGCGACGGTCAACGCCGGCCCCGTCTTCGACACCCTCGTCGTCGGCAAGGTCTCCGCCGCCCGCGTCCACGCCAACGCCGGGGCCAAGAAGATCAACCTCCGCGCCATCGACGAGACCACCGTCGCCCTCTCCCTCGACGAGACCGTCACCGAGGCCGACCTGCGGGATCTCCTCGCCTGCTTCAGCGAATCCGCCGAACTCCGCGCCGAGGACGCCTCGGCCGCCGCGCTTCCCGCGCCCTTCGCCCGCCAGGGCGCCTATCTCTCGGCCAAGGTCTTCAACTCTTACCACACCGAACACGAGCTCCTCCGCTACATCAAGCGTCTCGAGGCCAAGGATCTCTCCCTGTGCCACTCGATGATCTCGCTCGGCTCGTGCACCATGAAGCTCAACGCCGCCAGCGAGATGTTCCCCGTCTCCTGGCCCGAGTTCGGCGCCATCCACCCCTTCGCCCCCGAGGACCAGCGTCGCGGCTACGCCCGCCTCGCCCGCGAGCTCGAGGCCTGGCTTTCCGAGATCACCGGCTTCTCCGCCGTCTCCCTCCAGCCCAACGCCGGCTCCCAGGGCGAATACGCCGGCCTCCTCGCCATCCGCGGCCACCACGAGGCCCGTGGCGAGGGCCATCGCACGATCTGCCTCATCCCGACCTCCGCCCACGGCACCAACCCCGCCTCCGCCGTCATGTGCGGCTACGAGGTCGTCCCCGTCGCCTGCGACGCCCAGGGCAACATCGACGTCGCCGACCTCAAGGCCAAGGCCGACCAACACGCCGACCGCCTCGCCGCGGTCATGATCACCTACCCGTCCACCCACGGCGTATTCGAGACGACGATACAGGAGATCTGCGCCCACATCCACGCGAAGGGCGGCCAGGTCTACATGGACGGCGCCAACATGAACGCCCAGGTCGGCCTCACCTCGCCCGGCCGCATCGGCGCCGACGTCTGCCACCTCAACCTCCACAAGACCTTCTGCATACCCCACGGCGGCGGCGGCCCCGGCGTCGGCCCCGTCTGCGTCGCGGCCCACCTCGCCCCCTACCTGCCCGGCCACGCCGTCGCCGCGCCCCGCCACGTCCGCGCCGGCGAGAGCGCCGCCTTCACCCCCGCCGCCATCGGCGCCGTCTCCGCCGCGCCCTACGGCAGCGCCAGCATCCTCGTCATCCCGTGGATGTATATCCGCATGATGGGCGCCGAGGGCCTGACCGAGGCGACCAAGCTCGCCATCCTCAACGCCAACTACGTCGCCGCCCGCCTGGAGAAATTCTTCCCCGTGCTCTACCGCGGCCAGAACGGACGCGTCGCCCACGAGTGCATCGTCGACTTCCGCGGCTGGAAAAAACACGGGCTCGAGGTCGAGGACGCCGCCAAGCGCCTCATGGACTACGGCTACCACGCCCCGACCATGAGCTGGCCCGTCGCCGGCACCCTCATGATCGAGCCCACCGAGAGCGAAAGCCTCGCCGAGCTCGACCGCTTCTGCGACGCCCTCGCCGGCATCCACGGCGAGATGCAGGCCGTCGCCAACGGCGAGGCCGACAAGCTCGACAACCCGCTCAAGAACGCCCCGCACACCGCCCTCGTCGTCTGCACCGACGAGTGGAAACGCGGCTACCCGCGCGATCTCGCGGCCTTCCCCGCGCCCTGGACGCGCGCGAGCAAGTTCTGGCCCGCCGTCGGCCGCGTGGACAACGTCTACGGCGACCGCAACCTCGTCTGCTCCTGCGTCGGCATGGAGGCCTACGCGACCGCCAAGTAAGCGTCGCGACCGTCTGGAGGGCGGGCCTCCGTGCCCGCCGATACCGGCCCGCAGGCGCGGACGGAGCCGCGCCCTCCAAGGCAGATCAGACGCCGCGGAAAAATTGCACCGGAAGCCTCCGGTGGACGACTCTCCGCGCCTGAGCTATCGTGGCCGCCCGGTTCTCCCTCACGATGCGCCTCGCCCACACCACGCTCTACGGCCGGCTCCTCGCGAGCGATCCGACCTACGACGGGCGCTTCTTCTTCGCCGTCCGCACCACCGGCATCTACTGTCTGCCCTCCTGCCGCGCCAAGAAGCCCAAGCCGGAAAACGTCCGCTTCTTTCCCACCTGCGAAGCCGCGCGCAGCGCCGGGTTTCGCGCCTGCAAAAAATGCCACCCCGACGACTACGCCCGCGGCGCCGACCCGGTTCTTGAAACGATCGAGACCGTGGTCGCCGAGCTCCGCGCCGCTCCCGCGCTTTTCCCCGACGCCGCCGCGCTCGTCCGCCGCACCGGCTACGGCTCCACCCGCGCGCACGAGCTCTTTCGCCAACACTTCCACGCCAAGCCCGCCGAGCTGATCGGCGCGGCCCGTCTCGACGCCGCGCGCGCGAAACTCATCGCGACCGATTCGCCGCTCGCCGACGCGGCCTTCTCCGCAGGCTACGAATCGCTCAGCACCTTAAACGAGTCCTTCCGCACGCGCACCGGCCTCGCTCCCGCCGCCACCCGCGCGCTCCGCGAATCCGGCTCGATCACCCTCGCGCTACCGTCCGACCACGATCTCGACCGCATGCTCGCTCAGCTCGGTCGCGATCCGCAAAGCCTGTCCGAACGCCTCGACGGCGCCGCCTACCATGCCGCCACCCGCGTCGGCGGCCGCGCCTTTCGCCTTTCGGTCGATTTCTCCCGATTCGCGACCGACCGCACCGCCACGCTCACGCTTCCCGACGATCTCCCGCCCGCCCTCCGCGCCGAGACCGCCGCCCGCGTCGCCCGGCTCCTCGGCCTCGCCCAGGACGCCGCCGGCTTCGTCCGCCTGGCGAAAAAACTCGGTCTCTCCCGCCTCGTCGCCGGCAGGGAATCGCTCCGCCTCCCGCAATACCTCACGCCTTGGGATGCCTTGCTCTGGGCCATCCTCGGCCAGCAGATCAACCTACCCTTCGCCTTCCGCCTGCGCCGCGCCCTAACCGAACTCGCCGGCGAACCGGTCGGCGACGGCCTCGTCGCTCCGCCTTCGCCCGCCGACGTGGCCGCGCTCAAGCCCGACGCCCTCGCCGCCCGCCAGTTCTCGCGTCAGAAAATCCGCACCCTTCTCGACACCGCCAAACTCGTGGCCGACGGCTCGCTCGATCTGGAAAAACTCGCCGCCGGCTCCGCCACCCGCGCCGAGCGTGCCCTTCTCGACATCCATGGTCTCGGCCCTTGGACGGTGAACTACGTTCTCATGCGCGGCCTCGGCTTCGCCGATTGCATCCCCTACGGCGACACCGGCCTGACCGGCGGCCTGCAGCGCCTCCTCGCCCTCGACCATCGCCCCGACTTCGACGCCACGCGTCGCCTCATGCTCCCTTTTTCCCCGCACCGCAGCCTCGCCACCGCCCACCTCTGGGAGCTCAAAGCCTGATCCAAGATCTCCGATGCCCGCCTTTCACACCGCCAGACTTTCCACGCCCGTCGGAGAACTCACCCTCGCGGTCGACGAGGCGGGCGCGCTCGCCGCGGTTCTCTTCGCCGACGAACAATCCCTCGCCTCTCTCCTCGGCGCCGACGCGACCGTCTCCCCCGATCCGGCCCGCGCCGCGCTCGCCGTCGCACAGCTCTCCGCCTACTTCGCCGGAAAGCTCGACGCCTTCGACCTCCCCCTTGCGCCCGCCGTCGGCACGCCGTTCCAGCGCCGCGTCTGGCAGGCGCTCACACGTATCCCCTTCGGCACTACCTGGAGCTACGCGCGCCTCGCCGCCGAGACCGGCGGCGTCGCCCGCGCGGTGGGCGCGGCCAACGGCGCCAACCCGATCTGCATCGTGGTCCCCTGCCACCGCGTGATCGGAGCCGACGGCTCGCTCACCGGCTACGCCGGCGGCCTCGAGCGCAAACGCTGGCTGCTCCGCCACGAGGGCGCGCTGCTGACCTAGCAGTCCCGACCATGAACTGGCGGTCATTGACCGCGCATCGACGTCTCCTCGCCGTCGCCCCAAAGGCGACGGCCCATGCTCCAGAGGAAACGCCATCGGCTGTTTCCCTTAGTGGTTAAGCCAAACTCTCCGCCGCCTACGTCAGCACCTCGTCCAGCGTCGCGAGCAACCGCGTGTTCTGCGCCTCGGTGCCAACCGTCACGCGCAGCCACTCCGGCATGCCGTAGGGTTTCATCGGGCGCACGATCACGCCGCGCTTCTGCAGCTCCACGAAGCCCCGCGCGCCGTCGCCAACCTTCACGAGAAGGAAATTCGCCACGCTCGGCACCCACTCGAGCTTGCGGGCGGTGAAGCCCGCCTCGAGCTGGCGCAGCCCGGCCGCGTTCGTCGCGCGCGTGCGCGTCACGAAGTCCGCGTCGTCCAACGCCGCGATCGCCGCCGCCTGTCCGATGGCGTTCACGTTAAAGGGCTGGCGCACGCGATTGAGCAGCGCGGTCATCTCCGCCGAGGCGTAGCCGTAGCCGACGCGCAGCGAGGCGAGGCCGTAGATCTTCGAGAAGGTGCGCAGGCCGATGACCTTTCGCCCTTCCGCGATCAGCGGCCGGATATCCGGCGGATTGTCCAGGAACTCCGCGTAGGCTTCGTCGAAGGCGAAGACCACGTGCTCGGGCAGCCCGCGCACGAAGGCGAGGATCTCCGCCTCGGTGTTCGCCGTGCCGGTCGGGTTGTTCGGACTCGGGAGGAAAACGATCTTCGTGCGCGGCGTGATCGCGCGGGCCAGCGCGGAGAGGTCGTGGCGATGATCGACCAGCGGCACCTCCACGGCGCGCGCGCCGAAGAGCAGGGCCACGAGCTTGTAGACGATGAAGGCCGGCGAGCCCATGACGACCTCGTCGCCGGGACGCAGGAACACGTGACCGAGCAACTCGAGCAATTCGTTCGAGCCGTTGCCGACCACGAACTGCTCCGGCGCGAGGCCGTGACGCGCGGCGAGCTTGGCGCGAAGCGCCACCACGCCTCCGTCGGGATAGAGCTCGCTCTGCGCGAGCGCCTTGGTCGCTGCCGCGATCGCAAGCGGCGAGGGCCCGAGCGGGTTCTCGTTCGAGGCGAGCTTGATGATGCCCGCCGGATCGAGACCGAGCTCGCGCGCCACGTCCTCGATCGGCTTGCCCGGCTCGTAGACCGGCTGAGTGAGGACCGTGGGATTGACGAGGGCGGAGAGGGTCATGGAGCACTCATCCAAGCGCCGACGGGACCGCGGGCCAAGCGGTTTTCCGTCCCGGACGGGCGCCGCCTAGCGGAGCGCGACCGGGGCCGACAGCACCTCGCGCAACACGATGGCGCGGCGCAGCGCGCGCGGATCGCGCAGCTCGGCGGCGACACCCCGCGTGCCGAGACCGCCCCGCCCCGCGGTCGATGCATCCCCCAAAGATGACGCCTCGCCAGAGCGGGCCTGGGCGGCGACGCGGCGCGCCTCGCGGCGCTTTTCCTCGAGTTCCTCCATCTGCTCGGCGAGCCGGCGCTGGCGCTCCAGGGCGGCGGAATCGTCGTAGGCCGAGACCGGCTCGCGCGGAGTCGGCGGCTCGGCGGGACGAAGGGGCGGAGGGGTCGGGCGGACCTCTTCCTGAAAGACCGGCCGGAAGGGATCGAAACGCGGCACCGGCGGCGGCGCGGCGGGGGCCGATCCCGGGGCGCGGCCCCGGCGCTCGGCGATCTTGCGCTGGATCTCCTCGCGAATGCGGCGGGCGCGCTCCTCCTGGTCGATGTCGGAGCCATCGCGGTTCGCCGGCGAAAGCTCGCGCGTCTCCGCGCGCGGCGAGGGACGGCTCTCCGGAACGCCGTCCTCGTCGTAATCGGCCTCCTGGCCGGCCTTCTCCCGGGCGCGCTGGTTGATCCAGTAGGCGATCGCGCCGGCGACCACGATGATGATCTGCAGATGTTCGAAAACCCAGTTCATGGGGACGGCAAGGGATTCAGTTGACGGGCGGAGGCTCGGACGGCCGATCTTCGGCCAGGATGGCAAGAGCGGCTTCGTAATCCTCTTCCGCCACGTCGACCTTCGCCCCGCCCACCGCGAACGAGGCGTAAGTGACGATATTTTCGTCGCGCACGTGGGCCGCGACGCCGCCTCCTTCCAGGCGCATCCGAAGCAGATGCGCCTGATCGGCGTGGCTGAAGGAGGCGAGCGTGCGCATGGGATTCGTGTCTTGGAGGGCGGGCCTCCGTGCCCACCGAGGCGCGGACGGAGCCGCGCTCTCCAGGGCCGGAAGGCGATACCGGCTACTTCTTCTCGTCGCCGCCGATCACCTTGCGCATGCCGGTGTCGGCCTGGATGTTTTCCATCTTGTAGTAGTCCATGACGCCGAGACGGCCGCTGCGGAATGCCTCGGCGATCGCCTTCGGCACCTCGGCCTGGGCGCGGACGACCTCGGCGTGCATCTCCTGCACCTTGGCCTTCATCTCCTGCTCGGCGGCGACGGCGGCGGCGCGACGGATTTCCGCCTGGGCCTGGGCCATGTTCTTGTTCGCCTCGGCCTGCGCCTCCT
>CAYTLL010000019.1:0-63941 GCA_964438755.1 uncultured Akkermansia sp. | reverse complement strand
TCTAGGGAGTGTTTTCAAACCCGGCATGAGCAGCGCCGGGAGCGCAGCCGGGCGCGGGCAAGGCGGGGGCGAGGGTGCTGGGCCTGAAAGGCCCTGCCCCTCGCGCCCAACGCCGCCCGAGCCCGGCTCCGCCCCGGCCCTTCGGGTGAAGCAAGAACCCGGTTGGGCCTGCGTTGCCCGAGGTGGCATGGGCCTTCTGGCCCACCTCCACCTCGGCCGCCTTGGCCGAACCGGGTTCTTGCTTCACGCTGCTCATGCTGGGTTTGAAAACACTCCCTAGGAGCGCGCGGCGAGTCGGGGGCGCGTAGCGGGCAGGCGAAAACAAAACGCGGGCGCTCCGGAAAGGAGCGCCCGCGGCGAAGGCGATACGAAGAGCGGCGGAGGGATCAGAGACCGCCCATGTCGGCGAAAGTCTCGGTCTGGGCGCGCTCGGTGCCGTCCGGCCAGAGGATCATGCCGGCGCCGACGGTGGCGTTGGTGAACTCGTCGACGAGGATGAAGCTGCCGGTGGTGCGGTTGCGCTTGTAGGGATCGATCATGAGCGGCACGGCGGTGCGCACATGGATGCGGCCGATGTCGTTCATGCCGATGTTCAGGTCGTCCTCCTTTTTGTGGAGCGTGTTGATGTCGACCTTGTAGCGGACGGCCTTGACGACCGACTTGGTCTCGCGGGTGGTGTGGCGGAGGATGTATTTTCCGCCGAGCGCGAGGGGCTTCGGGTGGAACCAGCAAACCATGGCCTCGATGTCCTGCGTGACGGCGGGCTGGTTGTGGGGCTTGGCGAAGAGATCACCGCGGGAGCTGTCGACCTCGCGGTCGAGCGTGATCGCGACGGACATGGGCGCGAAGGCCTCGGCCAACTCGCCCTGCGGGCCGTGGATGGACTTGATCTTGGCGGGCAGGCCGGAGGGAAGCGTGATGATCTCGTCGCCGGGCTTGAAGACGCCGCCGGCGATGCGTCCGGCGAAGCCGCGGAAATCGTGGTGCGCGTCGCTGTTGGGCCGGATGACGGTCTGGAGCGGGAAGCGCGGGTCGATGTGGTTGGTGTCGCTGCCGATGTAGACGGTCTCGAGCGTGTAGAGGAGCGAGCCGCCCTGATACCAAGGGGTGCGCTCGGACTTCTCGACGACATTGTCGCCGTGAAGCGCGCTGATCGGGATGAACTTGATGTCGGGGATGTTCAGCCGCGAGGCGAAGGCGGTGTATTGCGCGACGATCTCCTGGAAACGGGCCTCGGAGAAGTCGACGAGGTCCATCTTGTTGACCGCGACGACGACGTGCGGGATGCCGAGGAGCGAGGCGATGAACGAGTGGCGACAGGTCTGCTCGATGACACCCTTGCGCGCGTCGATGAGGATGATGGCGAGGTTGGCCGTGGAGGCGCCCGTCACCATGTTGCGCGTGTATTGGATATGGCCGGGAGTGTCGGCGATGATGAACTTGCGCTTCGGCGTGGCGAAGTAGCGGTAGGCCACGTCGATCGTGATGCCCTGCTCGCGCTCGGCGCGGAGGCCGTCGGTGAGGAGCGCGAGGTTGAGGTTTTCCTCGCCGCGCTGGGCGGTGACGCGCTCGAGGTTTTCGAGGGTGTCCTCGAAGATGGCCTTCGAGTCGTAGAGGAGACGGCCGATGAGGGTCGATTTGCCGTCGTCCACGGAGCCCGCGGTGGTGAAGCGCAGGAGGTCCATGGAGAGGTATTGGTCGTCGCTGTGTTGGGCGGGAGCGGGAGCGGACATTTTGAAAGACGGGCGGAGGTTTCGGATCGGGTGGACGCGTGGCGGCGGAGCGGCGGCTTAGAAGTAGCCGGCCTTCTTGCGGTCCTCCATGGCGGACTCGGAGCGCTTGTCGTCGGCGCGGGTGCCGCGCTCGGTGACGCGGGCGGAGGCGACCTCCTGGATGATCTCGGTGAGATTCGAGGCGGGCGACTCGACGGCGCCGGTGCAGGTGCTGTCGCCGACGGTGCGATAGCGCACGGTGCGGGTCTCGTAGCTCTCGCCCTCGAGGAGAGTGATGTAAGGCGACTCGGCGAGGAGCACGCCGTTGCGATTCACGATGCGGCGCTGGTGGCTGAAGTAGATCGACGGGATCTTGAGGTTCTCACGGGCGATGTATTGCCAGACATCCATCTCGGTCCAGTTGGAGAGCGGGAAGACGCGGAAGTGTTCGCCGAGGTTTTTGCGGCCGTTGAAGAGGTTCCAGAGCTCGGGGCGCTGGTTCTTGGGGTCCCACTGGCCGAACTCGTCGCGATGGGAGAAGAAACGCTCCTTGGCGCGGGCCTTTTCCTCGTCGCGGCGCGCGCCGCCGAGGCAGGCGTCGAATTTGAACTCCTCGATGGTGTCGAGGAGCGTCACGGTCTGGAGACCGTTGCGCGAGGGGTTCGGGCCCTTCTCCTCCTGGCAGCGGCCGGCCTTGATGGAGTCGGCGACGTAGCGGACGACGAGACGGGCGCCGATGTCGGCGGCGAACCAGTCGCGGTATTCGATGGCCTCGTCGAAGTTGTGGCCGGTATCGATGTGGACGAGGGGAAAGGGAATCTTGGCGGGCGCGAAGGCCTTCTGCGCGAGACGCGCCATCACGATCGAGTCCTTGCCACCGGAGAAAAGAAGCGCAGGGCGCTCGAACTGGGCGGCGACTTCACGCAGCACGAAGATCGCCTCGTGTTCGAGCTGGGCCAGGTGGGTGAGGTTGTAGGAGGACATGTCGGAAGTGGAACGAAGACGGAAACGGGAGAAAAAGGATCGAGGCTTTAGCGAATGCGGATGCGGGGCAACACCGCGGCGTGGAGCGCGGCGAGGCAGGCCTCGGGCGAAGCGGCCTCGGTGTCGATGACCAGCGTGGCGGCCTCGCCCGGAACGGCATCGGTGGCGCCTGGCGCGGCGCCAAGCGGGAGAACAGCAGCGGCGCCGCACGCGGGAACCTGCGGTTCTTCAAAGGCGGAGTCCTTGCCCGTGAACTGCCCCACCCCGCCGGCGGCCGCCTTGGCGTAAAGGCCCTTCGGATCGCGCTGTGCGCAGGTGGCAAAGCTGGCCTTCACGTAGACCTCAAGCAGGTCGGCCGGGCCGATGATGTCGCGCGCGAGCGTGCGGAGCGAGCGCAGCGGAGTGATGAAGGAGCAAAGCGTCACGAGCCCCGCGTGCGCATGAAGCTTGGCGACCTCGGCGATACGGCGGATGTTCTCGGCGCGATCCGCGTCGGAAAAGCCAAGCCCGCGATTCAGGCCGGTGCGGATGTTGTCGCCGTCGAGGAGTTGGGTGGCGAAGCCCTCGGCGTGGAGGCGACGCTCCAAAGCGATCGCGAGCGTGCTCTTGCCCGAGCCAGAGAGCCCGTAGAGCCAGATCACCTGCCCGCGTTGCCCGAGTCGGGCCTCCTTCTCGACGCGAGGAAGCACACGGTCGAAGATCGGGTGGATGTTGGCGTCGGCGCTCATTTGTTGAGTAAGTTAGGCAACTCGCCAAGGATTAGGGAGCGCGGCAAGTTAATTCCCCCTTTTTATCGGGGAATTAGATTACGTAGCCGGCGAAGCGGCGGGGCGGCCCCGCGCGTCGTCGGCATCCGCCGCGTGATTCCTATTCCCGGAACCGCATCGTCGGCGGGATGTGAAGCTCTTCCTCCAACTCGCGAATACGCCCCAAGACCACCGGCGCCTGGGCCATGTCGTCGTTCTTCGGAAGCGTCGGATAAAGCTTCTTCAGGAACTCGTAGGCGGCTGGGAGACGATCCAGTTTGCGCAACAGCTCGGCGTAAATACGGGCGGCGTAATAGGGCGCCGTCGGCTGCTTGGAGGCCTCGAGGTAAAAACGGGAGGCCGTCTCGACGTCCTTGAGGCGATTGAGGTGGATGTTGCCGATTTCGAGAATCAGCAGCGGCTCGTTGGGATGAAACCCGAGTCCGCCTTCGAGGTATTTGATCGCGATCGCGGATTGCTCCTCGTCGTAGCGGCGCCGCACCGACTCGGGAACTTTTTCCCAGCCGCCGGCCTTGTCGATGCGCCAGTTGGGCATGTCGTAGGCGACCATCCGGCTGCCATTGAGCCAGAAGTAGAGCGGCCGCGGATCGATCGCGGTGACCAGTTTGATGGAGGTCTGGGTGCCGGGGATGTCGTTCTTTTCCCACACCGAATTGGTGCGGATCCAGAAGAGATCGGCGACGATGGCGCGGAAGCCGCCGAGCAGGCCGACGGTCACGCCTTGGCCGAGGGCGTCCTTCAGCGATTCGAGACGGAGCGCCGGCTGCTTGGCGCGAACTTCCTCCCACGCGGGCGCCTCGAGCGGGCGCAGGGCGATGCCGACGCCCAGCAAACCGAGCGCGACCACCATTCCGGTGCGGAGGGGACGGAGAGCGGCGAGGTCAAATCTCACGGTTGCGGAAGCTGTAGACGGCGAGACCGCCGATGGCGGCGATGTAGGCGAGCCCGTAGCCGGCGACGCGAAGGGCGGCCGCGCCGGAGACGCCGCCCCCCTGCCCGATCTCGTCGGCGAGGTTGAAGAGCTGGAAGTTCGGGAAGATCAGCCCGAGGGTGCGGACCGCGCCGGACAGCAGGACGTTGTCGACGTTGGTCCACTGGTCGCGGGCGAGGTATTGGAGATGGCAGATCACGAGGACGAAAAAGCCCGTGACGACCGTGAAGAGATTGGTGTTCGAGAAGCTGGCGATCAGGAGCACGATCGCGGTGAGCACGCCGAACTTCAGCCACTGGAGCAGACCGACGGTCAACAGGTCTCCGTAGGCGATCATGCGCCCGCTCGCGAAGTCCTCCGGCATCGCGCCCATGAGCTGGCTCTCGCGATGGTAAAGCAGCGCCATCATCAGACCGATGGTGAGCGCGCAGAAGACGCCGATGACGGCGAAGACCCCGAGGAACTTGCCGAACACGAACTCGGCCCGCCAGAGGGGCTTGGCAAGCAGCGTGAGCGCGGTGCGGTTCTCGATCTCGGAGAAAAACAGCTGGGCGGTCGTGGTGATCGTCAGCGCGGATCCGAAAAAGATCAGCGCGCCAAAGCCGAAATCGGAGATGAATTTCAACTCCGAGGAGCCAAAGTTGAACTCGCGAAAAAACAACGCGCTCGCGACCAGCCCGGCCGCGAGGAGAAGCAGGAAAAGAAACAGCTTCTGGCGAACCGCCTCGAGGAAGGTGTTGCCGGCGATGATGCCGAGGCGGTTTACGGAAAAGGGGACGGATGCTGCCATGGGTTTAAAAGGGAAGCGGGATGAACGGAATGGGAGGCGAAAAGGCGGAACCGAAAGGAGGCGCCGCGATAATCAGGGCTTGGCGCTCGACGGGACCTCGTTGGACCCGACCCCCGCGGAGGGGCCGCCCGGGCGGCCGGGACGCGCCACCTTGCTAAGGAACAGCTGATCGAGACGGGCGCGAGGCTGCTCCACCGACGCCAACGTGTGCCCGCGGGCGGCGAGCCAGGACTTGAGCGCCTCAAGGTCCTCGGCGGGAAGCGGATCGACGATCAGCGCCTGACGGTCGCGCTGGCCGACCAAGTCGTTGAGGGCGCCTTCGACGATCAGCTTTCCACGGTCGAGGATGGCCACGCGATCGCAGACATCCTCGATCTGGGCCAGCAAGTGGGAAGTGATGAGCACCGTTTTCCCCTGCTGCTTGAGCTTCAGGATAAGCTCGCACATCTCGGCCGAGCCCACCGGATCGACGCCCGCGGTCGGCTCGTCGAGCACGATGAGCTTGGGATCATGCACCAAAGCCTGCGCGAGTCCGATGCGCTGAAGCATGCCCTTCGAATAGGTGCCGACACGACGGTCCGCGGCCCCGGAAAGCCCGACCCAGGCGATCACCTCGTCCACGCGGGACTTCAAGCTGGCGGAAGACACGCCGCACACGCGGGCGTAAAAACGCACCAACTCGCGTCCGCTGAGATAGCGGTAAAAATAAGGCGCCTCGGGCAGATAGCCCACGTTGCGCCGCGCCTCGACCTTGTTGGACGGCACGCCAAACACGCGCACATCACCCACCGTCGCGTCGAGCAGGCCGAGGATGATCTTGATCGTGGTCGACTTGCCCGAGCCGTTCGGGCCGAGGAGCCCGTAGACCTGGCCCTCCGCCACCTCGAGATTCAGCGAATCCACCGCGCGCAACTTCACGCCGCGCAAAGTCACGGCGAAGTCTTTGGTCAGTCCTTTGATCGAAATGGCGGGAACGGCTTGGCTCATCGTGGAAAGGGATAAAAAGGCGGGGCTCGGAGTGGCGGGAATGGCGCGAAAAGAGAGGGGAAACAACCGGAAGGAATTCAGCGAATTTGGAAACCTTGGAAAACAGGCCCGCGCTTTTGTTGCGTCCGTTCGATCTTGCGAACGTGGCCATGCATGCGCTCGACCACCGCCGCGATGAATTCGTCCACCACCCCGGCGCGTCCCTCCGCCTCCACCAAAACCCGGCCGTCCGTCTGGTTCTGCACATAGCCCGCCACCTCGAACTCCTTAGCCACCTGCAGGGTCGAGTAGCGAAAACCCACGCCTTGGACGTGGCCGGAAAAATAAACCGTAGCGTGGAGCACGGGGTCGTTCATGCGGGGGCGGGTAAGCGGGGAAAGCGGAGAACGAAGCTAAGCCTCTCTCCGATTTCAACCTGTAAGCCGGCCCTCGGCCCAAGTCGGCACGGCCTTATCGAGAAGTCGCCCGAATCGAGCGCCGGGAGTGGTTTTTCCCGTTGCGTTCGCCCCCCTTCGGAACAGGGTGTCGGCACGGGTCCCACGACCCACACAACCAATGGGCAACACCAATTCCGAAAACCCCTCCGACAACGAGTGGGAGGATCGCGGAGAGCTCGTCTGGAACGAATTTGACTGGGAGCGATACCTGCGGGAGCAAGATGAGGTCGTTCTTCGTTATCTGGCTTTTTACGAGCAACTAAAAGGCTCGAATGAACGCCTCGACGGCGCCGCCCGTCTGATGGGATGGGGCGTTGAAGACTGGACTTCCGACTCCGCCGGAGACGAAGACGACCAGGATTCCCGGAACGACGAGGATGGAGTCGAAGTCGACATGGGCGAAGAGGAGGATCCCTACACCCTCCACAAGAACCCGATCCACGTCGCCACCCGCGCGCTCCTCTTCAGCCTGAAGCGCACCTGGGAGCAAACCGCCGACGACCCCGCCAAGGTTCCGCAAAAGCTCGCCCTCGCCCACTACGCCGCGCTCTCGCGCACGGAAGACCAGGCAATGCAGGCGGTCGCCGCGCTCGACTTCGGCGACTATGCGATGGCGATCAGCCTCTTCAAACGCGCCCTGCGAGATCTCAATCTCACCATGGCCACGCTCGATCCCGTCGCCTGCGCGCACAGCCGGGCGCTGTCCCATTACCGCGAGGAGTCCATGCAACGCCTGTTCGATCTGCGCGATGTCTGGCTTCGCGTCATGGCCGAATGCCGCGATGAGCTGGCCCGTCCCTCCGACGACGGCGAAGACGACGAGGACTAAGCGCCACACGCCCCCTCCCCCCACGCGCCTCGCCCTCGCCAACCCGCGCTCAAGAACCTCCGCCGCGCCCCGAAAAGGCGCGGCTTTTTCGTGATGCCATCCGGCCCCGCATAGCCGGTTTTGGACATTAAAATGCCGCAACCTGTTACGGTTGCGGCTAAAATGGTGGACCCTACAGAACTCGAATCTGTGACCTCTTCCATGTCAAGGAAGCGCTCTAACCAACTGAGCTAAGGGTCCCAAAATTTGGGGAGGCGGAGTAAGGACACCCGCGCGCACCCTCCGCAAGACAAAATCTCGGGAATTCATCGAAGTTTTTTCCGGCGCCTTCCGCGCCAGAACCCGCTTGCCCCTCCCCGCACCCGGCGCTCACTCGCTCGCCGACGCTCTCGCGCTCCTTTTTTTCACCGGCTCCCCCGCCCTCCCCTCCAGCCAATTCCCTGCCCGCCATGCTTCAGACCCTGCGTATCCGCAATCTCGCCCTCCTCGAGGAGGTCGCCCTCGAATTCGAGTCCGGCTTCACGGTTGTAACCGGCGAAACGGGCGCCGGCAAAAGCATCCTCCTCGGCGCCCTCGCGCTCCTCGCCGGCGAGCGCGCCGACAAAACCATCATTCGCCAAGGCGCCCCCTCCTGCGAGGTCGAGGCCGCCCTCCACTTCCCCGATTCGAAACGCATCGACGCCCTCCTCGCCGAGCTCGACCTGCCCGCCTGCGAGGACGGCGTGCTGCTCCTCAAGCGCAGCCTCCCTCGCGAAAAAGCCCCGCGCATCAGCGTCAACGGCGGACTCGCCACGCTCGCCGCCCTCCAACGGCTGGGCGAAACCTGGATCGACTTCCATGGCCCGAGCGAACCACGCCGCCTGCTCAAGGAGTCCTGCCAGCTGGAGCTGCTCGACCTTTTCTCGCGCGACGAAACCGAGCTCGCGGCCTACCACCGCGCCTACCGCGCGTGGCGGGACCTCGTCGCCGAGCGCGAACGCCTGACCCGCGAGACGCGCCTTTCCCCCGATCAGATCGCCTTCGTCGAGGCGCAGCTGGCCAAACTCGACGCCCTTGACCTGACCGAGGACGCGATCGCCGCCCTAGAGCGGGATCATTCCCGCCTGAGCCGCGCCCAGGAGCTCACCCAGCTGTGCGGAGCCTTGGAAAGCGGCCTGGCCGGCGAAGACGGCGTCACCTCCCGGCTCGGCGCCCTCCTCCGCGAAGCGCACCAACTGGAGCAACTCGATCCCGCCAGCCGTCCCCTCGTCGAGCGCCTGCACTCCGCGAGCATCGAGGTGAACGATCTCGCCGAAGAGATCCGCACCTTGGGCGGCCAGTTCCAGTTCGACCCCGAACAGGCCGAGCAGCTTTCGCAAAACATGTCGTCCTGGCTCGACGCCAAACGACGCCACGGCCCCGAACCCGCCGCCGTCGCCGCCGCCCGCGAGGAGTTGCGCCGCCGCCTCGAGGTTCAGGGCGATCTGGAAGGCGCACTATCCCGTCTCGACGAACAGATCGCCGCCGCCCGCGGCGAAGCCGTCGTGGCCGCCCGCGCCCTCCGCTCCGTCCGGGACAAGGGCGCGCGCGAACTCGCGCGGGTCGGCGCCAAAAGCATCGCCAACCTCGGCTTCAAAAAAGCCGAGTTCCAGGTGCGCCTCGTCCCGCTGCCCGAGCTCGCCCCGCACGGCGACTGCGGCGTGGAGTTCCTCTTTTCCCCCAACGTCGGCGAGGCGCCCCTGCCCCTCGCGCGCATCGCCTCCAGCGGCGAGCTCGCCCGCGTCATGCTCGCGCTCAAGACCGTGCTCGCCGACCTCGACGGCGTGCCCGTGCTGGTCTTCGACGAGGTCGACGCCAACGTCGGCGGCGAGATCGGTCGCGTCGTCGGCGAGCAGATGGCCCAGATCGCGCGCGGGCATCAGGTGCTGTGCGTCACCCACCTCCCGCAGGTCGCCGGCCTGGGCGACAGCCACTTCCTCGTGGAAAAAGACCAGTCGGGCGACCGCGCCGTCGTCACCATAAAGCCGATACACGCGCGCAAGGCGGACCGCGTCGGCGAGCTCGCCCGCATGCTCGGCGACCGCAACGCCAGGAGCGCGCGCCAGCATGCCGAGGAGCTGCTCAAGGTCTAACGCCATTGCGTCGACTTCCCGTGGAGGGCGGGGCGCCGTCCCCGCCACGGGTAATCTGCGGACCACGAAAAACGGACGCGGGGTCCGCCCTCCACGGATCCCATCCTCCGGCGAATCTTGACAGATTAGCGCCAAGCCGCGGGCCGGCCCGGACGCTGCGGCTTAAATCGCCCCGCGGTCACCGCCCGCGAAGCGACGGGACCGCGTCCGTGGATGTCCACCCGGGCCCGCTTCGGGACCCGCGGAAGACCTACGCCGCCTCGGGGTTCACGCTCTTCGCCGCGTCGCGCACCACCGCGATGAACTCGCGTAGCTCGACCGGCTTCACCAGATAGCGAAACACCGCGGCCTCGTTCACCGCCCGCAACAGCATTTCCGGCTTCATGAAGCCGGTGACCAAGATACGCGCGGTCTCGGGATGCTCCTCGCGAACCCGGACCAAAAGACTGAGCCCGTTGCCACCGGGCATGAGATGGTCGGCGACCACCACGCGAAAACTTTTCTTATGCAGGGCGAATTCCGCCTCCTTCACCGACGACGCGGCGGTCACCTCGAAATGCGGCGCGAGGAGCGTCTTATACATGTCCAGCAGGGGCGCCTCATCGTCCACGATGAGCACGGCGTCTTTCTTGTTGGCATCGCTTGCTGCGGCATTGACCTGCGGAGTCATGACGGAAGCTTCGCCCAAGGGGCCCGTGCCACGCAAATCGTTTCCCTTTGGGTAATTCGCCTTACCGATGCGGCCTTGCCGCATGTCGTTCGCCGGGAAAGCCTACGTAACAGCCCCTATGGATGCCGCCCACCTTCAAGCCGCGATTCGCTCCGGCCAGGATATCGCACCGTCCGCCGAACTACTGGATGCGCGTCTCTGGCTGTCCCCCAACGCCACCGGCAACACCGCCCTTCATCTCGCGGCCCGGCACGGGCGCCTGTCCCTCGTGCCCCCCGATCTCTTCGAGCCGGGACCCTTTTCCTCCAAAAACCAGGCCGGCTACACCCCGCTCCACCACGCGTTCGAAGCGCCCGCCCCGCCCTCGCTGCTCCCGCCGCGTCTGCTGATGCACGACTTGCTCGCCCAGACGAGCAACGCCGGTTTTTCCGTCTACCACATCGCCGCCGCGCACGGTTTGCTGGGCCTGCTGTCGCATTCGATCCTCACCCCCGAGCTCCTCTCCATCCGCACCCACCTCGGCAACACCCTCGTCCACGAAGCCGCCGAGGCGGGGCGCATCAACGAGCTCCCGCCGGTTTTCCTGAACGCCGCCGCCTTCGCGCTGGCCAACCACACCGGCGAGACGCCCCTGCACACCGCCGCGCTCAACGGACACCTTCCGCAAATCCCGCGCGCCCTCCTCACCCGGGAGGCCCTTCTCGCCCGCACCGGCGCCGGAGACACCGTGCTCCACGCCGCCGCGCTCGCCGGCCATCTCGACCACATCCCCGCCGAGCACCTCGTTCACGACACGCTCACCGCGGCCAGCAAGGGCGGCTACACCGTGATCCACGCCGCCGCCGAGACCGGCCAGCTTTCCGGCATCCCCCGCAGCGCCCTGACCAGCGACCTGCTCCGCGCGCGCAACGACCACGGCGACACCCCGCTCCACGCCGCCGCCGCCGAGGGCCATCTCGATCAGGTCCCGGCCGTCCTGCTCGGCCATGAGCTGCTCGCCATCCGCAATTACGACGGAATCAGCCCCTTGGACGTCGCCCGCCACCGCGGCCATCTCGCACAGATTCCCCCGCATTTGCAGCCCCGTGACGCCGGGCTCCTGGATCGCATCGGCGCCGCGCTGGGGCTCACGAAAAAATAGTCCACCCCGGCGCCCCCGCGACGGGAACCCTCGCACCGGTTCCGCGGGCCGGTTTGTCCGCGCGAGTAATGCACCCGGGACCGCCGCGCGCCCCGGCGCCGCAAATCCTGCCCAAAGCCCCGCGCCCCCCGCTTTGTGCTTCCCTCCCCGCGGACCCGCCGTTTCGCTCGCGCCTTTCGCGTCCCCGCGACGCGCTCAACGCCAACCGTTTCCTCACCACATGAGCAACACCACCATCACCAGCATCACCGCGCGCGAGATCATCGACTCCCGCGGCAATCCGACCGTCGAGGTCGACGTCCGCCTCGCCGACGGCACCCTTGGCCGCGCCGCCGTTCCCTCTGGCGCCTCCACCGGCGAACACGAGGCCGTTGAGCTCCGCGACTCCTCCGCTCCCGCCAAGTCCCTGCCCAAGGGCGTCGACGCCAAGAAGCGCTACCTCGGCAAGGGCACCCTCGCCGCCGTCGGCAACGTCAAGTCCGTGATCGCCCCCGTCCTCGTCGGCCTCGACGCCTGCGACCAGGTCGGCATCGACCACCTCATGATCAAGCTCGACGGCACCTCCACCAAGTCGAAGCTCGGCGCCAACGCCATCCTCGGCGTCTCCCTCGCCACCGCCCACGCCGCCGCCAACAGCCTCGGCCAGCCCCTCTACAAATACGTCGGCGGCCCCAACGCCAAGGTCCTCCCCGTTCCCATGATGAACATCATGAACGGCGGAGCCCACTCCGACGCCCCCATCGATTTCCAGGAGTTCATGATCCGCCCGGTGAACTTCGACACCTTCGCCCAGGCCCTCCAGGCCGGCGCCGAGGTGTTCCACAACCTCAAGAAGGTTCTCAAGTCCAAGGGCCTCGCCACCGCCGTCGGCGACGAGGGCGGCTTCGCCCCCAACCTCCCCTCCACCACCGCCGCCCTCGACGCCATCGCCGAGGCCGTGAAGGCCGCCGGCTACAAGCTCGGCAAGGACATCATGCTCGCCCTCGACGTCGCCTCTTCCGAGTTCTACGACAAGAAGACCGGCAAATACGTCTTCAAGAAGTCCTCCGGCCAGCAGTTCACCGGCGACGAGTTCGTCTCCTTCTACAAGGACCTCTGCGCCAAGTATCCGATCGACTCCATCGAGGACGGCTGCGCCGAAGGCGACTGGGCCACTTGGAAGAAGCTCACCGACGCCCTCGGCGACAAGGTGCAGCTCGTCGGCGACGATCTCTTCGTCACCAACGTCGAGTTCCTCAAGAAGGGCATCGCGACCAAGACCGCCAACTCGATCCTCGTGAAGGTCAACCAGATCGGCTCCCTCACCGAGACCCTCGACGCCGTCGAGCTCGCCCACAAGAGCAACTACACCGCCGTCCTCTCCCACCGCTCCGGCGAGACCGAGGACGTCACCATCGCCGACCTCGCCGTCGCCACCAACTGCGGCCAGATCAAGACCGGCTCCGCCTCCCGCACCGACCGCGTGGCGAAATACAACCAGCTCCTCCGCATCGAGGAAGAGCTCGGCTCCACCGGCATCTACGCCGGCCGCCTGTAACCGCTCCGCGGATACACCGTCCGACGCAAAAAGCCCGTCCCGCTTCCGCGGGGCGGGCTTTTTTCTTCCCCGTTTCGGGAGGGCGACGCGCCGTCGGCGCCAGCGTTCACCATCGGCGGACGCCGTCCAAATCTCAGCGCCGCCGTCCGCCCGCCAGCAGCCGCAGCGAGTTCAGGCACACGAGCACCGTGCTGCCCTCGTGCGCCGCCACGCCGATCGCGAGCGGCACCACGCCGACCACGCTCGTCACGGCCATCACCACGACCACGCCGAGCGAAATGGCCAGGTTCTGACGGATGATCGTCCGCGCCCGGCGGCTTAGCTCGAACGCCGCCAGCGCGTTCTCGATCCGGTCGTGCATCAGCACGATCTCCGCCTGCTCCAGCGCCGCGTCGCTGCCGCGCGCGCCCATCGCGATGGCCACGTCGGCCGCCGCGAGCGAGGGCGCGTCGTTCACGCCGTCGCCCACCATCGCCACGCGCCGGGCGCCGCCTTCCTTCAACGCGGTGATCGCCGCCACCTTCTCGGCCGGGGACAAGCCCGCGCGCACCTCGTCCAGCCCCAGCTCCGCGCCCACCGCCTCCGCCGTGGCGCGCCGATCGCCGGTGAGCATCACCGTCCGGATGCCTTCGCGACGCAGCGCGGCCAGCACCGGCGCCGACTCGCGCCGGATCGCGTCGCGCAGCAGCACGCGGCCGAGGAAATCCTTCCCGACCACCCAGACCTCGGCGAACTCCGCCGCCGCGGCGGGCAGCTTCTCCGCCCAGCCCTTGAGCGGCCCCTTTTCCAAAAGTTCACGGCGCCCCAGCATGACCGTGGCCCCGCCGACGCGTCCGCGCACCCCCTGGCCGGTCATCGATTCAAACCCCTCGACGATCAGCTCGGGCAAACCGCGCGCCCGCGCATCGCGCACGATCGCGCGCGCCAGCGGGTGCTCGGAGCGCGCCTCGAGCGCGAAGGCGATCTCCATCACCTCGCGTTCGCGCCCGGCGGGAAAGCTCTCGTAGGCCTCCACGACCAACTCGCCGGTCGTGAGCGTGCCCGTCTTGTCGAGCGCGATCACGCCCACCTCGGCCAGCTTCTCCACCGCGGCCCCGCCGCGAAACAACACGCCATGGCGGGCCCCCCACGCGATGGCCGCAAGGATCGCCGAGGGGATCGAAAGCACCAACGCGCAGGGACTCATCACCACCAGCAGGGTCATCGCCCGATAAAAGGCCGAGGGCTCCGTTCCCGTGCCTCGCCACGGCTGCAGGCCCGCGCCCAGCCACCACACGAGGAACATGGCCGCGCTCACGCCGAGCACCGCGTAGGTGTAGCCGGTGCCGAACTTGTCCGTGAAACGCTGACTCGGCGCGCGCAGGCGCTGCGCCCCGTGGATCAGGCGGATGATCTTTTGCAACGTGCTCTCCGAGGGCAGCCGCGCCACGCGCCAGTCGAGCGTGCCGCCGACGTTGATCGTGCCGCTGAAAACCTGGTCGCCGCGCGACTTCTCCACCGGCACCGCCTCGCCCGTCAGCGCCGACTCGTCCGCGCCGCTCTCGCCCGACTCCACCACGCCGTCCGCGCAAAACGCCTCGCCCGGTTTTACCCGCACGAGATCGCCGATCCCGATCTCCTCGACCGCGACGACCTTCTCTCGGCCGTCGCGATCCACCACGGTCGCCTGCTTCGGCGCCGCCTTGAGCAAGGCGTCCACCTCGCGGTGTGTGCGCTCGTCCGCATACGCCTCCATCGCGCCCGAGGCGGAAAACAAAAACAGCAGCAGCACCGCCTCGCTCCACGCTCCGATGAAGGTCGCCCCGACCGCCACCGCCAGCATCAGAAAATGGATGTCCAGCTTCGCCTTGCGCAGGTTCTCCCAGGAATCCTTCGCCGCGTCCCAGCCGCCCGCGACCAACGCGACGCCGCCCAGGACCGGCCCCAGCCAAGCCGGTCCGACCCCCGCGGCCTTCACGCCCCAGCCCGCCAGACCGAAAACGCCGCACACGCCGGCGTAGGCCGCCAGCTCGCGCCAATCCTCGTCGTGGTCGTGTTCCTCGTCCGCGACCTCGGGCCACTCGTATTCTTTCCAGCGCCAAAGTTTCGGGGCCGTCTCGCAAGCCGGGCCGCTGAGCTGCACCACCCCGCCATCCCGGGTCAACGTGAAGCCCGCCGGCGCCGCGCCGCCGCCCGCGGCCGTGAGCAAATCGCCCTCCAACGCCGACAGCGTCTCCTCGAGCCGGGCGCGCAGCGCTTCGACATCCACTTGCCCCAAAGTCGCCACCCTCACCTTGCGCGCCTCCGGATCGAGGCGCACCGCCTCCACTCCCGGCTCGCGCCGAAGAAACTCCGCCAGTGTTTCCGCCCAAGGGCTGATCCGCGTCATGTTGCCCCCATCACTAAACAGCCCCCGCATTCCGGCAAGCGGCTCCGCCTGCCGTCTCTTGGCAAAATAATCCCCGACCGCGGGGCGCTTCGAACGTCGCAACCCACGCGCCCCGGGAAGCGCCACTCCATGGCGAATTCGTCTGCGAGGACGTCGTGGGACGCGGCAGGCACGCGAGGCGCGTTCCCCTCGGGACAACGGCGCCTCTTTGTGTTTGGCTTGGCGCACCCAGCCATGAAGACACGCCTGCTTTCCCTTCTGCTTGTTTTGAGCGGCGCGGCCGGTCCCGCTTCGGCCGCGGCCGAAGTCGCCGGCGCCGAGGCCGGTATTTCGCAGGCCGATCCCTTCGCGGCCGGCCGCGTCTGGGCGGGCCAGCGCCGCGTGGGCGCCAAAGAAGGCGGCGGGGGACAGGGCCGCCGATGGAGCCTGCACATCGAGACGCGCGAAGGCGAAAAGTTCACCGGTTACATCGTTCTTCGGAACACCCCCGGCAACACGGTGCGCATATCGGTCGCAGGCTCGGCGCCCTCCGACGGCGCGGGCTACGTCGGGTTCGGGACCACGGAGCCCAAGGGCGAGCTCCGACAGCGATACACCGGCACGCTCAAAAACGATTTCATCGAGCTCTCGTGCACCGGCCGCGGCCTGACGGGAGAAGAGGTCTCGGGCACCGCCGGCCTGAGTCCGCGCAAGAAAGACGACGACTGAAACCCGCTTTTCTCCGGCCTCGGGAAACCCTCGCGCTTGCGCTCCGGAAAGGCCGCCCAAGGCTGTCCCGCTTCTCCGCGATGATCGGCCTGCGCGACGACCAATCCCCTTTCCCGCCGGAATCCGAACACGACGACGCCAAGCCCGCGCCGCCGCCCACGCTCGCGCCCCAACTCGCCGCCAAGCTTTTCGGCGAAGGCGGCATCCTGCATTCCGCGCTCGCCCTCGAGCACCGCCCGCAGCAGGCGCGTATGGCCTCGGCCGTCGCCGATGCGGTCGCGCACGACACCCCGCTCGTGTTCGAGGCGGGCACGGGCGTCGGCAAATCCCTCGCCTACCTGCTTCCCGGCATCATCCACGCCTTCGACCACCAGCGGCAGCTCATCGTGTCGACCCACACGATCGCCCTCCAGGAGCAGCTCGACCGAAAAGACATCCCGCTCTGCCGTCGCGTCTTCAAGTCCGACCCCGCCACCGCCCGCTACGCCGACTTCAAATCCGCCGTCCTTGTGGGCAAGGGCAACTACCTCTGCGCCACCCGCCTCGCCACCGCGCTGCGGGACAAGCACGAGCTCTTCGCCACGCCCGAGCACGCCGAGTTGCAACGCATCGCCGCCTGGGCCGAAACCACCGCCGAGGGCCTGCGCCACGAGCTGAACCCGCCCCCCGATCCCGACGTCTGGGAGCTCGTCAACGCCGACTCCTCCGCCTGCGCCCGCAAATACTGCGATCCGGAAAAGTGCCCCTACCAGCGCGCCCGAGCCCGCATCCGCTCCGCCCATCTCATCATCGTCAACCACTCGCTCCTCTTCGCGCTCATCGCCGCCGGCGGCGCCGCGGCCAACGGCTCCGCCGAGAAGGGCGTGCTCTTCCCCGACGATCTCGTCGTGCTCGACGAGGCCCACACCGTGCCCGAGGTCGCCACCGACTACTTCGGCCTTCGCCTCAGCAGCTACGGCGTCGACCGCATGCTGCGCCACCTCTACAACCCCAAGACCCGCCGCGGCCTTCTCCAGAAACTGGGCTCTCCCGAGGAACGCCAGCTCGTCGCCGACGCCATCGAGGCCAACCACCAGTTCTTCGCCTTCCTCCAGGAAAACTTTCTCCTCAACCAGTCCATCGTCCGCATCCGCCAGGAAAACTGCGCCGAGGCCTGGCTCGACGGCCCGCTCCTCGCCTTGCAAAAAGCGGTGCGAACCCGCGCCGACAAGTTCGACGAGGGACGCGAACGCGAGGAGCTGCTCGAACAGGCCGGCAAGCTCCGCTCCGCCCAGCTCGGCGTGAAACGCTTCCTCTCCCTCGCCGAGCCGGAGGACAACGTCTACTGGCTCGAACGCACCGGCCGCCGCCAGACCGTCGTCGCCCTTCGCTCCGCGCCGATCGACATCGCGCCGCAGCTCAAGGAGGCGATTCTCGACCGCCAGACCGCCGTGGTCTTCACCAGCGCCACCCTCGCCGTCGCCGACGACATCCAGCCCTTCCTCGCGCGCATCGGCGGCCCCGGGGTTCGCGCCGAGATCCAGCACTCGCCCTTCGACTACGCGCGCAACATGCGCGTCTACCTCGCCGCCGACGTGCCCCTGCCCACCCGCGAGGACGCGAAGCTCTCCATCGAGGTGCTCGCCGACCACATCGACTTCTGCACCCGACGTAGCGCCGGCGGCAGCCTCGTGCTCTTCACCAGCTACGCCGACATGCAGCGCGTGGCCGAGATCGTGGAGCCGATCTACCGCGGCGCGCATCGCCCCTTCTTCATGCAGGGTCGCGACGCCTCCCGCACCGACCTCGCCCGCATGCTCCGCGAGGCCGGCGACGGCGTCCTCTTCGGCACCGAATCGTTCTGGACCGGCATCGACGTCCCCGGCGACGCCCTCTCCCAGGTCATCATCACGCGGCTCCCTTTCCAGGTGCCCACCCACCCCGTGCTCGAGGCCCGCACCGAGCACGTCCGCGCCCGCGGCGGAAACCCTTTCAACGAGATCACCCTGCCCGACGCCCTCATGACATTCCGCCAGGGCGTGGGACGCCTCATCCGCAGCCAGCGTGACCGCGGTCTGGTCACCGTGCTCGACTCACGGATCCTCCAAAAGACCTACGGACGCCAGTTCCTCGCCTGCCTCCCGCAGCCCCGCCATGTGCGATTCAACCGACTGAACCGGGCCGAGGTCTTTCAGCCCTACGTGTAGCCCGCGCCATTTTATGGATCGAAACACCGCATGGAGCCTTGAAGCGAAAGCCCCCGCCGGTAGGGTCTGAATCTTGCCCATGCAGCTCCTTTCCGCCGCCCAGACCGACATAGGTCTCGCCCGCTCCGAGAACGAGGATCGTCACCTTTGCGCCGACGATCTCCGCCTCTACGCCGTGGCGGACGGCATCGGCGGCCTGCCCGGCGGCGCCGAGGCCGCGCAACTCGCGATCACCACGCTGCTCAAGGACGCCCGGGCCTCGCGCGAAGTCGGCCGCAACCCCGACCTCGCCCACGCGTTCAAATTCGCCAATTCCGAGGTCATCGGCCTCGCCCATCGCTTCGCCCCCGACACCGGTCTCGGCACCACCCTGACCGCCGTCCATATCGAGGGCGACGTCATGCGCGTCGCCAGCGTCGGGGACAGCCGCTGCTACCTCTTTCGCGACGGGCGGCTCAAGATGCTCACCATCGACGACACCGTCGAACAAGAGGTCGCCGTGCGCCGCTCCCGCGGCGAAAACGTCCAACTCGAGGAACGCTACCGCAACGCGCTCACCCGCTGCATCGGCCAGCCCATGCCTCTCGAGGTGAAGGTTTCCCAATACCCGCTTCAGCCGGGAGATCGCGTCCTGCTCTGCTCCGACGGTGTCACGCGCATGGTCAACGACTCCGTCCTCGCCAAACGCCTGGGCCAAAAAGCCGAACCCGCCGTCGTGCTCGGCACGCTGGTCGCCGACGCCCTCGCGAACGGCGGCAGCGACAATATCACCGGCGTGGTGATCGACGTCCGGGCGGACTGATCCACATCGGCCGCGATTGCGCTGCCCCATCGCGGGACGAGGGAGTCCCGGCATGACCCCTCCGCCCGACCGCGCATCCTTCGCCGACCCGGACGCGAGTTGACGCCCGCCGCGATTTGGCCCGCCCCGGTCGCGTCTCTGTCCGTCCGGGCCCGCGCCACGTCTTGCCAAACGCACAGACCGGGCGCCGACGGCTCCGCGCGCCCACGAAAAAACCCGCCGGCTCGGAGAGCGCGGCGGGTTTGAAAATCGAAAAAGAAAACTCGGCGCGAGCCGGCTTACTTCTTGGCGCCGGTGCCGCGCTTGAACTTGGAGGTGAACTTCTCCACGCGGCCGGCGGTGTCGACGATGCGCTTCTCGCCGGTGTAGGCGGGGTGCGAGTCCATCGTCACGTCGCGAACGACGACGAAGTATTCGACGCCATCGATGGTCTCCTTGCGGGCGGACTTCATCGTGGACTTGGTGAGGAACTTCTTGCCCGAGGCGACGTCGAGGAAGCAGACGTTGTTGAGGGTGGGATGGCCTTCGGCTTTCATGATGGTAAAGGAGTTGGGTGGCTTTTGGCCGGCTGGACTTAGCCCTGGCGCGCCTTGTAGCGGGGGTCGGTCTTGTTGATCACGTAGATGCGGCCTTTGCGGCGGACGACTTGGCAGTCGGGGTGACGCTTCTTCGCGGATTTGATGGAGGAGACAACTTTCATAAAAAGGAAGAAAACACCGGTTCGGCGCCGGTGCTGTCAAACGGAAATTCGCCGCGACAGCGACTTTCGCGAACCGGGTGCCGCCCGGATTCGAATCAGTTCAGCCCCGGATCATCCGGCTCGCCCGCCCACAAGCGCCACCGGGGGTCCAAACCGCTCAACACGCTGCGCCACAAACTCTCGTCCGGACGCTGCTTGACGATTCCCGGCTCCAAATCGGCGACCACCCAGGTATCGCGCTCCAGCTCCCCCTCCAGTTGGCCGCCCGTCCAGCCGGCGTAACCGAGAAAAGCGCGCAGCTGCACCCCCTCCTGCCCCGCCAGTTCGGCCGCACGCTCCGGATCGAGCCCGAAAAGCAGCTGCAAGGACTCGCCGTCCTCCTCCCCCGCCTCGTCCGGCTGCGGCCGCCACGCGCAGAGAATCAGCTGACGTTTCTCCACCGGCCCGCCGTCAAAGACCGGCACGTCCGCGAGCGGACCCAGCGCGAAATCGCCGCCCAGCTCGCCTAGGCGCTTGTTGAGCGGCCGGTTCAACACCACGCCCATCGCGCCCTGCTCGTCGTGGGCCGACATCAGGATCGCGGTGCGGCGGAAGGTGGCGTCGCGCAGGACCGGATGCGCCAGCAGGAGCGAGCCCGCCAGCGACTCGTCGTCTTTCAGGGGCCGCGAACGCATGGGAACAAGATGAACCGGCTCGCCCGGCGTCCGCAACTACAGCTGCACGATCCGCACCCCGGCGTCCGCCAACAACGGAGCGACCAGGGGGTCGTTGTGGTAATCCTGACGATAACGCACCTCGGATATGCCGGCCGCGGCCAGGATCTTCGCGCAGTTGATGCAGGGGTAATGGGTCACATAGGCGACGCAGCCCTCGACCGAGCTACCGCGCCGCGCCGCGTCCGCGACCGCGTTTTGCTCCGCATGAACCGTCGCCTGCTCGTGCCCCTCGCGCACCCGCGAAGTGTGCGGCGTGCCCGGCAGGAAGCCGTTGTAGCCCGCCGCGACCAGGCGGTTCTTCCGCTCGCCCGCGCTGACGATCACGCAGCCCACATTAAGCCGCTCGCAGGGGCTACGGGTAGAGAGCAGCACCGCGGTGGCCATGAAGTAATCGTCCCACGAGGGACGTCCGCCAAACTGGGCGGCGGCGTTCGCGATGAGATCGACTGGGGATGACTCGCTCGACATCGGGCCGACGCAAAAGTCCGCCCCCGAAAACGCCACCCGAAAAATCCCCGGGGGGGGGGACGGAGCCGACGCCGCAGCGCCCTCCAACGTCAGCACCTGGAGGGCGCCGTCGCCGCCGATTCGCACGCCTACCCCCCGAGCAGTTTCACCCGCCGCTGTTTCAACGGAAACTGGAGCGTCACGGTCGTGCCGCGGCCGGGATTGCTCTCCACCGCGATCTGGCCGCCGTGGGCGCGCATGATCCGCTGCACCACCATCATGCCCAGACCGTGGCCCGTGGGCTTGGTCGTGTGGTAGGGCTCGAAAAGCCGCGCGAGATCCTCGGGCTTGATCCCGCTGCCGTTGTCGGCGAACGCGAGCGAGACGTGCTCCTCGTCGGCACGCGCATCGATGCGCAGCCGCCCGCCCGGCTGCATCGCCTCGGACGCGTTTTTCACGAGGTTGAAAAACACCTGCTTCACCTGGTCCTTGTCCGCAAGCACGACGGGCAGGTCTCCGGGGCTCTCCACCTCGACGCTCACGCCGCGATCCGCCAGCTCGCGCTCCTGGAAGGCCAGCACCTCGGCGAGCACGTCCGCCAGCCGCGTGTCGGCGAGATCCGGCGGCCGCGGACGGATGGCCTGCAAGAAGTTCGAGATGATGCCGTCGAGGCGCGACACCTCCTCCCGGCACACGCGCAGCGAATCGCCCAGCGCCTTGGCGTCCTTCGCGTCCACGCCGCGCAGCCGGCGTAGTTTCCTCTCCACTACCTGGAGGTGGATCGTGAGCGAGTTGAGGGGATTTCCCAGCTCGTGAGCGACGCCGGCGGCGAGGAGGACGATCGAGGCCACGCGCTCGCTCTCGATGCGCTGGTCGGTGTCGAGCTTGTCGCGCGTGATATCGGTCAACACCACCGCGAAACGCCGCCCCGCACCCTCGACGATCGCGCCGCCATCGTCGGCGTCGGGCGCCGCCTCGGCCTCCACCCGGGCCGCGAAGGGCACGAGATAGAGCCGCACGGCGCGCGGCTCCGGATAACTCAGCTCGATCTCGCGCGTGAGGCTCGTCGCGGCGTCCAGCGCGGGCGCGAGCAGCGAACGCAGGCCGGGCGCGAGCCGCCAGAGCGTGACGCCGCCCGCGTCGGTCGCCTTGAAACCCAGCAGGCGCCGGGCGGCGGAATTGGCGAAGGCGATCCCGCCGTCCCCGTCGACCACGAGCACGCCTTCCTGAAGCACGTTGAAGACGCGCTCGAAAAGCCCGCGTTCGCGCCCGAGGCGCTGGGCCAGCGCGGACAGCGTGGGTTTGTCGAGCGTGTCGAGACGCTCGAGCATGCGCGCGAGGGAGCTGGGTTTCTTGACGGCCACGGTGCGGAGATCAGGACGCGGCGGCCGCCCCTTGGCAACGCCGCCGCGAGCCCGTCCGGCTCAGGGCGCGAGCGCTCGGCTCAACAGCTTCGAGACCTGCGCGGTGCCGATCTGCTTCAGCGTGCCGTCGAGAACCAGGGGCTCGACCATCGACGCGTAGGTCTCGGCGCCTTGCGCCGACGCGGACGGCTCGAGCAGACGCAGCGAGGTCAGATGGCGAGCCAGCTCGCCCTTGGCGCCCAGATCGAGCTTCAGGGTGAGCGGCATCTCCAGCCAGGAACGGCCCGCGACCGGGCGGAGACCGCCCGAGCCGGCCAGCTTCAACTGCGGCGAAAGCAGACCGATCCGCGCGATTTCCACGCCGCCGTCCGCGCCGCGCTTCGCCTCGATCGCGATCTCGTCGTAGGCGAGGTTGGCGAGCGAGCGGGCGACCGCGTTGAAGGCCGTGACGCGATTGGCCTGCTTGGCGATCTCCTCGTTGCCGGAGAGCGCGCCGGCGAGGCCCGCCAAGCCGGAGACGACGTTGCCGGCCTTCGCGTATTTGTTCGTCTCGAGATTGATCGCGCGGATCGCGCCCTGTTTGCCGACCAACTTGAACTCGGCCGCGGCGCCGGAGGCGGCCAGTGCGGGGTCGCTCCCCTGCCCCTTCACGGAAGCGGAGAGATCGTAGGTCCCTTCCAGCTTCGCCGCCTCGCCGGGCGCGAGGGCATGAAGCAAGGGACCGACCGCCACGCCGGCCCCTTTCACATCGGCCCCCAGCGTGTAGCTTTTGTCCGCGGCGAGCCACTTCAGCGCGCCGCTGGCGTCCAGCGAGCCGCCGGTGCCGAGCAGGAGACGAAACGTTTCCAGGCTCGCGGCGTCGCGCGTGAGCGTGAGCCGGCCTTGCGTCTGCGTGATCTCGACGCCGGGCGCGTAAACGATCCGGGCGAGCGAAAGCTCCACCTCGCCGGAGGTTCCGGCCCAAGGCGGTCCGGCGGGCGCCGGCGCGGGCGCGGCCGGCTTGGCCGTGGCGTCGGTTCCCTTCGGAACGGCCGGCGCGGCGGGCTTGGTCTGCGCGGCAAGCGCGGCGAAAGCCTGCAAATCCTCCACGTAAAGAACCTGGCTGGCCAACTTGGCCGCGACCTGCGTCTCGGCTTTGCCCGGCGTGACCGTGGCCTGGAGCGCGAGGTCCGAATTCCGGCCCGCCTTGGCGTTGCGCACGACGAGGGGCAGCTTGGCGCTGAGCACGCCGGCGGCGTCGCGGGCCAGTTCGGCGTCGATCGCCACCTCGGGCAGGTCGCCCGCGCCGGCGGCGCGCAATCCGGACAGACGCAGCTGGGCGAGCGCCTTGAGCGCCTCGGCGACGCTCGCGTCAAAGGTGACCACGGCCTCGCCGGCGCTGAGGCGGGTCTGTCCGCGCAAGACCGGCTGGTCCGCGAGCTTGGCCAGTTGCGCGCGCAGCTCGCCCTTCGCGACCAGCGGCGCGCCCGGCTTACGCGAGGCGTCGACCTTCAACGTGACGAGATCGGCGCCGTCGACGACCACGCGCAAAGCGCCGATCGCGGCCTCGAGGCCGGCCGAGGTCTGCTTCGCGCGCAGGTTCTCGACCCGCACCGCGTCGAATTTCACCAAAGGCTGTCCGGCCGAGGCGTAGGCGACCTGGTTGGCGACCAGAGGCTGGCTGGAAACCAAAACAAAACCGTCGCCCTCGGCGCGAGCGGCCCAGGCGCCGGTCACGGATCCACCGAGGGAAAAATCCGGCGCGAAGGCCTGCAGCCACTCCGCCGGAACGCCGAGCAAGGTGATCTCGGCCAGATCGGCGCCTTCGCGGCTGGGAACGATCTTCTTGGTCTCGAGCGCGAGACCGAAGGGCTGCGCCGTGCGCACCGCGAGCACCGGCGAGGCGCCCTTCACGTCGACTTGCAGGGAGTCGACGCGCAGCTCCTTCGCCGCGGCCTCGACCGAGAACTTGGACGCCAGCGCGATCGGCCCGAGCTTCGGCAGTCCGACCGTCTCGAGGCCGTCGGCGGCCAGGCCGAGTTCGCCGCCGACGCGCAAGGCCTCCGCGCCGAGGAGGGCGAGGTCTCCGCCGCCCGCGACGGTGAACCGGGGCAAGGAGAGCCCCATCGCGAAAGGCGCGAGGTCCTGGTCCCGGATCGCGATCTTCCAACGGCCGGGCAGCTCCTTCGCGCCGGGCGCCCAACGCGTGTCGAGCTCCACGAGCGGCGTGTCGCCGGCGAGCAGGCTCAACCCGTAGGCTTCCCCCGCCGACTGACGGGTGATGTCGACCTTGGCGCGAAGCTTGGCCGGCTGGGCGAGCAGCTTGCTCGTGGCCAGCGCCTCGGCCACCGCCCCGAGCGCGTCGAGACGACCGTCCGCGCCCAGGGTCGGCGCGAGGGTGAAGGTGGTGACGACCGAGCCGAGACCGGCCTTGGCCTCGATTTTCAGCTCCAGCTTTCCCGCCTGGCCGGAGCGGATCCCGCCGCCGCTCAGCGCGAAGGTGGCGTCGACGGGCTGCGGGCCCGCCACGCGAAGACGCCCGGCGATGTCGATGCCGTCGACCCGCAGTTCGGGAAGCTTGGCGGCGTCGAGCACGCCGTTGAACGGTTTCGCCGGCTCCGCCGGCTTCTCCTCGGCCGGCTTTTGCGCGGCCTGCAAGGCGACGGGGTCGATCTCGACCACGATGTCGCGGGCCACCAAGGACCGGACCTCGACCTTGCCTCCGGCGAGGTCGAGAAGCGGCGCGTCGGCGCGAAAATCGGGCACCTGGAGCTTGAGGCCGGGCTGCTCGATCGCGAGGCCGCGGAGCTTCGCCCCCCCGAGGCCGACATCCACGCGCTCGACCGCGCCTCCCTGGCCCGCGAGCACCTTGCGGGCGGCGAAGGTCTGCACCGCCGACGTGAAGGCGGCGGCGACCAGGATCGCCACGAGGACGATCGGGGCGAGAATCAGGAGGAGGATGAGCTTGCTTCGACGAGACAGGGCCATGGCGAAAGGGAAATAGACGCCCATCACGCCCTAAAGTTGCCCCGCCGTCAAATGGCCACGCCGGTCGAGCGCGGCCCGGAGGCGCCTATTTCGCGGCTTGCGCGAAAGCGGCGATTATCCCGTCGAAGCTGCCGTTGGAGAAAAACACCACGACGCGGGGCCGGGCCTTGGCGTCGGAGCCGCCCGAAAGCGCGGCGGTCTTCAGCTTCTCCAGCAGCTCGGCGTTGGTCGGCGCGGTCGCGGCGTGGACGCCCTGGGTCTCGAGGTGCTGCACCACCGCCTCGGCGTCGAAACGGTCGGACTCCTTCAGCTTGTCGGCGCGGTTGACGGCGCCGATGAACACCTCGTCGGCGAGCGCGAGCGCGCGCATGAAGCCGCCTTGCAGAGTCTTGGTGCGCGCGGTGTTGCTGCGCGGCTCGAAGACCGCGGTGAGCAAGGCGCCCGGATGCCGGTTGCGCAGGCTGCCCAGCGTCTCGGCGAGCGCGGTCGGGTGGTGGCCGAAATCCTCGATCACGGTCAGGCCGGCGCGATCGACGAGCTTTTCCTGGCGACGCTTCACGCCCCGGAAACGCGCGAGCGGCGCGAGCGAAAGCTTCTCGCTGCCGCCGAGCGCGAGCGCCGCGGCCGTCGCGGCCATCGCGGCGTTGCGGACGTTGAAGATGCCGGGCAGGGACCACGAAACGTCCGCCCACGGCCGGCCGCTCCAGACGAGGGAAAACCCCACGCCCGACGGACCTTCGGAAAAGTTTGTGATACGGACATCGTTGTTCTCCCCCAGCCCCACCCGCGTGACGCGCGTCCACGACATCGGACCGAGCGCGCGGAGGTTGTCGTCGTCGCCGTTCATCACGACGTGGCCGTTGCGCGGCACGATGCGCGCGAGGTGCGAGAACGTGCGCTGCACGTCGGCGAGGTCGCGGAAGATGTCGGCGTGGTCGAACTCGAGGTTGTTCAACACCGCGACGTGCGGCGCGTAGTGGATGAACTTCGAGCGCTTGTCGAAGAAGGCGCTGTCGTATTCGTCGCCCTCGATGACGAAGGGATCGGCGGCGGCGCCGAGATGGTTGCCGGTCGGCGGATCGAGCGGCACGCCGCCGATGAGAAAGCCGGGATCGCGGCCGTTTTCGCGCAGCAGGAAAGCGGCGAGCGCGGTCGTGGTGGTCTTCCCGTGGGTGCCGCAGACGACGATGTTTTTTCGCGTCGCCAGGATGGTCTCGTTGAGCAGCGCGGGCAACGAGGTGAAGCGCAGCGCGCGGGTGTCGAGCAGCCACTCGACCTCGGGGTTGCCGCGCGACATGGCGTTGCCGATCACGACCAGATCGGGCGCGAGCTTTTCCAGTCGGGCGGCGTCGTAGCCCTCGTGGAGCGCGATGCCGGACTCGGCGAGCACGGTGCTCATCGGCGGATAGACGCCGGTGTCGGCGCCGAGCACCTCGTGCCCCGCCGCGCGCGCCAGAAGCGCCGCGTTGCCCATCGCTGTTCCGCAGATGCCCATGAAGTAGATCTTCATTTTAGTTTCGATTGGCTTGAAGTCGCGCCGCCCCTGAAAAACCGCCCTCGTCCGTCATCGAGGCGGGACGGTCCCTGAAACCAGCCGGCGGAGACAGGACGATGGGCGCATGAAAATCCATGGGGGAGTCGATCTCGGGCCATGGTCGCCGTCCGCTCAAACGCATGGCAATCCTCGTCATCGACGAGGCTGCATTTAGCGCGAAAACCCAGGGACGTCGCGACGCTTCCATCCCCGGTCGATTCCGATCCGCTTCAGGCTCTCGCCAACCGTCCGCCCACTCGCTTTGCAGCGGCGATTTTTCGGCCATCCGGCGTCACGTCGCGCGGAAAACGCGTTCCGCATTCGTTTGCGTGGCTCTCGTCCGGGATTCGCGCCCCGCCCGCGGACGCCCAACGCTGGCGATAAGAGCACATCCGTCACACTGAAGTCGCCGGGTTATCACCCGGCCTCCGCCGCATCGTAACAGAAGTCGGGTTGGATAGGCGCGTCCGTTCGACCAACGGCGCACCATCTAAACCCAACTGACCTCCACATGAAGCACATGAAATCCTGCGCGGCCGTTTTGCTTGCGCTCGCCGCCGCCCAGGCCGCCTCCGCCCAGACCACGATCCGCGTCACCGGATCCACCGCCTTCCGCTCCGCCACCATCAGCTCGATCCAAAGCCTGCTCGCGCCTGGCTATGACGTCGCCTACACCGGCACCAGCGGCGCCACCGGCGCCCAATACGCCACCTACGTCGGCACCTACTCCGGCAACGCGGTCGTCATCCAGTGCGCCTGGACCGGCTCCGTCGAGGGCATCCGCGACGTCGCCCGCGGCCTGACCCAAAACTTCATCAAGGCCAGCGTCGTCCCCAACACCAACGGCACCGGCGTCTCCGACTCCACCGCCAGCTTCTCCGCCTCCGGCGGCAACATCGAGAGCGCGATCCCCGACATCGCCATGGCCGACAACACCCAGTCCGCCACGATCTACAAGACCCCCTCCCTCAAGGAGACCTCCGTCGGCATCATTCCCTTCGTGTTCGTGAAGGGCCGCCTCGGCGCCAGCCACCCCGGCAAGGCCGGCTACGACTCCGTCACCAACATCACCAACCAGCTCGCCAAGGGCCTCCTCGGCGGCGGCGCCCCCCTCTCCTTCTTCACCGGCTCGGCCGACGCCAGCGGCACCAAGCTCTACGCCGTGGGCCGCAACCCCCTCTCCGGCACCCGCCTCGTGACCTTCGCCGAGACCGGCTTCGGCGCGACCTCCCCCGCCACCCAGTTCACCCCCGTCGTCTCGGGCTCCAACATCACCCAGATCAACCTCACCGCGGCCGACGCCACCAACGGCTTCGTCGACGGCGACAACGGCTACACCAGCGGCGGCACCCTCGCCAGCGACCTCTCCAAGACGGTCTCCGACACCGACGGTTCCGGCAACCTCTACGACGGCGTGCCCTTCGGCCTCGTCGGCTATGTCGGCGTCGGCGACGCCGCCGCCCTGTTGAAGGCCATCAACACCACCACCTCCACCGACACCGGCTACGTGCTCGCCTACAACGGCGTCTCGCTCGGCGTCTCCTACAACTCCACCAGCCAGACCACCACCTGGGACTTCACCGCGATCAAGGAGGGCAAGTATTCCCTCTGGTCCGTCGCCCAGCTCGCCTACCGCAAGAGCTCCGGCCCCAACGGCACCACCGCCCTCGCCGGACTGCCCAAGACCTTCGCCGACGCCCTCTCGACCAACATCATCGCGAACGTCCCCAGCGCCTCGGGCGTGAAGCTCTCCGACATGCTCGTCACCCGCGCCTCCGAAGGCGCCGTGATCACCCTCAAGTAATCCCGGAAATCCAGATCTCCGCACCGGAAGGGCGGACGCAGGCCGCGTCCGCCCTTTTTCCCGAAACCCATCCGTCTTTCACATCATGAAATCCTCCGTCCTTTCCCTCTCCCTCGCGGCCCTCGCCGCCACCTCCGCCGCCTTCGCCGCCACCACGTCCGACCCGCAGGGCGCCGGCGACATCCTCATCGGCTTCTACACCTCGACCGGAACCGGCGCCACGCAGAACCTGATCGTCAACCTCGGCAGCTACACCCAGTTCGAGAACAACAACGGCTCCACCGTCTCCTTCAGCGCCAACATCGTCGCCGATCTCGCCGCCACCTACGGCGCCAACTGGAACAGCCGCACCGACCTCGAGTGGACCGTCACCGGCGCCACCTACGCGACCGTGGTCAACGGCCTCACCCGCAACACCATCTTCTCCGCCAGCCCCCGCGTCAGCGTCGGCGACGCGCCCTCCGCGATCTCCTCCGGCTCCGACAGCACGCTCAGCGCCGTCCGCACCAACATCCAGGCCATCGCCAACACCTACAACCTCACCGACACCACCGTGAACGGCACGGTGAACGTCGTCGTCGACTCCAACGTCGACTCGCTCTACTCCCGCCAGCAGACGTCCAACGCCCCGCAGTTCGGCCCGAACAACGCCAACGTCGCCGCCGGCACCACCATCTCGGATTTCTACGGACTGGTCCCCGCCTCGGGCGGCACCGCCCCGACCGGCCTCTCCACCGACGCCTCCGGCCTCGTCTGGGGCCGCGGCACGAACTACCTCGGCTACTTCACCCTGAGCGGCTCCGGCCTCAGCTTCACCGCCTCCGGCACCTCGCCCATCCCCGAGCCCTCGTCCTACGCCGCCATCCTCGGCCTCGCCGCCATGGGCTACGTCGCCGCCGGCCGCCGCCGCCGTTGATCGGTTCCGCGAGCCGCCGCGACACCGCGCCGGCTCCCGTCCCAGCCAGTTCCTCCGGCCGAAAAAGCGGCCGGAGGAACTTCGTTTTCCCCGGAAATTGAAACTCCCGACCCGCCTCCGCCCACTTTCCCCTTCCGCCGGCCTCGCCGTCGCCTTGCTCGCCACCGCCCTGGTCTTCGCGCCGGAGTCGGACGCCGCGGCGGGCGCCGCGGCGTCCGCCACCCGTTTCTTTGTCCGTGAATACCGCGTCGAAGGCGTCCACGCCGTCTCTCCCGGCGAAATCGAGGAGGCCGTCTATCCGTTCCTCGGTCCGGAGCGGACCGCGGACGACGTCGAGCTCGCGCGGCTCGCGGTCGAGGATCTGTATCGAAAAAAAGGCTACCAAGCCGCCTTCGTCCAGGTTCCCGCCCAGGACGCCTCGTCCGGCGTCGTGTCCATCCTGGTGACCGAGGGCGTGGTCGGCCGCACCCGCGTGACCGGCTCGCGCTACTCCCGGCCCGACCGCCTGAAGGAGGACGCCCCCTCTCTCGCCGAGGGACAGCCCCTCGACTTCAACGCCCTCTCCCAGGACATCGCCCGTCTCAACCAGGTGGCGGATCGCCGCGTGACCCCCGAGTTCAAGCCCGGCGCCGAGGCGGGTGCCATCGACGTCGATCTCAAGGTCGACGAGGCCAAGCCGCCGCTCTCCGCCCACGTCGAGCTCAACAACCGCAACAGCGCCGACACCACCGATCTCCGCCTCAACGGCGGCGTCGGCTACGGCAACCTCTTCCAACGCGGGCACACCGCCGGACTCACCTTCCAGATCGCGCCCGAGGACCTCGACGACGCCAAGGTCTTCTCCGGCTACTACCTTTTCCGTCCCCGCGCGGTCGATTTCCTCACGCTCCAGCTCATCGCCACCCGGCAGGAGAGCGACGTCTCCACGCTCGGCGGCGGCGCCGTGGCCGGGCGCGGCTCGACCTACGGCGGGCGGGCGATCTTCGCGCTCCCGGGCGGCGACCAGGCCTTTTTTCACACCGCGTCCGCGGGCCTCGACGTCAAACACCTCGACCAGACCCTCTCGGCCGGCGGATCCGACTCCCGCGCCCCGATCGACTACGCCACGCTGCCGCTCAGCTACGGCGCCACCTGGATCGGCAAAACCGGCTCCACCGAGCTCAGCCTCGCCCCCACCCTCGGGCTCCGTCCGCTCGGCGCCGACGAAAACGATTTCGCCACGCGCCGTGTCGCGTCTTCCGGCAGCTTCGCCTACTTGCGCGCCGATCTTTCGCGCGATCAGAAGCTGCCCGCCGGCTTCTCCCTCCTCCTCCGCGGCCAGGCCCAGTTCTCCGGCCAGGCCCTCGTGGACTCGGAGCAATTCTCCGCCGGAGGCGCCGACACCGTCCGGGGATACTACGAATCCGAGATCGCCGGGGACGACGCGCTCGCCGGCACCGTGGAGCTTCGCTCGCCCTCTCTGCTCGGCGCGCCCGCGGCCGGCTCCTCCGCGCCGAAAAACGACTGGCGCATCCATGCCTTCGTCGAGGGCGCTCATGTCACGCTCCACGACGCGCTCCCCGAGCAGGATTCCCGCTTCGATCTTCTCGGCGTCGGCTTCGGCACCCGCGTCCTGCTCCGGGATCGCTTCACCGGCTCGATCGACGCCGGCTGGCCCCTCCGCGACGCGGGCGAAACGCAGGCGCGCGACCTCCGCGTAAACTTCTCCGTCGGCGCCAGCTACTAGGCCCGACCTCGCGCACCCGACTTCACCTTTCATCGACCCACATGGCTCCGCAACGCTCCCTCTTCACGCTCCGGCCCGCCCTCGCCTTGGCCGCCTTCATCGCCTCCACCGCGACGTCCTTCGCCTGGTGGAACGACGCCTGGACGGTCCGCCGCCAGATCACGATCGACGCGTCCGTCGCCGGCTCCGCCAACGAAGCCGCCCGTCCGGTGCTCGTGCGTCTCCACGACGGCAATTTCCAGTTTCTCCAGGCCATGGAGGACGGCGCCGACATCCGCTTCGTCGGCGGCGACGACAAGACCGTCCTGCCCCATCATATCGAGCGCTTCGATCCGCTGCTCAACGAAGCCTTCGTCTGGGTCGATGTCCAAGGCCTCAAGCCCGGCGCCAAAGCCGACCTCTGGCTTTACTACGGACACGAGGCCCGCTCCGCCCCGCGCGTCGACGACGCCAAGACCGCCTACGACGACGACACCGCCCTCGTCTACCACTTCGCCGGAGCGGGCGCCCCGGTCGATTCCAGCAAGAACGCGCGCAACGCCAACAACGCCGCCCTCCCCGTCGAAGGCTCCCTCATCGGCCCCGGCCAGCGTTTTTCCGGCACCGAGACGATCCATGTTCCCGCCTCGCCCGCGTTGCTTCGCGACGCGGCCCGGCCGCTGACCTTCTCCGCCTGGGTCAAGGCCGCCGACTCCGCCGGCCGCCAGGTGCTTTTCTCCTGGGGACAAAAAAACTCCGCCGTCGAACTCTTCCTCGAAGCCGGCGCGCCCGTCCTCGAGATCCGCGACGGAGCCCGCTCCGTATCCAGCACGCCCGCCGCCGCGCTGCCCGCCGACAACTGGCGTCATCTCGCCTTCGTCGCCGACTCCGCCTCCGTCATCCTCTACGTCGACGGCCAGGAATACGGCCGTGTCGCCGCCCCGCTTCCCGCCCTGGAGGGCGAACTCACCCTGGGCGCGGCCGGCGGCCGCAACGGCTTCGTCGGCGAAATCGACGAGGTCCAGATCTCCACCGTCGCCCGCTCCGCCGCCTGGCTTCGCCTCGCCGCCCTCGCGGAGTCCGGTTCGCCCGAAAGCCAGAAGATCGTCGTCTTCGGCGCCGAGGAGACCGCCGGCGGAGGCGGCCACAACGCCACCTTGGAGCACGTCATGCTCTTTGGCGACATCGCGCGAAACATGATGTTCGACGGTTGGATCGCCGTCGGCTGCTGCATCATCATGATGGTCGTCGGCTGGGTCGTCGCCATCCGGAAGTTCCGCTACCTGAAACGCGTCGAGAAAGGCACCGCCGAGTTCCTCCGCCGTTGGAAGGAAGTCTCCTACGATCTCACCGTCATCGACCACACCGACGCCGACAACGTGAAGAGCCTCGGCGGTGTCGCCGACGCCGAGTTGCAGGCCGTGATGCAGACCAGCCCGCTCTACCAGATCTACCACGTCGGCTCGGAGGAGATCCACCATCGCATCAAGAGCAAGAAGGGCTTCCACGGCCTCTCCGCCCGCTCCATCACCGCGATCAAGGCCAGCCTGGACGCCAGCCAGACCCGCGAGGTCCATCGCCTCAACTCCGGCCTCGTCTCCCTCACCATCGGCATCGCCGGCGGCCCCTACGTCGGCCTCATGGGCACCGTCGTCGGCGTCATGATCACCTTCGCCGTCATCGCCAAGACCGGCCAGGTCGAGGTCAACTCCATCGCCCCCGGCATCGCGTCCGCGCTCCTCGCCACCGTCTTCGGTCTGCTCGTCGCGATCCCCGCGCTTTTCCTCTACAGCTTCCTCAACAGCCGGATCAAGGACGCCGTCTCCGAGATGCAGCTCTTCATCGACGAGTTCATCACCAAGATGGCGGAGTTCTACCCCGTCGCGCCCGGCGCCGCCGATTCCACCACCGCGCCCTTCGGGCGGCGCGATCCGGGCCGGACGGAGTCCGACGACGAGATCCAGGAGGCCGTCCGGAAATGAAGGCCGACGACAGCAAATCCTACGACGACATCAACGTCACCCCGATGGTGGACCTCTATCTGGTCCTCCTCCTCATCTTCATCATCATGACCACCGCCGGCGTTCAGGGCGTGAAGGTCGACCTGCCCCGCGGCAGCTCCGCCCCCGCGCTCGGCGGCCCGAAGAGCCGCGCCATCACGGTGAACAACGAGGGTAAGATTTTTCTGGATACGGTTCCCGTCACCCTCGAGCAGCTCGAGCAACGCCTCAACGAGCACAAGGTCAAGAGCCCCGACTTCCCCGTCGTCGTCCGCGGCGACCGCGGCACGCAGTATCAGGGCATCATGGACGTGCTCGATGTCATCGGCCGCGTCGGCATCACCCAGATCGGCCTCGCCACCCAGCCGCCCAAATAGGCTCCGATGGCCCCCTCGAAAAAAGATCCCGGCTCGCGCCCCTTTCCCTCGGCGCGCGTCGTCCAGGCCGCGGGCGCGCTCCTCGTCGTCGGCGCGCTCGGCTATTTCCTCTTCGGCAAAAGCGAGCCCAGGCGCGCCAGCCCAAGCGCTCCCCAGGTGGTGAAGATCTCCGTGCCGCCGCCTCCCCCGCCGCCGCCTCCTCCCAAACCCAAGATCACGCCCGACACCCCGCCACCGCCCGACGCCCCGCAGATGGTCGCCGAGACCGCCGCGGAGCCGGACCCCGCGCCGGCCGCGCCCGCGTCCGCCGACGCGCCGCTCGGCACCGGCATCAAGGGCGACGGCCCCGATTCCTTCGGTCTCGGCACCGGCGGCGGAGGTGGCGGAGGCGGCTCCCGTCTCGCCTCCTCCGGCGGCGGCACGCGTTGGGCCGGCTACGGCTCCAGCGTGAAAACCCGCGTCCTCGACGCCATCCGCGCCGATGACCGCACCCGCTTCGCCGATGGCCAGGTCGAGCTCGGTCTTTGGCTCGACGCCGAGGGCCGCGTCACCCGCGTCGCCGTGCGCCGCTCCACCGCCGCGGACACCGCCACGCAGGCCTTGCGCGGAGACCTTCTCGTCGGCCTTCGCATCCTGCCGCCGCCATCCGACATGCCGCAGCCCATCTGGCTGCGCACCACGCTCCGCGCCGCCAATTGAGCCCACCCTTTCCACGCCGCCTCCCCGCCCGCCTACCGACTTATGTGTCATCGTAAACCGACGCTCCGCTCGCTCTGGACCGCCTGGCTCGCCGCCTCCTGCTGCGCCTTCGCCGCGCCCTTCTCCGCCCACGCGGAGGACGCGCCCGTCCCCGGCCTGCCCACGTCCCCGACGCCCAACGCGACCATCAATCTCATCCGCCTCATGGTGGAGCAAAAGCTGATCCCCGCCGAGGCCGCCGCCAAACTCATCGCCCAGGCCGAGGCCGAGGCGCGCGAGGCTCGCGCCGCGCTCGCGCAAAACCCCGCGCCCCCCGCGGCCGTCGCCGCGTCCGCCCCCGCCGCCACGCCCGACGGCACCGTCCGCGTCACCTACATCCCGCCTCACATCCGCCGCCAGATGGTCGAGGAGGTCCGCCATGACGTGATGAGCCAGGCCGTCGACGAACGCTGGGCCGATCCGCGCGCCTTGCCCGAATGGACCACCCGCTGGAAACCCAACGGCGACATCCGCCTCCGCTACGAGACCGTCTCCTTCCCCGAGGGCAACGCCGGCGGCCTCGACGCCATCAACGTCACCTCGCTCAACGCCGGTCGCGGACTTCAGATGAACTCCGCCGCGGCGCAGGACGAACCGATTCCCTACCTCAACGCCGACCAGGATCGCCAGCGCCTCCGCGTCCGCGCCCGCCTCGGCGCCGACATCGATCTCCAGCAGGGCTTCAGCTCCGGCCTCCGCGCCGCCACCGGCGAGAGCGGTTCCCCCGTCTCGCAAAACCAGTCGCTCGGCGGCGGCAACGGCAACTTCTCCAAATACAGCCTCTGGCTCGACCGCGCCTTCCTCAAATACGACGGCGCCCTCGAGCACGGCTCGTTCAGCGTCACCGGCGGCCGTTTCGCGAACCCCTTCTTCTCGACCTCGATGCTGTGGTCCAACGATCTCAGCTTCGACGGCCTCGTGCTCCAGGGCCGCGACGCCGAGGGCGAGCTCAAGCCCTTCGCCACGCTCGGCCTGCTCCCCGTCTACAACACCGCCTTCGATCTCTCCACCAACCGCGCCGCCAAGACCGCCAGCTCCGACAAGTGGCTCTACGCCGCCCAGCTCGGCGCCGACTGGAAGATCAACAAGGACTTCGAGGCCAAGTTCGCCGTCGCCTACTACCATTTCGAAAACATCGAGGGCGAAACCTCCAGCCCCACCGACGGCACCGTCATGGACGCCGGCGACACCGACGGCAGCCGCCTGCTCTTCGCCCAGAAGGGCAACACCTACCGGCTCATCCGCGATCTCAACGCCCCCGTCGGCACGACCAAGCAGTTCAACTACTTCGGCCTCGCCGCGCCCTTCCGCGAGGTCGCCCTCACCGGACGCATCGACTACAACCACTTCGACCCCGTCCAGATCTCCCTCCTCGTCGAGGTCGTGAAGAACGTCGCGATCGACGAGGGCGAGGTCGCGGCCAGTTCCTACACCTTCAACAACCTCACCCCTTCGGGCGATTTCGGCGGCGGCGATTTCGGCGCCTTCGCCGCCATCCAGTTCGGCCACGCCCTCCTCGAAAACCGCTGGGATTGGAACGTCACCCTCGGCTATCGCCACGTCGAGACCGACGCCGTCGTCGACGGCTTCGCCGATTCCGACTTCGGCGGCGGCGGCACCAACGTCAAGGGCTTCACCCTCGGCGGAAACCTTTCCCTCTCCCCCAACGTGTGGGTCGGCGCCCGTCTCATGAGCTCCGACAACGTCAGCGGCCCCACCCTCCGCAACGACACCGTCCAATTCGACCTCAACGGCCGTTTCTGACCATGCATCGCCTCCGCTCCCTTCTCGCCGTCTCCGCCGGCCTCCTCGCCTCCGTCGTCGTCCTCTCCGCCGCCGAGGAGGCCTCGCCCGAAGCCCGCCTGCGCGAGACGCTCAAAGCCACCACGCTCCAGCTCCGCACCGCGCAAAACGACCTCGCCTCCGCCCGGTCCGCGCGCGACGGCCTCGCCGCCGAAAAGAAAACCCTCGAGGCCGATCTCGAAAAACTGCGCAAGCAGTTCGCCGCCGATCGCGCCGAGAACGACAAGGCCGTCGCCGGACTCAAGGCCGTCGTCGCCGAGCAGGTCTCCGATCTCGCCGCCACCCGCGCCGAGCTCGCCAAGACCCGCGAATCGCTCGCCAAGGTCGTCGACTACGCCAAGAAAACCGAGACCGAGCGCGACGATCTCGCGTCCCGCCTCGCCCGGCTCGAGACGCGCGCCGACGACTACCACACGCGCAACGTCGCCCTCTACAAACTCGGCAACGAGATCCTCGACCGCTACGCCCGGTTCTCCCTCGGCGACGCCCTCGGCGCCCGCGAGCCCTTCATCGGCACCTCCCGCGTAAAGCTCGAGAATCTCATCCAAGAATACGACGACCGCCTCCGCGCCCAGCGCGCCCCCGCCGCCGCCGCGACGCCCTGAGTCCCGCGCGTTCCGTCACCTCGCAGGCCGCCCTTCGCTCGCCGTCGTCCGCCCATCCGTCCGCCATGTCCCTCTCGAAGACCTCGCCCACCAACGTCCACTTCGTCGTGGCCTCGATCACCGCGGCCTCCGTGCTCGGCGCCCCCGTCGCCGCCCACGCCGGAGCCGGCGCCGACGCCCGCGCCGCGGTGCAACGGGCCCTGGTCGCTCAGGGCGCGATCGCCGGGACGGTGTCCGGGGCGCCGCTCCAGGCCAACGGCTCGCTCGGCGGCGCCGGCTCCACCGCCGGCCTTCTCCTCACGCAGGCCCAGGCCCAGCTCGCCCGCGATCAGGCCCGGCGTCAGACGCTCCTCGATCTTCAGGCCTCCGCGCGCGCCGCCGCCCAGGCCGCCGCCTCGTCGGTGCCGAACGGTCTCGCGGCCGGCGGCCTCGTCCCCGCCTCCGGCGCCACCGCCGGCTCGACCCTTTGGAGCGGCGCCGCGCTGCCCGCCCAACAGATCACCAACGGCGCCTTCACCGTCACCATCGAGCAAAACGAGCCTCAGGCGAATCTCACCTGGGACAGCTTCAACATCGGCCGCGAAACCAAGCTCGTCTTCTCCCAGGCCCAGTCCGACTGGGTCGTCTTCAACCAGATCGTCGACCCCAGCGGCGCCCCGTCCCGCATCCTCGGATCGATCGAGGCGGCCGGACAGGTCTACGTCATCAATCCCAACGGGGTCATCTTCGGCGGCTCCTCGCAGGTCAACACCCGCACCCTCGTCGCCTCCGCCTTGCCGATCAACGACGGCCTCGTCGCCCGCGGACTCCTCAACAACCCCGACACCCAGTTCCTTTTCTCCGGCATCACCGTCCCCGCCGGCGCGCAAACCAACGCCTTCGTCCCGCCCGCTCCGACCAACGCCGACGGCCGCTACGGCGACGTCATCGTCGAGGCCGGCGCGATCCTCTCGTCCCCCACCAACGCCGACAAATCCGGCGGCCGCGTCGCGCTCGTCGGCGCCAACGTCGTCAACGCGGGCTCCATCTCGACGCCCGACGGCCAGACCGTCCTCGCCGCCGGCCTCCAGGTCGGTCTCGAGGCCAGCACCGACGCCAGTCTTCGCGGCCTGATCCCCAGCGTGGGCCAGGTCGGCGACTACGCCGGCTCCGCCACCAACACCGGCGTCATCGAGGCCGCCCGCGGCGCCATCACCGTCGTCGGCAAGGAGGTCTCCCAAAACGGATCCGCGCGCGCCACCACCTCGGTCTCCCGCAACGGTCGCGTCGATCTCCTCGCCCAATACGGCGCCGTCGGCGTCGGCGACTACGCCAGCCTGCCCGACTTTTTCTCCACCCAAACCGGGCTCGTCACCTTCGGCGCCGCCAGCGTGACGCAGGTTTTGCCCGAGGTCGCCAGCGCCGAGAAAACCGTCGGCGCCACGCTCGCCCTCGGCTCCCAGGTCAACGCCCGCGGCCTCGTCGTGCATCTCGCCGAGGACGCCTCGCTGCTCGCCCCCTCCGCCACCGTCTCGCTCGACGCCGGTGCCTGGAATTTGCTCCAGCTCGGCACCGGCGAGGCCAAGGCCCAGTTCGTCCACAGCGCGGGACAGGTCTACCTCGACGCCGGCGCCTCGGTCGACGTGGCCGGTTCCGCCGGGGTCCAGGCCTCCGTCACGGACAATATCGTCACCGCCAACCTCCGCGGCGACGAGCTGGCAGATTCCCCCCTTCAGCGCGACGGCGCCCTGCGCGGCCAGACCATCCAGGTCGACATGCTCCAGACCGGCGTCTACGACGGGCGCGCCTGGGTCGGCACGCCTCTCGCGGATGTCTCGGGCTACATCAATCTCGTCCAGCGCGGCATCGGCCAGCTCACCGCCTCCGGCGGCACGGTGAACATCAACGCCGGCGACTCCGTCGTCCTGGCCGAGGGCTCGTCGATCGATGTCTCCGGCGGCTACGTCGACTACCAGTCGGGCGTCGTCCAGACCACGAAGGTTCTCTATCAGGGCAACATCCTCGACATCGCCAAGGCGACGCCCGACCTCGTCTACGAAGGCATCTACGACGGCGTCTCCACGCCGTTGACCAACACCGAAAAATGGGGCGCGTCCGCCGCCTCCGGCCAGGCCAGCCTCAACCGTCTTTTTCTCCAGACCACCGTCGCCGGCTACATCCAGGGCGGAGACGCCGGCTCCCTCTCGATCTCCGCCCCCGCCGTCGCGCTCGACGGCGATCTCTCGGGGAGTTCCGTCAGCGGCCCTCGCCAGACCACTTCGCCCGCCCGCTCCGGCTCGCTCACGCTCGCGTTCCAGGGCCAATACGCCGATCCCCTTTCCCCCACCGGCTATTTCACCGACTCGCGGAGCGCGCCGGTCGTCCGCTTCGAAACCGACGCCACCCAGGTCGCGCCCTCCGCCTTCGGTCTCGATTCCTCCGGCCGGCCGCTCGCCCTCCCCACCGCCCGCGTCGCCACGGTCGGCCTCTCGCCCGATCTCGTCGCCTCCGGCTTCGGCCGCATCACGGTCGACAACCGCGAGGGCGACATCGTCGTCGCCCCCGGCGGCGGCCTCGCCCTTCCCGCCGGCGGAGAACTTTCCCTCTCCGGCGCCAAGGTCCTCGTCCAGGACGACCTCTCCGCGCCTTCCGGGAAAATCAGCCTCGCCGCCACCGCCGTCTCCCAGGGCGCGATCAACCAGTCCACGGTCAACGGCGCCGCCCCCGTCGGCGAGGCGGGCCGAGGTCTGGTCGAGGTCGCGTCCTCCGTTCGAATCAGCGCGGCCGGCGTCGTCGAAAACACCGCGGTCGGCGCCGACACCGATCCGGCCCTCGTCAAGGGCGGCTCGGTCTCCATCACCGGCTTCGATGTCGACCTCGAGGCCGGCTCGGTCGTCGACGTCTCCGGCGGCGTCTTCGCCTCGCCCGGCGCCCGCTATTCCTACGGGGACGGCGGCTCGATCAGCCTGTTTTCCGGGCAGGATTCGAACATCAAGAACGTCATCGGCGGCACCTTGAGCCTCGAGGCCGAGCTGCTCGGCTACTCCGGCGCCCGCGGCGCCTCGCTCACCGTCCAAGCCCCGCTCGTCCAGGTCGGCGACGCCGCCTCCGCGGCGACCGGCGCCACCGTTTTCTCCGAGGATTTTTTCCAGCGGGGCGGTTTCTCCGCCTACGACATTCGCGGACTCGGCGAGGCCGTGAACCGGGCCGCGGACACCTTCACGCCCGCCGTTCGCATCGCCGCCGGCGTGGAGATCCGGCCTGTCGTCGACTCCTACCTTGTCCGCGCCGACGAAACCGCGCCGGAAAAGCTATCCTTCGACATCGTCCGTCTCGACGCCTCCCAGCGCAACGCCACCAGCGTGAGTTTCACCGCCCAAGGCGTGCGCGATCCCTACAACAGCGGCAATCCGCTCCTCGTGCGCGGCGACCTTGTCGTCGGGGCGGGCGCCATGATCGTCACCGATCCCGGCGCCAAGATCTCGCTCGCGGGCGACACCGTCTTCGTCGACGGCTCCCTCGTCGCCCACGGCGGCTCCATTTCGATTCGCGGCGCCGCCAACTCCAACGTCGTTTTCCCCAACAGCGCCGACAACCGCCCCGTCGCCACCGTCCGCCTCGGCTCCGAGGCCGTTCTCGACACGTCGGGCGTCCTCGTCTCCCAACCCGACACCAGCGGCCGTTCCCTGCGTCTCGGCCGGGTCCTCGCCGGCGGCAACATCAGCCTCGCCGGCAATATCCAGACCGAGGCCGGCTCCGTCATCGACGTGTCCGGCGCCACCTCCGTGCTCGACCTCGCCCCCGCCTACTCCGGCGCGAGCTCCGGCGGCGCCCTCTCCCTGGGCACCGTCCCCACCCGCGTCGACTCCTCCGGCGGTTCGCTCACGCTCGCAGGCGGGCAGCAGCTCGTCGTCGCCTCCACGCTCCGCGGCGAAGCCGGCGGCGACTCCGCCGAGGGCGGCAAACTCCTCGTCTCCTCCGGCATCTACGTCCCCGTCAACGGCGTCGCCACCACCCAGCGCGACGTGAACCTCGTCGTCACCCAGACGCTCGCCGACTCGCCCGACCTCACGCGCGGCAACTTCGCCGCCGACAGCTTCAACTCCGGCGGCTTCGACTCGCTCACCCTGGGCGGCACCGTGCGTTTCGAGGGCGACGTCAGCCTCTCCGCCACCCGCGATCTCCGCGTCGGCTCCAGCGGCGTCATCTACGCCGATGGCGACGTCAGCCTCTCCGCCGCCCGCGTGTCCCTCGGCACCGCGCTCCAAAACCCGCGTCTCGCCGGCCAGGACCCCGACCGCGCCTTCTACGACGCCAACAACAACCCGCTCGCGCTCGCCCCGGTTTACGGCGCCGCCACGCTTTCCGTCTCCGCCACGCAGCTCGTCGACGTCGGCAACCTCTCGCTCCAAGGCGTCGGCGCCGCCACCTTGAACGCCGCCTCCGGCGACATCCGCGGCAGCGGCACCTTCGACATCGCCGGCGACCTCACGCTCCGCGCCGGACAGGTGTATCCGCCCACCGCCGCCGTGTTCTCGATCAACGCCTACGACTACTCCGTCGCCGGCGTCGCCCACGCCGGCTCGATCACCGTCGAGTCGGACGGATCGCGTCCGGGGCTGCCGATCTCCGCCGGCGGCACGCTCAATCTCCGCGCCACCGAGATCGTCCAGAACGGCGTGCTCCGCGCGCCCTTCGGCGCGATCAACCTCGGCTGGAACGGCGTCGGCTCCGCGCCCGTCGACGCGATCACCGGCGCGGCCGTCCCGACCAGCGCCAACGTCACCCTCGGCGCGGGCAGCGTCACCTCCGTCTCCGGCGTCGACTCGCGCACCGGCAAGGCCGTCACCGTGCCTTACGGCGCCTACGTCAACGGCACCGCCTGGGTCGATCCCCAGGGCAACGACATCACCAACTTCGGCCCGCCCGAAAAGGAGGTCGTCCTCTCGGCCGGCACCGTCACCACGGCCGCCTCCGCCTTGGTCGAGCTCGACGGCGGCGGCGAACTTGTCGCGTCCCGCTTCAAGACCGGCGTCGGCGGAAAGATCGACATCCTCGCCGCCTCCGGCGCCTTCGCGATCATCCCCGGCTACGACGCCGGCTTCGCCCCCTTCGGCGCCTTCAACGACAGCGTCAACGGCCAGAAACTTCTCGGCGGCGACCTCGGCTACGTCAGCTCCGGCCTCGCCCTGGGCGACCGCGTCTACCTCGATGCCAGCCCGGGCTTGCCCGCCGGCTACTACACGCTGCTCCCCGCCCGTTACGCCGTCGTCCCCGGCGCCTTTCTCGTCACGCCCAAATCCGCGGCTCCGCTCGCCTCCGCCGCCGTCCAGGCGGACCACGCCGTCTACGTCTCCGGATACCGGTTCAACTCCGACGGCTCCGAGCCGTCCGCGGCTCCGCTCCGCTCGCTGTTCGAGATCGCCTCCGTCGAGGTCGTCCAAAAGCGCGCCACCTACGAGACGCCTACCGCCACCGTCTTCTTCCGCGAGAACGCCGCCGACCGCGGCGTCTCCGCCCCGCGCCTCGCCGGCGACGCCGGGCGTCTGGTCTTCACCGCCACGCAAGCCATGGATCTCGCCGGCGGCGTCTCCGCCCGCGCCTCCGAAGGCGGTCTCGGCGGCGAGGTCGACATCGACAGTCCCGGAGTCATCCGCATCGGCGGTCCCGACGGCTCCGCCGCGTCCGGCGAACTCTTTCTCGACGCCGCCAGCCTCGACGCCTCGCGTCTCGGCGGCGCCAGCCTGCTCATCGGCGGCCGGCGCTCCGGGTCCGACGAAGGCACGGTGATCGCGGTCAACGCCGACCGTATCATCGTCGATAACGCGGGCGCGGCCCTGACCGGCGCCGAGATCGTCCTCGCCGCCTCCGAATCCGTCACGCTCGCCGCCGGCGCCGAGATCCGCCAGACCGGCGCGCTTGGCGGCGCGTCGTCCTCGCTGGTCATCGGCGACTCCGCGGTGGCCGGCAGCGGCGACGGCGCCCTCCTGCGCGTCGGCGCCTCCTCCGACGCGAAAATCTCGCGCGAAGGCGTCTCCGCGAACTCGACCGCGTCGCTTTCCATCGGCGCCGGCTCCGTGGTCTCCGGCGGCGCCTCCCTCGCCTTCGACTCCACCGGCGCGACGTCCATCGACGCCTCCTCCGACTTCGGGGCCGGATCCCTTTCGCTCAGCAGCGGGCGCATCAGCCTCCGGCTCGACGACGCCGGCGCGTTGCCCTCCGACGCCGGCCTCGTGCTCGGCGGCGAGGCGCTCGACCGTCTCCAATCGTCCAGCAAGGCGCTTTCCCTCCTCAGCTACTCCTCCGTCGATCTCTACGGCGTAGGCACCGTCGGCTCCGCGTCCTTCGACCGGCTCGTCATCGGCGCCCCCGCCATACGAGGTTTCAACCAAAACGGCGGCGCCGTCGCGTTCGCCGCGCGCTCGATCGAGCTCAACGGCGGCATCGGCGGCTCCGCCCCGCTTTCGTCCTCCGTCGGCACCGGCTCGCTTTCGTTCTCCGCCGAGACGCTCACCGTCGGCTCCGGCCTTCTCAGCGTCGCGCAGTTCTCCGGCCTCACGCTCGGCGCCTCCAAGCGCCTCGTGTTCTCGGGCGAGGGCGGGCTCTCCGCTTCCGGCGACGTCACGGTCGACACGCCCCTCGTCACCGCGGACACCGCCGCGTCGCAGGCGCTCTCCGCCGGCGGCGCGCTCCACATCGCCGGCGCCGCCGACGCGCCGTCCGCCTCCTCCGCTTCGGGACTGGGCGCCAGCCTCACCCTCTCCGGCGGACAAGGGGTCTCCATCGACTCCGCGCTCGAACTCGCCAGCGGACGCATCTCCGTCATCGCCGCCTCCGGCGCCATCGCCATCGGCGAAAACGCCGCCGCCCGCCTCGACGTGGGCGGGGTCTCCCGCGAGATCCAGGACGTCGAGGTCTACACCAACGCCGGCTCCCTCGCCCTCTCCGCCGTCTCCGGCGACGTCCGCCTCGGCGGGAACGGCGTCCTCGATGTATCCGCCGAGGACGGCGGAGGAAAGGCCGGGACGATCTCCGTCTCCGCCGCCTCCGGTCGCCTTTCTCTCGCCGGCTCGGTGCTCGGCTCCGCTTCCGACGCCGGCGAAGGCGGTTCCTTCTCCGCCGACCTCGGTTCGCTCGCCGACGGGTCCCTGCGATCGTTCGACACGATGCTCAACCAAGGCGGCTTCGACGCCTCCCGGGCCTACCGTGTTCGCTCCGGCGACGTCACGGTCGCCGGCCTCGCCCGCGCGGCCTCCTACCTGGCCTCCGCCGACAACGGCTCGCTCACCGTCTCCGGCCGGATCGACGCCTCCGGCCGCACCGGCGGCCAGGTCGATCTCTCCGCGCACCACAATCTCGTGTTGCTTTCGGGATCGGCCATAGACGCCTCCGCCGAGACCTTCGACAGCGCGGGCAAGGGCGGCTCCGTCCGGCTCGTCGCCGGCGCCTCCCGTGACGGCCTCGCCGACCCGGGCGCCAGCCTCACCCTCGCGGAAGGCTCGCGCATCGACCTGTCCGTCGGCGCCTCCAACCCCGAGAAGGACGCCGCCCTCGGACACGCCACCGGCACGCTGCATCTTCGCGCGCCGCGCACCGCCGCCGGCGACGACCTGCGCGTCGACGCCCTCTCCGGCGAAATCGTCGGCGCCTCCTCCGTCGTCCTCGAGGGATTCAAGGTCCACGACCTCACCCCCGCCTCCGGGACGAGCGCCACCTTGGGCACCGCCGCGCGCACCGCCGCGCTCGCCGACGCCTCGCTCTTCGGAAACGCCGCCGCCGCCATTCTCTCGCGCGTCGCCCTCGACATCGACTCCTCGATTCTCCACGTCCAGCCCGGCGTCGAGATCGTCAACCGCGCCGGCGATCTCGTCCTTCAAGGCATCTGGGATCTCTCCACCGCGCGTTACGGCTCCGCCGCGTCCTACGCCGACCGCGAGCCCGGCGTGCTCACGCTGCGCGCCGCCGGCGATATTCTGCTGCCCTACGCCGCCTCCGGCTCCGCCTCGCTCAGCGATGGCTTCGGCACCGGCGTCGTCTCCTCGGCCAACACCACCACGCTCTGGAACGCCGCGCTTCTCCCGCAGGGCAGCCGTTCCTGGACCATCGAGCTCGCCGCGGGCGCCGACCTCGCCGCCGCGCGTTCCCTCGCCGTGCTCGCCGCCGACGCCTCCGCGCCGTCCAAGGGCTCCATCATCGTCGGCGACGGCGCCCCCGAGTTCTCCGCCGCGCTCGACACCCGCCAGGCCGCCGCCGGCGTGCCGCGTTACTATCAGGTGATCCGCACCGGCACCGGCGACATCTCCCTCGCCGCGCGCGGCGACATCGAGCTGCGCAACAACCTCGCCACCATCTACACCGCCGGCACCCAGGCCGCCGCGATCGCCGGTTTCGACACGCCCGACACCGGCTACAACACCGCCGCCACCGACCTCGGCGCCCGCCAATACACCGGCGCCGCCTATCCCGCGCAATACGCCCTCCTCGGCGGCGATGTTTCGCTCTCCGCCCAAAACGACATCTTCCGGACCTTCGCCGGCCACGCCGACTCGAGCAAACAGATGCCCGAAAACTGGCTCTACCGCCGCGGCGCCCTCGACTCCGACACCGGCGAGTTCTCCGCCTACAACAACGCCACCGCCAACGGCCCGCGCACCCAGCGCAACTCGACCACCTGGTGGGTCGACTACAACAACTTCTTCGAGGGCGTCGGCGCCCTGGGCGGCGGCAACGTCTCCGTCGTCGCCGGATCCGACGTCGCCAACATCGACGCCGTCGCGCCGACCAACGCCCGCATGCCCTACGGCAAGCCCGACGCGTCCAAGCTCGTCGAGCTCGGCGGCGGCGACGTCGTCGTCCGCGCCGGCGGCGACATCGACGGCGGCGTCTACTACGTCGCCCGCGGCCGGGGCTCGCTGGTCGCCGGCGGCGACATCACCACCAACGCCACCCGCACCACCGTCGCCGGCGCCGACGCGGCCGCCGCCGCCCTCACCGCGCCCACCACCTGGCTCCCGACCACGCTGTTCCTCTCCGACGGCTCCTTCGATCTCTCCGCCGGGGGCGATCTCACGCTCGGCGCCGTCGCCGATCCCTTCCTGCTGCCGGGCGGCATCAACAACAGCTACTTCCTCAAGAGCTACTTCGGCACGGTCTCCGCCGACGCCTCCGTCTCCGTCGCCAGCCTCACCGGCGACATCGACCTCCGCTCGCGCAATTCCGGCGCCTCCGCCGGTTCCTTGCTCGACTGGTTCGACAATGTCCTGCGCCGCAACCCGGCCCTCCCGACCGCCACGCTCGCGGGCCGTAACCAGCCTTGGCTGCGCCTCTACGAAAAAGACGTCTCCGCGTTCGCCACCGCCTCGACCCTCCTGCCCGGCGACGTGTCCGCCACCGCCTTCACCGGCGACCTCGGTCTCGCCGGCGAATTCAACTTCCGCCCCTCGTCGCAGGGCGGCCTTTCGCTCATCGCCGCCGGTTCCGTCAACGGTCTCCAGGTCGTCAACCGCGACGCCGAGGCGGGCGTCGACCAGTGGGCCACCGCCGTCCTCGACTTCTCCGACGCCGATCCGGCCCGGCTGCCCGGCGTCGAGTCGCCGCTTTCCGTGTCCGTCAAGGGCCTCGCGAACAGCGTCGTGGTCAACCGCGTCGTCGGCACCACCGTCGACATGAGCGGCGTCAACGCGCTCTTCGCCGAGTCCGGCTCCTACACGGGCGACGTCTACGGTCGTCTCCAGACCAAGCAGGCCCTCCACGCCGCCGACTCGGTCCACGCCGAATCGAACGAGCCCGTGCGCATCCTCGCCGGCTCGGGCGACATCTCCGGGCTCACGCTTTACTCGGGCAAGTTCGCCGAGGTCTCGGCCGGGCGCGACATCTCCGACGTCGCCCTCTACCTGCAAAACCTCCGCGCCGGCGACGTCTCCGTCGTCTCCGCCGGTCGCGACATCCTCCTCTACAATCCCGGCTCCGAGCTCCGCGTCCGCGCCCAGACCGGGGACAACGCCCTTCTTGGCAACGCCCTTTTCCCCGGCCCCGGCGACGGCAGCCCCACCGCCGGCGACCTTCAGATCGGCGGCCCCGGCAGTCTTCAGGTCGACGCCGGACGCGACCTCGACCTCGGAGCCGCACTCTCCTCGGGCAGCGGCGCCGGTCTCCGCTCCCCCGGCGACGGAACCGCCGTCGGGCTTTCCAGCATCGGCAACGCCCGCAACCTCTCGCTCCCCGCGGAAGGCGCCCGCGTCGTCATCGGCGTCGGTCTCGGCGACTCCTCCAAGATCGACCGCGCCGCCCTCGAGCGCGTCTTCCTCGATCCCGCCAGCGCGGGCGACCGAGCCGCGCGTTACCTGTCCGCCCTCGCCGCACGTCTTGGCCTGTCCGACTCCGCCGACGCCGCCACGCTCTGGTCGGCCTACGTCGCCCTCCCCGAGGCCCGCCGCGCCGAGCTCGCCCTGGTCGCCTTCGCGCGCATCCTTCGCGACGCCGGCCGCGATCACAACGACGACACCGCCGCCGGCTTCGGCACCTACCGGGACGGCTTCGAGGCCATCGCCACCCTTTTCCCCGGCGATGCGTGGGACGGCGATCTGCGGCTTTCTTCCCGCGAACTCCGCACCGCCGGCGGCGGCGACATCCTGGTCTACGCCCCCGGCGGCTCGATCGATCTCGGCGCGGACGTGGCCAAGACCCAGACGCCTCCCGGCATCATCACCGAGCGCGGCGGCTCCATCTCTCTCTTCACCAAGGACGACGTCGACATCGGCACCCAGCGCATCTTCACCCTGCGCGGCGGCGACATCCTCATCTGGTCCTCCGCCGGCGACATCGCCGCCGGCTCCTCCTCGACCACGCTCCAGTCCGCTTCGCCCACCCGCGTTCTCGTCGATCCGCAGAACGGCGACGTGAAGACCGACCTCGCCGGCCTCGCCACCGGCGGCGGCATCGGCGTGCTCGCCGCCATCGAGGGCGTTCGGCCCGGCGACGTCGATCTCATCGCGCCCGTCGGCACGATTGACGCCGGCGACGCCGGCATCCGCTCCGCCGGCAACCTCAACATCTCCGCCCTCAAGGTCATCAACGCCGCCAACATCTCCGCCGGCGGCGCCACCACCGGAGCCCCCGCCGTCTCCGCGCCCGCCATCGGCGGCCTCGCCTCCTCGCCCGCGACCAACGCCGCCGCCGGCGCCGCCACCGAGCAGGCCGCCGCCACCGCCGCCTCGCCCGCCAAGGCCCTCGCGCTGCCTTCGCTCGTGACCATCGAGGTCATGGGCTACGGCGGCTCCGCCGACGCCGGGGAAGAGGAAAAACCGGGGGAAAAGCCCGAGGGCGCCTGATTCATCCAAGTCATTCCCGTGGCGCGCTCCCCCGCCCGCGTAACCCAAATGTTTCGTTACGAAACTCGACGCATCATGTCCCGCGACCTAACGCACCCTCCATGCCGCGGAGAACCGAGTTCCAGATTCCCCGCCGTCGCCTCGGTTTTGTCTGGCGCCGGCCCGGCGGAGCGCCGGCGCCATGGCGGCTCGGCTTCCTCTGCATCTACCGCCGCGGACGTTCTCCGGTCACCGGCCAGCCGTTCGTCCCGTCGACCGGTTCGCGCGTTTATCCCTTCGGTTTTGTCATCTGCATGAGACCGCTTCTCGCGTGGCTCCTCGCCCTGGCGTTCGCGGGCTATTTCGCGGGCGCGGGCGCACTGCATGCGCGGCTGCAAGAGGACCCGCTCAACCGCGTCGCCTACGCCGACCTTGTCGCGCCCTGGCGCTGGTCGCGGATCCCCCGGCTGCGCGCGGAAACCACCCTCGCCCGCGGCAAGCAGCTCCACGACCACGGACAAATCAACGAGGCGCTGTTTCTCCTTCGCGTCGGCCTGGAACGCTGCCCCGAGGATGTCGACGCCCGCGTTCGGCTCGCCTCGATCTACCTCGTTCTCTCCCGTCGCGACCTGGCCGACGCAGAGTTTTTCAACAGCCTCAAGGCGGGCGTGGTGAACGACGCGCTTATCCGCGACGCCCTCGCCTTTCTCCAGGACTCCGACCGCCCCGCGCAACTGCTGGATTTCTGCCGCCAGGCGCGGCAAACCGCGGCCCTCGGCGTCGCCGCTCGACAGTCGCTCGTCGCCGCCGAGACCTCTGCCTTGATCGAGCTGGGCCGGGCCTCCGAGGCGCTCGCCTCCCTCGCCTCCGTCCCCGACGCGTCGCCCGCCTTCCTCGCGCAAACCCGCGCCCGGATCGCCCTGGCGTCCGAGGATGTCGCCGCCGCCGAGGATGCCGTGGCCGCCTGGATCGCCGCCGCCCCCCGCTCCCCCGAGGCCCTCGCCATGGGCGTGGGCGTCTCCCGCCAGGCCGGCCTTCACGAGGAAATGGACCGGCGCATCGCCGATCTCCGCGCCGTCGCCCCCGACAATCCCAGCTTCGCGTCGATGGGCGTCGTGCAAAACCTGCTCGCGGGCAGAAACGCCGAGGCCGACGCCGCGTTCGACGAGCTCGTCTTTCGCTTCGGCGGCGACGTCCGCGTGCTCGAGGCCATGGCCCGCGACCTGGGCAAGATACAGGCCTTCGCCATGCTCGACCGGCTTGAAACCGTCTTCGCCGAGCACGGCTTCGATTCACAGATACTCCTGTTCAGCCGCTTGAACGCCCGGATGGACGCCGCCGACTGGCGCGGAGCCGAACACGGTCTCGCCGCCCTCGGAGCGAGGGCCGACACCTTGTCGGACAACATGCGCGCCTTCCGCCAGACGGCGCTCGCGATCCTCGACCACTGCGTCACCGGCGCGCCCGCCGCCAAATCCACCGCGCTGGACCTGCTCGTCAAACGCCCCGTCCGCCTAAAGCTGTATTTGCAAATCCACGACTGGTTCTGCTCCGCATCCCGCTGGGAGGGCGCCCGCGACGTGCTGGTGCTCGCGGAGGGCGCCTTCCCCGGCAGCCGCCGGCTGGACGAGCGGCGCCGCGCGCTTGAGCCCCGCCTCCTCGCCCGGTCGGACGCCCAGGCGAAAACCGCGCGCGAGACGGAACGCAAAAAAGACGAGCCTCGCGTCGAGATGCAAAGCGCGGGATCGCTCCTCGCCGCCCTCGCCACCCTCGAAAAACAATCCGCCTGGAGCGAGAGTCTTCGCATGATCGAATCCGCCCGACGCCGGGCTCCGGCCTGGCTGCCGTCCATCCGCAACCGGCTCGATCAGGCCGAACTCCGCGCCGCCCTGGGACTGGACGATCTGCCCCGCATCAAGCTCTCCGCCTCCAACTGCCTGCGCGACGGCGGAGCCTCGAACGCGACGGAGATCTGCGCGCTTGCCCGGTCCGCCCGCGCCCAGGACCGCTCTTCCGCGGCCCGCCTGCTTCTTTCCGAGGTGCTTCGCCGCTCCCCCGGTCAACCCGAGGCGTCCGCGCTCCTCGCCGAATGGGCGGCGAAGGAAGGCCCGCGCGAGCCATGAGACCGCGCGTCGTCCTCCTCGCCTTGTGCGTTCTCGCCGCGGCGGGCGCGCTCGCGCTCAGGCCGGACAAGCCGGCCCGAGGCCCGCGCGTCCTCGCCGGGGCCGGACCGGAGGAAACGCGCCGGCATCACGATCGGGCCGCCTTCCCGGTCCCGGCGGATCCCGCTCGCCCCGCCGTCGCCGGTCCGGCGCCGGCCGCCGCGAACCGCCCGGAGCCGGCCCCCCGGATCGGCGCGCCGTCCGCCGCGGCTCCCGCCCCCGCCGAAGGCGAAGCGCTGCCCCTCGCCGTCGTGGCCGCCGGCCATGCCGAAAGCCTGACCCCGCTTCAAACCGCCGCCCTGGCCCAACTGGCGGAAGACTTTCTTGCGACCGTCGACCATCCAGCTTCTCCCGCAACTCCGCCGCGGGATCGCGGGCGGCGGGAAAAAAGCGCCTGGGAACGGGAGCGGGAGCTGAACGACGCGCGCTACCTCGCCCAATTCGGCCAGGACTCCTTCAACTCGATGCTCCTGCGCCGCGCCGAGGAGGCGCGCGCCCCCGGGGCGCGGTGAAGCCCGGTCTCCGGCGCCGCCGGCCCGCGTAACAGGAATATCACGCTCCGGTCACGCGTCCGTCACCGGGGCGTCGCGATCTTATTTGTATTCAATTTTGGGTGACAAAACCATGACGGGGAATCTCTCCCGCCCATGCTTCGTCTGCTCAAAGCGCTCTGCCTCCCGATCCTCGCGACCGCGTCCGCGGCCTTCGCCGCCACCACCACCGACCCGCTCGAGGCCGGCGACATCGTCGTCGGATTCTACACGGACTCCGGAACCGGCGCCACGCAGAACCTGATCGTCAACCTCGGCAGCTACACCCGCCTCGAGGCGAACGATGGAGCGACCCTCGCCTTCGACGCCGGGATCGTCGCGGACCTCGCCGCCACCTACGGCCCCGACTGGAACAGCCGCACCGACCTGTTTTGGACGGTGGCGGGCACCCTCTACGCGACCTCGGTGAACGGGCTTACGCGCAACACCGTCTTCGCGGCCAGCCCGCGCGCCGCGGCCGACGACGCCCCCGTGCCTATCGCCTCGGGCTCCGATAGCACGCTCGCCGCGGTCCGGCTCCATATCCAGGCGATAGGCATCACCTACAACGTCTACGACACCACCGCCAACAGCGCGGTCGCCGTCCTCGTGGAGGGCGGAAACCCGGACTCCTTCCAAGCCCGACAACAGACCTCCAACGCCCCGCAATTCGGTCCGGCCAACGCCAACCCGGTCGCCGGCGCCCGCGTCTCCGACTTCTACGGCCTGGTCCCGACCTCGGGCGGCGTCGCGCCGACCGGCCTGTCCGCCGACGCCACCGGCCGCGTCTGGACGCGGGGCGTGAACTACCTCGGCTACTTCACCCTCACCGCCTCCGGCCTGAGCTTCACCGCCTCCGGCTCCGCCGCCCCGTCCGCCCCCGTCTTCGTCACCCAGCCGGCCTCCCAGACCGTCCTCATCGGCGCGAACGCGACTTTCACCGCGAGCGTCACCGGCAGTCCCGCGCCGAAGTTCCAGTGGTATAAGGGATCGGTTCCTCTCGTCGGCCAAACCACGGCCACGCTTTCCCTTTCCAATGTTCAAGCGGCCGACGCCGGCCTCTACCGGCTGCTCGCGAGCAACGACTCCGCGCCCGAGGGCGTCTTTTCCGACACGGTCACGCTCAAGGTGAACGCCATCCCGGTGTTCACCACCCAGCCGGTTTCCCGCACGGTCCTCACCGGCGCCAACGTCGCGTTTTCCGCGGAAGTCTCGGGATCCCCCGCTCCCCATCTGCAATGGCTCAAGGGCTCCACGCCGCTCGACGGCCAGACCTCCGCCACGCTCACCCTTTCCAACGTCCGCCCCTCCGACTCCGGGCAATATACCCTTCGCGCCTCCAACGAGGCCGCGGTCGCCGGCGTGCTGTCCGACACCGTCACCTTGACCGTCAGCGATCCCGCGGCGCCCTCCTTCACCACCCAGCCCGTCTCGAAAACCGCGAACGCCGGCGCGAGCGTCTCCTTCACCGCCGCCGTCTCCGGCACTCCGGCGCCCGCCCTCCAATGGTATAAGGGCGACGCGCTGCTCGAGGGCCAAACCTCCGCCACCCTGACGTTCGCCCACGTCCAGCTCTCCGACGCGGGCGATTACACCTTGCGCGCCGCCAACGGAATCGGCGCCGGCGAGGTCGTCTCCGACACCGTCACGCTCACCGTCAACGCCCTCTCCGCGCCCGTGTTCTCCGTCCAGCCGGTTTCTCAAACGGTCGTCTCCGGAGGAAATGTCTCCTTCTCCGCCGTCGTTTCCGGCAATCCCGCCCCCGCCCTCCAATGGTATAAGGGCGACGTCGCCCTCGAGGGGCAGACCTCCGCCACGCTGACGCTCGCCGACGTCCGGCTCTCCGCCGCGGGCGATTACACCCTGATCGCCACCAACTCGAGCGCGCCGAACGGCATCGCCTCCTCCACCGTCTCGCTCGCCGTCCACACGCTTCCCGTGTTCGTCACGCCACCCGCCTCCGTGACCGTGGACCAAGGACAGGACGTCAATTTTACCGCGACCGTGTCAGGCGTGCCCGTTCCGACTCTCCAATGGTATAAGGGCGACGTCGCCCTCGACGGCCAGACTTCCGCCACGCTTTCCCTCGCCGACGTCCGGACCTCGGACGCGGGCGAATACAAGGTCGTCGCCACCAACGCCGCCGCGCCCGGGGGAGTCGCGTCCGGGATCGCCACGCTGACGGTCCATGTTCCCGTCTCCGCCCCGGCCTTCACGTCCTCGCCCGCGTCGCAAACCGTGCACTACGGCGCTCCGCTGACGTTGTCCTGCTCCACCACGGGCAACCCCGCCCCGACCTTCGTCTGGCGAAAAGGCAAGACGGTCGTCGCCGGTCAAAACTCCGACACGCTCGTGATCGCCTTCGCGAAGCTGGGCGACGCCGGCGTCTACACCGTCACCGCCTTCAACGACTCCGCCCGCGCCGGCGTCGTCTCCGCCGCCGCGACCGTCAAGGTCGTCGTCCCCGCGCCCGCCGCCCTCGCCGATCCCGGCACGCTGCGCACCGGCAGCCAGGTCGCCTGGGATCTCTCGGGCGCCCGACCGATCCCCGCCGGGCTCGTCTTCAAGGCCTCCGGCCTGCCCGCCGGCCTCAAGCTCGATTCCGCCACCGGAAAAATCTCCGGCGTCATCACCGCGAAGGCCGGCGCCGTCCAGGTCTCCACCTGGGCCCAGGTCGGCGCGACCAAGAGCGCGGTCAACCGCCTCTCGCTGACGATCGGGGATTTCCCGGCCGCTTTGGCGGGCTCCTGCGAAGCGCTGCTTTTCGCGCCGGATTCCTCCCTGCCCGCCGCCAAGGCCTCCATCGCGGTCGCCGCCAACGGAACCTTCACCGGCACGCTGCTCGCCGACGAAACGAAGGCGTTTGCGCTGAAGGGGCGCTTCGCGCTCGCCGCCGACAACACGTCGGCATCCGTCCAGCTCAGCCTCGCCCGCTCCGGCCGCACGCCTTGTCTGCTGACCCTTGCCCTCGCGGCGGATCCCGTGTTCAACGCCCGCCTGACCGGCGACGGCGCGACGCTCGACAGCCGCGACGATGGCGTCCGCCTGCTCTCCGCCGCCCCCGCCGGCGCCGTCTCCGCCTACACGCTCCTTCTGGCCGATCCCGAGAATCTCGGAACCGTGGACGCCCTCCCGCTCGGCTTCGGCTACGCCACCGCGTCCATCAACGCGAAGGGTGTGCTGACGCTTAGCGGCAAGACGGCCGACGACGTCAAGCTCACCGCCTCCCTGCCGCTCGGCGCCGACTCCGCCTACCGCGTATTCGCAAAGCCTTACGCGCTGGCCGGCGGCTTCGTCGCGGGCGGGCTCCCGCTGACCGCGCGCACCGCCCCCGCGACCGGTTGGCATGTCGCCCCGGAGGCCGGCTCCGATCTCTACTGGCGCAAGCCCGATCCCTCCGCCGCCACCGCCAACTACGCCGACGGATTTGGCCCCTTGGGACTGGAGGCCCGCCTCGAGCCGTGGACGAAGCCGACGGCGCTCCTGCCCTTGCCCACGCTCCTGCGTCTTTCCCCGGAGTCGACGGTCGCCGTTTCGTTTGCCGGCGCCGGTCTCTTCGACGGCGACTCCCTTCTCCACGGACTCCCGACCACGCTCACCGTGTCCGCCACCAACACCCTGGTCGTCGCCGATTCGACGAACGCCACGCTATTCTCCGGCAAGATCGTTCCGGCCACCGGAGCCGTCAGCGGCTCGTTCACGCTCCCGGCGACCCCGCCCCTGGCCGCGCGCAAGATCGCGTTCAATGGCGTGCTCCTTCAGCCCGCGACCGCGGACGGAGCCGAACTGATCGGAGGCGGATTCTTCCTCGTCCCGGCGAACAGCTCCGGCGGGCCGGTTTCGTCGGGAGCCATCAAGTTCGCCCAACCTTGAGCCCGGGCGAGCGCCCGGCCTTTCCCGCGACCGCAAGATCGCCGGCGAGGCCCGGGCTGTTCGCGGACGTCGTCACACCTTTCGCGTGCCACGACGACGTCTCGATATCCCCACGCGTGGAAAGTCAGGATGAAAAGGCGAGTGGTTGAAACGAATCTCGATTACCTGCGGGAGCTCATGTCCTCGGGACTGCGCCCCGTGGACATCTGGACCACCGCCGTGGACCAGGACTTCAATTTTGTCCGCGTCGAAACGGACGACGGCAAGCGCTTCGAGTTCTTGATGCGCGACGAAAACGGGACGTTTTTGGCCCACTACAAGGAGGCGATCAAATTCTGCGGATACGGAGCCAAAGGCCTTTCGAGTTTGATTCGTGCGGAGGCCGCGGAGTTCGGCCGAATCCACGGGCTCGCCGACGACCGGGTCGAGATCCACCTTTCCAGGAAATGCTTGAAAAGGCTCGGTAAACCCATGGCGGACGCGCTCGCCCGGCACTTCCCCCTTCGCATCGTATCCACCGGATCGAGCGTCTCCTACGCCTTCAAAGAAAAGTCCGCGAGCGGCGTGGGCGCCGTCGTTTGAGCGACCAACGACGAGCGCGTCCCTTTCCGAGGTTTCCCCCAAGGGGTCGCGCGACATCGCGCTCCGCTCAGGGTTTTCGGGCAAATCCCGAAGGCGTGCGCGACTCCTCGTCAACAGATTGCCTTCGAGGCCCTTGGTGAGCGCCGGCCCGGAAACAAACGGGGTCGCGTAAGCGGATTGGATCGATGTTCCGTCCGCTCAGATGGAACCAATCGGTCACCGACGGAACCAGGCCGACGCACCGGAAACGCGAAAATCGGTCCTATCTTGGCGTAATCCCGGGCCGAATGCGTTTATTCTACCAACCCTACCCAGAATCGCCCCCGCCCCGCCAAGATAAGGAGCAGGTCACGAGAACGGCCCCGGGCATTCCCTTGGTTTCACCCTCAGCACCCGCCCGCCTCCGACCGACAGGCTTTCGCCGTTCGCTGTCGTTATCCGCTCCCCTTTCCCCGCTTCGATAGCGTTCCCCCTCACTCCATGAAATCCCGTCTTCCCCGCCGTCTCGTTTTCGGCGCGCTCGTTCTTGCCCTGTCCCTGGGCGCTTATTTCTGGCGAATCGCGGGGCGCGTCCCTTCTCCGGCTTCCTCGCCCGTCGCCGCGGCCGTCTCCGCGCCGGCGGCCACGACGCCCGTTTCCGCCCGCGCGAATCCCTCCGGGGAAGAGGTCGTCCTCCGGCCGCTTGCCGCCAGCCAGGAAACCGAACGGCACGCCTGGACGCGCGATGACGCGAAGACGCCCGAGGTCATCGAACGGCTCGCCCACAATCCGGAGGAGTTCACCCGCATGATGGAGGAGAACGATCGGATCAAACGCCGTCAGCTCGTCTACCGGAAGGAACCCGTCGCCTTGCTGCTCGAGCAGGCCCGCGCCTCGGGAAAGCCGCTCACCCGCCTCACCCTGCCCGCCTTGGACGGCAAGGAGGTCGAGGTCGAGGTGCTCGAGACCCGCGTCGACGGCCATCGCGGAGCCGTGATGGGCCGCATCGCCGGACGGCTCGATTCGCTCGCCTGCGTGGGTTTTTCCGGGGCCTGCGAGTCCTTCAACATCCTGTCGCCTTCGGACGGCCTCTACATCGCCGCCGACGCGCGCGAACCGGGCGAGGTGATCCTCAAGGAAATCGATCCCGCCGTCTACGCCCCCATGCCCTGCGGCGGCCCGCTCACCGCGCAAAACTGATTCGCGCCGCGCTCCCGCCCACCCCCGCCCTTTCCGTTCCCCTTGATCGCCATGTCCGCCTCGCTCCGACGCCTCCTTTTTCTCGTTCCCGGCCTGTTCCTCGCCGCCGTCTGCCTGCCCTCGGCCGCCCGGGCGGAGGCGGAGTCGGATCTCGTCGTCGGCTATCCCGCCACCTGGAAAAACAGCATGGGCGGCCAGGCCCAGCTCGAGGCCTACGTCTACGCCCAGGTCGCGAGCACGAACTGGTCCCACCTGGCGAGCGGCTCGCCCGCCCGCATCCGCGTGGCCGGCTTCAAGCAGTCGGCCGTGGACGTCACCGGCTGGTTCGGAACCGCCGACATGTGCGGCCGCCTGGCCTCCTATGACTCCAACGTCGCCGATGTCGTGAACTACGCCGACCAGCTCGGCGCCGATCTCGTGGCCTACGTCTTCGACGCCTATGACACCGGCGCCGCCGCCAACGCGTATCAACCCGGCCGATACTCCGCCTACGAGTCGCAGTGGTTCTGGTATCACGTCATCGCGCACGAGCTCGGCCACAACCTCGGCGGCGACCACCGCGACGCCGCCATGGACCCCAAGACCATCATGGCGCACAACTACTGCGGCGGCGGCTCCCAGAGCTATTTCAGCAACCCCAACATCTGGCTCAACGGCAACCGCCTCCTCGGCACCGGCAACTGCCTCGGCTCGCCCGTCTACGGCGGCGACGACGCCTACCTCTTCAGCACCTCCGCCCAGGGCCGCGCCGACGCCTTCGAGCGGCCCGTCGCCGGCTCCGCGCTCAACGCCGTCCGCCACCGCTGGCAATTCACCCAGGCCGCCGGCTCCGCCGCCGCGGGCGCCGTGATCACCGACTCCGTCTCGGGCGCCCAGGCCGTGGTCCGCGGCCAGGGCGCGACCTTCACCGGCTCGGGCCTTCGCCTGCCCGGCGGCACCACCGGCAACACCGCCGCCAACTCCATCGCCGCCTACGTCGACCTGCCCAACGGCATCCTATCGTCGCTGACCAACTGCACCGTCGAGATCTGGGCCACGCCCCGCTCCGCCCAGAACTGGATGCGCCTGCTCGAGATCGGCCGCGCCGCCGAGGCCGGCGACGGACTCGGCGCGGCCGGCGAATACACCGGCCAGCCCGGCGGCGCCGCCCCCGGATCCACCTCCGCCTCCGACGCGCTCACCCTCACCGCCGCCATCGGCACCGACCTGGGGCAGCAACGCCTCGAGGCCCGGCTCGACGGCGCCGGCTCCACCGCCGACTCCGGCGTGCCTTCCGCCGCCGGCGCCCTCTACCACTACGCGCTCACCTTCACCGACACCGCCACCGGCGGCACCGTGCGCTGGTATCGCAACGGCTCGCCCGTCGCCTCCCTCGACGTCGCCTTCCATCTCTCGCAACTGGAGGACGTCAACAACTGGCTCGGTCGCTCCCTCTGGAGCGGCGACGCCATGGCCAACATCGACTATCACGAGCTTCGCGTCAGCACCGTCGCCCTCTCCGACGCCCAGGTTCGCGGCAACTACCTGCTCGGCGCGAATTGGGACAACGCCAGGGTCATCCTCAAAAACAACGACGCCTGGGGCTCCAGCTCCTTCGCCGCCGCCGGCGTCTGGAGCGATGCGCTCGCCCCCTCCTCCGCCAAGGACTACGACAGCCGCGGCCTGCGTCTGCTCACGCCCTACGACAACGTGAGCCGCACCTTCTCCGGCAAGTCCCTCGCCATCGCCAACGGCAGCCTCTACCTCGCCGGAAACGCCGCGAAGACGACCACGGTCAACGACCTCCGCTTCGACGGCGCGACCTTGATCCAGCTCGGCGACGGCGGAGCCCTCCAGACCCTCGCCGGCAACCTCACCGTGCAAAGCCTCAGCCAGATCCGCGGCGCCTGGGGCGCGATCAACCTCGGCGCCAATCTCGCCGGCACCGGCCCCCTGCTCTTCACCGAAAATCAAACGACGCTCGGCGGCTCCAACTCCGCCTTCACCGGCAAGATCATCGTCGGCGACGGCCGTTTCGGCACCCTCGTCATCGACTCCGAGGCCCGGCTCGGCGCCAACCCCGCCGGCTTCACCGCCGACCAGCTCACGCTGAACCGCGGCATCCTGCGCACCACGCAGACCCTCACGATCGACGACGCCAACCGCGGCATCCGTGTCGACGTCAGCGCCGCCATTTTCAGCCCCGCCCCCGGCACCACCCTCACCATCGCGGTGCCGCTCTCCAGCCCCGCCGCCGGCGCCGTCCTCCAGACCGCCCCGCTCGGCAGCAATCCGGTCGCCGGCATGCTCATCAAGGACGACACCGGCACGCTCGTGCTCACCCACCCGAACAACTCCCACAACGGCGAGATCATCGTCAGCGCCGGCACCTTCGCCGTCGGAGGCGCCGGGCGCCTCAACAACGGCAACCACGGGATGCCCGTCACCAACAACGCCGTCTTCTCCTACGCCAGCTCCGCCGACCAGACGCTCGCGGGCGTGATCTCCGGCACCGGCGCGCTCGCCAAGTCCGGCGCCGGCACGCTCACCCTGTCCGCCGCCAACACCTACACCGGAGCCACCACCGTCAGCGCCGGCACCCTCCTGATCGGCTCCGCCGGCCGCATCCCCTCCGCCACCCTCTCCGGCACCGGCACGCTTCGCGACAACGGCACCGTCACCGGCGCGGTTTTGGTCCAGACCGGCGCCACCCTCTCCGGCAACGGCTCCGTCGGCGGCTCCGTCTCCGTCCTGTCCGGCGCCACCCTCTCGCCCGGCGACGGCGTCGGCACGCTCTCCGTCGGGGGCAACGTCGGGCTCGCCGCCGGCTCCACCACCCGCATCGAGCTGAACCGCGCGCTCTCCACCGCCGACCGCCTCAAGGTCACGGGATCGCTCGCCTACGGCGGCGCCCTCGTCGTCACCAACGCCGGCGGCACCCTCGCCTACGGCGACACGTTCCAGATTTTCCAGGCCGGCTCCTTCTCCGGCTCCTTCGCCTCGCAGTCCCTCCCCGCCCTCGCCTCCGGACTGAGCTGGGACACCTCCCAGCTTTCGAGCGGAAAGCTCATCGTCGCCAGCACCACGCCTTCCGCCCCGCCCGCGCCCGCCGGGCTCGGCTTCACCGTCCTGAGCGCCACGCAGCTGCGTCTCGACTGGAGCCCCGCCTTCGGCGCGCAGAGCTATTCGGTGAAACGCGCGACCGCCCTCGCCGGGCCCTACGTCACCGTCGCCACCGGCCTCGCCGGCACGAGTTTCGTGCAAAGCGGGCTGACCGCCGGCGCGACCTACTACTACATCGTCGTCGCCGGCAACGCCCTCGGCGCCAGCCCCGACAGCGCCGCGCTTTCCGCGGCGACCCCGCTCACCATGGCCTACTGGAACTTCGAGGAAGGCGCGGCCGACGCCTACGTCCCCTACCTCGCCGCCGCCGCCGGCCAATACGACGGCAGCCTGAAGGACGTTTCCGGACGCGCCAACCATCTCTCCGCCTGGGCCGCCAACTGGCACTCGTATCGCGCCTCCGTCCCCGCCGCCGCCACCCCGCAGACCGGCGCCGCCAACACCCGCAGCGTCCAGAACGCCAACGCCTATCCCGCCATGTCCGCCATCGGCACCGCGCTCACCGGCTGGCGCCCCGCGCGCTGGACCCTCGAAGCCGCCATCTATCCGGACAACGCGAACAACGGCTTCCAGACCGTCATCGGACGCGACAGCCAGGGCGCCTTCGCCGGCGAGACCGGCATCGCGGCCCTCTACTTCTCCGTCCGCCCCAACGCCGTCCTCGCGATCGACTTCACCGACAGCGCCGGCAACCGCTGGAATCTCCAGTCCGCGGCCAACGCCCTCGTCTCGACGAAATGGCAGGCGATCGCCGCCAGCTCCGACGGCAAGACGCTCTCGCTCTACGCGAAGAACATCACCGACGGCGCCGCGAGCTACACCCAGCTCGGCACCCTCGACCTCTCCGCCAGCGCCAACTCATCCCTCACCCTCGGCGCGGGCGACGGCTCCGCCTGGGACGCCGGCGTCGTCACCGTCGGCCGCGGTCTCTACGGCGGCAACCACACCGACCGCTTCTTCGGCAACATCGACGAGGTCCGCCTCACCCAAGGCGCGCTGCCGCCCTCGCTGCTCCTCTACAGCCCGGCCCCGGTCCTCCCCGCCTCGCCCGCCAGCCTCGCCGGATCGGCGACAGTCTCGGGCCCGTCGCTCAGCTGGCCCGCCGCCGCCTCCGCCACGTCCTACCACGTCAAACGCGCCACCGTCGCCGGCGGGCCCTACGTGGTGATCGCTCAAAGCGCCGGCACCACCTACTCCGACGCCACCGTGTCCGGATCCGGCACCTACTACTACGTCGTCAGCGCGCTCAACGCCAACGGCGAGAGCGCCAACAGCCCGCAGGCCGGCGTCACCCTGCTCACCGCCGCGCAATCCTGGCGCCAGACCCACTTCGGCGCGACCGACAACTCCGGCGACGCCGCCGACAGCGCCGATCCCGATGGCGACGGCGTGAGCAACCTCCTCGAACGCGCCTTCGGCGGAGACCCCAAGAGCGCCGACGCCTCCATCCTCCCGAGCCTCGACTACGCGAGCAGCCCGCTGGCGATGCTTTATCGCAAGTCCACCGCCGCGACCGATCTCGTTTTCCAAGTCGAGGAATCCCTCGATCTGTCGACGTGGACCGCCGCCGCCGGCACCTCCTCCCTGGTCAAACAAACCGGAAGCACCCAGACCCTGCGCCACAATCGCCCCGTCGGCGCCGACACGCGTCTCTTCCTCCGTCTCAAGGTCACCCAGCCCTGATCTCGGTCACGCGGTGGAGGCGGATCGCCCGTGGTCAACCCCGGCCGGTCAGCCGCTCGCGCAGCCACCCCGGCCGATTGGTCGTGATCGAATCCACGCCGGCGTCGGCCAGCTCGGCCGCCCGCGCCGGGTCGTCCACCGTCCACACGTGCAGCCGCAGGCCCGCCTCGCGCACCGCGGCAACGAAGGCCCGGTCGATCGGGAAACGCCGGTCCAAATTCAGCCCGTCGAGCCCGCCCTCCCGGGCCCGCGCCGCCAACACCGCAGGCGCGGTTCGCTCGCGCTCGACCACCCAATGCGCCTCGATATCCCCGAACCGGCGCTTCGCCTCGACCGCGACCTCGAAGTCGAAGCTCATCAAAACAAAGCTCGTCCGCGGCCGCCCCGAGTCCGCGATCACACGCCCGAGCTCCGGCAGGATCTCGGCCCCGCATTTTATTTCGACGATCAAGCGACGCCCGTCCGGGACGACCGCCACCGCCTCCTCCAGCGTGGGAATCCGCTCGCCCGCATGGGCCGCGCCTTTCCCCGCGCCGACGTCCAGACGCCGCAGCGATTCCAGCGAGGTTTTTGCCGCGACGAGCCTGACGCCCGCCACGCGACGCGTGTCTTCGTCGTGCAACAACACCACGCGCCCGTCGCCCGTCAGCCGCACATCGCATTCGCACGCGTCCGCCCCTTGCGCGAAGCCGAGCCGGAGCGCGGCGAGCGTGTTCTCCGGCGCGTCGTGCGAGGCGCCGCGATGGGCGGTGATCAAGGGCGGGAACGACACGCCCCGAAGCCTGCCTCCCTGCCATCCCTAGAGCGAGCGCAGGAACGCAATCAGGCTCCGCTGCCGCGTCGTGTCGAGGCGCGTGTAGCGGACGCGTGACGCCGCCGCCTCGCCGTCGTGCGCACGGATCGCCTCGTCGAGTGTCGCCGCCCGGCCGTCGTGCAGATAGACGGCGCGCAGACCGAGCCCCCAAAGCGGCGCGGTGCGCATCTCGCGCGGTCCCGCCGATCCCTGCGCGATCCCGTCGCCCAGCGAACCCATGTCGTGGAGAAGCAGATCCGAGTAGAGCGACACCGTCTGATTCGCGAGCGAGGGGATCGACGCGGGGCCGGTCCGCAACGAGGGCGTGTGGCACTCGGCGCAGTTCAACGACTCGAACAAAGCCCGCCCCGCGCGAACCGGGGGCGCGTCGACCGGGCCGTTTCTCGGCGGAGCCGCGATCAGCCGCATGTAGTCCGCCACGCGGTCGATGTCGGCCTTGCCGGTGTCGGGATCGGTCTCGTCCTCCGGATCGAGGATCCGGTCGGCGCGATCAAGCACCCCGAGCCTGCCGTTGGGCGCGTTATCCGCGCGGAAGAAGCGATTCGTGACACCCATCTCGTTCGCGTAGGCGTCGGCGGAAAACGCGAGCAAGCTCGCCTGCTGGGCCTTCCAGCCAAATCGCCCGACGCGCTCGACGCCACTCACCGGATCGATGACCCCCGAGACGCGTCCCTTGATGCCGTCGGGTTTCCCCGCCTTCGCCGCCAGCGCGCGCAAGGTCGCGTCCGGTATCGCCTCGATCAGGCCCGCACCGAATAGCGGCGTCGTGATGCGATGCGCCACCACGTTGGCCGCAGCGGGCACCTGTTCCCGCCACTCCGGGCGAAGCGCGCGATCCTGAAGGAGCGGGCCGCCCAGCCGTTCCAGCGGATCGAAGACGCCGTTCTCCATCCGCCCAAAGCGGACCACCGAGCGGCGACTGCCGCCGCCGGGCGCCGGGTTGCCATGGCAGGAGATGCAGGAGACGTCGTTGAAAATCGGCCCCAGCCCGCTGTCCGCGTTTTCGCGCTGGGCGAACGCGGCGAACCCATCCGCAAAGGCCGCGCGCTGCGCGGTGTTCAGCCCCGTCAACGGCCCGCCCAGGCGCCCCGCCGGCGGAGGCTCGACCGGCGCGGACGCGGCGTTGGCCGGCGGCGGAGGCGGGTTCTGCGCCCAGGCCAGCGAGGAGAAAGCCAGCAGAAGAAAAAGCGCCCGGGAGTTCATCGGATCAGGGCGCGTCGGGGCCGGGAGGAGGAGGCAGGCGATCGTCCGCGCCTTCCGCAGGACCGGTGGCGGCGCCGTCCTTGCGACGGGGCGGACGCGGGCGAAGTTCGTCGCCGCTCAGGCGACCGTCGCCGTTGCGATCATGCCGGCGCAGCACCGCGGGGGCGGCGGCGATCTCCTCGGCGGAGACGACGCCGTCGCGGTTCGTGTCGAAGATCGCGAAAGGGCCGGGACGCTCGCGCGCATCGGCGGGCAAGCCTTCGCGCTCCGCGGGACGACGCTCCGGCGGCGCGTCCTGCCCCTTGGATATGGACGCCATCGCGACGGCGGCGAAAAGGGCGGCGACCGAAAAGCGGGCCTGCGCGCGACGGAGAAAGTGGACCTGGCGACGGGAATCGGAAACGGGGGAGTTCATGCCCCCATTCCACACCCCGCGCGTTAGCCCCGTATGAAGACGGGACCGGAGAATTATTAAGCTCGTGTAAAGGTGGCCACGAATCCCGGTTCACCCGCGACGCATCTGGCGAGGCGTGGTGTTGGAGCTCCGCCTGGAAATAATGCTCGCGCGTGACTGCGGGGATTGCGCAGTCCCTCTTTCCGTTGGCTCCGGGCCGCCGACAAACCCGTCACCCCATTTCCGCCCGTATTCACATACTCACGACACCACACATCCCTTTCGCGTGGCTTCGGATGCCGTCCTGAACGAAACCGCTAATTTCCGAGGACACAACAGAACGCATCGAACGCGCCCCGACCTGGGGCGCATCGAAAGCGTCTTGTTGTAGGCTCTTAGCGGTGCCTGTTCAGGGACGCCAGTAGGTGCGTCCCTCTTTTTTGCCCGGATTCCCCGGCGCGAAAAAACAGTCGGCCGATTATCACTAAGATTTCC
>CAYTLL010000018.1:7611-65727 GCA_964438755.1 uncultured Akkermansia sp. | reverse complement strand
CACACCGCTTTATTTTGAAGACAGCTCCTAAGGCGTGGGTGGCGGCGACGGATCCGCGAAAGGGGTGGTATGCCAGCCGAAGCGGATCGAAAGGGAGCGCATCGCGAAGGTGACGGCGATGGCGAGAAAGGCGGCGGGTTGCGCGGCCAGGTCGAAAAGCAGGCCGGCGACGACGAAGACGACGCTGCCGAGGAAGGCGACGAGGACGTAGAACTGGCCGGGTTTGAAGACCAGAGGTTCCTCGCGGACGAGGACGTCGCGGAGGATGCCGCCGCCGGCGGCGTTGAGCACGCCGACGAGGAGGGCGGCGGGCACGGCTAGGCCGGCGCCGAGGGCTTTTTGGGTGCCGAACACGGCGTAGGCGCCGAGGCCGAGGGCGTCGAGGACGGCGATGAGGCGGCCGAAGCGTTGCACCCGTTCGCGGAGGAGGACGCCGAAGAGGGCGGCGATGGCGACGATCTGGAGATAGCGGGAGTCGAGCAGGGCCGCGGGCGGTCCGGACTGGATGAAAAGGCCGTCGCGCAGAAGACCGCCCCCGAGGCCGGAGATCAGCGCGAGGAAAAACACGCCCACGATATCGTAGCGGCGCCGCACCGCGGCGAGCGCCCCGGTCAAGGCGAAGGCCGCGGTGGCGAGCAGGTCGAAGCCGATGGGAAGATCGAACTGGCCTTGGAGCATGGGTTGCGATGGTCGGAGCGCAGCACACCACGCCGAGGCGCTGGATGCAAACGGAGGCTGGGCCGGAGCCGGCCCTCCGGATCATGGAGGGCCAGCTCCGTCGCCGCCGTGGCGACTGGCGGCCTACTTCTTCGCGGCCGGGAGGCAGGCGCCGCAGCCGTTGGCGAAGAAGTCGTTGCCCTTGTCGTCGACGAGGATGAAGGCGGGGAAGTCCTCCACCTCGATCTTCCAGACGGCCTCCATGCCGAGCTCGGGATACTCGAGCACCTCGACCTTCTTGATGTTCTCCTTGGCGAGGATCGCCGCGGGGCCGCCGATGCTGCCGAGGTAGAAGCCGCCGTATTTGTGGCACGCGTCGGTCACGGCCTTGGAGCGGTTGCCCTTGGCGAGCATGACCATGGAGCCGCCGAGCGATTGGAAGAGATCGACGTAGCTGTCCATGCGGCCGGCCGTGGTGGGGCCGAAACTACCGGAGGCGTAGCCGGCGGGGGTCTTGGCGGGGCCGGCGTAGTAGACCGGGTGGTTCTTGAAATAGTCGGGCAAACCCTGGCCGGCGTCGACGCGCTCCTTGAGCTTGGCGTGGGCGATGTCGCGCGCGACGACGAGCGGGCCGGTGAGCAGCACGCGGGTCGTCACGGGGTGTTTGGACAACTCGGCGCGGATGGCGGCCATGGGCTGGTCGAGGTCGATGCGCACGACCTTGTCGTCCTTCAGGGTGCGGAGGGCGTCGGGGATGAAGCGGCCGGGGTTGGTCTCCATCTTTTCGAGCCAGATGCCGTCCTTGTTGATCTTGGCCTTGATGTTGCGGTCGGCGGAGCAGGAGACGCCGACGCCGACGGGGCAGGAGGCGCCGTGGCGGGGGAGGCGGACGACGCGGACGTCGAGGGCGAAGTATTTGCCGCCGAACTGGGCGCCGATGCCGGTGGTCTGGGCGAGCTTGAGGACGAGTTTCTCCGCCTCGAGGTCGCGGAAAGCGCGGCCGTGCTCGTTGCCGGTGGTCGGGAGCGAGTCGTAGTATTTGGTCGAGGCGAGTTTGACGGTCTTGAGGCAGGTCTCGGCCGAGGTGCCGCCGATGACGAAGACGAGGTGGTAGGGCGGGCAGGCGGCGGTGCCCAGGTAGCTCATCTTATCGAGGAAGAACTTCTCGAGGCTCTTCGGGTTCAGGAGCGCCTTGGTCTCCTGATAGAGGAAGGTCTTGTTGGCGGAGCCGCCGCCCTTGGCGACGAAGAGGAATTTGTATTCGGCGCCCTTGGTGGCATAGAGGTCGATCTGGGCCGGGAGGTTGGTGCCGGTGTTGACCTCCTTATACATGTCGAGCGCGGCGGTCTGGGAGTAGCGGAGGTTCTCCTTGGTGTAGCACTCGTAGACGCCTTTGGAGAGCCACTCGGCGTCGTCGGCGCCGGTCCAGACCTGCTGGCCCTTTTTGCCCATGACGATGGCGGTGCCGGTGTCTTGGCAGAAGGGGAGGATGCCCTGCGCGGCGATCTCGGCGTTTTTGAGGAGCGTGAGCGCGACGTAGCGGTCGTTTTGCGAAGCCTCGGGGTCGTCGAGGATGGCGGCGACCTGGGCGAGGTGCTTCGGGCGCAGCATGAAGGAGCAGTCGTGCATGGCCTGCTGCGCGACGTAGGCGAGGGCCTCGGGGGCGACCTTGAGGATCTCCTGGCCCTCGAAGGAGGCGGTGGAGACGCCCTCCTTGCTGAGGAGGCGGTATTCGGTCTCGTCGGCGCCGAGCGGGAAGGTGTCTTGGTAAACGAAAGCGGGCGTGGCCATGGTCGTGTTGGGTGCGGAGATTAGGATAACTTTAGCCATAAATCGCCACGGCGGGACGACGAAAAAGGGGCGAAGGGCAACTAAAGGGCAAAAAACGCGGGGGTGGTCGGCGGCGCGTCGGCGGGTGGCGGGAGAGTCTAGCGGGCGGAGGGACGAAGGTGGCGCAGGCTTCACGCCTGCATCCTTACGGCCCGGTGCAGGCTGGAAGCCCGCGCTACCGCTACTTGAGGAGGCGGCCGGCGCAGACGACGCGCTCGACGGGGTTTTCGCCGAATTCGTGCGCGAGGCGGCGTTCGTCGTCGTGGCGCAGGAGGACGAGGTCGGCGCGCAGGCCGGGGGCGATGGCGCCGCGGTCGGAGAGGCCGAGGGCGGAGGCGGCGTTGAGCGTGCTCGCGACGATGGCCTCGGCGACGCTCAAGCCGCAGTAGCGCACGGCCAGGGCGATGACGAAGGGCATCGATGGCGAGGGCGCGGCGCCGGGGCCGAAATCGCTGGCGAGGGCGAGCAGGCCGCCGCCATCCACGAAGGCGCCGGCGCGGGCGTAGCGGTTGCCCGAGTGAAAGCTCGAGGCGGGCAACATGACCGCGAAGGTGTCGCTGGCGGCAAGCGCCTGGAGGTCGGCTTTCGAGGCGTGCTCGAGGTGGTCGACGCTGCGGGCGTGGAGCGCGAGGGCCTCGGGGATCATGCCGGTGCTCGCGTGCTGGTCGGCGCTGACGCGCACGGGCAGACCGTGTTTGCGGGCGCGGTCGAGCAGGCGCACGCAGGCCTCGGCGGGCCAGGCGTCGGCGGCGCAGCGGGCGTCGACCGCGAGGCCGGGGAACTCGTGCCAGACCTCGGGCAGGACCTCGCGAACGATGAGGCGGGTGAAGGCGGCGACATCGCCCTCGACCGCGTGGCCGAGGCAGGCGGTGGGGACGACGGTGCCCGGCCACTCGGAGGCGGCGCGTTGGATGGCGCCGAGCAGTTTGCGCTCGGCGTCGGAGTGGAGGCCGAGGCCGCTCTTCACCTCGAGGGTGGTGGTGCCGGTGCGGAGGGCGGCGTCGAGGCGGACGCGAAGGCCGGCGGCGAGCTGCTTGCGGGTGGCGGCGCGCACGGCGCGGACCGCGGCGGGCATGCCGCCGCCCGCTTTTTCGATTTCGGCGGCGGGCGTGCCGGCGCTTTCCTTTTCCCAGTCGCCGAGGACGTCGCCGGCGTGGCAGGCGTGGGTGTGGCAATCGACGAAGCCCGGCATGAGCACGCGCCCCTCGGCGTCGATGACCTCGGCGTCGGGAGGGGCGGGCAACTCCGGGCCGACGGCGACGATTTTGTCCCCGTCGACGAGCACGTCGCCGCGAGGCAGCACGCCGAGTTCCCGCAGGGCGGCGCCGCGGCGCGGGCGGGTGAGCGGGGCCGAGGGCGCGGACATGGTTGAATCGACTCCGGAAGGCGATCCAGGGACGAGAGTCAGGACGCGGGCGCGGCGGATGAGCAGAGGCATGCGGAAATCGGATAGGAGCTTAACCGCAGATTACGGATGGGCGCGGATGAGAAAAGCCAGGAGCGAGAGCCCGGACTTTTGGGTCATCCGCAAGCATACGTGCGATTCGCGGGAAAAGCTTCCGTATGAGCAGGCAGGCTGGAAGCCTGCGCTACTTCGCGCTCAGACGATCTTCAGCTTGGGCAGGTCCTGGCCGTCGACCAGGCCGACGGGGCGGCCCTTGGCGTCGACGGCGATCAGGTCGTCGATCTTGTGCGCCTCGAAAACACGGAGCGCGTCCACGCCGAGCGCCTCGGCGGAGATGGTCTTGGGCGAGCGGGTCATGAAGGCCGACACGGGCTTTTGCAAAAAATCCGGGCCGGTCAGCGCGCTGCGGCGGAAGTCGCCGTCGGTGAGGATGCCGGTGAGCTTGCCGCCCTTGGCCGAGACGAGCGCGATGCTGCCGCTCTTCGCCTTGGTCATGCGGAGGATGGCGTCCTGCAGGGTGATGTCGTCCGGCGCGATGGGGAGGCGGTCGCCGGTGCGCATGATGTCGCCGACCTTGAGGAGGAGGACGCGGCCGAGGTTGCCGGCGGGGTGGTAGCGGGCGAAGTCGTCGCGCGTGAGGCCTCGGGCCTCGAGGAGGACCATGGCGAGCGCGTCGCCGAGGGCGAGGGCCGCGGTGGTGCTGGCGGTCGGGGCGAGGGCGAGCGGGCAGGCTTCGCGCGGCACCGAATAGATCAGTTGCAAATCGCAGCCGCGGACGAGGTCGGAGTCGGTCTTGGAGGTGAAGGCGACGAGCTTGAGTCCGAAGCGGCGGAGCACGGGGACGAGTTTAAGCACCTCGTCGGTCTGGCCGCTGTTGGAGAGGATCACGGCGACGTCGCCTTCGCGCACCATGCCGAGGTCGCCGTGGAGGGCCTGGGTGGCGTCGAGGAAACAGGACGGCGCGCCGGTGCTGTTGAAGGTGCCGGTGAGTTTTTGGGCGATGTGGGCGGATTTCCCTACGCCGGTGAAAACCAGCTTGCCGCCCGCGAGGACGGCGCCGTGGATCGCGCGGGCGACCGCCACAAAGCCTTGGCCCAGCGATTCGCGCGTGGCCTCGAGGGCTTCCTGTTCGATGCGGAGCGCCTGCCGCGCGCGCTTGAGGACGAAGGTCGAGTCGAGGGCCATTTCGGGTTTGTGTCCGTGGAGGACTCGCGAGACTTGGACTCCGATTTTTCGCGTTCAACATCCATTTCCGCCCGTATCTTGCCACGCGCCATGCGCCGTAGCCTTCCGACCCTGGTTTTGCTGTCCCTCCTCGCCGTCGCCGGTCTTGTCCAGACCGGCTGCGGCCCGACCTCGGTCATGCCCTTCACGGCGGAGGTGGACGACCCCGACTACCGCCGGGGCAAGGAGCTGCTGCGCATGGGGCGCGAGCAGGAGGCGCTGTCGACCTTTCTCAAGGTGATCGATCAGCGCGGCGGGGCGGCGCCCGAGTCGCACCTCGACGCGGCGATCCTTTACCAGCAGCACGTGAAGGATCCGATCGCGGCGATCTATCATTTCCGCCGTTACCGCGAGCTGCGGCCCAACACCGACCAGGCCAAGCTCGCCCTTCAGCGCATCGAGGCCTGCATCCGCGATTTCGCGAAGACGCTGCCCGGGCAGCCGCTCGACAACCAGGTGGAGCGCACCGACCTGATCGACAGCGTCGACCGTCTGCAGCGTGAAAACCTTCAGCTCAAGGAACAGCTGGCCGCTGCCCGCGCCGCGGTGCTCGACGCCTCGCGCACGGCGGGGCTCGCCAACAGCGGCGGCGCGCCCGACGCGGGCGTTTCGCTTTCGATGGAGCCTTCGCAGGGCGCCTATGTGACGGACGCGCAGGGCGGGACGCCCGCGCCGCGCGGCGCGCCGCAGATGGAGTATTCCACGCCGGTCGGCGTGTCGCCGGTGACGCCGGTCAATCCCGCGCCGTCCGTCCAGCCGGCGATTCAGCAGCCGGTGGCGCAGCCGCCCGTCTCCGCGCCCCCGGCCGCGGCCGGCCGCAGGCACGTGGTCGCGAGGGGCGATACGTTGATGAGCATCTCGCTTCGTTATTACGGCAACCGCTCCCGCTGGCGCGACATCTTCGCGGCCAACCGCGACCAGTTGCCGACCGAAAGCTCCCTGCAGATCGGCATGGAGCTGCGGATCCCCTAGCCGGGCATCCGGTTTCGCGCGGCCACGATTCCGCCCATCTCTTATTTCGTCATGCCCGCCACCTCGCGCCGCACCGCCGTATTCACCGAGTCGCTGATCCGCGAGATGTCGCGCGTGGCGGCGCAGCACAACGCGATCAACCTCGCCCAAGGCTTCCCCGACGGAAACCCGCCTGACGCGCTCGTCGAGGCCGCGCGCGCGGCGATGGACGCCGGGCGTCACCAATACGCGGTGACGTGGGGTTCGCCCGAGCTGCGCGAGGCGCTGGCGGCGAAGTTGACGCGTTTCACCGGGTTGCCCGTCGATCCGCAGCGCGAGCTCGTCGTCACCTGCGGCGCGACCGAGGCGATGATGGTCGCGATGATGACGGTCTGCGACCCGGGCGACCGCGTGGGCCTCTTTTCGCCCTTCTACGAAAACTACAACGCCGACGCGATCCTCACGGGCGCGACGCCGGTGCACGTGCGGCTGAATCCGCCCGGCTACGGCTTCGATCCGGCGGAGCTGCGCGCGGCCTTCGCGACGGGCGGCGGGCTGAAGGCCTTCATCCTTTGCAACCCGAGCAACCCCTGCGGCCGCGTCTTCACCCGCGCGGAGCTCTTGCAGATCGCGGCGCTGGCGGAGGAGTTCGACACCTTCGTGATCACCGACGAGGTCTACGAGCACCTCGTGTTCGACGGACGCGAACACGTCTACTTCGCGACGTTGCCCGGCATGGCGAAGCGCACGATCTCCTGCTCCTCGCTTTCGAAAACTTTTTCGATCACCGGCTGGCGGCTCGGCTACGTGCATGCGCCGGCCGAGATCATCGCGCAGGCGCGCAAGGTGCACGATTTTCTCACCGTCGGCGCGGCGGCTCCGCTGCAGCACGCGGTGGTGACGGCGCTCGGTTGGGGGGCCGACTACTACGCCGGGCTGAGCGCGGAGTATCAGTCGCGCCGCGACTTGTTGCTTTCGTATCTGGACAAGACAGGGCTCGGCTATTCGACGCCGGAGGGCGCCTATTTCGTGATGCTCGACGTGACGCCGCTCGGTTTCGCGAGCGACATCGAGTGCGCGCACTGGATGACGAAGGAGATCGGCGTGGCGCCGGTGCCGGGCTCGTCGTTCTTTTCGTATCCGGAGAACCGTTACGTGCGGCTCAATTTCGCGAAGAGCGCGCCCATCCTGCGCGAGGCGGGCGAGCGGCTGCTCAAGTTGCGGGCGGGGCGCTGAGGCGCGCTTTGGGGCTGGCAAGCGGTTTGCTTTTGTGTCCGGTTTGGCGGGGCGCGTGTAAGCCCCTAATCCCAAATCGTATATGAACTATGAAAACCCGTTCGTGACTGCGGCCGAGGCCGACGCGGATGAGCGGCAGACCTTCATCCGCCGCACCTATCTGCATCTGGCGATGGCGATCCTGAGTTTTGTCGTGCTGGAGGCGGTTTTGCTCCAGGTGCCCGGCGTCGGCGGTCTCGTTGACACGATGATCGGCCATTGGTGGGCCGTGCTTCTGGCCTTTATCGCCGTGTCCTGGGTCGCGGACAAATGGGCGCGCTCCGAGGTGGGCCAGGGCATGCAGTATTTCGGGTTGGGGCTCTATGTCGTGGCGGAGGCGGTCATCTTCGTGCCGCTCCTGCACGTGGTGATGTATCGGGTCGGCGATCCGGCGATCATTCCGATGGCGGGCATCATCACCGGGCTGCTGTTCGTGGGGCTGACCGCGACGGCTTTCATGACCGGGGTGAACTTTTCCTTCCTGCGCGGAGCGCTGGCGATCGGCGGCATGGTGGCGATGGGCGTGATCATTTGCAGCATGCTGTTCGGCTTTTCGCTCGGGATCGTGTTCTCGGCCGCGATGGTGCTCTTCGCCGGCGGCTCGATCCTCTACACGACCTCGAACATCATCCATGAGTATCGAACCGATCAATACGTGGCGGCCTCGCTCGCGCTTTTCTCCGGCGTGATGCTGCTGCTCTGGTATGTGATCCGCATCCTGATGGCGGCGCGAAAGGATTGAGGAGGACCGTAAGGATAAAAGCGAAAGGGTGCGGCGAAACCTGAATTGGGTGGACGGGTTCGTCCCGCGCCCGTGGTTTGACCTCCGAGCAGCGGGCGCAGGGACGCGCCCGCCCACCTTGGATGCAAACGGCGGCGATCAGGCCGAGGCGAGGGCCTCGTCGAGGACGGCGAGGAGGAAATCGCAGTCGGCGGCGGTGAGGCACATCGGCGGTTTGATGCGGAGGGTGTTGCCCTTGAGGCCGCCCTTGCCGATGAGCAGGCCGAGCTCGCGGCATTTTTCGAAGACGGCGACGCACTCGGCGGTGGCGGGTTCCTTGGTGGCGCGGTCCTTCACGAGTTCGACGCCGAGCATGAGGCCGAGACCGCGGACGTCGCCGATGAGGGTGTGGCGGGCGGCCAGTTTGGCGAAGCCGGCCTTGAGCTGGGCGCCGCGGGCGAGGCAGTTGGCCTGGAGGTTTTCCTGGTCGATGACCTGGAGGACGGCGCGGCCCATCGCGGTGCAGACCGGGTTGCCGCCGTAGGTGTTGAAGTGGATGCGCGCGGCGAGGGTCCTGGCGATCTCGGGCGTGGTGACGACGGCGGCGAGCGGGCAGCCGTTGCCGATGCCCTTGGCCATGGTGACGATGTCGGGGATGACGCCTTGCGTCTCGAAGCCCCAGTAGTGCGTGCCGGTTCGGCCGAAGCCGGCCTGGACCTCGTCGGCCACGCAGAGCCCGCCGGCGGCGCGGACGTGGGCGTAGGCGGCTTTCAAATACCCGTCGGGGAAGACGACGGCGCCGCCGACGCCTTGGATCGACTCGGCGAAGAAGGCGGCGACGCGGCCGCTGGTGCCGAACTGGATGAGGTTTTGCACGTCGTCGCCGTATTTGCGGCCCGCGTCGGGATCGCCGGCGTAGGGGCCGCGGTAGGGATCGGGCATGAGGGCGTGGTGGACGCCGAAGCCACCGGGGACGTTGAATTTCCACGTGTGGTGGGAGGTGAGGCCCATCGTGGACTGGGAGCCGCCGTGGTAGGCGTTGCGCAGGGCGAGGACGTCGTAGTTGCCGGTGTAGGCGCGCGCCATGAGCAGCGCGAGGTCATTGGCCTCGGAGCCGGAGTTGACGAAGTAGACGACCTTCAGGTCGCCGGGCATCTTCGCGGCGAGGTCGCGCGCGTAGAGGGCGACGTTGGGGTGGAGGTAGATCGTCGTAGTGTGCTGGATGAGGGCGTTCTGCGCGGCGGCGGCGGCGTTGACGTGCGGGTGACAGTGGCCGACGGAGACGGTGACGATGCCGCCGAAGCCGTCGAGGTAGCGGCGGCCGGTCTCGTCGAAGAGCCACTGGCCCTTGCCCTCCACGATCGTGAGCGGCTTTTTGTAGTAGTGGAAGATGCCGGGGTTCACGTGCGCCTGGCGCAGCGCGAGGATCTCCTCGGGCGAGGGGCCGGTGTAGGGATGCGGCTGATACGAGCAGGGCGGGAGGACGGGCGGCATGGGAGGAGTCGGGGACGACGGAGGTTTAATCGCTAAAGATCGCTAAAAGACGCTAAAGTCGGAGCTGGTCGGAGGATTGATTTAGCGAGGTCTAGCGCTCTTTAGCGGTTTCAACGGTTTGAGAGTTTGCGGAAGAGGAGGTAGAGGCCGAAGGCGAGGGCGAAGCCGACGAACCAGGCCTGGTTGTAGAGGGCGTGGAAAAAGGCGGGAACGGACGCCGCTGGGAAGTGGTCTGGCGCGGCGACCGAGAGGAAACCCGGGACGCAGGGCAGGATGGCTAGGATGAGCGCGCCTAGGCCGGCGTGGCTGTAGCCGTCGTGGTAGCGGTAGGCGCCGGCCTCGTCGTAGAGCGCGGCGACGTCGAGCTGGCGTTTACGGACGACGAAGTAGTCGGCGATCAGGATGCCGCCGATGGGGCCGAGCAGGGCGCTGTAGCCGACGAGCCAGGTGAAGATGTAGCCGGAGGGGTCGGCGACGAGTTTCCACGGCATGATGGCGATGCCGATCAGCGCGGTGATTAGGCCGCCGGTGCGGAAGGAGATCTTGCTCGGGGCGAGCTGGGCGAAGTCGTTGGCCGGGCCGACGACGTTGGCTGCGATATTGGTCGCGAGCGTGGCGATGCAGAGCGCGAGCATGGCGACGATCAGGACGAGCGGGTGGTCGAAGCGGGTGAGCAGCTCGACGGGATCCCAGATCGTGTGGCCGTAGATGATCGTGGTGGCGGAGGTGACGGCCACGCCGATGAAGGAGTAGAGCGCCATCGTGGTCGGGAGGCCGAGGGCCTGGCCGGCGGCCTGGTCGCGCTGGGAGCGGGCGTAGCGGGAGAAGTCGGGGATGTTGAGCGAGAGCGTGGCCCAGAAGCCGATCATGCCGGTGAGGGCCGGCAGGAAGAAGGACCAGAACCGGCCGGCCTTGGGCTGGCCGGGGGCGAAGGCGGAGGGTTGCGAGAGGATGGGACCGAAACCGCCGGCGTGGTCGTAGGCCCAGAAAAGAAGCAACAGGCCGAGAACAATGAGCAACGGGGCCTTGATGCTCAGGAGGAGGCGGATCGACTCGATGCCCTTGTGGATGACCCAGACGTTGATCGCCCAGAAGAAGAGGAAGCAGACGATCTGCGGGAAGTTGATCCCGAGAAACGGCAAGGGCGAAGCGGATACGAGCGTGGGGAAAAAGACGCCGAGGATCTTGTAGATGGCCTCGCCGCCGATCCAGGCCTGGATGCCGAACCAGCCGCAGGCGACGAGGGCGCGGAGGACGGCGGGAACGTTGGCGCCGCGGGTGCCGAAGGCGGGGCGGCAATAGACGGGAAAGGGGATGCCGTATTTGGCGCCGGCGTGGGCGTTGAGCACCATCGGAACGAGCACGATGAGGTTGCCGAGGAAGATGGTGAGCACGGCCTGCCACCAGTTCATGCCGCCGCCGATGAGCGAGGAGGCCAGCATGTAGGTCGGGATGCAGGCGGCCATGGATATCCAGAGCGCGGCGTAGTTCCAGACGGTCCAGGTGCGCTTCGCCGGCGGGATCGGGGCGAGGTCTTCGTTGGCGAGGGAGCTGGCGGAAGGGGCGGACATGGAAGATGCGAAGGACTGAGAAATGGCCACAATAGGCGCAGAAGGCGCAACAAGGAGAGGAGCGGCTTTGGCGGACGGGCGAAGTGGAGCTGGCGGGGCTTTTGCGTCTTTTGAGCTTTTTGCGGGCTAAATTTAGAAGTGGTTCGGCGTGCGCTGGAGGAATCGGCCTCGGCCGACGGTGCCGACGAACTTGCCGTCGCGGACGGCGACCTCGCCGCGGACGGTGACGACAGAGGGGCGGCCCTCGACGGGCCACCCCTCGAAGGCGCTGTAATCGACGTTCATCGTCTGGGTGGCGGCGGAGATTTTGCCGCGGTAGGCGGGATCGTAGACCACGAGGTCGGCGTCGGAGCCGATCTGGATCGCGCCCTTTTTCGGGAAGAGGCCGAAGAGTTTCGCGGCCTGGGTGCTGGCGACGTCGACGAAGGTGGGAAGGTCGATTTTGCCGGCTTTGACGCCGTAGGTGTAGAGGAGGTTCACGCGGTCCTCGAGGGCGGGGATGCCGTTGGGGATCTTGGTGAAATCGGCCGCGCCCATCGGCTTTTGGGAGCGGAAGTCGAAGGGCGCGTGGTCGGTCGCGACGGTTTGCACGAGGCCGGTGCGGAGGGCGTTCCAGAGCACGGCCTGGTTCTTCGCTGCGCGCAGCGGGGGCGACATGACGAACTTGGCGCCTTCGAAGTCGGGGCGCTCGGCGTAGGTTTTGTCGATGAGGAGATACTGGATGAGCGTCTCGACCGAGACATCGACGCCGCGGAGGCGGGCTTCGAGGGCTTTTTTCAGGGCCTCTTCGCAGCTGAGGTGGACGATATAGATCGAAGCGCCGGTGAGTTCGGCGAACGTGGTGAGATGATGGACGCCCTCGGCCTCGACGAGGGGCGGGCGGCTTTCGTGGTGTTGGGCGGGGTCGGTCTTGCCGGCGGCGAGGAGTTCGCGCTGGCGCTCGAAGACGAGGGTTTCGTTTTCGCAGTGGGCGGTGACGATGACGCCGAGTTCCTTGGCGAGCTTGAGGGTCTGGTAGAGCTCGGTGTCGTCGATTCCGAAGGCGCCTTTGTAGGCGAGGAAGATTTTGAAGGAGGAGACGCCGGCGGCGACGATGGCGCGGAGTTGGTCGGCGGCGGTGGCGTCGAAGCGGGTGACGCCCATGTGGTAGCTGTAATCGCAGCAGGCCTTGCCGGCGGCCTGGGAGCTCCAGGTTTCAAAGCCTTCGCGGGCGGACATGGCGCGGGAGGGGCAGACCATGTCGAAGATCGTGGTGGTGCCGCCGACGAGGGCGGCCCGGGTGCCGGTTTCGTAGGTATCTTTCGAATACGTGCCCATGAAGGGCAGGTAGATGTGGGTGTGGGGGTCGATGAAGCCGGGGAAGACGTATTTTCCCGTGGCGTCGATCACCTCGGCGTCGGCGGGTGCGGGGAGGTTTTGACCGATGGCGGAGATGGTTTCGCCCTCGACGAGGATGTCGGCGACGTAGCGCTCGGTGGCGGTGACGATCTCGCCGTTGCGAATGAGAAGGCTCATGGAACTCGGATTTTATTAACCGCTAAAACTCGCTAAAGGACGCTAAATCAGAACCGATCCGGTGGATTGATTTAGCGATCATTAGCGCCCTTTGGCGGTTTAAGTTCTGGTTATGTTATTTCTTCCAGACGTCGCCGACGCCTTCGGTGAACCAGCGGGAGCTCACGACTTTTTGGCGGGTGTAGAACTGGACGGCTTCCTTGCCCTGGATGTGGAGGTCGCCGAAGAAGGAATCGTCCCAGCCGGTGAAGGGAAACATCGCCATCGTCGCGGGGACGCCGACGTTGATACCGACCATGCCGGCCTTCACGCGGTGCTTGAATTCGCGGGCGGCGAGACCGCTGTTGGTGAAGATGGCGGCGCCGTTGCCGTAGGCGGATTTGTTCGCGGTCGCGATGGCGGCGTCGAGGTCGTCCATGCGCATGACGTTGAGCACGGGACCGAAAACCTCCTCGCGCGCGAGTTTCATGTGCGCCTGCACGTCGTCGACGATGGTGGGGCCGAGGTAGAAGCCTGATGGAGCCTCGGGCACGCGCAGGCCGCGGCCGTCGGCGAGGATCTTGGCGCCTTCGGTTTCGCCCGTGGAGACGAGGTCGGCGACGCGGTCGCGGTGGGCGGCGGTGATGAGGGCGCCCATGTGCGGCTGCGCGGCGCGGTCGGTGGGGCCGACCTGGATGGCCTTGGCGGCGGCGACGAGGTCGGGGAGGAGTTTTTGCGCGGCGGAGCCGACGACGAGTGCGGTGGAGCCGGCCATGCAACGCTCGCCGGCGCAGCCGAAGGCGGCGGTGGCGAGGTTCTCGACCGTCTTGCCCATGTCTGCGTCGGGCATGACGACGATGTAGTTCTTGGCGCCGCCGTTGGCCTGGGAGCGTTTGCCGTGGAGGACGGCGGTCTCGTGAATGTATTTCGCGACGGGCGTGGAGCCGACGAAGGATACGGCTTTGACGGTCGGATGTTTGAGCAGGGTGTCGACGACCTCTTTGCCGCCGTGGACGAGATTGAGCACGCCCTTGGGCAGGCCGGCTTCGGCCAGGAGCTCCACGAGGGCGATGGCGGTGAGCGGGACTTTCTCGCTCGGTTTGAGGACGAAGGTGTTTCCGCAGGCGATCGCGAGGGGGAACATCCAGAGCGGCACCATCGCGGGGAAGTTGAAGGGCGTGATGCCGACGCAGACACCGAGCGGCTGATGGAGCGTCTCGCAATCGACGCCGCGGGCGATGTTCTCGAGGGTGTCGCCCATGAGCAGGGTGGGGATGCCGCAGGCGTATTCGATGTTTTCGAGGCCGCGATGGAGGTCGCCCTTCGCCTCGACGGCGGTCTTGCCATGCTCGCGGGAGATGAGGGCGGTGAGGCGTTCGAAGTTCTGCTCCACGAGGTGGCGGAAGCGGAAGAAGACCCGGGCGCGGTCGACGGGCGGCGTCTCGCTCCAGGCGGGGAAGGCGGAGGCGGCGGAGGCGATTGCGGCCTCGGCGTCGAGCGCGGTGCCGACCGGGCAGGCCGCGAGGGCCTCTCCGGTGGAAGGGTTGAAGACGGGCGTGGTCGGCGTGGGCGCGGAGGACGGAGACCAAGCGCCGGCGATGTAGTTCTGGCAGGTGGGGAGGGACACGGAGGCGGAAAGGTTAACCACTAATGAACACTCATGGTCACTGATGGCGGGAAACGGACGGCGGATTTTTGAAACCGCTAAAGGACGCTAAATCGGAATCGGAACCGGGGATTGATTTAGCGAGGCTTAGCGAGATTTAGAGGTTTATGATGGCTCGTGATTTTACCGCGCGAGGGCGTTGGATTGTTTGACGAAGTCGTCGCCGGTCCATTCGGCGTCGTTGGCGACCATCTTCTTGGACTCGGCGGCTTTTTGCGCGGCTTTGCGGGCGAGCTGTTTTTGGACGAGGTCGGCGTGGGTGGTGAAGTAGTCGAGACTGTGGCCCTTGAAGTCGGCGAGGGTCTCGAATTTGTGCTTATCCATGAACGCGAGGAGCTGTTCCTGCATGGGCTTCACGCATTCGTATCCGAACTTCATTACGCCGGTGCAGACCTGCACGGTGTCGGCGCCGAGGAGGATGAATTGCGCGGCGTCCTCGCCGGTCTCGATGCCGCCGAGGCCGGAGAGCGTGCGTCCGGGGAATTCTCTCCGAATCATCGTGGCGAGCTCCATGACCATGCGGAGGGCGATGGGTTTGACCGCCTTTGACGAGTAGCCGCCGGGCGTGGTGTAGCCCTCGACGGTGGGCTCGGGGCGGAGGGTGTCGAGGTTCACGCCCATGACGCTGCGGATCGTGTTGATGGCGGAGAGTCCGGTGGCGCCGCCGCGGAGGGCGGCGCGGCCGGGCTCCTCGATGTGGGTGATGTTGGGCGTCATCTTGGCCCAGACGGGGAGCGTGGTGGCGGACTTCACCCAGCCGCAGACGGTCTCGAGGATCTCCGGATCCTGGCCCATGGCGGCGCCCATCTTGCGCTCGGGCAGGCCGTGCGGGCAGGAGAAGTTGAGCTCGAAACCGTCGACGCCGGCGGCTTCGCAACGCTGCACGAGCTCGATCCAGGCGTCCTTGTTGAACTCCTCCATGATGGAGGCGATGAGGGCGCCGGGCGGTCGGGCGTCTTTGCAGCGCTTGAACTCGTCTTCCCAGAGTTTGAAGGGGCGGTCGCTGATGAGCTCGATGTTTTCCCAGCCGATGACCTCGCCGTCGTTGGCGTGGAGCTTGGCGTAGCGCGGGGAGACGTTGACGACCTTGGAGGCGTCGAGGCTGACGGTCTTGGCGATGACGGCGCCCCAGCCCTCGCGGAAGGCGCGGTTGATGACGCTGAGATTGGTGCCCGGCGGGCCGGAGCCGATGACGAAGGGATTGGGCAACTTCAGGCCGTCGACGGTGGTGGCGAGTGTAGGCATGGGAGAGCGGGGGGGGAACCGGCGCCGCGCGCTGGGAGCTTGGGCCGGTGAACGGCATTCAGCAGGGCATGTGCCGGGATGGCTCGGGGGTTGCTTGCCGGAGCAGAGAGTCCGACTAATCGAACATGAATGCGACCCTAAACCCCGTCCGCGTGGTCCAGGAGCTGAAGGAATTGCGCGCTTTGACCGGCGATGAAAACGGGGCGCAGCGGGTGGCCTTCACGCCGGTGTGGGTGAAGGCGCGCGCGTGGCTGAAAGCGAAGCTGGCGGAGCTGACGGTCGAGGTGCACGAGGATGCGGCGGGCAATCTCTGGGCGACGCTGCGCGGCGAGTCGGAGCGCGAGCTGCTGATCGGCGGGCACATCGACTCGGTGCCGAACGGCGGCTGGCTGGATGGCTGCCTAAACGTGGTCGCGGGCGTGGAGATTTTGCGGCGGGTCGCGGCGCAGGGAAAACCGCCGGTGACGGTGCGGCTGGTGGATTGGGCGGACGAGGAGGGGGCGCGTTTCGGGAAAAGTTTGTTCGGCTCGTCGGCCTGCTCGGGCGCGCTCGACATGGACGAGGCGCGCGGGTTGGTGGATCGCGACGGGGTGACGTTGCCCGAGGCGCTGCGCGCGGTGGGGATCGATTTCGAACGCGTGAAGGAGAGCGGGCGGGAGCTGGCGAAAGCGGCGGCGTATCTGGAGCTGCACATCGAGCAGGGGCCGGTGTTGCTCGACCTCGGGCTGCCGCTGGGCGCGGTGTTGGGGACCTTCGGGGTGGAGCGGCATGCGATCACGTTTCGCGGTCAGGCGGCGCATTCGGGGAGCACGCCGATGAAGCGGCGGCGCGACGCGTTTCTCGCGGCGGCGAAGATGGCGCCGGAGATCTATGCGATCGCGGATCGGCACGGCGGCGTGTGCACGATCGGTTCGTGTGCGACGAAGCCCGGCATCGTGACGAGCGTGGTGGCGGAGTGCCGGATCACGCTGGATCAACGTCACCTCGATCCGAAGGCGCTGGCGGCGATGTTGGCGGACGCGCGTGCGGCGAGCGAACGTTTCGCGACGGAGGGCGGCGTGGGCGTGGAGTGGGAGCGCATCTGGCACATCGAACCGCGTCCTTTCGCGCCGGAGTTGATCGCGCTGTGCGACGAGGCGATCCGGGAGACGGTCGGCGTTTCGCATCGGCTGCCCTCGGGACCGTTGCACGACGCGGCGGAGACCTGCGGGGCGGGCGTTCCGACGGTGATGATGTTCGTGCAGAGTTTGCACGGGATCAGTCACAACAAGATCGAGGACACGAAGGAGGAGCACCTGGAGCAGAGCGTGGCGGCGTTTGACCGGCTGGCGTCGAAGGCGATGGCGTGGATCGCGGCGGGCGGCGGGCGGAGGTGACGGTGGAGTAACGTGGCGGAAGGAGTGGCCGCAAAGAGTCGCGGAAGGCGCAAAAAGAGCTGACGCGGCGGTGGCGGTGGTTTGGGTGGCGGCATGTCGCAGGAGAGCGGCGCCCGAACGGCGCATCCCAGTTTTCGCGAGGCGTTCCGGTTTTGGCTGAAGCTTGGGTTCATCAGCTTCGGCGGGCCGGCGGGGCAGATCGCGATCATGCAGCACGAGCTGGTGGAGCGGAAGCGGTGGATCGGGCAGGAGCGCTTTCTCCACGCGCTCAACTACTGCATGCTGCTGCCCGGGCCGGAGGCTCAGCAGCTGGCGGTGTATTGCGGGTGGCTGCTGCACCGGACCTGGGGAGGAATCGTCGCGGGCGTGTTGTTCGTGCTGCCCTCGGCGTTTATTCTCTGGGGCTTGAGCTATCTCTACGCGGCGCATGGTGGCGTGCCTTGGGTGGCGGCGATTTTCACGGGGCTGAAGCCCGCGGTGGTCGCGGTGGTGGCCGCGGCGGTGCTGCGGATCGGCGGCAAGGCGCTGAAAACGCCTGCGATGTGGGCGATCGCTGCGGTGGCCTTCGGGCTGATTTTTGGGCTGGGCGTAGGCTTTCCGTGGATCGTGGCCGGGGCTGCGGCGCTGGGATGGATGGGACGGCGAATCGCGCCGGCGCAGTTTCCGGCGGGCGGGGGGCACGGCTGCGGTCATGGGAAAATGAATACGGCGGGAGGAGCCCGCGCGGTGATCGACGATCTGGCGGAGTCGGGCGCGGTGGCGCCGAGCTGGGGCCGGGCGCTGCGGGTGACGGCGCTGTGCGGCGCGTTGTGGGGGGCGCCGATCCTGGCGGCGGCGTGGCTCTGGGGCGGTGCGAGCACGTTGGTTTCGCAGGGAAAGTTTTTCAGCCAGGCGGCGATGGTGACCTTTGGCGGGGCCTACGCGGTGCTGCCCTACGTGGCGCAGCAGGCGGTGGAGAACTACGCGTGGCTGACGGGGCCGCAGATGCTGGCGGGACTGGCCTTCGCGGAGACGACGCCGGGTCCGTTGATCATGGTGCTCCAGTTTGTGGGCTTCATGGGCGGGTGGCATCAGCCGGACGGCGGGCTTTCGCCGCTCATGGCGGCGACCTTGTGTTCTGCGATGACGACGTGGGTGACCTTTGTGCCGTGTTTTCTATGGATTTTCCTCGGGGCGCCGCACATCGAGCGGCTGAGGGGCAACGCGGAGCTGGGCTCGGCCTTGGCGGCGGTGACGGCGGCGGTGGTGGGGGTGATCCTCAATCTCGCGGTGTGGTTCGCGTGGCAGGTGTGGCGGCCGGCGGCGGCGGGCCCGGCGAGCGCGGCCCATTGGAACGGGTTCGCGGTGGCGGTGAGCGTGGCGGCCTTCGTTGCGCTGCACCGGTTTAAGGCGAACCTGATCGCGGTGATCGCGGCGGCGGGGGCGGCGGGACTGGTGTGGAGCTGGTTGTAGCGTGTAGCCTGTGGGCGGGATCGGACGGCTCCGCGAGGCGGGGACGGCGCCCCGCCCTCCATGGAAATTTTAGTGCGAGGTCGGTGAGCAACTTGCGAACAAGCGGGGCAAGTTGGCCTTGTCGGGTGGAAAAACCGCCGCACCTTCGCATCCTTTCCCGCGCCGTGACCGCCGATCCATGCAAGACCCCTTCACCGGACAAGCGACCGTCCTCCAAGGTGGGCGCCATCCCGGCCCCGACGTCCAAGCCGCTCTTCAACACGATCACGAGCGACGATTGGAAGCGTTCGCTCGCTTCGGCGCGGCAGCGCAGAAAGTCGGCATCGGATCGGATCCAGACGATGATCTCGTCCTCTGGGAAGAAGACCAGCTGAGCCTGCTCGCGGGCGCCGACCCGCTTTGGCATGAGCTCGACGAGGCGGCGCGGGCCTTTCGGCGCACCTTGCCGATCGTGCCGCTGGAGGCGTTCGGATTTCCGGATCACGAGCACGAGGATCCGATGGGCGAGGGAAGTCCGCGGCTGCACCGGATCGGCAGCGGCGTGGAGGCGAGCGCGTTTCAATCGGTCCACGACGGCTCGATCTACAAGTTCTACCTGCCGCGCGAAGAAGGGCGCATCGGCGGGACCTTTTCGTTTTCGTGCGCGGGCTCGGCGGACGGACTTGACGCGCCGGCGCTGCATGCGGACGCCTGCCTCGGCAGCTACCGAGATTTGTTGGAGAAACTCGCGCTCATTCTCGCGCTCGACGGCATGCCGACGGAGGTGGTGGGCGTGACGCCGGAAGGCGTGTTGGTGGCGAAGCAACTGCTGGGCGAGCGCCTGCCCGAGGGGGCGGACGTGAGCGCGCTTTTGCCGGAGAGCCTGATCCCGATTCCGGCGCGGTTTTTGCGCGCGCATCGCGACCATCCGCGGCTGGCTTTCGTGAACGGGCGTCCCTGGTTCATCGCCGACACGCACGCGAAGAACCTCGTGCGCGACACGGGCGGGCGGCTGCGGGTGATCGATCTGTTGGCGGCGCCGTTTCCGCGCGAGCTGGCGGAGCAGGATCCGTTGATGCGCGACTGGCTGGCGCGGGTGGCGCTCGATCCGGGCGCCGGGCTGCTGCGCGCGGCGCACGACGACGAGTTGTGAGCGAGGAAGGCGGCGACGGCGCGCCGCCCTCCAGCGCGAGGGCGTTTAGTGCGACAGCGGGTCAGGATTTGGCTGACGGTGCGGCCGCGGCCTTGGCTTTTTCGGCTTCGGCGGTTGCTTTGACTTTGTCGGCCTCGGCTTTCTTGGCGGCTAACTCCTTGGTCGCGGTTTCGTAGGCGGCGGCGACGCTGGCGGAGTAGGATTTTTCGAGATCGGGATAGAGCGCGATGGCGGCTTGGACGGCCTTGGAGTAGTCGGCGCTCTTGCCGAGCTTGGCGTGGAGATACACGGCGTAGGCCTCGACGTTGTCGAAGGAGAGGCGGGAGCTTTTCTTGAGAAACTCGGGACCGCCGAGCGCGGCCACGGCGCCAGTTTCCTTGCCTTTTTTCTTCAGGAAGCCGCTCGCGAGGCCGCCGCCGGGGACGACGCTGCCCAGGCCCTTGGCGGCGGCGGAGCCGGCCTGTTCGCCGGCGATGTTGCCGGCCTGGATCTGGAGCGCCTTTTGCGCCCATTCGGTGAGGGCGCCGTTCTGGTCGACGGGGAGCAGGTATTTGCCGGTGACGCCGGCGATCGGCGCGGCGGCGGGCAACTCGATGTCGTAGGCGGAGTATTGCTGGTTCAGCTCGACGACGCGCTGCACGATGGCGGCGGCGCGGGCGACGCTGTCCGCCGTGTCGGCGCGAACGAGCGAGACGGAGGCGGTGGCGAGGGCGAAGGTGGCGAGAAGGCGAAGCGGGCGGTGGGAGTTCATGCGAAAGGCTTGCGTAAGCGAGGCGCCAACGCGGTCAAGGCCGCCTCCCCGGCTTCGATGCGAATCACGGCAGCGCGGTGATGTTGAGGCGCGCGAAGAAGCGGCCCTGGGTGAAAAGAGCGCCGCCCGCCCAGAGCGTGGCGGTGACGTTTTCAAACCCGTTGCCCTGGGAGCTGACGGTGATTGACGGAGGAATGCCCGCGACCTGATCGCAGGGTTTCCACGTTTGGAGGTCGGTGCTGACCTCGACGGTGTAGCGAAGGCCGCCGGCGGCGTAGTCGATGCCGCGGGCGCCGGTGCCGCCTTCGCGCTCGGGGTAGCGAACGACCAGGATGTCGCGAATCTGGGGATCGACCTCGATGGAGTAGGGGGGCGTGGTGTCGGCGACGCGCGGGTCGAGGCCGAAGGCGTATTCGAGGAGGTTCGCGAGGTTGTCGCCGTCGGGGTCGGCCAACATGCCGGATTGTTCCGCGGGCAGGCCGACGAGCGCGGTGGCGGCCCAGGACTGGAAGAGCATCCGGAGCGTGAGGGTGTTCTCCGCCGTAAAGCCGAGATTGGACGCGGAGTCGGCCAGGTTGAGGACCAGCGTGGTCTCGCCGGGAGTGGTGCCGACCGGCACGGCGAGCGTGACGTCTTGTGCCGCGGTGGTGGCGACGAGCGGCGCGACCGCGATGGCGGTGGAGGCGCCCTCGGCGTCGCGGAAGGAGTAGGCGAGGCCGGTGATGGTTTGCAGGCCGGAGGGGGTCACGTGGAGGAAGCGTTGGGCTTCGGTCCAGGCGCCGGAGGCGTCGCGGAGGCGGAGGTGGAGCGTGTGATAACCGGGGGAGGCCGGGCCGAGATCAAGAGCGACGGAGCGAGGGGCGGAGCGATGCGTTTCGTCCAAGCCGATCGACTGCGCGGTGGCGGGATCGGGGCGTTGGTCCAGCGCGTAGTGGAGACGGTCGGGGCCGAAGGAGGAGAAAGGGAGGATTTGCCGGAAGCTGCGCGGGCCGGGTCGCTCGGAGCCGGAGAGCACGCGAAGGGAAAGCCGGTTCGCCTGGGGGGCGTTCGCGGCGTTCGCCGGGCGAACGAGGACGAGCGTGCCGTCGGCGTCGGGAGTGCCGATGGACGCCGAGGAAAAATCGCCGCCCCAGGCGGTTTCCAGGGCGGGCGCGGCGGCGGGTTTGATCAAATGGAGCCGGCGGAGGACGGTGGGGCCCCAGGCGCCGTCGGCGGTGCGGAAACGAAGGCCGAGCGTGACCTGGGCGCCGGGCGCGGAGGGCAGGGGCAGATCCAGGGCATTGAGCGTGTCCAGCGAGGGGGGCGGATCCGCGAACGGGAGCGGGGTGGCGGAGCCGAGGCCGGGATCGGTGTTGAAGAAGTATTCGCCGGCGGCGGGCGAGGCCGCCCGGGCGGCGGGGAGGGCCGCGGCGAGCGCCAGCGCGAGGCGCACGGAAAGGGGCGCGGGCATGGGCGGCGGGGGGCGTGGAGACTCAGGGACGGGCGCCGACCTTCACGCGGATGGTGACGTTGCCGCCGGGGGAGGCGAAGCCCGGCACGGACAGCTCGTCGATGGTCGGCAGCGGCGGGATGCCGGAGAGGATGTAGGGGTTGGGGCCGCCGAAGGGGCCGATGTGCGTGCCGTCGACGCCGGCGTTGAGCGCGGGGTTGTTGGCGGCGGTGGAAAGCTGGTAGCGGCCGTCGAAGCTGGCGGAGGAGTTTTGGTAGGACGGCATGACGTTCGTCAGCGTCACGCCGGTGAGGTTGCCGGAGCCGATCAGACCGGAGGGGCTGGAGGAGAAGATGTTGTTGCGGAAGGTCGCGGAGGACGAGGTGCTGACCGAGGAGAGGAAGATGTTGTTGTCGGCTTGAAGCGTGACGCCCGTGGTCAGCCCGCCGAAGCCGTAGAGGAGGTTGTTGCGGAGGTAGATGTGGGAGGCGGTGGTGGAGCTGCCGACGTAGAAGCCGTAGTCCGGCATGAGGTTGTTTTCTATCCGCGTGCCGCCGAAGGAGCCGCTCGACGAGGTGAAATAGAGGACCGAGGAACCCTTGAGGAAGCATTGGCTGACGAGGGTGTTGGGACCGCTCACGTTCAGCCGGCCGGAGCCGGACTGCAGGCCGAAGGCGCAGCGGCTCACGGTGACATTGGCGCAAGCGTCGAGGGTGAGATCGTAGGTGAATTCCAAGCCCATCACGAGCGAGCCGTCGGCGGTGCCGGCGCTGGTCGAGGACGTGCGAATGTAGCTTACGGGGGATCCCACGAAAGCCCCGAGCTTGTTCGCCGGGGTGCCGAGGTTGAGCGGCAGGCCGTAACCCGGTCCGATGAGGTTCAGGCGCTTGTTGACGACGGTGAATCCGGCGTAGGCGGTGGTGGAGCCTTCGATCAGGATCGTGTCGCCGTCGGCCGCGGCGTCGATCGCCGCCTGGATGGTGGCGTAGTGGGGCGAGGTGCCGGGGGCGTTGTTTACGCGGAGGGTGGCGGCGGCGAGCGAGAGGGGCAGGGCGAAAAGCCAGGTCAGTGCGAATTTCATGGGGCCGGGGTGGGACTCAGGCACCGATGAAGGAGTAACGAAAGGATGCAAGGGTGAAGGGGTTTCACCCTAAATGACATTTTGCAACAGGACGCCGAACCACGCGCAGGGCGGGGCGTCCGCGCCGGTGGATCGAGCGGTCGTCTTCGGGCAAAGCGACGAAGCGGACCAACTCGGCTTTTGGCTCAGCGCTTCTCGGCGGCGGCGCCGCTCCACTTGAGCTTGGTGCGGACGATGGAGAAGTGGCTGTGGTCGCGGCGCTGGATGAGGCGCAGGCGCGGGGCGCCGAGCGTGATCTCGATCGTTTCGGAAAAGGCGGGGGAGGGCAGGGCGCGGCCGTCGGCGGCGAGGACGAGGCCCCCGCTGGCGTCGGAGACGTTGCGCACGCGGAGGCGGACGCCGGCGCGGAAGATGATGGCGCGGTTGCTCAGGGTGTGCGGGCAGATGGGCGTCATCGCGAGCACCTCGGCGCCGGGGTGGATCAGGGGGCCGCCGGCGGAGAGGTTGTAGGCGGTGGAGCCGGTGGGCGTGCTGAAGATGAGGCCGTCGCAGAGGTAGTCGGTGACGAGCTCGTCGTCGGCGTAGACCTCGAGGCGGACGAGGCGGGAGTTGGCGGCGTCCTTGATGAGGAGGTCGTTGAGCGCGAGCACGGGCTCGGCGTCGCCGACGCGGCAGGCGAGGAGGGCGCGTTCGCTGGTGATGAAGTCGCCGGAGAGCAGCGTGGGCAGGCACTCGCGGGCCTCGTCGGCGGTGAAGGGGGTGAGAAAGCCGAGGGTGCCGCGGTTGACGCCGATGAGGGGGATGCCGGTCTTGGCGGCGGCGGGCGCGGCGCCGAGGAGGGTGCCGTCGCCGCCGATCACGCAGCAGGCGTCGACGTCCTGGAAGTGTTCGACCGGGGTGGGGTAGGCGAGGCTGACGCGGGTGGCGACGCCGTGGGCGCGGGCGACGGAGACCAGGTCCTCCGCGAGCGCGCAGGCGCCGGGCTTCTGCTCGTTGACCACGAAGGCGAGGCGGCGGATGGGCGTCATGGGCGGATGCGGAAGCGGAGGAGGGGAACCACGAAAGGCACGAAAGACACGAAAGAAAGACGCGCAAACGAGGATGCACGCAGGGGTGCGGCGGGATTTCGCGGGCCAGGGAGTGTTTTCAAATCTGACATGAGCAGCGTGAGGCAAGAACCCGGTTCGGCCAAGGCGGCCAAGGTGGAGGTGGGCCTTCAGGCCCATGCCACCTGGGACAACACCGGCCCAACCGGGTTCTTGTCTCACCCGAAGGGCCGGGCCGGAGTCGCACTCGGGCGGCGTTGGCTGCGAGGGGCAGGGCCGTTCAGGCCCAGCTCCCTCGCTCCCGCCTTGCCCGCGCGCGGCTGCGATCCCGGCGCTGCTCATGTCAGATTTGAAAACACTCCCTAAGCGCTTTTCTCGAGTCCGAGGAGAAACTCCCGGTTGCCGTCGGTGCCGGTGATGGGGCTGTCCATCACGCCGACGAGCACGGAGCCGGGCAGCTCGGCGAGGGCGAAGGCGCGGATCTCGGCGAGGACGCGCTCCTGCACGGCGGGGTCGCGGATGACGCCCTGGCCCTTGTCGACCTCGGCCTTGCCGGCCTCGAACTGGGGCTTCACGAGCGCGACGAGCGTGCCGCCGGGGCGGAGCACGGGCCAGACCGGCGGGAGGATGTGGCGCAGCGAGATGAAGGAGAGGTCCATCACGACCGCGTCGTAGCTCGGGCGCGGTAGGATGGCGGGGGCGAGGTGGCGGGCGTTGACCTGCTCGAGGTTGGTGACGCGCGGGTCGGCGAGGAGCTTGCCGTGAAGCTGGGCGCGGCCGACGTCGAGGCAGGTGACGGACGCGGCGCCGGCCTGGAGGGAGCAGTCGGTGAAACCGCCGGTGGAGGCGCCGACGTCGAGCACGTGGGCGCCGCGCAGATCGAGCGGGAAGCGGTCGAGCCAGCCCTGGAGTTTTTCTCCGCCGCGGGAGACGAAGCGGCTGGTCTCGGCGAGGGCGACGGGGAAGTCGGCGGGGTATTCCTTGCCGGGTTTGTCGAGGCGCTCGGTGCCGGAGCGGACGAGGCCGGCCATGATGTAGGCCTTGGCCTTGGCGCGGGTGGGCGCGAGGCCGCGGGCGACGAGGAGTTCGTCGAGGCGGAGCTTTTTGGACGAGGGCGAGGACACGCGGCGGAGATGAACGCGGCGGAGCGGGGCCGCGGCAAAAGAAAACCAAGCGCGAGGCCGACGCGGCGGCTCGCAGCTCGGTCCAAGTTTGACAATAAATTGGCCGGTCGGAACCTGCGTATCCCGCTCTCGCGCGCCCGGCTTTCTCCCTCATCCCCATGCGTTGGTCCGTCTTTTCCCAACCGGAGTCCACCGATCTCCTCTGGCAGGCCTGCCTGCTTGGCGGCTGGATGAGCGCGGCGGTGTTCAGCGCGCGTTGGAGCGGACTGGGGGAGCGCTGGCGGCCCTGGGCCAACGTGCTCAGCCTGGCGGCGGGTCCGGTCGGCTGGGGCGCGCATTTGTTGCCGCTCGCGTGGGAGCGCTGGCTGGGCGGACGCGTGGGCGAGGCCAGCACGGAAGGCTACGAGCGGATCGCGCACGGCATCCTGACCGCGGCCCTGGAGAAAGGCGCCAGCGACGTGCACATCGAGGCGCAGGAAAAGGGTTACGCGGTGCGTTTCCGGCAGGTCGGCTTCATGCGCGAGCATCTGAAGCTGAATCGTCGCGGCGGCGAGATGCTGGTGGCGGTGTTCAAGGTCTTCGCGGATCTGAACACGGCCGAGAAGCAGCATTTGCAGGACGGGCGCTTTCGCTGGACGGATCCGAAGTCGGGCCACGTGCTCGACGTGCGCATCTCGACCTCGCCCGCGCTGAGCGGGGAAAAGGTCGCGCTGCGTCTGTTGAACCGCCCGGCGGTGATGTTGCGCTTGGACAAGATCGGCATGTCGCAGGAGATCTGCGAGGCGATCCGTCGCAACCTGCGCCAGCCGGAGGGGCTGGTGCTCGTCGCGGGTCCGACCGGTTCCGGAAAAACCTCCACGTCCTACGCGCTGTTGCAGGAGGTGTCGGGGCCTTCGGTCAACACGGTCACGATCGAGGATCCGGTGGAGTATGCGCTGCCGCACGCCACCCAGATCGGCATCAACCCGAAGATGGGGGTGACCTTCGAGTCGAGTCTGCGCACCGTGCTGCGGCAGGACCCGAACGTGATTTTCATCGGCGAGATGCGCGACCCGGAGTCGTTCAAGATCGGCGTGCGTGCGGCGATGAGCGGCCACCTGGTGATCAGCACGATGCACGCGCGGGACACGGTGAGCGCCCTGACCGCGTTGCGAAACCTCGACCTCGACCGCCAGGTCTTGTCCGCGGCGGTGCGGATGCTGATCTCGCAACGGCTGATGCGGGAGCTCTGCCCGGCCTGCCGGGTGTGGGTGGCGCCGGACGAGGACACGCGCGACTTTTTCGCCCAGCACGCGGGGCGGCGCGCCCTGCCGGACCGGGTGGCGCAGCCCTCGGCGGCAGGGTGCCCGCGCTGCCAGCAGGGCTTCGTCGGCCGCACCGGCGTGTTCGAGGTGCTGCGGATCGACGGGCAGGCGCGCCAATGGATTTCCGAAGGGGATTCGGAGAACGCGTTGCGCGAGGAACTGCGCGAGAGCGGCTTCATCTCGATGCGGGAGCACGCCTGCATGAAGCTCGCGGCCGGCGAGGTGTGGATCGACGACGCGGTGCGCGCCCTCGGGCTCCAGGAGGGATGAAAAGGGACCGACGTTTTTGCCGCCGATGAACTATCTCACCGACCTTACGATCCTCTGCCTGGCCGCGGCCTTGGTGCTGGGCGGCGTGGCGCTAGGCCAGCGGGTGGGCGCGGTCGCCGCCTGCTGGGGCGCCGCGGGCGCGGCGATCGCGTTGCGCTTCGCGGACCGGATGTGGCGGCCCGTGTTCACCGAGATGCGCGGAGGCGACCCGGGGCTGGACATCGAGTTCTGGCTGCCGGTCTCCTTCGGCCTCCTGTTCGCCGGCCTCTTCCTGGCCGTGGTGGCCGTGATCGCCTGGGTAAAGCCGCGGCCTCGCGAATTCGTGCTGCCGGGACGGGCCGGAGAGGTCCTGAGTTTTCTGGGCGGCGGCGTAGCGGGGGCGTTTGTCCTGCTCGCGGTGATCCAGTCCCAGGTGATGTCCGCGGACGCCGGGAAGCGGATGCCGCAGGCCCTCGAGTGGGCGAGGCCGGTCCTGGGCGTGCTCGGACAGGAACGGCTCGCTCCGCCGAAGTCCGGCGCCGGCGCGCCGGTGGCGGGGCGCTAGCGGCCGTTCAAATGAAGTTATGACCGTAATCGCTTGGGTGACGTGGTGGGATTAACCACTAAGGAAACGGCCCAAAGGGCGTTTCTTTGGATATTGAGCGCGGCTTATGGAAGCCGCGGCGGCGGGTGTCGATGGGCGGCCAATGGCCGCAGGCGATGACCAAACAGCGGCTAGGTTATAGTTGAAAAGCGCTAGCCGGAAATCCGGCGGCTACAGCGCGCCGAAGGCGGCGAGGAAGGCGCGGGCGAGGATCATGCAGCCGGCGGGTTGCGGGTGAATGCGGTCCCAGGCGAGCGCCATGGGATGGACGTGGGCGGCGACGGCGTCGAAGGCGGCCTGCGTGTCGACGAAGGTGGCGCCGTGCTCGGCGGCAAGGCGGCGGACAATGGCGCCGTATTCGTCCATGCGGACGCGCATCGGGTCGGCGAGGTGGGTCTCGATGAAAAAGGGCGTGGCGAGAACGAGGCGCGAAGGCGCGGCCAGCGCGGGAAGGGTGTGGCGGACCAGTTCTCCGAGGGTGCGTTCGTATTCGGCGGGAAGCACGTGGGTCTCGGCGCGCAGCGGGGTGTCGAACTGGCGCCAGACGTCATTTATCCCGATCATGATCGCGACGGTGTCTGGCTTGAGATCGAGCACGTCGGTTTGCCAGCGCGCGGCGAGGTCTCGGACGGTGTGGCCCGAGGTGCCGCGGTTGAAAACGCGAACGCGGTCCTGGGGGCGGGTGGCGAGCAGCCACGACTCGACCAGGGAAACGTATCCGCGTCCGAGGCCCGGGGTGCCCCAGGGTGCGGGTTCGCCCATGGGCTCGCGGCCGGCGTCGGTGATGGAGTCGCCGATGAAGAGGAGGCGGGAGTTCGGGACGAGGAGCGAGGTCATGGGGACAACGGCGGCAGCGAAACGGCTCCGCCGTTCCGCTACGAGAGCTTTTGGCGCGCCGGGGACCAGCAGGTGGTGCGGCCGCCGATGGTGGCGCGTTCGAGCGGCTTCTTGGTGCGCGGGCAGAGGCCGCCGTCCTCCCAGCGGTGTTGGAAGAGCCAGCTTTTCGGCGGGTCGGGCCACTCGGGCGTGTCGGCCTCGCCGATGAGGCGGAGGGCTTCGCGGGCCACCCAGACGGTCTCGGCGTGGAGTTTTTTGATCTCGGCGGGCGAAAGGTCGCCGCAGCGGCGTGCGGGATGGATGGCGGCGCGCCAGAGGATCTCGTCGGCCATCCAGTTGCCGATGCCGGGGAAGCGCTCCTGCATGAGGAGCACGGCCTTGATCGGAGCGCGGGCTCGGCGTAACAGAAAGTTGGATACGGATTCGGGCGTGAAGGCGGGGGAGGTGATCGCGGGTGCGATCTGCGACCACCAGTCGGGGGCTTCCGCGCCTTCGTGGAAAAGCACGAGGCCGAACATGCGGAAGTCGGAGAACACCAGGGACCGGCCGACGCCCAGGGCGGAGGGCGCGGCGAGCTGGTCGAGGATGAGGTGGTCGGGTTTGGCGTCGGGCAGGCCGGCGGGGCGCACGACCAGTTCGCCGGTCATGCCGAGGTGGAGGCCGAGCCAGAGTTGGGCGCCGTCGGCGGCGGTGAAGCGGAAGAGCATCTGCTTGGCGGCGGCCGCGGACGAGTCGAGGCGTGCGCCGGCGAGGCGGCGGGCGAGGAGCGCGCAATCGACGCCGCGCAGCACACGGGCGCGCGGGTGCAGGCGCACACCGGAAACGATTTGGCCAAGGCCGGGGTTCCAGCGGCGGCGGACGTATTCGACTTCGGCGAGTTCGGGCATGGGCGGAGTAGGGACGGCGGGAAGAAGCCGCGGGCGGGGCGGGGAGCAAGCCGGGCCGCGGGGTTTTGCGCGGCCGCGTGCTCAGGCCAATTCCCAGGCGTAGGGATGCGAGCTGAGGAGTTTGTGGCCGGTGTCGGTGAGCCAGGCCACGTCCTCGATGCGGCAGCCGCCGAGGCCGGGGTAGTAGAGCCCGGGCTCGACCGTGACGACGGCGCCGGTCTTGAGGGGCTCGTGGACCGGGGAGCTGATCCGCGGGGCCTCATGCACCGCGAGGCCGAGGCCGTGGCCGGTGCCGTGGAAAAAGCCGACCGCGCCCTTCGGCGTGGCTTTGGTCTCGTAACCGCGCGCGGCGAAAACCTTCACGCATTCGGCGTGCACGGCGGAGGCGATGGCGCCGCCGCGGAGGACCTTTCGCGCGGCTTTTTGCGCGGTGGCGACGGCGTCGACGAGGGCGCGTTGTTCGGCGGAGGCGCGGCCCTTCAGGTAGGTGCGGGTCATGTCGCCGTGGTAACCGGTGGCGGCGTGGCGGGGGAAGATGTCGACGATGATCAACTCGTGCGGACGGAGCGGACCGTGGCCGCGGCAGTGCGGGTCGCAGGCCTGGTCGCCGCCGGCGACGATGGTGTCGAGGGCGAGGCCGCCGGCCTCGAGGCAGGCGATCTCGATGGCGAGGCGGACGCGTTCGGAGGTGAGCGGCTGGCCGTCGAGCAGGAGCTTTTTCCCGGAGATCTTCGCGCGGCGGAGGAGCGATTCGGCGGCGGTGAAGCCTGCGGCGGCGACGCGGTTGCCCGCGCGGATGGCGGCGGCCTCGCGGGCGGTCTTGATCTCGCGTTCGGGCAGGACCGCGTCGGTGGCGACGGTGACGTCGAGGCAGCGGGCGCGCAGGCGTTCGAGCAGGCCGGCGGGGAAATCGTCGGGGACGACGAAGCGGGAGATGCGAAGCTTGGCTGCGAGGAGGGCGATGATGTCGGCGGGGCCCGGGCGCACGTCGGGACGCGCCTTCCGGGCCTCGGCCTGGAGCGGTTCAAGCGGCAGGATCTCGTCAAAGGCGGACTCCTTCAGACCGCGGCTGAATTCGAGGGCGTTGAGCACGGCGATGGAGCGGTCGCGGTGGCGTAGCGCGAGGAAGGGGTCGTGGCACTCGAAGCGGCCGAGATAGAGCAAATCGCGACTGGCGGAGGTGTCGGCGTAGAAAAGCAGGGCGGGGGCGGCCGGTTTGGCGGACATGGCGCCCAGAAAGAGAGATGCGGCGCCGAAATGGAAGAGGAGTTGTGCGGGCGGGCGCCGGCGCCTAGGACCCGGGAATGAGCATTTTTGAAATCACCCGGATCGGAGCGATGGTGGCCGCGCTGGCCTTGGCCGGCTGCGCCCGGGGCGGGGATGCGGGCGCTTCGCACGGGGAGCCGAAAGTGGCGACGGGCGCGGAGGCCAAGGGCACGGAGGCCTACTTCCCCCTGACGGTGGGCGGCAAGACGCTGCGCGTTCAGGTGGTCGTGACGCTGGACGAGCAGCAGCGCGGATTGATGGGTCGTCGCGACCTGGGCGAGTCCGACGGCATGATCTTCGTCTACCCGATGCCCCAGCAAATGAGCTTCTGGATGCGCAACACGCCGACGCCCTTGGACATCGGATTTTTCACCGCGGACGGGACCTTGGGCGAGGTTTACGCGATGTATCCCTTCGACGAGACGCCGGTGCGTTCGGCGGGCTCCGATTACACCCTGGCCTTGGAGATGAACCAAGGCTGGTTCGCGAAGCAGGGGCTGAAGCCCGGGGCCAAGCTGAACCACGCCGAACTGGCGGAGGCGCTGCGCGCGCGTGGCTTCCGTCCCGAGCGCTACGGAGTGAAGACGGACTGATCGCCGTCCGTGCTCCGGCGGAGGTCGGCGAGGTCGAGCCTCGCCGGGAGGGGCGTTGACAGTCGATGGCCGCGGGGTTTCGTCGGCTTTTCTCCATGCAAAACCCCGGTATTCATAAAACATTGGGCGCCTTGGCGGGGCTTTTCGCCATCGGCGCTTTCGCCCATGCCGACACGATCGAGACCAGGAGCGGCGCGCGTCTGGTCGGCTCGGTCAAGGCGGTGAGCGGCGGCTCGATCGTCCTCGAGACGGACTACGCCGGCCCGATCACCATCAAGCAGGCCGAGGTCGTGAAGCTCGAGATCGAGAAGCCGCTCGTGATCCGCCTGGCCGGCGGCACGACGATGGAAGGCACCGTCACCGCGACGCGCGACGGCAAGCTCACGATCAACGGTCAGGACGGCACGATCACTACGTCGGTCGACAAGGTCGCCACGACCTGGGTGCCGGGGCAGACCGATCCGGCGGTTCTCCAACTGATGCGGAAGTGGCAATACGAGGCCTCCTTCGACCTCTCGGGCAAGACGGGCAACAGCGAGCAGCTCGGCTACGGCGGCGGCGCGAAGGCGACGTTGGCCGGCCCGGAGGACGCCCTCGTGTTCTACACCGACTTCAGCTATCAGCGCACCAACGGTCTCAAGTCGGAGGACAAGCTCCGCGTGGGCGTCGACTACTCGAGCTACCTGAGCAAGCTCGTCACCTGGTATGCGCGCGACGAGGGCGGCTACGACAACGTGAAGGACATCAGCTTCTACAACGTCGCGGCGGCCGGCTTCGGTTACGATTTCATCAAGAACCCGCCGAAGCAGAAGCTCACCGGCCGCGCCGGTCTTTCGTATCGCTTTGAAGACTACGGAGCGCCGGCGACGGACGACGTGCGCAGCGCGGGTCTCGACCTCGGGCTCGCCCACCATTACCACTTCGAGAACGCGGTGATGAACAACTCGATCACCTACGTGCCGGCCTTCGAGGATTTCGCGAACTACCGCGCGATCCACGACTCGAACCTCGAGTTCCCGCTGGCGGGCAGCTGGAAGTTCCGGGTCGGCGTGAACAACGACTACACGAGCAAGCCGAGCCCCGGCGTGGAGAAGCTCGACACGACCTACTACGGGAAATTCGTGCTCAATTGGGAGTGATCTCCGGCCGCGGCGGGGGCCGTCCCGTCGCGTTCGGGCCTCCTCGTTTTCACACGCCCGCCGCGAGGCTTTCGCGGCGGGCTTTTTTGTGCCTGCATGGGGCGATGTCGCGCGCGAAGAAAACCGTTTTGCCGGGGAAAGGCCCGAAGCCGTGGCGTGTCGCCGTGTTCGGGGACACGCACGATCGTTTCCCTTCCGATCTGCCCGGACGTCTGGCGGAGGCGGACGAGATCTGGCATCTGGGCGACGTGTGCGAACCGTCGACGCTGGTCGAGTTCGAGCTTCTGGGCCTCCCTTTGCTTGTCGTGCGCGGAAACAACGACTGGCACGAGGCCTGGCCACTGACGCGCAGGCTGGAGCGAGGCGGACGCGTGTTCCACCTGGAGCACATCGCGCCGCGGCGCGCTCCGCCGGGCGCGGAGTTCGTCCTGAGCGGGCACACGCATGTGCCGGCGGACGAGACCGACGCGGCCGGGGTGCGTTGGTTGAACCCCGGCTGCGTCACGCGGCCCCGCGCCGTGGTGCGGAGCTTCGCCTGGCTGGAGATCGCGCCGGACGGCGCCGTGGCCTGGGAGCTGGTCGTGCTGTGAGCGAGGTGCTGGAGTTGCTGGGGCCGATCTTCCTGCTGGTCGCCTTGGGCGCGGGATTGCAGCGGGTGGGCTTTTTTCGGCCGGGCGTGGTGCCCGGATTGAACCGGCTGTGTTATTGGGTGGGGTTGCCCGCCCTGATCGTCGCGAGCCTGGCGCGCGGCGGCGCGGGGGCGGGCGCCGGCTGGGCGGCCTGGGGCGGGCGGGGATTGGCGGTCATGGCTTTCACGACCCTGACGGTGGCGATCCTCGGCTGGCTGGTGTCGGCGGGCTTGAAGCTGCGCTGGTCGGAGCGCGGCACCTTCACGCAGGCGTTTTTTCGCGGGAACTTGGCGTTTGTCGGTTTGCCGATCCTGCTGAAGGCGCCGGGCGTGGACGCCGCGGCGCTCATGCTTCTGCTGGCTCCGATGATGGTGCTCTACAACGTGCTCGCGGTCGCCGCGTTGGTGGCGAGCCGGCACGGCTTGCGTTGGTCCACGGTGCGACCGCTGGCGGGGGAATGGCTGCGCAATCCGATCATCTGGGCGAGCGCGGTCGGCGGGGCGGCCTATGTGCGCGGCTGGGTGTTGCCAGGCGCGGCGGGCGAGACGGTCGCGCTGCTCGGCAAGATGTCGGTGCCGCTGGCCTTGGTGACCATCGGGGCGGTGCTCGCGGCCCTGCCGACGGGAGCGTGGCGCGGCGCGACGTGGGCGGCGGCGGCGGGCAAGGTGCTTTTGTCGCCGCTTTTGGGCTGGGGCTTGGCGAGCTGGCTCGGCATCGCCGGGCCGGAGCGCCTGATGTTGCTGGTGGGGCTGGCCTGCCCGACGGCGGTCGTTTCCTACACGATGGCGGGCGAGATGGGCGGTGACGAGGCCCTCGCGGCCCAGGCGGTGGTTTTGAGCACCTTGGCGTCCGCCCCGGTGCTCGCGCTGATTTTGGCCTGCGCGTGAGGGGCCGGGACGATGGCGTCAGGAAGCGCGGTTGCCTCCGGGGGAACGTCCGGGCAGCATAGGGGTCGATTCCCTTCTCTCTTATGAAGATTACCCTCGGGTTTGCCATGGTTTTGGCGGGCGGCGCGCTGGTCACGGGCGGTTGCGCCACGAAGCGGGATGGACGGGTGGTGAACACCCGCCAGCCCGGACCGGCGATCGGGACCGCGGTGGGCACGGCCGCGGGCGCGATCGCGGGCAACGCGGCCGGCGCGGTGGTGGGCGCGGGCGAGGGTTTCGCCGGCGCGAGCGCCTCGGCCTTCAACGGCGAACGGCGCGTGGTGCGTAGCTGGCGGACGGAGACGACGTCCGACGGGCGCACGATCCGCGTGCCGGTGGAGATCGAGGTCGACGAATACGGGCGTCCCCTGGACGGAGGCGTCGCAAGCGCGGGAACGGCAACATCCGGGGCCAAGCGCGGTCCTCGCTGAAAGGCTGAGCCGATCCGGCTCGGAAAACGGCTTCGCCTGCGGGGTGTAGATCGGGTGACGGGCTTGGCGGGCGCGATTTGGGCAGGCAAACGGTTCGCTCGCTAGGGTGAGCGCGGTTTGCCGTGTCTGGGATGGACAGAAAGCAGCACAAAAAGCCCCGCTCGGCGACGAGCGGGGCCTTGAGCGTGGAGAGGCGGGACACGAGGCTTAGCCGGCGGGCGCGGGATCGACGGGGACCTCGGGCGCGACCGCCTGGACCTCTTCGGAGTTGTCCGAGTCGGCCACCCAGTTGCGGGCGTGAACCCGATAGAAGTAATCGACGCCCTCTTCGAGATCGCCGTCCACGTAGACATCGAAGTTGCGGGGAAGCTCGGCAATTTCCTCCCATTGACCATCGGCGCCGATCCGGCGTTCGACGATGTAGGTGCTTTCGTTGTTGGCGTTGTCGGTCCAGAGCAGAAGAGCGGAGAGCGCGCCCTGATCATCGGTCGCCAAGGTGGCGCTAAGATCCGTGGGGGCGGCGGGAGGCAGGATGGTGAAGTCCGGAAAGACCGAGCGAGACACGTATTTGGCCGAGCCCAAGGTGATGCTGAGGGGCGCGAGGCCGAGGTGGGTGTAGTTGGCCCGGCTGGTGGCGTTTTCGAAGTAATCGTGAGCGTGGTAGCCGACACCCCGGAGCGTGGTCGCGGCGGGCGCAAGGAACGCGGGCTGGTAGCCGGGCTCAGAGGCTTTGGCCGGAAGCTTGATGGTCCGGATGGAGTAGACCGCGGTGCCTCGGGCGTTCATCAGGAACATGTGGCGGGGCAGCAGGGAGGTCGGCCAGTTCGGAAACCAATTGCTGGAGTAGTCCAGCTTGAAGCTGGTGGAGATCGTGCCGCTGGCGTTTGAAACGCGTCCGCTGGCGTCGAAGTTTTCGGTCGTGCGCTGGAAGTATTCGCCGAAGGAGAGCGTCATCCCGTATTCGAGCGGGGTCGTGACGAGGTCGGTGACATCAGGCAGCATCGGAGGCGTTTCGAAGTAGGCTCCGGTGCGGCGGTCGCGCGAGGTCAGATAAATGCGGTAGGGATTGGTGGCGAATTCCTTGACGGTGCGGGCGGGGGCACGAACGGCGACCATATCGAGGTAAAAATTACGGGTGCCCTCGTAATTCCAGTCTCCATTGACTGTGAAGGCGTTATGCTGTCCGGCTTGGTTCAGGAGGTCCGAATATAGTCCTACCGGTCCCAAGTCGCGGATGGGTTTAACGGTCTCGGTCGTGACCGGAGCGACCGGATCGGGAGTGGTAAGGTCACCATCGCTGATCGGGGTTTCGGCGGTGCGTGTTTGGACGACATCGCTGACCGTGCGGGTCCACATGATCGTGAAGGGAACGACCTCGACGAATTCGGGATCCACCGGTGCGGGAACTTCTTGGGCGCGTGCGGGGGCGACGAAGCCGATGAGCCCGCTGGAGACGGCGGCCAAGGCGGAGTAGGCGGAAAGTTTCATGGTTATAATCGTTTAGATTAAGATAACGCGGCGCTTGGCTGTGATCAGGGGGTGACGAAGAACGGATTGAAGGGGTTCGCGGTCATCACGTTTTCGGGCGAGGTATCGGGATAGACCGAGGCGTAAACGAGCTTCGGGGTGCCGATTTGAAAATTGACGACGGCCAAGCCTGCGATGTCGGCGGCGGGTGTTACGCTCGCGCCGGAGAATTCTCCCACCCCGCTCAGGCGGAGGAGACCGATCGGGAAGTGAAAAACGGGTTCGTCGACGCTTTGAAAGGTAAGCGTGGCGGTGCCCCAGCTAAGGAGTTTATCGATCGTATAGGTGACGGGAACGGTTCCGCTGCGGATGATCTGGAGGTTGTGGTTAAGCTCCACATAGTTGTTGGTGAAGCCCTTGCCGCTGATCGGGTAGCCACCGATGTGTTGTTCGGTGTAGGACTGCGTGTTGTAGGTGTAAGTGAGGTTGAGCGCGTCGTTGATGCGGACACGCAGCCCCGCGGTTTCGTTTTTCGCGTAGAGGTCGTAGTTGGCCACCGCGTCGGCCAGATCCGTCACGATAGGGCGGACGGCCACCAGCTGCCAGCCGCCCGGGGAGGTCGCGGTGATGGCGGGAGCGTCCGGGATCTGCCCCTTGAGCTGAAGCGAACGCAAAACTTGTTGGGGAGTGATCGGAAACGTGTCGGCGCTCGTGACGATGCGGGTGCCGCCGGAGACCGTGCTGGTGACGCTTTTGCTGGTGGTGAGGGTGTAGGAGAGGGTCACCGTCGATTCGGTGAGAAGCGATTCGAACTCAGGGACGGTGGCTTGTGCCGTGAGCCGGGAAGCGCCGACCGACGCAAGAACGGCGGCCACAATAAGGCTGAGTTTGGAGTAGTGCATGGTGGCTGAGGTATTGTTCAGGAAAGACGTTGTCAGGATGACGGGGTTTCCGAGCGCAGCGTGGGCTCGGTCGGAACCAGGGCGAGAAATTCGGCGGCCTCCTTGAGCAGCGCGGCTTCCTCGGCGGATTTGGCCGTCGAAGCCGCTTCTTTTAGGTAAGGAATAGCCAAGGGCGAACTCAGTCTAATGAGGGCTGTGCGTGCTTCCTCGCGAACGGTGGCGTCCTCGTGTTTGAGGTAGGTCGCAATGGTGGAGAGCGATTGTTCGGCGGGGAGCGTGGCGAGGCGGATGATTTCATCTCGCTGCGCCTGATTTGGAAAAAGTTCCGGAATCGGATCGCCCTTTCGGATGCGCACGGGGCCGGTTTTCGGGAGTTTTACGGCTCCCGAGGGGACAGGATCCTGCTTTGCTGGGGGGGGGGGTTGGGCGGCCGGCAATTCCGCCGCGACGACCATGCGGTTGTTGATGTCGACCGGATCTCCCGCCGGGGGTGGCGGGGTTGCGGAATCCGTGATCGGGTCGTCGACCGGACCGGGGGCCGCATTTCGTGTGTATACGAGATAGCCCACCGTCAGCAGCGCCATCGCCGCGCCGGATCCGATCAAGATGTTAGTGCGCCTGCGCATGCTCGTCGAAACGAGTGCCGTCGATACGAGGGATCAGAACGGCAGGCTGGCCGCGCCGGCAAGGATCTTGAACGTGCCGGACAGCGTTTCGGAGCTGCCGGGGAGGGGCGGGAGCAGCAGATAGCCCCCTCCGATTTCAAGGCCCTCGTAGGGGGCGAGCTTCTGAAGGAGAACGCCGCTGACGGGGACGCGACGAACCGTGGCTTTGGTCGACGGCGGAATCGCCGGATCCGTTACGAGGAACGACCCGCTGAAGCTGCCGGTGGCGGAGTTGACGGTAAGGCTGAGTTTGGCGGTGTTGGTATCGGCTACGCTCACCTTGCCGTTTGCGCTGAAGTTGAGGTTGACCGGAAGGGCTCGCTCGTTGGCGTCGGCGTTCGAGACGCCGGGGGCATCAATCAGGACAGTGACCGCGCCTTCTTCGGCGAGGCCCAAGGAGAGCGGGAAGGAGCCGCTGGCCGGTTTCACCCACGGAGCAACGGTGAAAAGGTAGGAAAGGGTCGGATAACCTTGGGGATAGACGCGATCTTTGAGCGACTCCGGCTTCTTCACGTAGAGGCGATGGTCGGATTCCTCCGCGACGTTGTAAGCTCCGATCAAGCTGCCGTTTTGTCCGATGAATTGGAAGCCGCCGGCGACCATTCCGCCCGAACCGGTAAAGGCGCGCTGGGCGATGCGATAGGTGGCATCGGACGAGCCGCGCAGACTGGCGGTGAAGGCCACGCCTTCGGCGGAGCGTCCGCGGACCGTGGCGACGCCGGTTTTGCCGGTGATCTTGATATTGGTGAAGCCCTCGCCCGCGGGGATGGGAAGCACGGAGTCGGGATAGACTTTTTCAGGTTTGATCAGCAGTCCGTTGTAGTTGCCCGCCCAGAGCGCGGGTTGCGCGGAGGTGAATCGTCCGAGCGGAGCTCCGTCCGTCGCTTGGGCGAGCAGCACCGTGTCGTTGTTGCTCAGGGTGGCGGAAAGAACGGTGGAGCCGGTGACGTCGAAGGGTTCGGCGAGGCTGACGTTCAAGTAGAGCGGAGAGCGCGAGGCGCCACGGGAGATTTCGATCGGGGATGTCTGCGCGTTGCCGGCGGTCCGAAGATTTTGGTCGAGGACGAGATTGCTGCGGAACGAGTAGGCCTTGCCATCGGCGAGATCGAAATAGGAGCCGGTGAAGCTGCCGTTTTGGGCCACCGTGAAGTTGATTTTTCCGTAGGGGACCACGGGGGCTGAGGGCGTTACCACAAGAGCTTCGAATCCGCCGCTGAGGAACGAGGACAGCGGGCTGACGAAGAATTGAAGGATGAAGGTCTGGGCGTTCTTTTTCTTGCCGTCGGTGGAGCCATATACGACGCGATAAGTGCCGGCCTTGGCGTCGATTATGCCGGTGATTTCGCCGGTTTCCGGATTGATCGACAGTCCCTTGGGCAGCCCGGTGGCGAAGTAGCCGCCGCCGTTGGTCGGAGCGGGGATGGTGCCGGCGGCGATGTTCACCGAAACGGTGCCCAGCATTTCGGTCTCCACCGCGGGAAACTCCGTGATCGTCAACGTGGCGGAGCGGCTGGCGGAGGTGCCCACCTCGTCGGTGGCGAGGACGCGGTAGCGATCACCGTTCATGTCTAGGCTGGTCACGATGCTGAGAACGGACGTCTGGGTGCCGCTGAACGAGGTGTCGTCGCTCAGCGTCGTCCACGTGTTGGTTCCCGCCGCCTGGCGCTGCCACTGGTAGGTGGCTTCCGCGCCGGTGTAAGCGGCGCTCGCGGTGAAGGTCGCGGTGGCGCCTTGTTCCACGATCGTGCCGACAGGGGAGGTGATGAAACCGGGGCGGACGGTCGAGGCCTTGAGGCCAAGAGTGAAAAGGCCCGCGCGCTTGTTGTCGCCATCGATGGCGATCTGATAGTCGACGCCGTCTTCGGCGATGAAAGAGGCGGTAGCGGTGTATCCGGTGCTTCCCGAGGAGGCGGTGCCGCTTCGGGTGACGAGTTTAAGCGTGGTCAACGCGTCGCCCGTGTAGATCGCGATGATGGGCGGGAAGGTTTTGGACTTGGCCTCGAGGGTCACGGATTTGCGTGAGTCGGGGCTGCGCCAGGTCGTCCAGACCGAATGATCGGACGATAGCGTGGAGTTGCTGCCGTGGTCCGGTTCGCCCTCTTCGCTGGTAAAGGTGGAGTTGTTCCCGGTGACGGTGAAGTTGGTGCCCGCCATCTGGGTGCGATCCGCAAAGGCGTCGCTGAGGGCGTCTTGAACGAAGCGATGAACGTAGGTGTAACGATTGGGGCTTCCGATGTTATACGCCATCAGGCCGGAGAGATATACTGCGCCGGGCTCCACCTCGTATTGATAGGACGTAAAGGATGTTTGCGTGCCCAGATAGGAGGAGGACGAATAGTCGGTGGCGACGACATCGTAGACATCCTTCGGCGCGGGACCGAGGAGCGTGATGCCCCAGACCGTGAAATTCACGCCGGCGGCCTCGATGCTGACGGTGCCCGCCACGGGCGCGGTCCATTTGAACCAGACCGATGGAAAGGGGTGCGGAATAGCATATTGCAACTCCGGCAGCTGGATCATGAAGTTGTCTTCGGTGACCCCGTTTACGTCGCCTTGGAGCCGGTTGATCAGCACATTCGCATCGAGCTGCGTGGCTTTGGTGATATTGTCGTTCGCGGGCGCCCCGTAGGAAAGGAGGGGTGCAAGCGTGGTGAGAACGGAAAGCGACAACGCGGCAAAATATCTCATGGCGATCGGTAGGGCGGGGAACGCGTAGAGGAGTCGACTCTCCTCTTTGCGTCGAACAGATAAAATCGGAAAATCAAGGGAACCGCGCCATGGCAATTGGCGCGGCTTCGAGTTGCCTTGCGGGAAAATAGCCCGAATTTTCCGGCCCATGGCGAAACGCACGCGCTGGCTTTTGGTGATTTCGGTTATGCTGCTGATCGGCGCTTTGATGTGGCGGATGGAGACTTCCACTCGTCCGCATCCCGCGTCCGTTCCGGACACGAGGGTGACTCCCTCGCTTCCCGGGGGAGAGGTCAAGGGGGCCGCCCCGGTCGCCGGGGTCGTCCCGGCCCAAGGGCTTGGCCGCGAGGGGGAGGTATCGGAGCCGCCCGCCGTCGAGGGGGCGAGCGCCCAGGAGGAGGGCAAAACCGCAAACAGCTTGCCTACGGTGTCCGACATCCTGGCCGAGCCGGACGACGATTACGTGCGCGTGGCCAAGAAGCTTGCCGCGATCACCGTGAACCCGCGTGTCGCGATGGCCGAACGCGAGGAGGCTTTGGCGCATGCGTTAAACCTTTCCGCCGGTAACGAGGCCGAGGTGCTGACGCCCCTGATCAAGGATCCGAACCTCCCGGACGATCTGGCCGAGACGATTCTGTCCGAGGCCTTGAACCGTCCGCTTGGGTATCAGGCCGATCTCTACCTGGTGGCTCTTGCCGAGCGCAAATCACCCGAAATGCAGACGAAAATTCGCGAGCACCTCGCGTTTTTGATCGGTGGCGAGGACAAGGGACCCGATCCCGCGGATTGGAGCGCGGCGATCAAGGCGGCGAAAGCGGAGTGGCCGCAGTGATGGCGGGGGCGGGGGAGCCGGGCCGTCGGGCGTCTTGGTTTGCCCGGGCGCAAGCGTGAGCGGGCGGACGGCCTCCCGCTCTTCTTCGTTCGCCTCTTCTTGGCCGGCCGGCGTCCGGTGTTGTCGGGTGCCGCGTTTGCTTTATCGCGATACCGGGGCGTCGGCGGGCGCCGACGTTTTCGGGGCTCCGGCGCGAGCCGCTGGATCCCAGGTGTTTTGGGTCACCTGTCTGTTCGTGGCCGGCACCGCGGGCATGTGAATCCCCGTGGGGCGGGATAAAAGGTCCGCCGCCTCGTTAAAGGTCGTCGCCTCCACTTCGGCTTGCCGGCCGCTCGCTTTTTCCGCGGCGGTGAGCAACGCGGGCGCCGCCGCTCCGTCGCCGAGCATGACGAGCGCGGAGGCGGCCGCCATCCGGACCTCCGCTTCGGGATGTTCCAGGTAGGGAAGGATGGAGGGAAGCGCGGCCGCGTCGAAGGTCGCGGCCCAGGCGCGAAGTTGTTGTTTCGCCGTTTCGCGGTCTGCGATCAGGGGGGCTTGCGTCGGCGCGGCGGACGCGGCGGACGGAGGGGACTGCGGTGGCGTCACGGGAGGCGGGACCGGGAGGGGCGCGGCCGCGGTTTGGGCGGGATGCCCGGTCGTGGGCGGGTTGATGGCGGGTATCCGCGGCGGATCCACCGGGCGGGAGGCGAGCAGCCAAATCCCGGCTCCGACCGACAAGGCCACCGCGATCATGCACCAGGCGAAGGGTTTCATTTTAAAAGATGACGACGTCGACAGGGATCCGGCTACGGCACAACGCCATGCTTTTCTATGGGGGCGGCGCCGGCGCATCCCGGCGCTTGGGCATTTACCCGGGCACCGGCTTCGGACTCGCTGGTCGGATGTTTGGAATGGCTCGCCCGCTTTTAAAGACGATCCCGCTGTCGGCCCTGCTGGTTTTCCCCCTTGCGCCCGCGCTTTTGCGCGCCACTGAGGCGGCGCCGTCCGCGGCCGCTTCCGCCGTGCACGGGGGCGGCGACGCCGAGGCCGTGGTCCGGCTGCGCGAAGTCGTCGGGCGGCAGCGGGCCGCCTTGGCCGAGGCGAAAAAGAAGGAGGACGCCGCCGAGCTCGAGGATCTGCGGCCCCGTCTGCAAAGCGTGATCGACGACTACGAGCGGCTCGTGACGAAACACCCCGACTTCGCCGCCGCGTGGGCCGCCTACGGCCTTTTTCTCTGCGATCCGCTGGTCGAGGACCGCAAGACGGCCCTGCCGCTCCTGCTCAAGGCCAACGCGCTCGATGGAGAGCTGCCGATCGTGAAAAACCAGATCGGCGTCATCCTCGCCGAGGACGGCCGGGCGATCGACGCGCTCAACTATTTCCTCGCCGCGTCGGACCTCGCACCGACCGAGCCGCTTTATCACTTTCAAATCGGCCTGATCCTTTCCGAGGGCCGCGCCGATTTTCTCAAATCGAAGGCATGGAGCGCCGCGACGATCGACAAGACGATGATCGAGGCCTTCGGGCGCGCCGTGTCGCTCGCGCCCGGCCGGACCGACTACGCCTATCGCGCCGCCGAGGCCTACTACGACCTCGCCGAGCCGCGCTGGGAGGAGGCCTACCGCGTGTGGACGGCCCTGGAGCAAAACCTGGACGGCCGCCTGGAGACCCAGACCGTCCGCCTGCATCGCGCCCGGGTGCTCTGGAAGCAGGGCCTGGCCGGCGACGCGCGGGAGCTGGCGGCCACCGTCGACGCGCCGGAGCTCGCCGGGCAGAAGGCGAAGCTGCTGGCGGAATTCGCCGCGGACGACGCGAAGGAGGCGGGCGAGGCGAAGGTGAACTTTCCCGCGCCCGCGACGTCTCCCGCCGCCACCGCGGCCCCGGCCAAATAAAACTGGCCGCGTCGCGCGGTCGCTCCACCCTCCTGGTTTTTTCCGCCCGTCCCCCTTCGCCCTTTCCATGTCCCGCTGGTTGCACAAACTCGAACGCATCGCCCGGCCGCTCGACGTGCCGCATGTGTTCCCCGCCATCGTGGCCGGTCAGACGTTTTTCTACCTGGTGAGCCTGCTCGGGCTCTTCGACGAATCGCGTCTCTGGTTCTCCTGGGCCGCCGTCTTCGCCGGCGAGTGGTGGCGCCTGCTCACCTTCCTCGTCGCGCCTCCGAACGTGCACTGGGTCTGGTTCGCCTTCGCGGTCTCCTGCCTGTTTTCGCTCGGCAACGCGCTGGCGCAGGAGTGGGGGACGCCGCGTTTCAACCTCTTCATCCTGCTCGGCGCGGTCCTCACGATCTCGGCGGCCCTGCTCAGCCCGAACGAGCCGATCGGAAGCGGGTTCATCGCGGGCACCATCTTCCTCGCCTTCGCGTATCTGAACCCCAACTACATCTTCCAGATCTATTTCATCTTCCCCGTGCGGGCCAAGTATCTGGCCCTGCTCACGCTTTTCCTCTACACGCTGGCCTTCGTCTCGGGCGGGATGGCGACGCGGCTCTCCGTGATCGCCGCGCTGGGCAACTGCGCCGTCTTCCTCGGGCCGCAGCTGCTGGCCGACCTCCGTGGCGGGCGCCGCCAGCTCGCGTTCAGGGCCAGGCAGAAGGCCGCCCATCGCGAGGCCGCGGCCGCCGGGCCGCGCCACGTATGCGTCGTCTGCGGGAAGAGCAGCGACACCCATCCGCACGAGGATTTCCGCTATCGCGCGGATGATCGCTGCTACTGTTCCGAGCACTTGCGCGCGCCGCTCGCCGGCGCCTCCGCGGAGGCCGGCCGGTGAAAAAGCCCGTTCCCGCCAAGTCCCCGGCGTCGGGGCTTTCCGCCCTCCCTCCCACCTCGCAACTCGCCACGCTCGGCGCCTGGATGGAATTCGCCGAGGACGTCTACGCGCGCGGCCGGCTCGCCCTCGGTCAGGTCAGCGACAACGTCCACGACGAGGCGCTCTACCTTTTCCTTCGCACGCTCGACTGGCCGCTGGACAGCGACGCCTCGGTGCTCGCGAAGCCGCTCGCGCCCGCCCAGCGCATCGCGCTCCGCGAGGTCTTGCACGCGCGCGCCGTGAAACGCGTGCCGGCCGCCTACCTGACCAAGGAGGCCTGGCTTGGCGGCCTGCGCTTCCACGTCGACGAGCGCGTGATCATCCCCCGGAGCTATTTCGTCGAGTTGATCCCGCTGCTCTTCGAGTTGCTGCCCGAGGACACGACCGTGCGCCGCGCGGTCGACGTGTGCACGGGCTCCGGCTGCCTCGCCATCCTGCTCGCCGAGGCCTATCCGGAGGCGCGGGTCGACGGGCTCGACCTCTCGCCCGCCGCGCTCGAGGTGGCGGCGATCAACGTGAAGACCCACGCCGCCGACGGCGGCCCGGGCCGGCGCGTGAAGCTGCACAAGAGCGACGTCTTCGACGCGATCACGCCGCCGGCGCGCCCCGAGGACGGCTACGATCTGATCATCAGCAACCCGCCCTACGAGCCGAGCGCGCACGTGGACAGGCAGGATCCCGAGTTCGCGGCCGAGCCCCGCATGGCGCACGACGGCGGGGCGGACGGCCTCGTGATCGTGAGAAAACTCCTGCGCCAGGCGCGCGAGCGCATCGCGCCGCACGGCATCGTGGCGGTGGAGATCGGCGGCCTGCGCAAGCTGGTGAACCGCGAGTTCGCCGCGCTCGAGCCGGTCTGGCTGGCGACGGAGGACGGCAGCGACTGCGTCTTCTTCGTCCGCGCGGAAAAGCTGCGCGGCTGGACGGGCTGAGGCCAACCGGGTCCGGGGCGCGTGCGTCGGGCGCGCCGCGGTGCGGCGGCGGACGCCGGTAGGTTCCGAGGCGAGCCCGTGGCCCCTCCCCGCCTGGACGCGTCAGCGCGAGAGTTGGTAGAGCGCGTAGCCGGCGAGGAGGTTGGGCCAGAAGGCGCAGGGGCTCTTCCAGTCGCCGCGCAGGTGGGCGCGGCGGACGACGCGGTAGCCCTTGGCGGCGCAGAAGGCCTCGAAGTCCGCGATCGTGGCGGGGTTGGCCGGACGGCTTTCGTGCCAGGGGGCGGTGTAGACGGGGTTCTGCGGCTTGCGGCCGCGGAGGAGCGCGGCGTAGCGATTTTTCCAATACCCGTAGTTGGCGAAGCCGACCGTCACGGCACGGCCGGCGCGGAGGGCCTCGGCGATCACCGCGGCGGGGTCGGGCACCTCCTCGAGCGTGCGGGAGCAGATGACGTGGTCGAAGTGGTTTTCCGGCAGGGCGCGCATGTAGCCGAGCATGTCGCCCTGGTAGGCGGCGAGTCCGCGGCGCACGCAGGCGGAGATCTTGTTGAAATCGAGGTCGACGCCGAAGGCGCGGGCCTTGCGGGTCTGGGCGAGGAACTCCAGCAGCACGCCGCGTCCGCAGCCGAGGTCGAGCACGCGCGAGCCCGGCTCGATCCAGTCGGCGAGGATCTGCATGTCGACGGTGCGCTTGGCGGCGGGGACGGACATCGGGGCGGGAGGCTTGGCGCGTGGGCGGAGGAGTCTCGGAACGGGAGGCGGGAGCGACGGCGGAGGCGGGAAGGGGCAAGGAGATGGAGCGGCGCGGGCGCGGAGGCAAGGCGGGCGGCGAATTCGCGTGGTTTCGTCAAAAGCGTGTCGCGCGCCGGCGGGGGCTTGCCGGCGATTGGCGAAAGGCGGTTTTTCGGGGCGCGTAGTCCGCCGTCCTTCTTCTTTCGCCATGACCCCCGCCGAGGCCCTTTCGCTGATCCGTTCGCAACTCGAGCGCATGAACGCGCTCTACGGGCGTCCCGTGTTCGACGAGTGGGCCTTGCTCGGGCTTGACGCGCGCGGCGGGGCGGCGGTGCTGGGCTACGAGGGGCCGAGGGCGAAGAGTTTCGCCGCGGAGCTGTCGATCGACGCGGCGGCCTTGCGCGCGGCGCAGGCGAAGCGCGACTACGGGGTGGGAGACTTCGAGTTTGTCCACGAGGAGGCGGGGCCCGGGTTGGATGCGTTTTTGCGCGCGGGTCCGGCGGCGTATCTCGTCTGCAACCACACCGGCAAGGCGATGGCGGACATCCGGCGCGAGCCGCGCTGGCGGCAGGCGCAGGTGGCGTGGTTCAACCTGGGCGAAAAATTCCGCGCGAATCCCGTGGAGGGGTGAGGCGCGGGGCCCGGTTAGTCGCCGGGGCTGCGGCGGAGGGAGCGCGTGTGTCGGGCGCGGCGTTGTCCGCGTGGTTCAGGCTGCATTGCATGCGGAGCCGCTTGGGTGGCGTGGTAAGTTTAACCACTCAGGAAACGGCCCAAGGGGCGTTTCTTGGCAAGGTGAGGCGCGGCTTTTGAAGCCGCGGCGGCGGGGGTCGATGAGGCGGCCAACGGCCGCGGGAGATGGCCCGTCGGTGGCGGGGATCTTTTTGGAAACACTCCCTGAACGGCCGCGGCGAGAAAGGCGGCGACGGCGCGCCGCCCTCCGGCGTTGGTGCGCGGCGGGTCAGAGCAGGTCGGCGGCGAGTTCGGCGAGTTTGCTGCGTTCGCCCTTGGTGAGTTTCACGTGGGCGGCGAGGGCCTGGCCCTTCATGCGGTCGTGGCAGTAGACGAGGCCGTTGCTGCGGGAGTCGACGTAGGGGTTGTCGATCTGGGCGGGGTCGCCGATGAGCACGATCTTCGAGCCTTCGCTGATGCGCGTGATGACGGTCTTCACCTCGTGGGGCGTGAGCTGCTGGGCCTCGTCGAGGATGAAGAAGCGGCGGGCGATGGAGCGGCCGCGGATGAAGGCGAGGGCCTCGATCTCGACGAGGCCGCTCTTGATGAGGCGCTCGTAGGGCTTCATCGGCGCGTTGGGGCCGGATCCGGCGGGGAGGGGGGCGTTGCCGCCGGAGATGGCGGCCTGCGACATGGCGAGGGCGGAGGCGCTCTTGTGCTTTTTCTTGGAGACCTTTTTCGCGGCGAACTGCGGGTCCTTGGGCGGCTTGGACGGGATGAGCACCTCGAGGGCGTCGAAGTAGGGCTGGAGCCAGGGCTTCATCTTTTCCTCCATGGTGCCGGGGAGGAATCCGATGTCTTTGCCGAGGGCGAAGACGGGGCGGGAGATGGAGACGCCGTCGTAGCGGGATTTGTCGTCGTGGGTCTGGTGGAGGGCGCAGCCGATGGAGAGGAGGGTCTTGCCGGTGCCGGCCTTGCCGAAGCAGGTGACGAGCGTGATGGAGTCGTCGAGGAGCGCGTCCATGAAGAACTGCTGCTCGAGGTTGCGGCCGCGGATGGGGATGCCGCCGGGGGCCTTGACCCAGTCGGGGAGGTTGAGGCGGCAGACGCGGCCCTCGCCGTAGTAGCGGGCGGGCATGGTTTTCCCCTCGGTGGAGCGGAGGAGGACGTATTCGTTGAGCGTGAGCGTCTTGGCGGTCTCGTCGTCGAGGCTGAACTCGCCCTCGGAGCAGAAGCGCTGGAGCTCGTAGATGGTGACCTCGATCTCGCGGTAGTCGCCCTCGTCGTCGACCTCGGCGACCTTGTCGTTGAGGTAGTCCTGGGCCTCGAGACCGACGGCGCGGGCCTTGAGGGCGACGTTGACGTCCTTGGTGACGAGGATGGTCGGCGGCGGGTAGCAGGACTTCACGTAGAGGGCCGCGGCGATGATGCGGTTGTCCTTCTTGGCGAGGTCGGGGAGGATGGCGCGGAAGGCCGCCATCTGCGGGGAGTCGCGCAGGGCGGGATCGGCGAGCCAGGGATTGATGATGACGGAGAGGGTGCCTCCGTTCTGGAGCTTCACGCCCTCGTGCATGGAGCGCGAGTCGGGGAGGAGCTCCGAGAGGATGCGGTGCACGCGGCGGGCGTTGCGGCCGCGCTCGGTGGACTGCTCCGTCTTGATGGCGTCGAGCTCTTCAAGCACCTCGACGGGGATGGCGAGGTTGTTGTCCTCGAACTTGAAGATCGACTGGGGGTCGTGGAGGAGGACGTTTGTGTCGAGGACGAAGGTCTTGGCCTTCGCGGACACCTTTAACCGAGGTTTCAGACCTACCGAACCGGTGGTGGATTCCATTAGGTGGTGGATAACTTGTAAGCAACCCTGCCGTCACGGGGAGGATTGTCGATGCCGGAGTGAGGGCGGAGGTGGGGAAACACGCGAATTTTACCGAGGCGAAGCATTGCACGGCGCGTGCCAGCCGCCCGTGTCGTTGCGGGCGGGCTTCCGGCGTGATCGCAAGGGCGGCTAGGTGCGTTGCGTGAGGGCGTTTTGCCGCGGTCGAAGAAAGGCTCGGAGGGGCGCGCCGGCGGTTACCACGATGGATGCGGTGCACGCTGTTCGGGGGGCTTGGGCGGGGGAGGCGCCCAGAGGCGCAGCAGGAGTTCCGCGAGGTTGCGCATGCTGGTGCGGGCGAGCCCCTCGCGCCGTGCCGTGCCGCGGAAGGGCTCGGTCACGCCGGCGCGCTCCACGTAGTAACGCCAAAGCTCTCCCTCGAGGGAAAAGGCGGCCGCGTGCGGGTCGCCCGAGCGGAGCGCCTCGCGCTTCACCACGCCCTCCCAGTGGCGCCGCTCGTCGGGCTGCGCGTGCAGGTAGTCGTAAAGCATTTGCTCGTTTCGGTTGAGGCTCATGTTTCTGCGCGGACGAGGGGGGAAAAGGGCGGAGGATCGCGTGCGAGGGACGAGGCGGAAAAACCAGGGAGCGCAGGATCCGGTAAAACGCGAGAGCGCCGCCAGTCCGCGTAACTTTTGCTCCGTTTTCCCGGTCCTCCCTGCTAGTTAACACCCATGTCGAAACTCAAAGAACAAGCCCCCGCCATCGTCGTCACCGCGCTTTTGATGGGCGCGTTGCTCGGCGGCTACGCCTACTACGTCAACGCCAAGGTCCTCCCTGCGCAGCGTCGCGCCATGGACGAGATGCGCCTCGCCCACGAAGCCGCGCTCGAGCGAAGCGCGGCCGAGACGCAGAAGCAGATCGCGGCCGTCAACCAGCTGCTCAAGGACGCCATCGCCACCCGTTCCGGCGGCATGTTCGCGAGCGAGGAGGAGGCCAAGGCCGCCGAGGCGGCCAAGGTCGCGCAACTCGCGGAGGCCGTCGCCCAGAAGCTCCAGCCCTACAACCCCCTTCCCAAGACCCCCGAGGAGGCCGAGCAGATGCAGAACGCCCAGATCGACAAGGTCTCGGGGCGCCTCTCCGAGCGCATCCAGCCGATCCTCGCCCAGATCGCCGGCGACCAAAACCTCACCCGCGATTCCATCAACCGCTACGCCGACCAGATTTCGCAGCAGATCACCGGCGTGCTCGCCGGCGAACTGGCCCGCAACGAGCGGCTGGGCACCCAGGTCCAGCTCACGCAGAGCCTGGCCCAGGAATCCATGGCGCTCTCCTCCGAGCTCACCGCCCTCTATCTCAGCTCGATCAAGGACCAAGGCGTGATCAACCGCCTCCTCCTCCTGCCCGCCAACATCGTGCGCGACGCCTCGCGTTTCCAGCTTCTGAACAACGACGAGCGCCGGGCCAAGGAGGCCGATCTTACCAAGCGCCTCCGAGACCTCCAGGGCCGCCTCGACGCCGCCCGGACCGCCACCGACTCCACGGTCGGAAACTCTCCCTCCGCCGCCGCGGAGACGAATCCGGGCTCGGTCGTCGTGGAGCCCGCCGACGCCGCGTCGGGGGCCGCCCCCGTCCGATACGCCCCGACCCGGCCTTCCCCCGCTCGATAGATAGAAATTATTCATGGCTCCGGCGGGCGCGGATTTTGGCCCTTCGCGCCGCCTCCCCGGGCCCCGGACGGCGGCGTAGTGACAATTTGGTGACGTCGGTTTCAGAGGGGAAACGTTCCGGGGTTTTCTCCGATGTTTTTGGCAACGAAAAAACGCGAAAACTTATGCGCCAAACGGCGGTGAATAACTTGTTGGAAACTTGCCCTTGAAAGGCCCCGCCGGGTCCTCGTTACTCCGCCCCCGTTTTACTTCCCGGCGTCTGCCGACGCGCTCTTTCCCACACCCCGCTTCCGCCTTCCCGTTCGGCCATCCGCCGAGAGACTTCCTATCCACTTGTCGTCAAAGACTTGTGATGACGCCCCGTCCGGCCTTGGCCGAGGGTCGTATTCCCTCTTTCTCTCGCCGGCCTGACCGTTTCGCCGGCTGAAAACGGGTCGTGACGAAAAAGCCTGGCGCAGACGTTTTGTGAATAAGCCTCCCAGCCCCCTTTCGTAACGCCCTCCATGCCCGTCGCCGCGTCCAGCTCCACTCATCTCTGGGATTCCGCCAAAGCAGATTTGCGCGGCCTCTTCCCCGAGGATGTGTTCAAGCTCTGGTTCGACCCGATCGTGTGCCTGGAGATGAACTCCGATCAACTGGTGCTCGGCGTGCCCAACGACTTCGCCGCGATTTGGATCAACGACAACTACATGGACTTGATCCTCCAGCGCCTGCGCCTCACCGCCGGCCGCGACATCAAGGTCCTCCTCCGCAAGGCCGACGCCGCCTCCTCCGTGTCCGCGGGGCCGGACTCCGAGGCCGCCGCCGAGCCCGCCCGCGTCCGGTTGCCCGCCCCCCGCCGCGTCGCGCGCCCGGTCGAGGAGCGAGCCCCCCGCCACTCCGCGCTCTCGCCGCGCAACACTTTCGAGAACTTCGTCGTCGGCTCGAACAACCAGATGGCCGCCGCCGCCGCCCGCGCCGTCGCCGACGCCCCCGGCCAGTCCTACAATCCGCTTTTCCTCTACGGCGACACCGGCCTCGGCAAGACCCACCTGATGCACGCCATCGGGCACGCCATCCTCGCGCGCCGTCCCGACGCCCGCATCGCCTATCTCTCGGCCGAGACCTTCACCAACGACTTCATCCAGGCGATCCAGGAGAACGCCCTGACGAAGTTCCGCCAGCGCTACCGCCACGTCGACGTGTTGCTCATCGACGACATCCAGTTCCTCGCCGGCAAGGAGCGTTCACAGGAGGAGTTCTTTCACACCTTCAACGACCTCCACGGCGCCGGAAAGCAGATCGTGCTCTCCAGCGACCGTCGCGCCTCCGAGATCGAGAAGCTCGAGGCCCGCCTCGTGTCGCGCTTCGAGTGGGGACTCCCCGCCGACATCCAGCCGGCCGATTTCGAGACCCGCCTCGCCATCCTCCGCACCAAGGCCGCCGCCATGAAGTGCGAGCTGCCCGCGCCCGTCGCCGCCTTCATCGCGCAAAACATCGCGCGCAACATCCGCCGCCTCGAGGGAGCCCTGATCAAGGTCGTCTCCTACGCCCAGCTCAGCGGCAAGCCCATCGACCTGCCCGCCGCCGAGATGCTCCTCAAGGACGTTCTCATGGAGCAGGCGCAAAACCAGCTCACCATCGAGGGCATCCAGAAGCGCGTCGCCGACCACTTCCAGATCCGCCACAGCGACATGACGAGCAAGCGTCGTCCCAACAACATCGCCATCCCCCGCCAGATCGCGATGTATCTGACGCGCAACCTCATCCCCAAGCACTCGCTCCAGGAGATCGGCGACGCCTTCGGCGGCCGCGACCACGGCACCGTCATCCACGCCTGCAAGGCGGTGGACAACATGCTCGCCCAGGATGCGCACATGCGCGGCCAGATCGAGTTCCTCCGCGCTCAGCTCAGCCGCTGAGCCGGCTCGCGTTTTCAAACGGCGGCGCGATTCGCTCCGCCCCGCAAAACCCCGGCCCGCACGCCGGGGTTTTTGTTTTAAACGTGGCGCCGCGGTCCCTTGCCAAGGCCGCGCTGGCCGCCTAGCTTCCGCGCCTCTTTTTCCCATGTCCCTCACGCCCGAACAAAAAGCCGCTGTTTCCTCCTGGATCGTCGCCGGCGACAACCTCTCCGTCGTCCAGAAAAAGCTCCGCGACCAGTTCCAAGTGTCGATGACCTACATGGACGTCCGCTTCCTCGTGGACGATCTCAACCTCACCCTCAAGGACCCCGCGCCCAAAGCCGACGCCTCCGACGTCACCAAGGCCAAGGTCCCGCCCGCCAAGGCGCTCGCGACGGCCAAGCCCGCCCCGGCCTCGGTCCCCGCCGACGCGACGGACGCGCTCGCCGACGTCCCGGCCGACGAAGCCGTCGCGCCCGAGGAGGACGCGCTCTCGCCCGCCGGCGGCGGCGTCAGCGTCGACGTCGACGGCGTCACGCTCATCCCCGGCGCGATCGCGAGCGGCAGCGTCACCTTCAGCGACGGCGTCACCGGCAAGTGGATCGTCGACCAATACGGCCGCCCCGGCTTCACCGAGATCAGCCAGCCCGGCTATCGTCCCAGCAAGGACGACGCCCAGGCCTTCATGCAGCAGCTCGACCACGCGCTGCAGCAAAAGGGTTTCTGAACGAGGGCGCCGCCCAAATGGCGCTCGGCAGGATGCCGCTCAACCTGCGCCGCGCAGCTTGTCGACCATCTCGCGTTCGAAGACCTCGTAGATGATCGCGCGGCGGTTCATGTAAACGCACTCGATCATCTTGCCCGGACGGTAGCGAAATATGATCCGATACGGGCCGACACGCAGGCGGTGAAACCCTTCCAGGTCTTCGCTCAACGCCTTTAGTTCGCCCTGCTCGGTTTTAAGTCGCTCCAGCGCGTGTTTCGTCGCGCGTCTATGTTCCATCCCGACCGTAGCCAAGTAGTCTTTCACCTGTTGCTCGACGCGAAGCGTGTAGCTCATGGGGCGGGTCTAAGCGTGGTTTGGGCGGTGAAATTTAGTCCGGGATCTCGTCGAGGTCGTAGTAGGTGCCTTTGCCTTCACGCGCGTCCCGGATCGCCTGCATCGCCTTCGTGTCGGCGAGGATTTCCATCGTCTCCAAAAGCCCGCTGAGCTGCTCCGCGCCGAGCACGTAGGCCACCGTTTTGTCGTGGCGCGTGATCGTCGCCATCCGCCCGCTCTCCGCCGTGCGCACGAGCTGCGCCATGCTTTTCTGCGCCTCTTTAACGCTGTATACCGTTTTCATGGGAAAAGGCATACTCGCCTGCGTGCCTGAGGCAAGGCCGGGAACGCTCGCTCCGCCCGCTAAGCCGGTCGCCACGGCTCCATCAGGCGCCAGACGAGGCCGCTGCGGAGGTTCTCCGCCATGAGGAGCGTGATGCCTTGGTCGATGCCGATGACGTCGCCGCCGACCCAGCCGGTGTGCGGATTGAAGGCGTCGGCGAAGCCGTAGGGGCCGTGGATTTTCTCGCCCCAGCGCGCGTGCATCTCGCGCAGCGCGGCCGTGCAGTCCGCCGGCGCAAAGGGCAGCGAACCCGCGGCCGCACACGGCACCACGCTGCCGTCGATGCGTGGATCGACTTGGCCGGGCGTGATCGGCGGGCCGCCCCAGTCGAGGTAGCCGGCCGCGGCGTCGGACGAGGTGAGGCCCCAGACGTTTTCGCCGTAGAGGGGAAAGCGCGCGGCGAGATCCTTGCAGAACTGTTTCTGAGCGCGCGTGGCGGCGCAGGCCTGCGCGAAGAAGTTCACCCCGCTCACCTCGTCCTGATGGCCGCGCCAATCGAGCCAGGCCTGCGGGAATTGGTGCACGAAAAGCGGCGGATGATGGAGGAACCGTTCGCCGGCGTAGTCGACGAACGGCGTGCGGCGCCAGGCGCGCCACGTCGCGGCCGGAACGGATTTCGTCGCGTCGTGGCTCGCGAACCAGGTCATCGCGTAGTGCTCGGAAAATTGGTCCCAGCTCCAGGGGAGTTTCCCGCCCTCCGGTTTCCAGCCGTGGCTGATGCGTTGCCCGGCGTCGAGCAGCCAGGGCCAGTCGACCCGCGCCTCGATGGCTTGCGCGAGTTCGGCGACCACGCCGCCGAAGTAGACCGCGGCGGAAAGGGCGCCGAAGAGGAGCAGGCCGGTGTCGATGCTCGAGGCCTCGCAATCCCAGCCGCGCTGGGCGGCGCGGGTGTCGAGGAAGTGGTAGAAAAAACCGTGCTCGTGGGCGGCGTCGCGCCAGAGCGTGCGCAACACGCGCTCGGCGCAGGCGCGGCACTCGGCGCGCGACTCCCAGCCGCGCTCGGCGCCGATGACGAGCGCGGTGAGCCCGAAGCCCGTGGCGGCCACGCTGGCCATGTCGCCCGGCTTGGAGGCGTCGGCCTTGGCGCGGTCGGGAACGAGCCCGGTGTGCGGGTGCGCGGTGTCGAAGAAGTAGCGAAAGGCGCGCCGCGAAAGGTCGTCGAGAAAGGCGTCGTCGGTCATGGTTTATTCATCGCGGAGTGCGCGGAGGAGTCCGGATTTATGGCCCACGAAACACACGAAAGGACACGAAAATAAACGGATGCCCGCGCTCTCCGCGTTCGTGTCTTTTCGTGTGTTTCGTGGGCAAGATGATTGGGGACGGATTCCGTGACCTCCGTGTGTTCCGTGGGCCGATTCTTCGTCAGCCGAGCAGGGCCTGGAGCCCGGCCTCGTCGAGGATGGCGACGCCGAGGGCGCGGGCCTTGTCGAGTTTCGAGCCGGCCTCCTCGCCGGCGACGACGTAGTGGGTTTTCCCCGACACGCTGCCGCTGACCTTCCCGCCGGCGGCCTCGATCAGGGCCTTGGCCTCGTCGCGCGAAAGCGTCGGCAAGGTGCCGGTGAGCACGAAGGTTTTCCCGGCCAGCGCGCCCTGCGCGGCGGCGCTGGCGAGACGCGCGGCCTTGGGCGCGATGCCAAGCTCGGCGAGGCGCGCCAGTGCGCGGCGGCCGCGTTCGCCGGAGAAAAAAATCACGACGTTGCGCGCCGCTTCGTAGCCGATCTTGTCCGCGCCGGGCGTGCGTTCACGGATTGCTTCCAGCTCCGCGAGCTCGCCGGCGAGGGCGGCATGACGGGCGACGCGCTCGGCGCGCTCGGTCTCGTCCTTGGGCGGATTGAGGCGCGAGCGGGGACTGATGCGCGCCATCTCGTCCATCACGTCGGCGAGGCGGGCGAGGCGAGGCAAGAGCTCGGACTTCGCCACGGCCTCGAGCGTGCCGTGGGCGGCGGCGATGTCCTGCGCGGTGGTCGAGCCGACGTCGCGGATCTGCAGGGCCATGAGCCAGCGGTCGAGCGGGAGCGAACGCGCGCGGGCGATGGCCTCGACGATCTTGGTCGCGTTTTTCACGCCGAGGATGCGCGGCGCCTCGGGCGTGCCGAGGTTGAGCGCGCCGAGCGGCTCGGCTTGGAGGGCGAAGAGATCGAAAACGTCGCGGACCTGGCCGCTGCGGACCAGCGCCTCCGCGACGACGCCGCCGAGGCTTTCGAGGTCGAGGACCTTGCGGTCGGCGACGTAGTCGAGGCGGGTGACGAGTTGCGCGGGGCAGTCGGCGTTGGGACAGCGGATGGCGACCTCGCCTTCGACGCGCACGACGGGCGTGGAGCAGACGGGACAGGCGGCGGGAAAAACGTAGGGCGCGCACTCGGGCGGACGTTTGGCGATGTTGACCGCGACGACGACGGGGATGATCTCGCCGGCCTTTTCCACCGTGACGAGGTCGCCGACGCGGATGTCCTTGCGCGCGATCTCGTCGGCGTTGTGCAGCGTCGCGCGGCCCACGGTGGTGCCGGCGAGCTGCACCGGCTCGAGCTCGGCGACCGGCGTGAGGACGCCGGTGCGGCCGACCTGGATGGTGATGTCGCGCAGGCGTGTCTCGGCTTGCTCGGGGGCGAACTTGTAGGCGCAGGCCCAGCGCGGGGAGAGTTTGCGGCCGCTCTGACCCTCGCCGCGAAAGCCGGCGCGGGCCTGGAGGGCGAAGTCGTCGAGCTTCACGACGGCGCCGTCGGTCGCGTAGGGGAGCGTCTTGCGGATGACGTCGAGCTTGCGGACCGCCTCGACCACGGCCTCGACGCCCATGGCGCCGTCGGCGCGCTGCTCGAGCACGGGCAGGCCCCAGGCGGCGAGCTGCGCGTGCCAGGCCTGCTGGGAGTCGATCGAGAGGGCGGGCTCGCAGGCGCCGCGTCCGTAGAGGACGATCTCGAGGCGGCGCGAGGCGACGAGGGCGGGGTCGAGGAGCTTGAGCGTGCCGGCGGCGAGATTGCGCGGGTTGGCGTAGGGCTCGTGGCCGGCCTCCTGCTCGGCGGCGTTGATGCGCGCGAACTCGTCGAAGCGGAGAAACACCTCGCCGCGGATCTCGATCAGATCGGGGAAATCGGCGGTGGGCGCGCCGGCCTCCGCGGCGGCGAAAAGATCGTCGGCGGGTGCGGCGGGTTTGGCGGGCGCGGGCGGGCGCTTCAGCTCGTGGGGCAGATTGGCGATGGTTTTGACGTTGGGCGTGACGTCGTCGCCCTCCTCGCCGTCGCCGCGGGTGACGGCGCGGACGAGTTTACCTTTTTCGTAGGTGAGCGAGATGGAGGCGCCGTCGATCTTGGGCTCGACGGAGTAGGCGAGTTGTTCCTTGCCGAAGAGGCGGGCGAGGCGGGCGCAGAAGTCGCGCAGCTCGGTCTCGTCATAGGTGTTGTCGAGCGTGGTCATCGCCTGGCGATGTTTCACGCGGACGAAGCCCTCGCTGCGGTCGTCGCCGACGCGGGCGGTGGGGGAGGCGAGGCCGAGGGCGAGCGTCTCGGCGGGGTGGGCGGCTTCGAGATCGGCGAGCTCGCGCTTCAACGTGTCGTAGTCGAAGTCGCTGATGAGCGGGCGAGCCTCGCGGTAGTAGCGCTCGTCGTGGGCGGCGACTTCGGCGCGCAGCGCGGCGATGCGGGCGGAGGCTTCGGCGGGACTCATGCTCATCAGGAGGCGGGGGCGGTTTGCTCGGCGCCTTCGGGTGCGGCGGGCGCGGGCGCTCCTGCGCGGGCGGCGAAGCGGACGCGCAGGGGACGCTCGAGCAGGCGGCGATACCAAGGCCAGAAAGCGTAGAGGCTCACCGCGGTGGCGGCGCCGAGCGTGTCGGCGAGCCAGTCCGCGAACTCCACCGAGCGTCCCGGGGTGAAGCTCTGGCGAAACTCGTCGCTGATGCCGAAGAGCGCGACGATCAGGATCGCGTGGCGGAAGCGCCGCACGCCGGGGCTGCGCGCGACGAGCGTGCCGAGCAGGCCGAAGACGCTGAAATGGGCGATCTTGTCGAAGTTCACGATGCCCGGCGGCGTCGCGACCTGGCTCTGGCCGGACGCGATCACGACCATGGCCGCGAGCGCCAGCGGGTAGAGCCAGCGCAGGCGAAGCGAGGGGGACGGTGCGGGAAGAGGAGTCATCGAGCCGGTTTGACCGCGGATTACGGAGAAGGGCGCGGAGGAAACGACAAGTTTACAAGGGCGTAAGCCGGACGGTTTTTACGATTCGCGCCGAGGCTTCGCCGGCGTGGCGACGGGCTCCTGCCGCCACGCTTTTAATGTATCTCTAGGCTTATCCTCCTGCGCCGGGACTTTGCGATTGCGGACGTCCTGCCGCTGACGGGCATGAGCGCGACGGCGTTGGAGGCTCCCTGTCCGGCGGGTCTCCGGTGTCGTTTTCCAACCCCACCCTCCGCTCCCCATGTCCACGTATTCCTCCTTTGTGGGCGCCGGCCTCTGCGCCTGCGCCCTGTTCGTCGCGGCGACTCCGGCTTCGGCGCAAAAAACCCTGGCCCACTGGAACTTCAATTCCGGTTTCGAGGGCGTCACTTTTTCCGCCCGCCCCGCCGAGGATTTGTCCGGCAACGGCTATCTCCTCTACGGCTACGACAACGTGGTCGGCCCTGCCTACTCCGCCGAGACCTCGGACCGCGTCGGCTTCAGCTGCCGCACCGTGATTCCGCAGGACGGCTACACCATCGACGCGGGCGTCAACAACTGGTCGCCCGCGGAATGGACGATCGAGGTCTCGGTGCGCATGAACCGCATGGACGGATGGGTCACGTTCATCGGCCGCGATGGCAGCAGCTGGCCGGGTTCGTCCAAGGCCGATTTTTACTTTCAAAAGAACGGCACGAACAACCGCATCCGGCTCGATTTCGCCACGACCGACGGAGCGCGCTACATGATCGAATCGCCCTTCGCCGCGACCGCGGGCGTCTGGTATCACGTCGCGCTCGTCTCGGACGGGAAGAAGGTCTCGATGTATGTCGATCAGGGCGACGGGGAGGGTTATCAGCTCGCCGCGGCCACGGCGCTCACCGGAGCGAAGAGCGCCCTCGCCACCAGCGGCGCCAACTGGATTTTCGGCCGCGGTTGGTATGCGGGCAAATATGTCGACCATCTCGACGGCTTCCTCGACGACATTCGTTTCACCGAGGGCGCCTTGCCGCCCGCCAAGTTCCTGCACGCGAAGGCGGTCAAGACCGCGCCCCTCGCCCCCAAGCTCGAGGCGGCGCGGAACGGTCGGGAGGTGTCGCTCACGTGGAATCTGCCCGAGGGCGGGGCGGAGCATCTGGACCTTTACCGCCACAATCGCGAGACGCCCGCGGGGCGCACCCGCGTGGCCACGCTTTATCCGCCCGCCAGCCTGTATCTCGATCAGGTGCCCGAGGCGGACACGACCTACTGGTATTGGCTCGTGGTGCGGGACTCCGAGGGCCGGGAAAGCACGCTCGGTCCCATCGCCTCGAAGCCGGCCACGGTGTGGACGCCCTGAGGAGGCGCTTGCGCCGTTCGTGGTCGCGCGACGCGTTTCCGCGAGCGGGTCAGGGCGCGGGGCGCGACGCGTTCGCGGACGTCGTCGCCCCGTCGAGCAACGGCTTTAGCCCCGACCAGACGGTCTCGGCCATGCGCCGGTGGCCGTCCTCGTTGGGGTGGATGGCGTCTGCCTGGTTGAGCTCGCGCACGCCGCCCACGCCTTCGAGGAGAAAGGGCACGAGCGGCCAGCCCTGCTTTTGGGCGAGCTCGGGGAAAACCCGGTCGAAGCGCGCGGCGTAGTCGCCCATGCTGGGCGGCATGCGTTGCCCGACGAGGAGCACGCGGGCGTCGGGCTGCTTCGCGCGCACCCGGGCCGCGATGGCCTCGAGGTTGCGCTCCACGAGGGCGGGATCGAGGCCGCGCAGCCCGTCGTTGCTGCCGAGGGCGAGGACGAG
>CAYTLL010000018.1:5489-7511 GCA_964438755.1 uncultured Akkermansia sp. | reverse complement strand
CGAGGGCGGGATCGAGGCCGCGCAGCCCGTCGTTGCTGCCGAGGGCGAGGACGAGAATCGACACCGGCTGGCGCAGCACCCAGTCGACGCGTCGCAGGCCGCCGGAGGTGGTGTCGCCCGAGACGCCGGCGTTGACCACCCGCCAACGGGGCGCGGCCGGACCGGCGGTGGCGCCGAGGGCGTCGAGCTTTTGCTGGATGAGCGCCGGGTAGGCCTGCGTCGCCGGGTCGGGCAACCCGTAGCCGAAGGTGAGACTGTCCCCGAGAAAGAGGATCACGCGCGGCGGCGCTTCGGCGGCGGACAGGGAAGGGGCGGAACCGAGGGAAAACGCGAAGCAGGCGAACAAGGCGGCGAGCGAACGGAGCATGTGGGTGCCGAACATGGCGCGCGGGCGAAGTTCCGCAAACGGACATCGTCGGCGCCCTGTCCGTCCCCGTCTCCACACGGGGCCCGGCGTCGGGGCTCGGCCGCGCGCGCGTGTCGCCGGCGCGGCCGGTCCGAAAACAAATCGCCGGCCCGCGAAAAATCCGGCGGATTCTTCTAATAAACCGCGCGGACGCCCGTAGAGCCCTGTGAACACCCACCGATGAAACGGGAGCCCCGCCATGAGCTTATCCAACCGACGGACGATTTTGTCCCTCGCGCGGTCGCGTCGCACGAAGCGGCGCTGCTGCGCTACGCCGGCCGCCTTTTGGGCGACCCCCACCGCGCCCGCGACGTCGTGCAGGACGTCTTCGTGCGCCTGCTCGCCGCGCCCCGCGCCGAGGTCGAGACCCACCTCGCGGAGTGGCTTTTCACCGTCTGCCGCCACCGCGCGGTCGACGTGCTGCGAAAGGAGGGCCGCATGAGCCGCCTCGAACCCACGTCGAGCCCATCCGAGGCCGGCACGCCGCCGGGGCTGGTTTCGTCCGAGCCACGGCCCGGCGACGCGATGGAGGCCGAGGAGACGCGCGCGGAGTTGTTGCGCCTCATCGACCGCCTGCCCGCGAGCCAGCAGGAGGTGATCCGCCTGAAATTTCAGACCGGCTTCAGCTACAAGGAAATCAGCCGCATCACCGAGCTCTCGGTGTCGAACGTCGGCTTCCTCATCCACACCGCGGTGCAGCGTCTGCGCGCGGAGTTCGCGGCCCAGGAGCCCTGAGGCCGGGACGAACGCGAAACGAAACGAGAGCAAACCAGGAGAACCGAAAAATGACTTTGGAGAATCATCACGATGAACAGGAGGCGCGTCTGAGCGCCTACGCCTTTGGCGAACTGGAGGGCGGGGAACTCGCCGCGATGGAGGCCCGGATCGCCGCCGATCCGCTGCTGGCCGCGCGCGTGGCCGAACTGCGCGCCTTCGGCGAGGAGCTGGGCGCGGTGTTGAAAGACGAGCCTTCCAGCGCCGACGCCACCGCCGCCGGGCCCGTCGTCGCCGAACCCGCCCAGGCCGCCCCTCCCGCCTCCGCGGTGGCGTCCGCCTCGCCGTCAGGACGCCTGCTGTATTTCCCGGCCTGGGCCTGGACGGCGGCGGGTTTCGCCGCGGCCGCCGGCGTGGCGGTCCTCGTGTCCTTGCGTCAGACGGAGCTGCCTTTCGGCAAGGAGGAACTGGGCGCCCAGGTCGCACCGCGCGAACGCGTCGCGCCCGCACCCACGTCGGCTGATCCGAGCGCGTCGGTCGCGCGTTTGGCGGAGCCGAAACCGCTCGCCGCTTCCGCGGTCGCGGATTCGGACAAAACGTCCGAGCCAAAAGCCGACGCGCTTTTCGGCGACACGCCGACGGTCTCCTTCGAGGCCGCGTTGGACAAGGCCAAGGGCAGCTTCGCCGCCGTGTCCGAATTTAAAAAATATCCCGCTGACGGCCTTTACGGTGGTGTGGCGCCCGCGACGCCCGCGTCCGCCCCGGTCATCGTCGGCGAGTATTCCTTCCCCGCGTCGACTCCCGTCCTGGATGCCACCGTCGCTCCCGTCGCCCCAGCCGCCCCTGTCGCCGCCCCGGCGCCGTCCCGGGCCTTGGGTTCGGTGCAGATCGTCCGCTATGAA
>CAYTLL010000018.1:0-5389 GCA_964438755.1 uncultured Akkermansia sp. | reverse complement strand
GGCCTTGGGTTCGGTGCAGATCGTCCGCTATGAAAGGTCCGACACCACGCGCCGCGCGGCGCCGAAAAGCGTCGCCTTCGGTCTCGCCGCCGGCAGCGGCATCGTGTCGCGCGCGTCGCTTGTTCCCGCCGAGGAGCCGGCCGCCGGCTCCGAATCCTACGCCGGCGTCCGCGAGTCGGGTTTCGTCGAGGTCGAGTCCGCGCCCTTGTCGACCTTCTCCATCGACGTCGACACCGCCAGCTACGCCAACCTGCGGCGCTTCATCCAGGCCGGCCAGCGCCCGCCGCGCGACGCCGTGCGCGTCGAGGAGTTGATCAACTACTTCCCCTACCGCTACGCGCCGCCGTCCGCCGACTCGGACGCGCCTTTCGCCGCGCAGCTCTCCGTCGCCTCCGCGCCCTGGGCGCCGGCGCATCGCCTGGTGCGCGTCGGCATCAAGGGCCGCGAGTTCGCCCCCGAGGCCCGCCCCGCGGCGAACCTCGTTTTCCTGATCGACGTCTCCGGCTCGATGAGCTCCGCCAACAAGCTCCCGCTCGTGAAGTCCTCGCTGCGCCAGCTCCTCGGCCGACTGCGCGCCGACGATCGCGTCGCGATCGTCACCTACGCCGGCGCCTCCGGACTCGCCTTGCCCTCCACCCCGGTCTCGCGACGCGAGGAGATCCTCGCCTCGCTCGATCGGCTCGAATCGGGCGGCTCGACCAACGGCGGCATGGGCATCCACCTCGCCTACGACATCGCCAAGGCCAATTTCCGCCCCGAGGGCGTGAACCGCGTCATCCTCTGCACCGACGGCGACTTCAACGTCGGCGTCACCGGCCGCGAGGAGCTGCTCTCGCTCATCCAGGAGAAGGCCCGCGCCCGCGTCTTCCTCACCGTGCTCGGCTTCGGCATGGGCAACCTCAAGGACGCCACCCTCGAGATGCTCGCGGACAAGGGCAACGGCACCTACGGCTACATCGATTCCGAGCGCGAGGCGCGAAAGCTCTTCGTCGAGCAGGTGCAGGGCACGCTCGCGACCATCGCCAAGGACGTGAAGATCCAGGTCGAGTTCAACCCCGCCCGCGTCGCCGCGTATCGGCTCGTCGGTTACGAGAACCGCGCCCTCGCCAAGGAGGATTTCAACAACGACCAGGTCGACGCCGGCGAGGTCGGCGCGGGCCACACCGTCACCGCCCTCTACGAGATCGTGCCGGTCGGCGCCGCCGCCTCCGGGGTCGAGGCCGGCGAGGCGCGTCCCGAGGTGGACCCCTTGAAATACGGTCCGAGGAAAAAGACCGCGCCCGTCCGCCGCGCCCCGCCCGCCGGGGAGGCCGAGGCCGCGGAGCTCCTGACCGTGAAGATCCGCTACAAGGCGCCCGACGCCGACGTGAGCCGCAAGCTGGAGTTCCCGCTCGTCGACCGCGGCGCGCGGTTCGAGTCGGCCGACGCCGACTTCCGCTTCGCCGCCGCGGTGGCCGCCTGGGGCATGCTCCTGCGCGGCTCGCCCCACGCCGGCTCCGCCACCCACGCCGACGTCCTGCGCTGGGCCGAGGGCGGCCTCGCCGACGACGCCGGCGGCCATCGTTCGGAATTTCTCGAGCTGGTGCGGCTCACTCAGGGCGGAGGAGCGGTCGAGTAAACGCGTCCGGAGGGTTTGCGAAACGCGGGGCGCGGTCTTTGCTGGCCGCGCCCTTTCGCTTTTTCCCATGCCCGCCGCCCAAGCCGCCCCGATCCTTCGCGTCGAGAACGTCAGCCGCAGCTACGCCACCGCCGCGGGTGAGCTCACGGTCCTGCGCGAGGCGAGCTTCGAGCTGGCGGAGGGCGAGTCGCTCGCGCTGGTCGGCCCCAGCGGCAGCGGCAAGACCACCCTGCTCGGCCTCTGCGCCGGCCTCGACCAGCCCACCACGGGCACGGTCACGCTCGCCGGGCGCGCGCTCGCCGGCCTGGACGAGGACGAACGCGCGCGGGTGCGAAACGAGCACACCGGTTTCGTGTTTCAGAATTTCCAGCTCATCCCCTCGTTGACCGCGCTGGAAAACGTCTGCGTGCCGCGCGAGCTGCGCGGCGAACGCGGCGCGGAGGTGGAGCGCGACGCGAAGGCGCTGCTGGCGCGGGTGGGGCTGGGCGAGCGGCTCGACCATTATCCGGTGCAGCTTTCCGGCGGCGAGCAGCAGCGCGTGGCCCTGGCGCGGGCCTTCGTCACCGCGCCGCGCGTGCTGTTTTGCGACGAGCCGACCGGCAACCTCGACGCGGCCACGGCGGCGTTGATCACCGAGCTGATCTTCGGGCTGAACCGCGAAAAGGGAACCACGCTCGTGCTCGTGACCCACGACGCCGAACTCGCCGCCCGCTGCGGCCGCGTCCTCCGCCTCCGCGGCGGAGAAATCGTGCGAGATGGAGTTTAGGCCCACGAAACACACGAAAAGACACGAAAAATGCCGATGAACAAAGAACTGATCCTGAAGGACGAATGTTACGCGGTGATGGGCGCTTGCTTTGAGGTTTATAAGGAGAAGGGGTGCGGGTTCCTGGAGTCCGTATTTCAAGAATGCATGGAGCTGGAGCTCGCCCTCCAAGGCATACCTTTCGTGGCACAACCCGAGCTCGCACTCAGCTACAAGGGAAAGCCCCTGAAGCAGCGCTATAAGCCCGACTTGGTTTGCTTCGGTTCGGTTCTGGTTGAGCTAAAGGCTGTCTCCAAGCTTGCGGACGAGCATCGAGCACAGGTGATTAATTATCTCCACGCATCCGGTCTTCGAGCGGGGCTGCTCGTGAATTTCGGCCATCATCCCAAGGTCGAGTGGGAGCGGATCGTGGTCTGACTTTCGTGCCTTTTCGTGTGTTTCGTGGGCCCCTTCTCATGCGCTTCCTTTTGAAATTCGCCTGGCGCGACGCGCGGGCCTCCCGCGGGCGCCTGGCGCTCACCGCGCTGGCCATCGTCGCCGGCGTGGCGGCTCTCGCCGCCACCGGCTCCCTCGGCGAAAACATCCGCCGCGCGATCGACCTTCAGGCCCGCTCCCTGCTCGGCGCCGATCTCGTGGTCGAATCCCGCAGCGCGCCCGACGCCGAGGTCGAGACCTACCTCCGCGGCCTCGGTGGCGAACAGGCGCGCGAGCTCGCCTTCGCCTCCATGCTCGCCGTGCCCACGCCCGGCGGGCCCCTCGCCGGCTTCCGCCTCGTCACCGTGCGCGCCGTCGACGCCGCCTACCCCTTCTACGGCGAGGTCACGAGCCAGCCCGCCGGCGCGCGCGCGGAGTTGGACGACCACGGCTCCGTCCTGGTCGAGGAAACGCTCATGACGCAGTTCGGCCTCGGCGTCGGCTCCACCGTGCGGCTGGGGCAAAAGGATTTCCGCGTCGCCGGCGCGCTCCAGAAACTGCCCGGCGAATCCGCCGCGGTGGCGATGCTCTCGCCGCGCGTGCTCGTGGCCCGCGAGGCGCTCGAGGGCGCCGGCCTGCTCGGTCCGGGCGCGCTCGTCCGCTACCGCACGCATTTTAAGTTCCCCCCAACGGTCGACGCCGAGGCCCTTGCGCGTCGCGAGCGCGAACGCATGCGCGAGCTGCGGCTCAACGAGGACACCGTCGGCGAACGCAAGCGCGAGCTTGGCCGCGCGATGGAGAACGTGAACGCGTTCCTGAGCCTTACCGGCCTGGTCGCGCTCCTCCTTGGCGCGGTCGGCGTCGCGGCGGCGATGCACGCCATGGTGCGGCGCAAGCTCGCGACCGTCGCGGTGCTGCGCTGCCTCGGCGCGGGCGCGAGCCTCGGGCTCGGCGTCTTCCTCGCGCAGGGCTTCGCGCTTGGCGTGGCGGGAAGCGCGATCGGCGCGCTCGCCGGCGCGGCGCTGCAGGCCGCGCTCGCCGCGCTTTTGCGGGATTTCCTGCCCCTCGAGACCTCCGGACTCGGCGTGAGCTGGCTCGAGATCGCCCGCGCCGGCGGGATCGGTGTCGCGCTGACCACGCTTTGCACGCTTGTGCCCCTGCTCGCGGTGCGGCGCGTCTCGCCGCTCGCGGTTTTGCGCGCGGTCGAGCCGGAGACGGGCCGCCGCGATCTCCTGCGCTGGGCCGCGGGCGCCTTGCTCGTCGTCCTCGTGCTCGCTTTGACGCTCTGGCTGGCCGGCGGCTGGCGCCGCGGCCTCGGCTTCTCCGGCGGCCTGCTCGTCGCCGGAGGCGCGCTCGCCCTCGTCGCCCGCGCGGTGATGTGGCTCGCGCGACGCGGTTCGGGCGTCTTGCGCGGGCTGCCTTTCGCGCTTCGGCAGGGACTGGCCAACCTTTACCGACCGGGCAACCGCACCGCGCGTCTCGTCGTGGCGCTCGGGCTCGGCGCCTTCCTTTTGCTCACGCTCGCGTTTTCCCGTGGCGCCTTGCTCGGGCAGATCAAGCTCGCCGGCGCGGAGGGGCGTCCGAACCTGCTCTTCTTCGACGTGCAGGACGACCAGGTGGAAGGCCTGCGCGAGACCTTGATCAAGACCGGCGCGCCGCTCCTCGCCGAGGCGCCGATCGTGACGATGCGCATGGCCAGGCTCAAAGGCCGTCCGGTCGAGGAGCTTTTGCGCGACCGCAGCGCGGGCATCCCGGGCTGGACGCTCCGCCGCGAGTATCGTTCCAGCTATCGCGAGACGCCGGCCGAGACCGAAAAGGTCGTCGCGGGCGAGTGGGTGAAACGCGTGGAGTCGAGCGGCGCGCCCGACGAGGTGATTCCGGTCTCGGTCGAGCAAGGGCTGGCCCGGGACCTGAAGATCGCGCTGGGCGACGAGATCGAGTGGGACGTGCAAGGCGTGCCGGTGCGCACGCGCGTCGCGAGCCTGCGCGAGGTCGAGTGGCGGCGCATGTCGCCGAATTTCTTCGTGTTGTTCCCGCTCGGCGTGCTGGAAGGCGCGCCGAAGTTCCACGTGCTCGCGGCGCGGGCTTCGGACAAGACGCTCAACGCCGCGGTGCAGCGCGCGGTGGGCGCGGCCTATCCCAACGTCTCGATCCTCGACCTCGGGCTGGTGATCGAGTCGCTCGATGCGATCTTCGCCAAGGCCGAGCTCGCGGTGCGCTTCATCGCGCTCTTCACGCTGGCGACCGGCGTGGTGGTGCTGGCGGGCGCGCTCGCCGCGGGCCGCGAGCAACGCGTGCGCGAGGCCGTGCTCCTGCGCACGCTCGGCGCGAGCGGCGGGCAGGTGCGCGCCGCCTTGATAGCCGAGCTCTCCGCGCTGGGTCTGATGGCGGGCGCGACGGGCGCGGTGCTTGCCCTCGGCGGAGGCGCGGCGGTGTCGATCTTCGTCTTCAAGGTGACGCCGGTGCTGCCCTGGACGCCGGTGCTGGTGACGACCGCGGCGGTGACGGCGCTGACCGTCGGCGTCGGCCTGCTCACGCAGAGAGGTTTGTTGAACCGCCCCCCGCTCGAAGTGCTGCGTGCGGAAGGGTAG
>CAYTLL010000017.1:20293-67964 GCA_964438755.1 uncultured Akkermansia sp. | reverse complement strand
CCCTGTCTGCGCGTTTCTGCCAGTGACGCTCGTGGCGGGCGGCATGCAGCACGGCCAGCACGAGGACTTCCTGTCGGGCTTCGTCTATCTCGTAGATGACGCGGTAGGGGAAGTGCTCCGGATAGCGCCAACGGAGATCCTTGGTCGGATGGCGGCGCGTGTTCAGGCGCGGATTTTCGGTCAAGGTATCCCAGACTTCAAAAACCGCCTCGGCGAAGCGCAGGCCCAAGCCCGGTTGTCGCGCATCATACCATGCGGCGGCCTCCGCCATGTCCGTCTCGACCTCGGGGCGGAAGACGACGCGCCACGTCATGTGCCGAGCCGGGAGCGGACGCGGGATTTCATTTCCTCCAAGGAACGCACGGAGGCGGGGTTGAGCCGGTGGTCGGCTTGGCGGCGTTCGATTTCCGCCTCGTCGGCGGGGGAGAGCGGCGAGTCGTCGATTTCGAGCGCGCGGCGGACGAGCATCTGGCGTTCCTCGAAGGAGAGGGCGGGAAGTTCGGCCAGGACCTCGGTGAAACTCATGGGGGCAGGCTAGCCGGGGAAGGCGCCGCGGCAAGCGCGGGCTGGTTGGAGTAGCGCGGCGCGAACGCGTTTGAGCACGGTTGCGGAGGGCGTGCCGGCCTCGGCTTCGATGACCGGATTCTAGTTACGCGGCTGTCTCGCGCCAACTTTCCAGCCTGCATTTAAGGCCATCAAGAATCTGGCCGATGTCGTTAGAATCGAGACGGAGCGTGTGGATCGATCCACCTGGCCAGGTTCTCTGTCTCACGGAAGCCGAAAACCTCACGCCGCTTCCGAAAGTGTAGGGACGCCTAGCGCGTTTAGATAGGCGAAGGTGGCGTCGTAGAATTCTGGCGGGCGGGTGGCGTCGTTCTGATCCCCCGGCGGAACGAAGATAATCATACCCTGCCGTGCGCGCGTGAGCAGAACCCGATAGGCGTTCTTTAAGTAAACGCGGTTGTCGGCGTTGTTTATATTCGTCCAGCGATCGCCGCGGAAGTCGTGGTAACTCCAGCCCGATGGACCAAAGCGCAGGTCTGCATCCCAAGTGACGCAGGCCCAATCTAGTTCTAGTCCTTGGACCTGAAATTCGGTCGCGGCGTCTTCCAGATAGTAGCTGGAGCGTGTGTCATCGCGGTCGTTCAGGAACCAGTGCACTGGATCGATGCTCACGCGAATGTCGATAGCGTGAGGCTTGAGTCGCATGGCTTTCGAAGAAGCGACCAATCCAAAGCGTTCAGATCCTCGGGCTTTCTGGCGTATCCACTTTTTGGCTTCGTCTAAATTGCGCGTGACGAAAACGGGAAAGCGATCGCGAATTTGTGCGAAAAAAGACTTCGCCGCGTCGCGCTCTACTTCGAGAAGTGCCTTGATGAATGACGAAACGTGTTCTGCGCGGAAGGAGCGCATGGATACCGCTAAGTGAAGTTGGGATTCCGGATGCGTCTGGGGGAGCTCGCGGAGTGCGGCCAATGTTTCCGCTGCGCCGTATTCCGAGCCTTGGAGGTGTTCAGAGATGTAGAGGTGCCAGTGCGGGAATTTGTCCCGGACCGCCATAAGCCACTCCGCGATGCCTGCTTCGCCGGTGTTGATCTCTTGTCCGCCGCCGACGAGGCAGACAATGACGGCCCAGTCTCGATGGCGGTCCATGTAGCGAATCAAAAACTCCGGCTCCGATTGATCAAAGCCCGGCTGTCCTTTCTTCCTGCGCATGAAGTTGGACGTTTGCTTGCGGTTCCATGCGCGTTGCGCCTCGTCGAAAATGACGACGTGTTCGTCCGGTGCCTCCGGATCTTTCAATGCTTCGTCTCGGAAGTGGTGAACGTTTTGGATGAATGATTCTACACCGTTGCGAACTTCGCCTTTGCGGACCCGGTCGCCTTTCGCCTGGCGACGCTCCACTTCATCTCGGGTGAGCGCCTCGCGTAATACGGCCACGAGTGGGCCGTTTCCTGAGAGGAAGACCGCGTGGGTAAGATCGCTTTCATCGCTGCGTCGGGTCGCCACGTTGAGACCCACGAGCGTTTTGCCTGCACCCGGAACCCCCGTGACGAAACAAATGGATTTTCTGCCGAGGCGACGCGCTTCTTCGATCAGCTCTTCAACACGGTGCGAAGTTACTGCGAGGTTTTGTGCGCCTGCGTCGTAGCGAGCGATGGCCTCGACCGAGTGTTCAGCGTAGAGAGTGCGCGCTGCTTCTACGATCGTGGGACTCGGTCGATAGGAGGCCGCCAACCAAGCCTGAATATGAATCGGAGTGCGGGTGGGGATTTCGGCGCGGCAACGATAGAGTGTCTCTCGCAGCCGTGTGGGGTCTGCGAGGAGTGGTGTGTAAACGTGGTCGGGTGCGGCTTCTAGTGGCGCCTGCGCTACAGCTTCTGCTTCTGTGGCGACTAGGATGGGGACGATGGCTGCGCTGTGGCTTGCTGCGTGAAAGTTTTTCAGGTCGAGAGCGTAGTCCCACGCTTGAGTATGTGCAGCGCGTGTGAAGTCCGTCTCGCCGACTTTGAATTCAACAACGAATACAACCTGTCCGATAAGGAGGACGACGTCGATGCGTCGGCCCATTCGAGGAACGGTGAACTCAAAACAGATCAAGCCATCGAGCCCGATCAGCTGCGTGCGAAGCAATGTGATCTGCTGCTGCCATGCCTCCTTCTGATTTGCTACGAGGTCGAAATCGCGATTGTCCGCCAGCCGTGCGAAAACACATTCAGGCGGCGTGGCTAGGAACTCGGAGATAGACGCCGAATACCACGCGCGACCAGGAAGAGATGCTGTGAATGCGGAGCCATGCATCAGTATGCAGTGCTGAGTGCTCCTGGATTTAAGGGCAAGCAGGACGAGGCCTAATTGTCTCCTGCTTCGCCTTTGGTTTCTGCTACCGCTGTGTGTTGGTGAGAGGCAGTCGGTGCGCGGTGGCTACGCGGCGTGTCCAGTCGGCGGGGACGCCGGCGGGGGTGGCGAAGTCGGGCCAGCGGCGGATGGCGGCGGCGACTTTGGCGATGAGGGCGCGGGCCTTGGCGGGCGTAAAAAAGCCCAAGCTCGGCGGGCGAGCTTGGGCGGGAGAGGCGGACGGGGAGAGAGCGTCGCTCAGGGCGTCCAGACCTTGGACTCCTTCGAGGTGAAGGGGCCGTGTTCCTCGACCTGGCCGTCGGGGCGGGTGTAGCTCAGCCAATACCAGTAGGCCGTGTCGGCCGAGGGGGTCTGGTCGAGATAGACGCAGCCGGGGGACTCGATCGTGGCGATGCGGACGCGGCCCTTCGGGTCGGACTTGTCGTTGCGCAGGATGTCGACGTTGCGGATCGCGACGGAGGGACGCGTCCAGGCGAGGTAGCATTCGCGGCCGCTGCGGGCGACGTCCATCGTCACGGTGGGCGCGGGAGCGGCGGCGGGCGTGGCGCCGGCGATCTTCGGCACGGATTTGCCGTCGATGGGATTGGAGTCGCCGGCGTTTTCCTGGAGGTTGGTGAAGCCGTCGTTATCGGCGTCTAGGCGGGGGTGCGCGTTGGGCGCGTCGATCGAACCGAAGAAATGGATCTCCCAGGCGTCGGTGAGGCCGTCGGCGTCGGTGTCGATGGGACTGGAGGCGGGGTTGTTCGGGTTCGAGCCGGCGATGAATTCCTCGAGGTTGTTGAAGGCGTCGCCGTCGGGGTTGTCCTTGGCGCCGCAGCGGGGAAGGACGGTCGCTGCGGGTTCGTTGGCGAGGGCGCGGAAGTGGGCGAGTTCCCAGGCGTCGGGCAGGCCGTCGGCGTCGGTGTCGGCGCCGGGGACATCGGCCTCGAGGGTGAGGGCCTTGAGCAGGCTGGTGCCGGGGGCGACGGCGTCGCTGGTGTTGAAGCCGAAGCCGACGTGGGTGATGGGCTGGGGCGCGAACTGGCCGGAGCGCACGAGCAGGCCGTCGAGGAACCAGCGCACGCTCCAGCGGTTGGCGTCGGTGGTGTCGAGGACGATGGTGATCGAGGAGGCGCTGGTCGAGGTGGCGTCGGCCGGGCCGGTGATCTGCGGGCCGGAGAAGGTCTGGTCGGGGAGGGGGTTGCCCTTGGAGCGGATGAGGGCCCAGAAGACGCCCTTGTTGTCGCGGAAGCGCTTTTGCGGGTCGGGCTCGCCGATCAGGAAGCCGGTGCCGAGCCAGTCGCCGCTGCGCACCTGGGCGCCGGCGAGGGTCAGCTTGTAGACCATGCCGGAGGTGGGGGTGAAGGGGAGCCAGGCGCTGGAGCCCTCGTGCTTGATCGCCGGCATCTCCAGCGTGCCGTCGGCGAGGATGGCGCTGGGCGTGCCGCCGTAGGGGGCGCGCCAGATCGCGACGGCGCTGCCGCCTTGCTGGCCGGAGCGAAGGGTGGGCGGGCGGCCGGCGAGCGGTTCGTTGCGGGCGCCTTGGAAGCACTCGCGGTAGACGATCTCGGCCTGGGCGGAGAGCGGCAATGCGCAGAGGGCGGCGACGGCAAGGGAGGATACGCCGAGACGGGAGCGAAGGAGCGACATAGGCGAAGGGGGGAGGCTGCGGGGAAAAGTCGCGCCCGGTTGCATAGGGGAAAAACCGGGCGCGGGGTGTAATTTGCTGCCTCCTTCGTTTCGGGGCGCCAACGGGAAAGTGAGTTTAGCGTAATCTATCAACGGGTTGTAAACACGCGAGGGTCCGGCGGCCGTGCGGAGGTCCGGGTCCGGCGGATCGGGCGTGGCCGGGGATGCCGGAGCGTGTGCCTCCGAGGGAGCGGGCGGACGCGGGCGCGGGCGAAAACGGGGGAGTGCGGAGGCGCCGAGCCGAGGCTCGGCGTCGAAAGCGGCGACGTGTCGCCGCACTCCACAGGGCTCAGCCGGAATCATGCAGTTGTCCGGGTCGTATCGAGGCGATCTGGCGGAACCTTTCGGCGGGGCCCTCGGCTCGAAATACCCTCCGGGTATTCCTTCGCTCGGTCCGCACCGAAATCTTCCCGTCACCTCGCCCCGCTGCTCCGCCGTCCAACTGCATGATGCCGGCTCAGGCCGGATCGTAGTCGAGGTAGGAGCCGAGCCAGCGTTCGTGTTCGGGGAGGGGGATGCCGGAGCGGGCGGCGTAGTCTTCGAGCTGGTCTTTGCCCACCTTGCCGACGGCGAAGTATTTCGAGTCGGGGTGGTTCAGGATGAAGCCGCTGACCGACGAGGCCGGATGCATCGCGCAGGACTCGGTGAGCCGGATGCCGATCTCCTTTTCCACCGGGACGAGGTTCCAGATCTGGGGCTTGTGGCGGTGGTCGGGGCACGCCGGATAGCCGGGCGCGGGGCGGATGCCGCGGTAGCGCTCGCGGATGATGTCCTGCGGGGTGAGCTGTTCCTCGCGGCCGTAGCCGCAGAGGTCGCGGGCCTGTTTGTGGAAATACTCGGCGAGGGCCTCGGCGATGCGATCTCCGAGCGATTGCACGAGGATGGCGTGGTAATCGTCGCCGGCGGCCTTGAACTCGGCGGCGAAGGTCTCGACGCCGGGGCCGGCGGTGACGGCGAACTGGCCGAGGTAATCGACGCGGCCGCTGTCGCGCGGCGCGACGTAGTCGGCGAGGCTGAGGCAGGGTTTGCCGCCGTCATGGTCGAGCTGTTGACGGAGGAAATGGAAGGTGTGGAGCACGCGGCCGCGGGATTCGTCGGCGTAGATCTCGATCGAGTCGCCGACGCTGTTGGCGGGCCAGAAGGTGAGCGTGGCCTGCGGCTGGAAGCGCTTTTCCGCGATGATGCGGGCGAACATCTTCTTCGCGTCGGCGAAGAGCTTGGTGGCCTCGGCGCCGACGACCTCGTCCTTCAGGATGTCGGGGTAGCGGCCGTGGAGCTCCCAGGCGCTGAAGAAGGGGGCCCAGTCGATGAACTCCTTGTCCAGTAGGTCTTGGATGGATACGTCGCGGAAGACGCGGGTGCCGAGGAAGGCGGGCTTCGGGATGTCGACCGCGGCCCAGTCGGACTTGAAGGCGCGGGCGCGGGCCTCGGCGAGCGGGAGGAGGGGGCGCGCGGCGCGGCGGTTGGCGAAGGCTTCGCGGGATTTTTCCTGCTTGGCGCGGACCTCGGCGACGTAGGCGGGTTTGTTGTCGGGGTTGAGGAGCTGGGAGACGACGCCGATGACGCGCGAGGCGTCGAGCACGTGGATGACGGGTTCGGAGTAGTGCGGGGCGATCTTCACCGCGGTGTGCGCGGCGGAGGTGGTGGCGCCGCCGATGAGGAGCGGGATCTTGAAGCCCTGGCGCTCCATCTCCTTCGCGACGTGGACCATCTCGTCGAGCGAGGGCGTGATGAGGCCGGAGAGGCCGATGATGTCGGCGCCCTTTTCCTTGGCGGCGGCGAGGATCTTCTCGCAGGGCACCATGACGCCGAGGTCGATGACCTCGTAGTTGTTGCAGGCGAGGACGACGCCGACGATGTTTTTGCCGATGTCGTGCACGTCGCCTTTGACGGTCGCCATGATGATCCTGCCCTGGGCCTTGGCGGTGCCGCCGGCGGCGAGAAGCGCGGCTTTCTCGGCCTCCATGAAGGGCTGGAGATAGGCGACGGCCTTCTTCATCACGCGGGCGGATTTCACCACCTGCGGGAGAAACATTTTGCCCGCGCCGAAGAGGTCGCCGACGACGCGCATGCCGTCCATGAGCGGGCCTTCGATGATGGCGAGGGGCTTGCCGTATTTCTGGCGCGCCTCCTCGGTGTCCCCGTCGATCCAGGCGTCGATGCCTTTGACGAGGGCGTGGGAGAGGCGCTCCTCGACCGTGCCCTGGCGCCAGGCTTCGAGCACGGCGATGTCGGCCTTCTGGTCTTTGGCGGCGCCGGAGGCTTTGAGTTTTTCGCCGTGCTCGACGAGACGTTCGGTGGCGTCGGGGCGGCGGTTGAGGAGGACGTCCTCGACGAGGACGAGGAGGTCTTTGTCGATCTCTTCGTAGACCTCGAGCATGGCGGGGTTGACGATGCCCATGTCCATGCCGGCGCGGATGGCGTGGTAGAGGAAGGCGGCGTGCATCGCCTCGCGCACGGGGTTGTTGCCGCGGAAGCTGAAGGAGACGTTGGAGACGCCGCCGCTGACCTTCGCGTGCGGGAGGTTTTGTTTAATCCAGCGCGTGGCCTCGATGAAATCGACGGCGTAGTTGTTGTGCTCCTCGATGCCGGTGCCGACGGTGAGGATATTGGGGTCGAAGATGATGTCCTCGGGCGGGAAGCCGACCTGGTCGACGAGGAGGCGGTAGGCGCGTTCGCAGATGCGGATCTTCTCGGCGTAGGAGGCGGCCTGGCCGTTTTCGTCGAAGGCCATGACGACGACGGCGGCGCCGTAGCGGAGGATGGTGCGGGCCTGCTCGAGGAACTTGGCTTCGCCTTCCTTGAGCGAGATGGAGTTCACGATGCCTTTGCCTTGGAGGCATTTCAGGCCGGCCTCGATGACCTCCCACTTGGAGGAGTCGACCATGACGGGGACCTTGGCGATCTCCGGCTCGGAGGCGATGAGCTGGAGGAAACGCGTCATGGCCGCGGCGCCGTCGATCAGGCCGTCGTCCATGCAGACGTCGATGACGTTGGCGCCGTTGTCGACCTGCTGGCGGGCGACGGAGACGGCCTCCTCGAATTGGCCGGCCTTGATGAGCTTCGCGAATTTCGGCGAGCCGGCGACGTTGGTGCGCTCGCCGACCATGAGGAAGACGCCGGGCTGCTGGACGAAGGGGAGGGAGCCGGAGAGGCGCAACGGCCGCGGAGCGGCCGTTGCGTCGGAGAGCGACGGAGCGACAGAGGACGGAGAGTCGGAGGACGGAGCGAGCCCGGAGGATTCGGAACGAAACGGCTCCGCCGTTCCGCTACGTTCGGAGGAGGGGACGCGTGTGGCGACGGGTTTGCGCGGCTGTTTGGGCGCGAGGGTTTGCGCGATCGCGGCGATGTGTTCGGGAGTGTTGCCGCAGCAGCCGCCGGCGATGTTGCAAAGGTGGCTGTCGGCGAACTCGCCCATGAAACGCGCCATGTCGGCGGGCTCGAGGTCGAAGCCGGTCGGCGAGAGCGGATTCGGAAGCCCCGCATTGGGATACGCGGAGATAAACGTGTCGTCGGCTTTCTCGGCGAGCTCGGCGAGGAAGGGCCGCATCAGGTCGGGGCCGATGGAGCAGTTGAGGCCGATGGAGAGGGGCTTGTGGCTGCTGACGGCGTTCCAGAGCGCGCCGACGGTCTGCGCGGAGATCATGGTCTCGCCGCCGCGGCCGACGGCGGCGGAGATCATGAGCGGGAGGCGGATCTTGTCCTCGGCGAAGACCTCCTCGATGGCGACGAGCGCGGCCTTGGCGTTGAGCGAATCGAAGATCGTCTCGACGAGGAGGAGGTCGGAGCCGCCGGCGATGAGGGAGCGGATTTGGCGACGGTAGTCGGCCTTGACCTGGTCGAAGGTGATGACGCGAAAGCCGGCGTCGTCGGCGTCGGGCGAGTTGGAGAGAGAGACGGTAAGCGGCCCGATGGCGCCGGCGACGTAGCGGCGGCGGCCGGTGGCGTTGGCGACGCGGTCGGCCCACTCGCGGCACTGGCGGGCGGACTGGAAGTTGATGTCGTGCGCGAGCTCCTGGAGAAACTTGTCCTCGATGACCTTTTGGTAGAAGGCCGGGTCTTTGCGGCCGCCGTGCTCGCGCGGGTCCTCGATGAAGAACTCGCTTTGGCCGATCGCGGTGGCGGAAAAGGTGTTGGTCTCGATGATGTCCGCGCCGGCCTCGAGGAAGCGGCGGTGGATGTCGCAGATCACCTCGGGCTGGGTGAGCGAGTAGATGTCGCCGTTGTTCTTGAGGTCCTTGGGGGCGTGCTTGAAACGTTCGCCGCGCGCCTGCGCCTCGGTGATACCGTAGGTGCGGATGGTGGTGCCCATGGCGCCGTCGATGATCGCGACGCGCTCGGCCAGCAGGCGGCGAAGCTCGATTTCGGCGGCGGACGGAGGAAGGGCGGAAGCGGACATGGGCGGAGAGAAGGAGGCCAAAGGAAGGCGGACGGAAGGCGATTTTCCCTCTGAGGTCAAAAACATATCTTTACTTTCGCATATGTTGATACGTTATCCGGCGCCTCCGGGTTTTTCCCGAAACATGCAATCTGTGCGCGTTTTTCGCCAAGCCATGCTGGCGAACGAGGCTCGCGTGGTAGCATGTGGGGGCGAAGGCTCGGCCTCGTTCGCGTTCTTTGCATCGTTTTGGAAGTCGGGGAAGGCCGTGAGAATCGGCCACAGTTGCGCTGCGGTATCGTGCCACAGATTCCCACCTCGCCGGCGAACGGCGGGGGCAAAGCCAATCGGGTTAGCAGCCCGGTGAAGGCGAGGAACGAGGAGCGCGCCTTGGCGCGTATTTCAAATTTGAGATTTCAAATCTGAGATGCGCACGAAGGGCGTCATAAGCACGGAGTCCGAACATCCGTTCCGAAACGTCTCACGCGTCGATCGCCAAACTTTTGCGGGCGGCCGAACGCGAAATCTTCATCGCAAAATGAAGCGTGAGAGCACGTCGGCCTTCGGTCGTCTGCTCGCACCCAGACCAGACCACCGACTGCTTATGTCCCGTCAGATCACGAACCCGGGCGGCCGCCTCGCGCGCCGCTCCCTTTTCAATGTCCCCGCCTCCGTCGGCGCGGCCCTCGTCCTCGCGTCCGTCGCCGCGCTTCCGCTCGGCGCCGCGGTCGTCGATTTCGGCGACCTTTCGCTCGCCTCCGGATCCTTCTACAACGGAGGTCCGGCCACCAACACCGCCGGCTGGAGCAGCGGCGGCGCGTCCTTCAACAACAGCTTCACCGATTGGGGCGGCGGGTTCTCCAGCTGGTCGGGCTTCGCCTACTCGAATGTCGCCGACACCACGACGCCGGGTCTCGCCAACCAGTATGCCGCCTACTCGCTCACGATTCCGAACGGCGGCGTGTATGGCGTGGCCTACTACAGCGCCTACGACGCGGCCCCGACCGTCACCTTCGCGGAGGCGGTCGCGCCGCAGTCGGTGTCTCTGGCCAACACCACCTACACGGCGCGCGACATGCTCGCCGGTTCCGGATTCTCGAAGAAGTTCGGCGGCGCCACGGGCAACGACCCCGACTGGCTCAAGCTGACCTTCACGGGGTATGACGCGAGCCACGCCGTCACCGGGACGGTCGACTTCTATCTCGCCGACTACCGCTTTGCCGACAGCGCGCTCGACTACGTCGTCTCGGACTGGACGAACGTCGACCTCACCGGTCTCGGCGCGGGGGTGAAATCGATCTCGCTGGTCCTCGATTCCAGCGACGTCGGCCAGTTCGGCATCAACACCCCGACCTACGTCGCGCTGGACAACCTGAGCTTCGTCGCCGTGCCCGAGCCCTCGGCCGCCGCGGCGCTCGCCGGCCTGGGCGCGCTCGCCGTCGCGTCGCTGCGTCGCCGTCGCGCCTCGCGCGGGGACTCCGCCGCGTGCTGAGGCCGCCGATGCGCTTCGCTTGGAAAGCTTCCTCGGGCGTGATCGCGGGCGCGGGGCTGTGCCTCGCGCCCGCGCTTCCGCTCGTCGCCGGCTCCTACGACGGCGCCGCCGGCACGCCGGGCTCGCTCGCTGTCGCCTACACCGACCCCGAGATCGCGGGCTGGGCGACGGGTTTCACCGACCTCGTGCGCGGCTACGCGCAGGTCGGCACGCCGGCCTACGGTTACGCGAGCTTCGGCGTCGGCGAATACACGCTTGGCCCGGTGCGTCGCGAGACCTCCGACGATGTCTACGACGTCGTGTCGCTCGGAGACGGGGGACGCATCACGCTCACCTTCGCCGAGCCGATCGGAGACGGGCCGGGATGGGATTTCGCGGTGTTCGAAAACGGTTTCGCGGGCAGCTTTCTCGAGCTCGCCTTCGTCGAGGTGAGCTCCGATGGCGTGAACTTCTTCCGCTTCGACGCCTACTCCGAGACGCCGGCCGGCACGCAGATCGGCAGCTTCGGCGTGGTCGACTCCACGAACCTCCGCAACCTCGCCGGAAAATACGTCGGCGGCCAGGGCACGCCCTTCGACCTCGGCGAGCTCGCCGGCCGCAGCCCGCTGCTGGACATCCACGCGATCACGCATGTTCGCATCGTCGACGTGATCGGCACGATCGACCCCGCCTACGCCTCGCGCGACGTCCTGGGCCGCATCATCAACGAACCCTGGCCCACGCCCTTCGCCACCGGCGGCTTCGATCTCGACGGCGTGGCCGTCCGCCATTTCGCCTCCGCGGCGCAGACCGGCTACGCCGCCTGGCGCGCGGATCATTTCAACGCGTCCGAGCTCGCAGACGCGGTGGTTTCCGGTGACGCCGCCGATCCGGACGGCGACGGTTGCCCCAACCTGCTCGAATACGCGCTCGGCACCCTGCCGCGCGACGCGGGCGACAGCGCGCTGAACACGCCCTCGCTCGCCGTTACCTCCGGCCGGCTTGCGCTCGCCTACGTGCGACCGGCCGACCGAAGCGATCTGGTCTACACTGTCGAGTGGTCCTCCGACCTCGCGACCTGGCATGCCGATTCCGCCCATCTCGACGCCGCGGTGGAAACGAGCGCGAGCGGCGGCACGCTCGTCTCCGTGGCCGCGCGGCTCGCGCTGAGCGAACAGCCGCGGCAGTTCCTCCGTCTGCGCGTCACGCCCGCCTCTTCCACGCCATGAACACCGGGCGTCGCGCTTTCACGCTGATCGAGCTCCTCATGGTGATCGCCATCCTCGGCGTGCTCGCGGCGATCCTCGTGCCGGTGGTCGGCCGGGCCCGGCTCGCGGCCCAGACCGCGGCGAGCGTGAGCAACCTCCGCCAGCTCGCCGCCGCCACGCACGCCTACATCGCGGACAGCCGCGGCCTGTTTCCGCCGGGCATGTCGCTCGACAACAACACCCGCTGGCACGGGGCGCGGTCCTCGAGCTCGACGCCCTTCGATCCGACCAAGGGCTGGCTCGGGCCCTACCTCGGGCGCGACGGACGGGTGAAGCTTTGCCCGGTCTTCGCCACCCTCGAGCCGAGTCCCGAGTCCTTCGAGTTCGGCGCCGGTGGCTACGGTTACAACTCCGCCTACCTCGGCGGGCCGGCCGCCCGCGGCACCGCCCTCGATCCGTTTCGCCCCGCGCGTTTCGCCAGCCTGCCCAATCCGGGGCGCACGGTGATGTTCGCCGGCACCGCGCTGTCCCGCGCCGCGGGCCTCCAGGAATACCCCTTCACCGAGCCGCCCCAGTGGCTGGCGCCCTCGGGCGTGCCGGCGGGGCCCAGCCAGCCGAGCACCCACTTCCGCTTCAACGGCAAGGCGCTCGTCGCCTGGTGCGACGGCCGCGTGAGCGCGGAGTCGCCGAACGGCGAGGCCGGGCCGAACTACTACGGCGGCGACAACGCCGAGGCTCGCCTCGGATGGTTCGGCCCGATGGAAGCGAATGGATATTGGAATCCCTGGTATCCTGAAAATCGTAAACCCTGATGCCGCTTCGCCGCCTGCTCTTCGCCTGTCTGCTGGGACTCGCCGCCGCCCTTCGCGCCGACGAGCCGGCCCGCGTCGTCTCGCAGACCGTGGGCGGTGACGAGCTCCTGCTCGCGGTCGCGGCGCCCGAGCAGATCGCCGCCCTCTCGCACCTCGCCCGCGACCCGGAGTTCTCCGGCGTGGCCCGCGCGGCGGCGGCCTACCCGCAGATCACGCTCGGCGACGCCGAGACGATCCTGCGCTTCCGTCCCACGCTCGCGCTCTTCGCCGACTACAGCCGCGCCGAGCTGGTCGAACAGATCCGCCGCGCCGGCGTGGCCGTGATCGTTTTCGACCGCTACAAGACCCTCGAAGACGCGCACGCCAACCTGCTCCGCCTCGCCGCCGCGCTCGGCCCCGATGCGGTCGCGAGGGCGGAGCGTATCGTCGCGGCCGATACGGCGCGTCTCGCCTCGCTGCGAGGCCGGCTGGCCGCGGCCCGGCCCGTCCGCGTCATCGCGCCCTCGACCTACGGCGTCATCGCCGGCGCCGACACGACGTTTCAGGATCTCTGCGACCGGGCGGCGGCGGAGAACCTCGCCGCGACGCTCGGGGGCCTGCGCGGGCACGCCGCGCCGCCGACGGAGAAGCTGCTCGTCTGGCCGGTGGAGCGCGTGGTGCTCGCGGGCGACTCCGCCTCCGCCGCCCTCGCCCCCTACAAGAAGCTCCCGCCCTACCAGTTCATGTCGGCGGTGCGCGAGGGGCGCGCCGCGGTGATCCCGTCCTGGATGCTCGGCTGCGTGAGCCACCGGCGCGTCGACGCCTACGAGACGCTGGCCCTCGCGCTGCACCCGGAGTTGTTCAGCGAATGAGCGCTTCCGCCCCCGCTCCACGCGCCTCCTCCTCCGGCCTGGCCGTCGTCGCGGCGGGCGCGCTTCTGCTCGCGGCGGCGCTCGGCTCGCTCGCCTACGGCGACGTGAGGCTCTCGGCCGGGCAATTGCTCGACGGACTGCTGCACCGCGACGAGTTCGCCGCCACGATCCTCTGGCAGATCCGTCTGCCGCGCCTGCTGGTGGCGATGCTGGTGGGCGCGGCGCTTTCCGGGAGCGGCCTCGTGATGCAGGCCTATTTTCGCAACAGCCTCGCCAGCCCCGGCCTCCTCGGGGTGAGCGCGGGCGGCGCGGCCGGCGCGGTGGTCGCGATCGGCTTCGGCATGGCCGCGGCCTCGCTGCTCACGGTGCCGCTCTTCGCCACGGCGGGCGCCTTTGTCTCGACGGCCATCGTGATCCTGCTCGCCCGGCGCGGCGCGAGCACCGAGCGGCTGCTGCTCGCGGGCGTGGCGCTCAACGCCCTCCTCGGCGCGGTGACGAGCTACGTGCTCTCCGCCAAGACCGTGACCTACGAGCGCAATGCGCAGGTGCTGTTCTGGCTGCTCGGCGGGCTCGAGGACCGCACCTGGGAGCATGTCTGGATGGCGGCGGCGATCCTGCCCGCGGCGTTGCTGCTCCTGCCGCTCGGGCGCCCGATGGATCTGCTCAGCCTCGGGGCGGAGGAGGCGCAGAGCCTCGGCGTCGATGTGCGCCGCCTGCGGCGAAACCTGATCGGGCTGTCGACCGTGTTGACGGCGCTGGCCACGGCGGTCGCGGGCACGGTGGGCTTCGTCGGCCTGATCGTGCCGCACATCCTGCGCCTCTTGGTCGGGCCGGAGCACCGTCGCCTCGTGCCGCTGTCGCTCGTGGGCGGCGCGGCCTTCGTCGTCGTGTGCGATCTGATCGGCCGCGCGGCGGGGGAACTGCGGCTCGGCATCGTGACCTCGCTGGTCGGCGGGCCGTTTTTCCTGTGGCTCTTGCGGAGGAGCGAACGATGAGCGCGGCGCTTCAATTGGAAAACGTCTCCGTCCCCGGGCGCCTGCACGCGCTCAGCCTGTCCGTGCAGCCGGGCAAGATGGTCGGCCTCGTGGGGCCGAACGGGTCGGGCAAATCGACCCTGCTCTCCGTCGCGGCCGGTCTGCTGCCGAGCGCGGCGCCGGGGCTGGTGCGTTGGGGCGGCGAGGCGCTGGGGAAAATCCCGGCGCTGGAGCGCGGGCGGCGCGCGGCCTGGGTGCCGCAGGAAGCGCGTTTTGAATTTGGTTTCAGCGTGTGTTCGGTGGTCGGCCAGGGACGCTTCGCCCATGGCGACGACGGCGCGGGCGTCGCGGAGGCGTTGGCGCGTTTCGACCTGACGCGGATCGCGGAGCGTCCGGTGGACCGCCTTTCGGGCGGCGAGCGGCACCGCGTGCTGCTGGCGCGGGCCTGGGCGACGGGCGCGGCCTTGCAACTCTGGGACGAGCCGCTCGCGGCGCTCGATCCGCGGCACGGGCTCGAGACGCTTATGCTGGCGCGCGAGCTCACCCGCGCCGGGCGGACGCTGGTGTTTTCCCTGCACGATCTGCGCGTGGCGCATTGCCTCGACGAAGTCGTGGTCCTGCACGAGGGGCGCCTGCGCGCGGCGGGCGCGCCCGAGGCGGTGTTGACCCGCGAGCTGTTGCGCGAGGTCTTCGGCGTCGATGCTCGGCTCGAGCCGGGGCTGACTTTGTTTCTATGAAGAAGAGCTACCACACCGAGACCGAGGCGGAGCATCGCGAGCGGATGCGCGAGTTGCAGGAGGAGATGCGCGCCAAGGTGCGGGCGGCGAAGGATCGCCGCGGCCTGATCCTCTGCCACACCGGGGACGGCAAGGGGAAGACCAGCGCGGCCTTCGGCATGGTGGCGCGCCAGCTCGCGCACGGAAACAAGGTCGCGGTGGTGCAGTTCATCAAGGCGAGCAACGACCACGTGGAGCGTCTGCTGCGCGGGCCCTTGCTCGCGTGGGACCACTACGGCGAGGGCTTTACCTGGGACACGCAGGATCGCGCGGCCGACATCGCCTGCTGCCGGCGCGGTTGGGAGAAGGCTCTCGAGCACCTGGCGAACCCCGAGGTCGATTTCGTGCTCCTCGACGAGCTGAACGTGGTGCTGCAACTGAACTACCTGCCGGTCGCTGAAGTCGTGACGGCGCTGAAGGCCAAGCGTGCGGACCAGCACGTCGTGCTGACCGGCCGCGGCGCGCCGCCCGAGATCGTGGAGCTGGCGGATCTCGTCACCGAGATGCGCGCGATCAAGCACCCCTTCGACGCGGGCGTGCCGGCGCAGGCGGGCATCGAGTTCTGAGGACGTCCGAGGGGGAACGGCGTGTCGGCTGCGCGGGCCGGATTCGGGCGCGACACGGAATGACGCTTCGTGCAGAAGCGAAGCCATGCCCCATCACCCCGCCTTGGCCCGCCGGATGCGCCGGTGGGTTTTGACCGTCGCCCTGATCGGCGCGCCGTGCCTCGTGTCGCCCGGATTCCTCCGGGCGCAGGACGCGGCCGAGATCGCGTTGCCGGAGATCGCGACGGCGTTTCCGGCGCGGCCCGGGCCCGACGATTTGCCCGAAGTGAAGGGCCTACCCGAGCTTTTGAGCGGGTCGGAGGGCCGCCGAGTCGAGGATGCGGCGGGCTGGGCGGCGCGGCGCCGCGAGTGGCGCGCGGTCCTCGAGCACTACGCGGTGGGCCATGCGCCGCCGGCGCCGGAGCGGGTGGAGAGCACGGTGTTGGAAACGGCCTCCGTGCTCGACGGCGCGGCGACCTTTCGCCTCGTGCGCCTGCGTTTCGGGCCGGAGATGGCGCTCGGCTTTGACGTCGCGGTGTTCACGCCGGCCGACGAGGGCACGCCGCGGCCGGTGGTGGTGTTTCCGAACTTTGACCCGACGCCGGGCGCGGTCCGTCTGCCCTTGCTGCCGCGTCCTCCGGGGCAGGGAAAGGGCGTGAACGCTCTGCTACCGGTCGATCCTTTGCCCGCGGCGACGTCGGTTGCTCCCGCGGGCGATCCGCGGGGGCCGGACCCGCGGACGGTGGCGAAGCGACACGAGACGCTGCTGCGGCAGGGCTATGCGCTGGTGACGTATCATTATCAGGATACGGGCGAGGACACGACCTTGCGCCTGGCGGACGGGAGCTGGGCCTATCGCACGACGCGTTTTTATCCCGCCTACCCGGGTTACGACTGGGGACTGCTCGGCGCCTGGGCCTGGGGAATGTCGCGCGTGGCGGACTATCTTTGCACGCAGCCCTTCGCGGATCGTGAGCGGCTGATCGTCACCGGCCATTCCCGGCTGGGGAAGGCGGCGCTCGTCGCGGGCGCCCTCGACGAACGCTTCGCGCTTGTGGCGCCCTGTGGGACCGGCGGCGGCGGCGACGGCGCCTACCGCTTCAGCGGCGCGGGTCGCGGCGGCAAGGAGGGGCTCGACGAGATGATGAAAAAATACCCGGGCTGGTTTTCGCCGAGGCTGCACGCCTTTCGCGGACAGGTGGAGCGGCTGCCCTTCGATCAGCACGCCTTCGTGGCCTTGGTGGCGCCGCGGCGCTTCATCGCGCTGGAGGCGACCGAGGATCCGGTGTCGCTGCCCTCGGCGGTGGTGGCGGCTTTGCACGGGGCGCGCCCGGTCTTCGAGCTGCTGGGTGTGACGGACCGGCTGGCGGTGAGCTTTGAAAAACACGGCCACGCCTTTGCGGATTCGGACTGGTCGGCGCTGCTCGACTTTGCCGACTGGCAGTTGCGCGGGCTCGCTCCGCGACGCGCGTTTACCCTCCCTGATACCGCCCCATGAAATCGCTTCGTTTCGCCGTTCGCTGTGTGTGGTCGCTTTGTTTCGCCGCCGCGGCGGTGTTGCGCGCGGCGACGTGGAATGTCCGCGATTTCGGCGCCTCCGGCGACGGCGCGACGAAGGACACCGCCGCCTTCCAGCGTGCGCTCGACGCCTGCGCGGTCGACGGCGGCGGCGAGGTGCTCGTGCCGCGGGGCGAGTATCTGATCGGCAACGTGCAACTCGGACGCGCCACCACGCTGCGATTCGAGGAGGGCGGCGTGTTGCGCGGCAGCGGCGAACTCGCCGACTACCCGCTGATCGACGTGCGTTGGGAAGGACGCTGGCAGCCGGGTCATCGCGCGTTGATCCACGCGGCGGATGTGGACGACGTGGGTGTCGTCGGGCCCGGCTTGATCATCGGCAACCCCGAGACCGCCGCGAGCAACCGCCAACCGCGCGGCACGCTGGTGGTGGAGTTTATCCGCTGCAAACGCGTGCGTTGGGAGGGCTTTTCGGTGCGGCAGGAGGGCAACAACTGGGCGACGCATCCGACGCTGTGCGAAGACGTGACGATCCGGAAGCTGGACATCCGCGGCTCGCGCGACGGCATCGACGTCGACTCGTGCCGGCGCGTGCTGATCGAGGGCTGTTTCATCGATACGGGTGACGACAGCATCAGCCTGAAGTCCGGGCGCGGACTCGACGGGGCGCGGCTCGGGCTGGCGACCGAGGACGTGACGATCCGCGACTGCGAGCTGATCTGCCGGCGTTTCGCCTGCATCGGGATCGGCAGCGAAATCTCGGCGGGCGTGCGCGGCGTGACGATCGAGCGCTGCAAGCTGCGCGCGGCGACGCACGCGATCTACCTGAAGTCGCGCGTCGGGCGCGGGGGCGCGAGCGAGGGCATCCATGCGCGCGACCTCGACGTGAGCGGCGGCGGGTTTTTGCGCATCAATCTCCTCGACGCGGGCAACACCAACACGGCGGATGATCCGGTGCCGGGGCTCGCGGGCTATCCGCGCGCGCGGGATCTGTCGTTCACCGACGTGCGGTTGCACGACGTGGGCGTGGTGGCGGAGGCGACGCGGATCTCCGTGACCGCGCCGCTCGAGGGTTTGGTGTTGCGCAACGTGAGCGGCACGGCGCGGGCCGGTATTCGTCTCGCGCAGATGCGCGGCGTGGTGATCGAAGCGCTCGCGGTCGAAGGAGTGTCGGGGCCCGTGCTCGCGGCCGAGGAGGTCGAAGGCGTTTTCCCGTCCAAGCCGGCGGACTTGCCCGGACGCGTGACGCTTTGGAATGGAGTCGATCTCACCGGCTGGAAGCTCGTCTTGTCGGACCCGGCGGCCGATCACGCCGCCGCGTGGGACGCAAAGGACGGACTGCTCCGGTTGCACTCTCCGGTGAGCGGCTACCTGCGCACCGAGGCGTCTTATGCCAACTATCGCCTGCATGCGGAGTGGCGTTGGGCGGCCGGAGCGAATCCGAAAAGCAACAGCGGCGTGCTCGTGCATGTGCGGGGCGAGGACAAGGTCTGGCCGGTGTGCATCCAGGCGCAGCTCAAGATCGGGCAGGCGGGGCAGTTGATCGGGATGGAGACGCCGCTGCCGGGCGTGCCGGAGGAGAAGGGCCAGTGGAAGCTCGGCCGCGCCGAGCCGGCCTCGGAGCGCGCGGTGGGCGAGTGGAACGCGATCGATGTCTACGCGAGCAAGGACACGCTGGAGGTGTTCGTGAACGGCGTGCGTCAGAATCGGGTGGATCAACTCGCCGTGCGCGAGGGGCCGATCGGATTGCAGCTCGAGGGACAACCGGTGGAGTTCCGGGCGCTTTGGCTGCGGCCTTTGTAAGGGTTGATGGATTTGTAAGTATCAGCAAGCCAGTCGATTTCCTCTTGCCGCAGGTGCCGGGCGAAATTGGGCTGCGGCATGGGACGATTTCTTATCTGCCTGGTGGGGGTGATGTTGTCGCTTGGCGCCGGCTTGTCGGCGCGGGGCGTGGGGGAGGGCATGACGCGCGAGCAGGTGGAGGCGGAAGTCGGCAAGCCGCTCTCGGTTTTGGAGCGGGGCGATACGCAGGTGCTGCGTTACCCGAACGACGGCCGGGTGGAGCTCAGAAACGGCCTCGTGACCCGCGTGGTGCGCGTGCGGCATGTGAGCGATCCGGCCACGCCGGAGGAGGTCGCGGCGGAGGAGGCGGCCAAGCTCGCGAAAGCCGAGGCCGAGGAGGCGAAGGCGGCCGCGGCGGCGGAGGCGGAGTGGGCGAAGGCCAACGCCGAGGCGCGGAAGGCGGTGGAGGCGGATGTCGATCGTTTGAGCGCGGAGCACGAGGGCGGCGCGGGCGCGGTGATCGGCGGGATGATGGGCGCGGAGGATCCGACGCAGTTTTGGACCATGCTGGGGATCGGCGCCCTGGTGCAGGTCGGCGTGGGGATGATCATCTTGAAGCTGGCCTTCCGGTGGGCCGACGTTCACGCCGATTGGGGCCAGATGTTCTGGCCTGCGCTGGCCGCGACGGCGGGCGGCGCCGGCGTGCGCGCGGTGGGGTTCGTCGCTTGGAACGTGACGGAGTTTTTCCGCGTGGACGACGCCGTTTCCTATCTGGCGCTGCTCCTGACGCTGCTCAAGACGACGCACGCCTGCACCTGGCAACGCGCCTTCTCCGTGTCCGCGGCGGCGAAGCTCATGACCATCGTGGTCTGGACCTTTCTTGGCGTGGCTTTGACGCAGGTGCTGTTCGCGTGAGCGGCGCGGCGGGCGCGTTTTCGAGAAATCGCTAGTCGTTGAACTGCTGACGCGGATTGGTCTCGAGGAATTGCTCGATGAAGCGGGCGAAGGTGGAGCCGAACTCGTCGCGCTTCTTTTCGCCCATGCCGAAGATGCCCTGCATGTCGCGCTCGCGCGTCGGGTAGGCGCGGGCCATCTGGCGCAGGGTCTTGTCGCCGAAAATCACATACGCCGGCACCTCGCGCTCGTCGGCGAGGCGTTTGCGGAGCTTCTTCAGCTCGGCGAGCAGGATCTCGTCGCAGGCCTCGTCGCCGTCGCGCTTGATCGGCGAGCGCTTCGCCTTCGGCACGTGCTCGGAGGGCTTGGTCAGGGTGACGGGCTGGCGGGATTTCAGGACCTCGAGCCCCTCGGGCGTGAGCTCGAGCGTGGGGTATTCGCCGGTGCCGGGGCAAACGAAGCCTAGGCGCTGCAACTCGCGGCCGACGGAAACCCAGTGGTGGCGCGGGAGGTCGCCGCCGATGCCGTAGGTGCTGAGGCGGTCGTGGCCCCAGCGCTCGATCTTCTCGGTCTTGGCGCCGACGAGCACCTCGACGACGTGGTTGAGGCCGACGCCGAAGCGCGAGGCCTGGCGGCAACGGTAGACGCAGGAGAGGAATTTTTGCGCGTGGACGGTGCCGTCGTAGGTCTCGCGCGGCTCGTTGCAGTTGTCGCAGGCGGCGCAGTTATCGAGCGGGAAGGTTTCGCCGAAGTAGGCGAGGAGCTCGCGGCGGCGGCAGGCCGTGCCCTCGGCGTAGTGCGACATGAGGCGGAGCTGCGTGCGGGCGCGCTGCTGCTCGACGGCGTCGGTCATCTCGTCGATGAAGTGGGTCTGCTTGGCGATGTCGCCGCCGCTGTAGAGCAGGAGGCAGTCGCCGGGCAGGCCGTCGCGGCCGGCGCGACCGGTCTCCTGGTAGTAGCCCTCGATGTTTTTCGGCAGGTCGTAGTGGATGACCCAGCGGACGTTGGGTTTGTTGATCCCCATGCCGAAGGCGATCGTCGCGCACATGATCTTGGTCTCGTCGCGCAGGAACAGCTCCTGGTTGCGGGCGCGTTCCGTCGCCTCGAGGCCGGCGTGGTAGGGCTTGGCCGAATACCCGCGGGCGGCGAGGGCCTCGGCGGTGCGTTCGGCGGCGGCGCGCGAGGCGTGGTAGATGATGCCGCTCTCGTCCTCGCGGCGCTTCACCCAGTCGATGATCTGCTTCAGCGGCTCGTCCTTCGGGAGGACCTTGTAGGCGAGGTTGGGGCGGTTGAAGGAGGCGACGAAGACGGCCGGGTTGCGCAGGCGCAGGTGTTTGACGATGTCCTCGCGCACGCGCTCGGTCGCGGTGGCGGTGAGCGCGATGACCGGCACGTCCGGCAAGAGATCTCGCAACTGGGCGATCTGCCGGAACTCGGGGCGGAAGTCGTGGCCCCACTCCGAAATGCAGTGGGCTTCGTCGACCGCGAGGCAGGCGACGTTCCAGGCGCGGAGGTTTTCCTTCCAGTTGTCCAGCATCAGGCGCTCGGGCGCGACGTAGAGGAGACGGAACTCGCCGCGGTGCAGGCCGGCGAGGCGCGAACGCGCGGTGGCGGAGTCGAGCGAGGAGTTGAGATAGGTGGCGGCTACGCCCGCGGCCTGGAGTTGGTCCACCTGGTCCTTCATCAACGCGATCAGCGGCGAGACGACCACGGTCAGTCCCGCGCGATGCAAGGCGGGCAACTGGAAGCACATGGACTTGCCGCCGCCCGTGGGAAGCAAAGCGAAGACGTCGCGACCGCCGAGCGAGGTCTCGATGATTTCGCGCTGCAACGGACGGAAGCCGTCGTAGCCGAAAACGGTGTGGAGGGAGTGGAGCAGTTCTTCGAGGGACGGCACGGGCGCGGGTGCCGAAATCGAAGGAGCGCGGGCCCAACATCCAACCTCGAAGTTCGGCTTTTTCCACGACGGCGGCCCCGTCGTCGCCCGAGGTGCGTGAAGCGACGTGACGCTTTCTGACAAGAAACGATCAATATCTTTCAAAATCTACCAAGCGCGGCTCGCCGGATCGGAGTAGGCTAGGCGCATGTTCCCCATGCCCCGTTTCGCATGGTTTCGCCCCGCCGACCGCTCTCCTCGGTCCACGGGCCGTTGATTTTACCCGGCACCGACTCCCGCTCCCATGCTGCCCCCGCCCGTCCCCCATCGCGTCGAGATCGAGCACCAGGTGCGTCGCGCCGTCTACGCCCGCCTCGGTCGCCCGCTGCCGCGCACCGTGGCCGCGCCGAATCCCCTTTTGGTCAACATCAGCGCCCGCCACTGCCACCTCACGCCCGCGGCGGTCGAGACGCTCTTCGGCAAGGGATGCACGCTCACGCCGATGAAGTGGCTATATCAGAAAGATCAATACGCCGCGCACGAATCCGTCACGCTGATCGGCCCGCGCAGCCGCGTGATCTCGAACCTCCGCATCCTCGGCCCCTGCCGAGACCTCAACCAGGTCGAGCTCGCCTACACCGACTCCATCGCCCTCGGTTTCGACATCCCGGTGCGCCAGTCGGGCAACATCCAGGGCACGCCCGGCTGCATGCTGATGGGCCCCGCCGGATTCCTCGAACTCGACCAAGGCGTGATCCGCGCCGCGCCCCACGTCCACATGCACCCGGACGACGCCGCCTTCTACAAGGTTAAGCAGGGCGACTTCATGAAGCTCCGCGTCGGCGGCGACCTGGGCATGACTTTCGACCGGCTCCTCGTGCGCGTGCACAAGGACTTCAAGCTCGAGGTGCACATCGACACCGACGAGGGCAACGCCTGCGGCCTCGGGCCCGGGGTCCCGGTCTCGCTCGTGAAATAAACGCCGACTCCGCGCCACGACCCACCGCCTCCCGACTCCGGCCACGACCCGCCGCCCCCGCTTTTCCCGAATCCACAAACCCTCCGTCCCAACCCTCCAACACCACCTCTCCCCATGAGTGATTCCATCGGCATGATCGAAACCCGCGGCTACGTCGGCTCCGTCGAAGCCAGCGACGCCATGGTCAAGGCGGCGAGCGTCACGCTCGTGCGCACCGTCCAAATCGGCGGCGGCCTCATCACCGTCATCGTCAAAGGCGACGTCGGCTCCGTGAAAGCCGCGGTCGACGCCGGCGCCGAAGCCGCCAAGCGCGTGGGCGAACTCGTCGCCTCGCACATCATTCCCCGCCCGCACACCGACCTCCTCAAGCAGGCGGGTCTCTAAAACACCAACCCGGGCCGCCGCGCCCTGCGCGCTCCGGCCCCTTAAATCTCCCCGCCTCGTCCACCTCGACCCCTTCCCCGCCATGGCCCAACTCGCCCTCGGTATCATCGAAACCAAAGGTTACATCACCCTCCTTGAGGCCGCCGACGCCGCCCTCAAGTCCGCCAACGTCACCATGACCGGCTACGAAGCCGTCGGCAGCGGCTACGTCGCCGCCATGTTCCGCGGCGACGTCGCCGCCGTGAAGGCCGCCGTCGACGCCGGCGCCGAAGCCGCCAAGCGCATCGGCGAAGTCATCTCCGTGCAGGTCATCCCGCGCCCGCACGACGAGCTCGCCGGCCTCGGCAAGTGGCTCGCCGCGCCCGCGGCCTGAGCGGCGCCTGCCGCGTCTTCCATTTCTGATTTTCGGGTGAGCGAGTCGTGACGCCCACCCGTCAACCGGGACGGCGGTTTCCCCTGCCGCCGTCCCCATCCCTTTCCTCCTCCCGTCCGCGCAACCCGTTCCGGTCCTCCCCGCCATGAACATCCTCGTCGCCAACCTCGGATCCACCTCGTTCAAGTATCGCCTCTTCCGCTTCGACGGCGCGCAAGCCTCCGCCGTCGCTAAGGGCGGCTACGAGCGCGTGACCGATCACGGCCAGGCCATCGACGACTGCCTCGCCGCGCTCAAGGCCGAGGGAAAACTCTCCTCCGGCGCCGATCTCGACGCGGTCGCGTTCAAGACCGTCTTCGGCGGCGCCCTCACCGGCTGCGTCGAGGCCGACGAGCGCGTGGAGCAGGCGCTCCTCGACAGCGCCGACCTCGCCCCCGCGCACAACCCGCCCTACGCCGCCGGCATCCGCCGCTTCCGGGAAAAACTTCCCGCCGTGCGCCGCGTCGCGCTCTTCGAGACCGCCTTCTACCAATGGCTCCCCGAGCGCACCCACCGCTACGCCGTGCCCGAGGCCTGGTATAAGGCCGGCGTGCGCCGCTACGGTTTCCACGGCGCCAGCCACAAGTTCTCCGCCGAGCGCGCCGCCGAGCTTCTCGACCGCCCCGACGTCGCCGAGATCACCCGCGGTCTCTACCAGTCCGGCCCGCGCCCCGTATCCGGAGCTCCGTTACGCATCATCTCCTGCCATCTCGGCGGATCCAGCTCCGTCACCGCCACGATGGACGGCGTGGCCATCGGCACGAGCATGGGCCTGAGCCCGCAGTCCGGCCTCCCGCAGAACAACCGCGTCGGCGAACTCGACTCCGCCGCCATCCCTTTCATCCACCGCAAGCTCGGGCTCTCCATCGCCGAGATCGAGCGCCAGCTGACCAAGGAGAGCGGCCTCCTCGCCCTCTCCGGCGTGAGCAACGACATGCGCGACATCCGCGCCGCCGCCAAGTCCGGCGACCGCCGGGCCGAGGTCGCCATGGAGTGCTTCGTCCAGTCCATCCGCCACTGGGTCGGCGCCTTCTGGTTCGAGATGGGCGGCTGCGACGCCCTCGTCTTCTCCGGCGGCATCGGCGAGCACGACGTCTATGTGCGCGAGGCGGTGTGCGCCGGCCTCCCCCGCATGGGCCTCATCCTAGATCAGCGCCGGAACGACGTCTCGCCCGTCGAGACCGACCTCACCTGCTGCGACTCCAGCACCAAGGTCTTCGTCATCCCCGCCAACGAGGAACTCGTCGTCGCCCGCGAGGCGCGCCGCCTCCTCCTCGCCAAGCCCGCCTCCGCCCGCGCCGCCTGAGCGCCCGCGTTTCGCCCTCCGCATTTTCCTCCGCCCCGATCCTCAACCTTTCAACTCCATCCCACCATGTCCCAAGCCCTCGGCCTCCTCGAAACCCGCGGCCTCACCGCGCTCATCACCGGCACCGACGCCATGCTCAAGTCCGCCAACGTCACCCTCGTCGGCCCGATGAAGCAGGTCGGCAACGCCCTCGTCACCTCCATCGTCACCGGCGACGTCGCCGCCGTGAAGGCCGCCGTCGACGCCGGCGCCCAGGCCGCCAAGCAGGTCGGCGAAGTCGTCTCCGTGCAGGTCATCGCCCGCCCGCACGCCGACGTCGCGAACATTCTCCCCAAGGCCGCCCCGGCGCCCGTCGCCGCTCCGGCCGCGAAGAAATAACCCCCGAAACTCCCGCGCGCGGCGGCCCTGATGCGTCGCGCGCAGGATCTCCCCCATGTTCCTCGCCCGCGTCATCGGCCACGTCGTCGCGACCAAGAAGGACGCGGCCATGAACGGCCGCAAACTCCTCCTCCTGCGTCCGCTCGTCGTCGACGAGTCCGATCCCGCGCGCCTCCGCCCCGGCAGCAACACCGTCGTCGCCGTGGACGCCCTCGGCGCCGGACGCGACGAGATCGTGCTCTTCTGCCAAGGCAGCTCCGCCCGCGCCGCCGACGGCATGAAAACCCTCCCCATCGACGCCGCCGTCATCGGCATCGTCGACAGCGTCGACGTCCTCAACCGCCGCATTCACCCGCCCGTCGCCTAAAATCGCCCTGACGCCCGCGTCCGACCATTGGTCATTGGACATTGGGCATTGGTCATTTTCTCGCCCATGTCTCCCTCTCTCCAAATCGACGAGACCACCCTACGCGCCATCGTGGACCAGGTCGTGCGCAACCTCTCCGGCGCGCCCGCCGTCGCCCAGGCCGCCTGCGCCGCGCCCGCCGTCGTGGCTCCGCGCCGCGAGGGCCGCTTCGGCGTCTTCGGCGACGTCGCCGCCGCCTGCGCCGCCGCGCACCAGGCCTTCCGCCAGCTCCAGCCTCTCGGGCTCGAGGGCCGCGCCAAGGTCATCGAGATCGTCAAAACCCTCGCCGAGAAAAACGCCGTCGAGTGGGGCCGCATCGAGTTCGAGGAGACCAAGATCGGCCGCCTCGCCCACAAGGTGGAGAAGCTCCAGATCGTGAAGCTCGTGCCCGGCATCGAGTGGCTGCGCCCCTACGCCCTCTCCGGCGACCACGGCATCACCCTCGAGGAGCACACGCCCTTCGGAGTCATCGGCGCCATCACGCCGGTCACCCACTCCGTGCCCACCATCTGCGGCAACATCGTCTCGATGGTCGCGGCCGGAAACGCCGTCGTCTTCAACCCGCACCCGGGCGGCGCCAAGGTCGCCGCGCTCGCCGTCCGCGCGATCAACGAGGCCATCCACGCCTCCCTCGGCATCGAGCACCTCGTCTGCACCCTCGCCGAGCCCACGCTCGACACCTTCAACGCCCTCTGCGCCGCCGAACCCGTCCGCATGCTCTGCGTGACCGGCGGCCCCGGCGTCGTCGCCGCCGCGATGAAGTCCGGCAAGCGCGCCGTCTGCGCCGGTCCCGGCAACCCGCCCGTCGTCGTCGACGGCACCGGCAACCTCTCCAAGGCCGCGGCCGACATCATCAAGGGCGCGAGCTACGACAACAACCTGCTCTGCATCGGCGAGAAACAGGTCTTCGTCCTCGAATCCTGCGCCGAGCGTTTCCTCAACGAGCTCGCCCGCGCCGGCGCCGCCAAGCTCACCGGCGCCCAGCTCGACCGCCTGACCAACGTCGCTTTCACCACCGCAAAGGACGCCGGCGGCTGCTCGCACCCCGTGCTCAATCGCAAACTTGTCGGCGCCGACGCCTCCGTGCTCGCCCAGCACGCCGGCGCGACCGTCTCCGCCGACTGCCCGATGCTCTTCGCCGAGACCGACCTCGACCACCCCTTCGTCATGGAGGAGCAGATGATGCCCATGATCCCGGTCGTGCGCGTCAAAACCTTCAACGACGCCGTCGCCGCCGCGCTCAAGAGCGAGCACGGCTACAAGCACTCCGCCATCCTCCACTCGCTCAACGTCGAGCACATGTCGCAGATGGCCCGCACCCTCGACACCACGCTCTTCGTCAAGAACGGCGCCTCCGTCGCCGGCCTCGGCCTCGGTGGCGAGGGCTACCTCAACTACTCCATCGCCACCACCACCGGCGAAGGCATCGCCACCCCGCTCACCTTCACCCGCACCCGCCGCTGCGTGATGGTCGACAACCTCCGGATCTACTGAGCGGCCCCGTTTCATTCGGTCCGCCCTAAGCCTCCTTCCCGCCATGCAACTCGCTCGTATCGACGGCACCCTTACGAGCACCGCCTGCCACCCGAGCATGCGGAAGGGGCGCACCGTCATCTGCCAGCCGCTCGACGTCGACGGCCGCCCGGACGGCGCGCCCGTTCTCGCCCTCGACCAGCTCGGCGCCGGTCTGCACCAGACGGTCATGATCAGCACCGACGGCTCGGAGACGCGCAAACTCGTCGGCGACGAGCGTTCCCCGCTTCGCAACTACATCCAGGCGATCGTCGATCCCGCCGTCGCGGCGCCCGCGACGAAAGCCCTCTGACCCCATGCGACTCGGCACCGTCATCGGCAAGGCCACCCTCGGAATCTCGGACCCCGCGCTCAAAGGCGGCCGCTTCATCCTCGTGCAGCCGCTCTCGCGCGAGCAGTTCGCCGGAGCGCCCCTGCTCCCGCTCGCCAAGGGCGCCACGGTCGTCGTCTACGACGGCATCGGCGCCGGCGAGGGCCAGATCGTCGGCTTCAGCGAAGGCGCCGAGGCCGCCGCCCCTTTCCCCGTCGCCACGCCGGTCGACGCCTACGCGTCCTGCCTCGTGGACCAGATTCACTACTCCCCTCCCGTTTCCGCCTAATCCCCGTTTCCCATGCGCACCGTTCTCACGGCCCAGGACATCGAAAAAATGCTTCGCAACGGCGAAGCCGTGCCGGCCGACGCCATCCTCACGCCTTCGGCTCGCGACGCCCTGCGCGGCCGCGCCTCGCTCCTCCCCGCGAAGCCCGCCGCCGCCAAGGCCGTCGCGAAGTCCGCCGAGCCCACCGTGCCCGACTACGAGTTCCGCTGGACCCCCGGCAAGGACCCGAAGACACCCGCCGAGATCGCCGCGTTCTTCAATTCGCCCGAGATCCGGATCCTCAAGGAGCGCATGTGCGACATCGGCCGGCGCATGTGGGCGAAGGACTACACCGACGGCAACGGCGGCAACCTCACCATCCGCGTCGGTGACAACCTCGTGCTCTGCACGCCCACGCTGATCTCGAAGGGCTTCATGACGCCCGACGACATCGCGCTCATCGACCTCGACGGCAAGCAGCTCGCCGGCTCGCGCAAGCGCACCAGCGAGGCGATGACCCATATCGGCATCATGAAGCGCCAGCCGATGTGCAAGGCTTGCTGCCACGCGCACCCGCCGCACGCCACCGCCTTCGCCGTCGCGAAGGTGCAGCCGCCCACCTGCCTCATCCCCGAGGCGGACATCTTCCTCGGCAAGATCGCGATCGCGCCCTACCAGACGCCCGGTTCGCAGGAAAACGCCGACACGGTCGGCGAGGTCGGCAAGGACAACCAGTGCGTGCTGATGGCGAACCACGGCGTCATCACCTGGGGAAAGGACATCGAGGACGCGTATTGGAAGATGGAAAACGCCGACGCCTACTGCAAAACCATCTGGGTCGCCTCGCAGCTCGGCAAAGACCTCGGCGAAGGCGTGGGCGGCGCGAAGGCGAAGGAGTTTGTCCGCATCCGCAAGCTGCTCGGCATGCCCGACAATCGCGACGGCCTGAAGGAGTGCGAACTCTGCGACAACAGCGAGTTCCGCCCCGGTGTTTCGTGTGCCGCGGCCAAGCCCGAGGACGACGCCGGCCCGGCCGCCGACCCGCAGGTCGAGGCTCTCGTCGCCACGCTCACCGAGCAGATTTTGAAGCAGCTGAAGGCCTGATGCAGGCGCGGGCCAATGTTCGTATTACGAACATTGGTCCGGGACCGGCTTTTCGCTCCCGATTCTCGCAAACTCCCCCAAGCCGGACCAGCGGTCGGCCCCACTTTTTATGAAAGTCACCATCATCGGCGGCGGCGGCCGCGTCGGCTCCAACGCCGCCTTCGCGCTCCAGTGCGGCGCGGTCGTATCGGAGATCCAGATACTCGACGCCAACGCCGACCTCGCCGAGGGCGAGGCGCTCGATCTGCTCCACGGCAGCTCCGCGCTCGGCGGTCAGCGCATCTACGCCGGCGACTATGCCCGCGCCAAGGACAGCGACATCTTCGTCATCACCGCCGGCCTGCGCCGCAAGCCCGACGAGTCGCGCCTCGACCTCATCAACCGCAACGTCGCGCTCTTCCTGCAAATCCTCGCCGGCATCCAGCAGGCCGGATTCCGCAAGGACGCGCTCGTCTTCGTCGTCTCCAACCCGGTCGACATCCTCACCCAGCTCGCGCAGGCCAAGCTCGGCCTGCCTTGGCAGCAGGTGATCGGCCTCGGCACCATGCTCGACACCGCGCGCTTCCGTTCGCTCATCGCGCAGGAGCTCAGGCTCGCGCCGACGCAGGTCTCCGCGCTCATCCTCGGCGAACACGGCGACACGATGATCCCCGTCTGGTCGTCGGCCGCCTACGCCGGCCTGCCGCTCGCGAAAGTCGCCGGCTGCACCACGGCCTTCCAAAACCAGATATTCGAGCGCACCAAAGGCAGCGGTGCCGAGGTGATCCGTCGCAAGGGTGGCGCCGGTTGGGCGGTGGGTCTCACCATCGCGGAGGTCGTGCACGCCATCGCGCTGAACAAGCGCACGGTCTTGCCCGTCTCCACGCTCCAGCAAGGCGCCTACGGCCTGCGCAACGTGGCGATCAGCGTGCCGACGCTCGTCGGCCGCGTCGGCGCCTTGGCGCACGTCGAGGTCGAGCTGTGGCCGAAGGAACTCTCCGGTCTGCAGGCTTCCGCCCGCGCGCTTCAGGAGACCTACGCGAAGGTGGCGAAGGCCTGAGCGGGTGCGCGGGCGCAAGAGGAAGCCCTCGGGCTAAACCTCCCGCTCATTTACTGGATTTTGTCCGATGCGCCGGATTCATTCGGCGCATGTCATCGGAATTCGCGAACGTGACGCATGGGGACTGGGTCCTTTTCGAGCGGGGTCTCCGGGCTTTGTATGCGGAGGGGCTTTCGATGGAGAACTACGTGGAGCGCGGCCTGGCCGCGGTGGGCGCCCTCGTTCCGGGCGAGTTCGTCACCTACTCGAGGGCGCGCGAACCGGGGCCGGAGGGCGGACAGGGCGAGTTCGACATCGTGTTTTCGACCAAGGACCGGCTGCCGCTGGAGCCGCTGATGGCGTTCATGCGCATCAAGAACGAGTATGCGTTGTGGCGGCCGGACCTGGACTTGAACGCGGGCAAGCCGAGCATGCTGCGCGACGGGTTTTCTCGTCGTGGGTTTGAGGATACGGCGATGTTCACCGAGGCGTATAGGCCCTTCGGCTTGGACAACCATTTCTCCATCCCGATCATGCTGGATGCCGGGGCGGTCGTCCACTTCAGCGTGCAACGCAAGGGCGGCGCGGACTTCACGGAACGCGACCGCGAGGTGATCGGCCTGCTGCAGCCGCATCTGCGCTCGGCGCGGCGGCTGGCGCGGGAGCGCGCGGGAAGCGCGTCCGGCGGACCGGAGCTCTACGCCGGCCTGGGGCTGTCGCCGCGCGAGGCGGAGGTGTTTCACTGGTTGGTCGAGGGCAAGCGCAACGCGGAGATCGCGGCGATCCTGCGCATCGGCGAGCAGACGATCAAAAGCCATGTCGCGAACATTTTTAACAAGCTCGGGCTGGAGAGCCGGCACGCGGCGATCCGGCGCGGGCTGGAGTTCGTGCGGCAGCTGAAAACCGACGAACTCAACGCCGCGGAGGAATCTCTGCGCACCTTCCGGCTGAAGCGCGAAGTCTAGGCGCTTTTCCTTCGCGCGGATCAACGCGCCCGACGGCGGCGGCGGGCGGCGAGGCCGAAGGCGGCCAGGCCGGCGAGCATGGCGCAGGAGGCGGGCTCGGGAACGGCGGCGAGCTCGAGGACGCCCTCGCCGAGACGGGCGGTGTTCCAGGTGTAGCCGGAGACGTAGGGCAGCGTGTATTGGGCGAAGCTGCCGCCGATGGAGCTGGCTTGGAAAACCTGGAAGGACGCGGCCCCGGCGGGAGTCCAGCCTCCGGTGAAGAGCACGCGAAGTTCGCCGTTCAGGAAGAGGCCGCCGGAAACATCGAGGGCGTCGTAGGTGGCGCCGCGGGTGGTGCCGCCGATCTCGATGAGGGTGGTGGAGCCGGGATCGAGCGTGAGGCTGCCCGACACGGTGAGCAGTCCGGGCGAATTGCCGGGCGAGAGCGTGCCGCCGGCGGCGATGCGGGTGATGCCGACGGTGCCGGAGCCGCCGAGGGTGGCGCCCGCGTTGATCTGCGTCCAGGCGCTGGCTGTGCTGCCGTTCACGATCAGCGAACCGGCGTCCGCGAAGATCATGCCGTTGAATCCCTCCAATCCGGGACTGGGGGCGAGCGTGTTGATGCCGGTGAGCGTGAGAGTGCCGGAGCCCGATTTTCTGAAGTTGCCGGTTCCGGCGATGATGGTGGAGACGGTCTGGGCATTCTCGTGATTCAAGGAGACGGTGCCCGTGGCATTGATGAAGCCATCGCCGCTTAGTGAGCTCAGGTTGACGCTTCCGCGGACACCCATGGATGCCCCGGCGTTGATGGTGAGGTTAGCGCCATTCGGGAGGGCGCCTGTGTTGAAAATACTCAGGTGACCGGCCTCGACGATGGTTGGGCCGGAATAGGTGCTACTCACGCGGAGCGTGACGGTTCCGAGGCCCGTCTTTCGGAGCGCGCTAGCCGAGTCGCCGGAGATCGGAGTGATATACGCCGAGTTAATTCCGGCACCGGCATACAGAGAGCCGCCGCCATTGGCTAAAACGATAGGCCGACCGGACAGCGCACCGCCGACAACCTCCAACGTGCCGCCGGCGAGCGTGATGGTGGAGCCGGAGGCGCCGAGCGTGGAGGAGATGGCGGTGAGCTTGCCTTCGGCGATGGTGAGGCCGCCAGAGAAACTGTGGGTTTTGTTGGTGGTCGTGAGCGTGCCGGGCCCCGTTTTGGTGAGGGAGCCCGTGCCGACCAGAAAGGCGTCGAGCGGGGCGTCGGTGGCCGTATCCAAGACGAGATTGCTTCCGGTGAGATCGACGGTGCCATGACCGGCGATGCCGCCGAAGGTGGCGGTGGCGCCGTTCAGGCCAAGGCCGGCGGTCGGGGCGACGGTGAGCGGGGCCGTGGTGTCGATGGTCGTGCCCGGCCCGAGTAGAAGCAGGCCGCCGGAAACCTTCAGGCCGCCGTGGAGGGTGTTGTTACCCGTGATCGAAAGGGTATTCGCTCCGGTTTTGGCGAAACCCATGTTGGACGAAACGAATTGGTCGCCGGACAGAGTGAGGGGACCGCCGGCCTGGGTGGTGTCGATGCCGATGCTCGAGCCCGGGCGGAAGCCGCCGGTGGGTGAAGAAAGGGCGGCGAGCTGCTCGAACTGTGAGAGGGTTAAGCCGTTCGTGCCGCCGACCGGAAAATGCGCGGTGGCGCCGGAGCGGACCACGAGATTCTCCGCGGTCCAGCTGGCGGAGTTTGCGCCGTAGAACGCTTGGGAGCTGGCGAATATGAGGTCGCCGCCTTCGACCACGGTCGGCCCCGAGTAGGTGTTGGCGCCGGAGAGCGTTAGCGTGCCGGAGCCGGTCTTGGTGAAGCCGCCGGAGCCGGTGAGGATGGCGGAGATCGTGCCGCCGCTGGCGATGATCTGGGAGGTCGGGAGCGAGCCGTTCTGCACGGTGCCGCCGGAGAGGGCGATGGAGCCGGTGTGGGAGAAACCGCCGAGGTCGAGCACGCCGCCGGAGACGGTGGTGGCGCCGAGCGCCGAGGGGGCCGTGAGCTCGAGGGCGCCGCCGTTGACCGCGAAGTGGTCGGTGGCGAGGGAGCCGGTGAAGCGGAGCGTGCCGGCGCTGACGGTGGTAATGCCGGTGTAGGCCTGGCCGCCGGAGAGCGTGAGCATGCCGGAGCCGGACTTGGTGAAGCCGCCGACTCCGGAAAGAGGGGTGGAGAACACGACGGAGTGGCCGTCGGTATCGAAGGTGATGCCGCCGGAGGCGACGGTGAGGGAACCGGCGGTGAAGCCGTTGAACACGGGTCCGGTGTCGCTGGTGGCGCGAAGGCCGCCGCCGTCGAAGGTAAGCGTGCTGCCCGGGGATACGCGGGTGATGTTTTCGGCGACGAGCAAGCCGCCGGAGAGGGTGACGGCGGCGGCGTGGCCGTTAGGCCCGAGGATGAGGTCGCGCACGGTGGCCGAGCCGCCGGTCTGGATGAAGGAGGCGGCGCCGGTGTCGGCGACGACGAGGTCGGCGGCGGGATGGTTGATCACGCCGCCAGCGGCGACGACGAGGGTGCCGCCGTTGACCGCGGTGCCGCCGGTGTAGGAATTGGCGCCCGAGAGGGTGAGCGTGCCGGAGCCGATCTTGGCGAGGCCGCCCACGCCGGAGAGCGCGGACGCGGTGGAGGCGGAATGACCGTCGGTGTCGATGGTGAGGCCGCCGGACGCGATGATGGCGGAGCCGGTGGTAAAGCCGTTGAGCAGCAGGCCGGTGTCGGCTGCGGCGCGGAGGGTGCCGCCGTCGAAAGTGACGGTGCTGGTGCCGGACCAGCGTGCGACCTCGGTGGTGGTGAGCGTGCCACCGGAGAGGGTGACGGTGGCCGTGCCGCCGGAAAAACCGAGGACGAGCGCGCGAGCCGCGACCGAGCCGCCGGTCAGGGTGAACGCGGCGGCGCCGGTGTCGGCGATCGCGATGTCGGTGTCCGCGTGGCCGATCGAGCCGCCGGTGGCGACGACGAGCGTGCCGGCGTTGATCGCGGTGCCGCCCGTGTAGGTGTTGGGGCCGGAGAGAGTGAGCGTGCCCGAGCCGGTCTTGGTGAAGACGCCGGAGCCGGTGAGGTCGGCGGAGATCGTGCCTGCGTTGGCGGAGAGTTGGGAGCTCGGGAACGAGCCGTTTTGAATCGTGCCGCCGGAGAGGGCGATGGTGCCGGTGTGGGAGACGCCGCCGAGGTCGAGCACGCCGCCGGAGACGGTGGTGGCGCCGAGCGCGGTGGGCGCGGCGAGTTCGAGGGTGCCGCCGTTGACCGCGAAGTGATCGGTAGTGGTCGAACCGGTGAGGCGGAGGGTGCCGGCGTCGACGGTGGTGGCGCCGGTGTAGGTGTTGGCCCCGGAGAACGTGAGCGTGCCGCCGCCGGTCTTGGTGAAGCCATCGGCGCCAGTGAGGTCGGCGGCGATGGTGCCGCTGGTGGCGGAGATCTGGGAGAGCGGGAGCGAGCCGTTTTGCACGGTGCCGCCTGAGAGGGCGATGGTGCCGGTGTGGGAGACGCCGCCGAGGTCGAGCACGCCGCCGGAGACGGTGGTGGCGCCGAGCGCGATGGGGGCGGTGAGTTCGAGGGCGCCGCCGTTGACATCGAAGTGGTCGGAGGCAGTCGCGCCGGTGAGGCGGAGCGTGCCCGCTCCGACGGTGGTGGCGCCGGTGTAGGCGTTGGCACCGGAGAGCGTGAGCGTGCCGGAGCCCGTCTTGGTCAGGCCGCCGGAACCGGTGAGCTCGGAAGCGGTGGACACGGTGTGGCCGTCGGTGTCGATGGTGAGGCCACCGGACGCGATGACGGCGGAGCCGCCGGTGAAGCCGTTGAGCAGCACGCTGGTATTGGCCGCGGCGCGGAGGGTGCCGCCGTCGAAGGCGACGGTGCTCGGGATGGACCAGCGCGCGATCTCCGTGGTGGTGAGCGTGCCGCCGTTGAGCGTCAGCGTCGCGGTGCCGCCATCGTGACCGAGGATGACGCTGCCGGCGCTCGCCGCTCCGCCGTTCATCACGAAGGCGCCGACGCCGGTGCTGGCGACGACGATGTTGGCGCCGGAGTTGGCGAGGTCGCCGCCGGTGGCGACGGCGAGCGTGCCGCCGGTGATGTTGATGTCGCCGGCGAAGGTGGCGGTGTTGGCGATGACGAGCGTGCCGCCATTGACGGCGAGCGGGCCCGAGCTGGAGACGGAGCCGGCGAGGACGTTGTAGCCGGCGGTGTTGGTGAGGTGGACCGGGCCGGAGAAGTTGACCGGCGTGCCGGAGACGGTGCCGTCGCGCGTGAGGTAGGCGGGGGAGCCGGCGGTGTGGGTGGTATTGAGCTGGAGGGCGAGGGTGCGGTAGCTCGGGACGACGACGGACGGCAGATCGAGGATACCGGCGGGCGCGGCGGAATCGCCGGCGGCGGCGCCGACGTTGATGAAAAGCGGCGCGTTCGCGGAGGAGCCCGGCCCGGCGAGGTCGAGGGTGTTCGCGGAGAGTTTTCCGCCGTCGGCGACGGTGAGCGTGGAGGAGGCTTGGTAGCCGAGGTGCAGCGCGCCGATGTTCGCGTGGCTGCCCGCTCCGGAGACGGTGAGCGAGGAGGCGTTCGCCGTCGGGTAGCTCATCCACAGCGTGCCGACGGAAAGCGATCCGCCGGCGGCGACGTTTACCCGGCCCTCGGTGACGTAGCCGACCGCCATGGTTCCGGCGCTGAAACTCGAACCCGCGCCTGTGACGTTCAAGGTGGCCAGCCCTGCGTTGACGCCTGCGTCCAGCGTTTCATCCAAGGTGGAGCCGCCGACCAACGCCGCGCCATCGACCTGGATCGCGCCACCGGCGGACACGGTCACGGTGGCGGTCACCGACGCGTTGCCGATGCCGAAGGCGGGGTGACTCAGCGAGGTCGTGGTGGTATTGCTCGCGTGGAGCAAGGTGCCTGGACCGGTAACGATCACGGATGCAAAGGAATCTAGCCCAACCGAGAAGCTTCCGGTCTCGGTCAGGGATGCGCCGTTCGTCATCACGAGGTGGCCGCTTCCGCCGAAACGGCCGCTGCCGACCGAGAGATGGTTCGACGAGTGGGTGCCGCCGTCGAGCGTAAGGGTGGCGCCGCTGGCTACGCTGGTGTTTTCCCCGAAGGCGGTGTCGGTGCTGATGGTCTGGTCGTAGTCGATCACCAACTGCGCTCGCGCAGCGTTCGGGACCAAGGCCGGAAGCGTCGCCAACGTCGCGCCGGCCAACGGGAGGGATTTCTTGAATACGGCGAGCAGACGGCGGGCGGCGAGCGTGGCAGGCGTGGGCGAGGAAACAGCGTGACGGGACATGTTGGGTGAAGCGAAGAGAACGAGCTTAACGCGAAGTGACGTCGCCATGGATTTGCGACCGGTCCCATGAAAGAAGCTAAACGCCCGCATAAGGCGTCACCCTCATTTGCAGAAGGCATCCCCCTACTTTTGGGGGGGCATCCATTCTGGGTAATAGTGGGTGCGAGAGGTGCGGTGGGCGCCCAAGGACGGATACCAGGGCGCGGGCAAATTCTCGGCGCGGGATCGTCCCGCCGTGAGCGGCGCCCGAAGCTATCCGCGTTCGTGGCGCTCCGGCGCCGCCTATCTCTCCGCGATGGACGTCGCGGCTCGATCCTTCGTGAAACGGCCGCATCTCCACCAGAGCTCGGCAGGCGGACGCCGCCTTGCGTCCCCGCTCCAGCGTCTCGTCGAGGCCGGCGAGCTCCCGCACCTGGCAACCGCCGACATATTCCCCCGTGTCCGGGTAAAGCCCGTCGCTCACGCTCACGCCGCCGTCGGGCCTCCCCCGCGACGCCTTGCCCGGGCGCGCATCCCGCGAAAATGCGGGCGCCGGCGCGACCATCCATCTCCCGATCAAGCGCGGAGATTTCGCGCGCATCGTGTCACCTCGTCTTCGCGAGACGGATCGTAGTCGGCGGGCTGATGGATGGAGACGAGGTGGCGGATCATGACGCGCGCCTTCGTTTCCGAGGGTCCGAGGTGGGGGCGCGTTTGCCCATGCGGCGTTGGGGCGCGAGGGGCGAATGGAGGCGCGAAGATGCGTTTCAACGAATCGCTGCTCGCATATCGGACATGCGACGGTCCATCCGCCCGGAAAAGAAAAACATCGCCGTGAAGCAGGAACGCTCCGGCCCGCCCGCCTCGGCGCGTGCGCTTCGGGAGACCTATGCGAAAGAGGCCAGGAACCGAGTGCGTGATCGTGCAAGAGGGCTGTCGCGGTTTAGAGCCGGTCTTCGAGCAGCTTCCTGTCTTTCGGATCCGTCGCGAGAGGGAGCAGATCGGCGACCGAGGTCGGATCGCGTCCTGCGTTTGCGGATCGATACAATCTGCCGAGTCTTGCCCTAAGCTGGTTGTATCGGCCATCGAACGACGACGAGCTGCCGTTTTGTTTGGCGTTGAACAACACTCTCCCGTCATAGCTTTCGTCGATGGGGGCGAATTGCGTGATGAATTTGGCCTCGGGATCGCCGAAATCGAATTCGAGAATCTCCCGTTGGGGAAGGATCGTCCACCGCTCCAGCATGCGCGGATCTACGGGATTTTCGAAGTAGGGAAGCAGTTGCGCGAGGTCGGTCGGAAACGAGCCGGCGTTTGCTTTCTCGAACGCACGGAGCGCTTCCTGCATGAGCGGCTGAAAACGCTGGTCCGCCTGGCTGCGCAGGTTGGCGGCGGCGCGGCGGTAGTCCCGTTCCGTTTTCAGCTCGGCTTTGGAGGCGTCGAGCCAGTCGTCGTTGGTCAGGAGGGACATCTCGGGCGTCGTCGCCTCCGGGTGCGCGGCGAGGTGATCCTTTAGATTCTGAAGGCGCTCAAACCAGGCGGACATCGCGGCGATGGCGGGGTCGGCGGCATCCGCCTTGATCTCGTGGAGCGCGGCTTGGCTGCCGCCCGCCTCGGCGCGCAGGCGCCGGTTTTCCGCTTCGAGCGCGTCGAGGCGCGCCGTCCACGCGCGCGTCTCGTTGGCATGCCGCGACGCACGATCATCGAGTTCGCGGCGTAGATTTTCCGCGTTGTGGTATTGAAAGGCACCGATCCCGGCGGCGAGGGCCAGACCGATGACCACGAGCGTTTTTTGCGTGGTGGTCATGAGCAGGGCGGAGGCGAAAGCGCCGGTTGCAAGGGCGGTCTTGGTCGACAGGGCGGTGCAGGCGATGGCGGGTGCGAGACCGGCCGGAGCGAGAGGGGCGGCGTTGGCGGAGAGCCAGGCTCCGAAGCCGCCGGCGCCGCCCGCGCCGCCGACGCGGAGGGTGGCGCGCAAGCGCTCGAGCGCGCGTTCGACGCGCTTTTGCGCGGCGTTCTCGGAGAGCCCGAAGCGTTGGCCGACTTCCCGCAGGCTCTGGCCGGAAAAGAAACGGAGGATCAGCGCCTCGCGGTCGGCGGCGGGCAGCCGGGAGAGGGCTTCGTCGATGCGGGAAAGGAGTTCGGAGTCCATGCAGGTTGCCCGGTCATGTCGACCGTCGGGATCGAGCGCGGCGGCGCAGGCGATTTCCTCGCGGCGTTTGCGGCGCGCCTCGGCGCGTATGAGATCGATGGCGCGGCGTCGCGTGGCGGTGTGCAGCCAGGCGGGCAGCACGCAGTCGGGGCGGAGTTTTTCGGCGTCGCGGGCGAGTTCGATAAACACGGCCTGCGCGACGTCGCGCGCGAGGTCGGGGCTGCGCACCTGGCGGAGGGCGGCGGCGTGAACGAGGCCGAGGTGGCGGGCGACGAGCGCGGCGAAAGCTTCCTGCGAGGAATGGCGGGAGTAGAGGCGGAGCAGTTCGGCGTCGCTGGCGGCGGTCATGGGCACAGGCTTATCGTCGCCGGCCGGGAAAATCCGACCGGAATCGCCGCGGCCGGAGCCGGGCCTGGTTGGCGACGCGATCGAGGTTCTTTCGGGAAGGCCGGGCGGCTCCGCGAGGGGGCGGCGGTTTTGCCCGGCGACGCGAGCCAAAGCGTCCAGAGTTCCCGGACGGTCTCGATCAGGCGGAGCGGAGAGCCGGGCTTTATGACGTAGCCGCTGGCTCCGAGCAGACGGGCGCGTTAGCGGTCCTCCAGGCGTCCGGACGAAGAAAGGATCACGACGGGCACGGCCCGCAGGCCGGGCCGGGATCGTATCCACTCCAGCACTTCAAGGCGCGCGGCCGCTGAAGGGGCGAATCGGACGGGTAAAGGGGTTCTGGCGGCCGGATCCTCGGGGAATTCTCCAAGGGTCTCACGGGGAGTTTGCCGAAGAGGAGTGGAACCGGCATGGGTTCGCGAGGGGTCCGGCCTGGTCGGATCGCGGGCTCGGCCTGATTTGGATCATTGATGATTAAATATTTCCGAGATATTTCTTGAGAATTTTCGATCGGTGTAGCAAAATTTTTACATCGTGGGATCAGGTGCCATGCCATCATCTCGGAGCTTGGTCGCCGGTGAAGAAAGCGGCTTTTCCGATGCTTTCCGTGAAAGGCAGATCCAGGTTTTGGAACGCGTGGCGGCCGGAGCGAATCCGCGCGAGATTTATGAGTTGGTGATCGGGCTGATGGAGCAGCAGATCCCCGGTTGCATCGCGTCCGTGATGATTTTGGACGAAAGCGGGCGGTTTCTGCTGTCGGGGGCGCCGTCGATCCTGCCCGAGGCCTACGCGAAGGCGATCGAGCGTTTCGAGATCGGGCCGGGCCGTGGATCCTGCGGAACCGCGGCCTATCTGGGGCGGCGGGTCGTGGTGACGGATATCGAGACGGATCCCTTGTGGGAGGGCGTTCGCGAAGTGGCCCTGCCGCACGGGCTGCGGGCCGTGTGGTCGGAGCCGATTTTTTCCAGCGACGGGATGGTGCTGGGGACGCTCGCGATCTACCACAAGCGATCCTGCGCCCCGCAGGAGGAGCATTTGCGGGTGATCCGCGTCGCCGCGCACCTGGTGAGCATCGGGCTCGAGCGGCATCGCCGCGAGGTGGCGCGCGAGCAGGCGGAGCGGCAACGGACCGAGATGGAGAAGAGGCTCATCGAGGCGCAGAAACTGGAGAGCCTCGGAATCCTGGCGGGCGGGATCGCGCACGACTTCAACAATCTTCTCACGGGCGTGTTGGGCTACACGGGCCTGATGAAACGCGATTTGCCGCCGGGTTCGTCGATCCGCGATTTGGTGCGCGGGGTGGAGGATTCGGCCCTGCGGGCGGCCGACTTGTGCCGGCAGATGCTGGCCTACGCCGGGCACGGGCGGTTTGTGATCGAGCCGGTCGATCTGAGCGCGCTGGTTCGCGATTCGGAGCGTCTTCTGCGCCTTTCGGTTGGCACGCGGGCGGCGTTGAGTCTCGAGCTGGTCGCGGGTCTGCCTTTGGTGGAAGGCGACGCCGCGCAATTGCGGCAGATCGTCGTCAATCTCGTGACCAACGCCTCCGAAGCCTTGGGCGAGCAGGGCGGGCGGATCACCGTGAGCACCGGCCGCGTGCGTCTGGACCGCGGTTATTTCACCGGGACGCATCTTTCGCCTGACCTGCCGGACGGCGACTACGTTTACCTGGAGGTGACCGACACCGGTTGCGGCATGGATCCGGAGACGAAGGCGAAGATCTTCGATCCGTTTTTCACCACGAAGTTCACCGGCCGCGGCCTCGGTCTGGCGGCGGTGCTCGGCATCGTGCGCGGGCATCGCGGTGCGCTCAAGGTCTACTCGGAGCCCGGACGCGGGAGCGCGTTCAAGCTGCTTTTGCCCGCCTGCGAATGCGCGCTGTCGCCGACCGATCCGGCGGCCGCCGAGCCGAGGCCCGGCACGGGCAAGGTGCTGGTCGTCGACGACGAGGAGACGGTGCGGGCGGTGACGGCCGACATGGTCGAGGCGCTGGGTTTCGAGACCTTGAGCGCGGTGGACGGCCAGGACGGGGTGGATCTGTTTTGCCGGCGCGCGTCCGAGATCGGGCTCGTGCTGCTCGACCTCACGATGCCGCGCATGAGCGGCGAGGAGGCGTTCCGCGAGATGCGTCGTCTGCGGCCCGACGTGAGGGTGGTGTTGATGAGCGGCTTCAGCGAGCAGGAGGCGACGAGCCATTTCGTCGGCAAGCGGCTGGCGGGTTTCCTGCAGAAGCCCTTCACGCTGGAGGCCCTGAAGGCCCGGCTGAGCGAGGCGGTCGAGCCGGGCCCTTCGCGGTAGCGGCGCAAGGCGGAAGGGAGCGCTTCGCGACGGCGGCGCGCGGACGCAAAAAAGGCGACGCCGGTGAGGCGTCGCCGGGGGAAAGAGCGGGGTATGCGCTTATTTCTTCAGCGCGGAGTTCCACTTTTTCAGATTCTCGGCCTGGGCGGCGAACAAGGCGTCGGTCGGGTCGAGGACCTCGATCTTCTCGATCTTGTCGCCCTTCGCGATGCGGTTGACGACGTCCTGGCCCTCGGTGACCTCGCCGAAGACGCTGTGCTTGCCGTCGAGCCAGGGCGTGGGGACGTGGGTGATGAAGAACTGGCTGCCGTTGGTGCCCGGGCCCGCGTTGGCCATGGAGAAGATGCCGGGCTTGGCGTGCTTGAGCGAGGCGTCGAACTCGTCGGCAAACTTGTAGCCGGGGCCGCCGGTGCCGCGGCCCTCGGGATCGCCGCCCTGGATCATGAAAGCGGGGATGACGCGGTGGAAGGTGAGGCCGTCGTAGAAGCCCTTCTTCGCGAGGTTGAGGAAGTTGGCCGCGGTCATCGGGACCTTGGAGGCGAAGAGCGTGCCCTTGATGTCGCCCTTGTTGGTCTTGAGGACGATGCGGATGTCGGAGACCGCGGCGGGGGCGGTTTCTTTGGGGGCGGGGGCTGCCTCCTCGGCGCGAAGGCCGCAGGTGGCGGCGAGGCAGGCGAGGGCGGCGAAGCCGGCGAGACGACGGAGGAAGGATGGGCGGGTCATGGGTTTAGGCGGGGAAAGGAGGAATTGGGACGAGCAAAGCGATACGAGGTTCCACGTCGAGGATGAGGCGGGGCATTTGCGGATTCCCATGCGTCGGGCTTTTATCACGCTGAGACGTCCTTATCGTGAGCCAGCCCGTCGCCAACGTCCCCGCAAAAATCTATTCCAGCGAACCCGTCTGGAACCCGGCCCGCTGGCTGCCCACCACGGCCGACGAGGTGAAGGCCCGAGGCTGGGAGCAACTCGATGTGATCATCGTCTCGGGCGACGCCTACGTCGACCACCCCGCCTTCGGCACCGCGGTCATCGGTCGCCTGCTCGAGGCCGAGGGGCTGAAGGTCGCGATCATCCCGCAGCCGAACTGGCGCGACGATCTGCGCGATTTCAAAAAGCTCGGCGCGCCGCGGCTTTTCTTCGGCGTCACCGCGGGCTGCATGGACTCGATGGTCAACCGCTACACCGCCGCGCGCAAACCGCGCAGCGAGGACGCCTACACGCCCGACGGCGCGACCGGCTTCCGGCCCGACTATGCGACCGTCGTGTATTCGCGGATACTGAAGGATCTTTACCCGGACACGCCGGTGATGGTCGGCGGCATCGAGGCCTCGCTGCGCCGCGTCACCCACTACGACTACTGGTCCGAGACGCTGAAGCCCTCCATCCTCGCCGACAGCGGCGCCGATCTCCTCGTCTACGGCATGGGCGAACTGCCGCTCAAGGAGTGCGTCCGCCTGCTCAAGCGCGGCGTGCCTTTCCCCTCGCTCACCACCATCCCGCAGACCGCCGTGCTCCTGCCCCCGGGCAAGGCCGCGCCGAAAAACGCCAACTGGGAGGACCACACGCTCCACACCCACGAGGAGTGTCTCGAGGACCGCGGTCTTTACGCGCAAAATTTCAAGGCGATCGAGACCGAGTCGAACCGCGTGAAGGCGCGCCGCCTCCTCCAGCCGACCGGCGAGCGCCTGCTCGTGGTCAACCCGCCTTTCCCGACGATGAGCGAGGAGCAGATCGACTCCTCCTTCGACCTGCCCTATACGCGTCTTCCGCATCCGAAGTATCGCAAGCGCGGCCCGATCCCCGCCTACGAGATGATCAAGCACTCGATCAACATGCATCGCGGGTGCTTCGGCGGGTGCAGCTTCTGCACGATCTCGGCCCACCAGGGCAAGTTCGTCGCCTCGCGCTCCAAGGCCTCCATCCTGCGCGAGGTCGAGTCGGTGAAGCAGATGCCGGACTTCCGCGGCACGATCAGCGACCTCGGCGGGCCCTCCGCCAACATGTATAAGATGAAGGGCAAGGAGCAGTGGATCTGCGACGAATGCGTCCGCCCCTCCTGCATCTGGCCCGACGTCTGCCGCAACCTCGACACCGACCACACCGCGCTCCTCGACATCTACCAGAGCGTGCGCGAGACCGAGGGCATCAAACATGCCTACGTCGCCAGCGGCATCCGCTACGACCTCTTTCTCCACGACAAGGGCGCCACGCCCGAGGTGAAGGCGAGCCACGAGAAATACATCGAGGAACTCGCCGCCCACCACGTGCCCGGACGCATCAAGGTCGCGCCCGAGCACACGAGCGACCACGTGCTGCGCGTCATGCGCAAGCCGAGCTTCAACCTCTTCTACAAGTTCAAGGAGAAGTTCGCCGCCGCCGCGGCCAAGGCCGGCAAGCCCGACATGCCGGTGACGCCCTACTTCATCAGCTCGCATCCCGGGTCGCGCCCCGAGGACATGGCCGATCTCGCGCTCAAGACCAAGGACCTCGGCTACCGTCTCGAGGCGGTGCAGGACTTCACGCCCACGCCGATGACGGTCGCGACCGAGATCTACGCGACCGGCCTGCACCCGATCGAAAACCGCCCGGTCGACGTCGCGCGCAGCCCCGAGGCCAAGCAGGAGCAGCGCAGCTTTTTCTTCTGGTATAAACCCGAGATGAAAAAAGCCCTGCGCGGCACCTTGAATCGGCTCGGCCTGAAGGACACCGCCCGTCGTCTGCTCGACGAGCACCGAGAGACCCGCGACGTCACGCCCGCGCCGAAGATCAATCCGGTCCGCGGCGGCGGATCGGGCGGCGGCTGCGGTGGCGGAGGCATGACGACCGCGCCTTGCGGTATGCGCGTGCCGGAAGGCGCGCCCGGTCTGCCCAAGGCCCCGCGTCCGGAGAACCGGCCGCCCCCCGGGCCGGTCGCGAAGCCTTCGCCCGCGAAGCCCGTCCGTCCTCCCGTGGCGGAAAAGAAGCCGCTGCCTTTCGCGAAGTTCCGCCGGAAGGACTGAGCCGGACCGAATCGGGCGCCGGCTTGGCGGCATCGAGGCGCGTCGAAGGGCGCGTTTTCCACGGGAAACTGGCATTCCCGATGCTTGAGCCCAGGCATGAAACTCCTCGGGCTCCTGGGCGTCCTGCTCTGGCTGGGGGCGCTTCTCTCCAACGCGGGGGGAGCGGATGCGGCGCGTTTCGCCGCGCTTTCCTGCGAAGATGATTCGTCGCGTGCGGCGGGCGTGCTCGTGCTCGCCGCGACCAAGGCGGACGACACCTCGAAGTCCCCGTCCGGGGTCGCGCCGGATCTGGATCTTCCCGCCTTGGCGCCGGTGCGCGCGCCGTTTTCCGCGACGCGGGAGGTTCCGCCGCGCGGAGCCGGGGCGCAGGCGCTAAGGCGGCTTCTCGTGGCCTGCCATCTGGGACAGGCGCCGCCGGAGCGCCGGTGCTGACGGAGTCTCCGCGACCCCGTCCTTCTTTCCGCCGCGCCCAAGGCGTCGGCGTCGCCGCATCGGAAAGCCCTTCATCCTGCCTGGAGCGTGGTGCGAACTCATCGCACGCACGCGGCCCGGCTCCCGCTCAAGCCTCCCTCCTCATGTCCTGTCTCTCCTTTCTCTCCTCCCATCGTTTGCACTCCTCCCACCGCGCGTGGATCGATCCCTTGCCGGTGCAGCTCGATCTTCTCTTGCACGAACTGCCCCACGAAAAATCGGACCATGGTTTCCATGCCATGATCGCTCCGTCGACCGGCCCGGACGGCGCGGAGCCGGTCGAGACCGGCTTCGTTTCGCTCAAAGCCGCCTGAGCTCGTGAACGCCAGACTCGCGGAGGGCCGGTGGTCCTCCGCGCAGCGAGCCAGGGAGCGCACTCCCTAGGCTTCCGGCTCTTCCCGCGGGAAGAACCAGGTTTCATAGGCGAGCGTCGCCATCGCCCAGGCGAAGGCGGCCGCCATCGTGACGCGGCCGGCCAGAGCCACGGAAGCCCCGAGGCGGAGGTCGTTTTTCAACGCGTTCCACTCGCCGAGCAGGTATTCCCAGTCGTGGCCCTCGATCTCGCGGCCCGTGCCGCCGCCCAAAAGGGGCAGCTCCAGGGCACGCGCGTCGGCGATGTAGGGCGCTACATCGAGCGCGGCGTGGCCCGCCCACCAGAGGCAGACGGCCGCGCCGAACGCATCGCGGTTTTTGAAGTAAAACGCCGCGGAAAGGATCAGCGGGAACAGCACCTGAAGCCCGCTGCCCATGAAAACCACCAGCGTGCGAGGCGCGCCGACCATCATGAAGATCGCATGGCCCGCCTCGTGGAAGACGAGGTGGACGTAGTGCATCGGCCCCGGTTCCCAGCCCAGATCCGCGACCGCGACGGTGAAGTAGCGCAGGGAAAAGACGACGAGCCCGATCAGGAGCAGCGCGCTGGCGACGCGGTTCCAGGCCGGTCGCGGCGCATGCGCGGGGAAAAGCAGGAGGAGCAGTCGGGCCACGCCGCGAGCGGAGCAGAGGCGGGGTCTCGCGGGGAGGAGAAATTGAGCGACAAAAGGCCCCTCGACTTGCGCACGCGCGACGGGACCGCAGGGTGCGCGCGTCCAGGCATGAATCACGGTGCGGCGAAAATCGGTTGTCCGGTGTGGGCCCATCCTCCGTGGGCCGGTCGCTTCTTCACGCACGACGCGAGGCGCGAGGATTATCTGCCCCAATACGCGGGCGTCTTTGGCGCGGCCGAAGGAAACGCGACTTTCTACGGTTTGCCTTCGCCGGCCACGGTGGCGCGTTGGGCCGAGGAGGCGCCGGAGGGGTTTCAATTCTGCTTCAAACTGCCCAAGGCCGTATCGCACGAGGCGCAGTTGATCGGCGCGGGCGCGGGGGACGGTCCGCTGGCGCGCGAATTTTTCGAACGGCTGGCGCCGCTGGGAACGCGACGCGGACCGTTTCTGCTTCAACTGCACTCCAGCTTCGGACCGGTCCGCCTCGGCGTGTTGCGCGAATGGCTGGCGCGGTTCGCGCGCGTGCGCGGGGACGAGGCGCCGCCCGTGGCGGTGGAGCTGCGTCATCCGGAGTTTTTCGCCGGCGGGGCCGCGGAGGACGACCTGCACGCCACGCTTTTGGCGTCGGGCGCCGAACGCTGCGTCTTCGACACGCGCGGACTCTTCGCGGCGAAAATCGCCCCGGAGGACGAGTTGTCGCGCGACGCGTTGCGACGAAAGCCCCGGGTGCCGGCGCGTTTCACCGCGTTGGGCCGTCGACCGGTCGTGCGTTTCGTGGGTGATCCCGCGTTGGAGAACAACGCCGCGCTGGTCGACGAATGGGCGGCGGCGCTGGCGCGTTGGATCGACGAGGGGCGTGAGCCCTTGTTTTTCGCGCATCACCCCGACGACGCCTTCGCGCCCGAGCTGGCGCGGCGTTTTCAGGCGCGTCTGAACGCGCTTCGGCCCGATCGTGTCCCGGCCCCGCCGCCCTGGCCGGTGGAGTCGCGGCCGCCGCCGCGCGAGCCGGAGCAGCTCGGGCTTTTTTGAGACGAGGTTATCGCGGGGCCGGGCGTCTTTTGGCAAAAGCCAGCGCGAGACCGACTCGTCTTTGACGCGCCGGCCCACGCCGGCAGATTGCGGCCATGGACATCCCAAATTGGCTGCACCCCCGCGAGGAACTGGTGGCGACGATGGATCGCATCTACCGCTACCACATGACCACGACCTCGGGCGGGAATCTGTCGATTCTCGATCCCGACGGCAGCATCTGGATCACGCCCTCGCGCGTGGACAAAGGTTCATTGCGACCGAGCGACGTGGTGCGTGTGCGGCCCGACGGCTCGCGCGAAGGCCTGCACCCGCCGTCGTCCGAGTTTCCCTTTCATCGCGAGATCTACAAGGTCCGCCCCGACATCAAGGCGATCGTGCATGCGCACCCGGGCGCGCTGGTGGCCTTCAGCATCGTGCGCCGTCTGCCCGAGACGCGGGTGCAGACCCACGCCTATCAGGTTTGCGGCAAGATCGCCTACGCGCCCTATGCCTGCCCGGGCAGCCAGGAACTGGGCGAGAAGATCGCCGCGGCTTTCGCGGGCGGCGCGGATTGTGTGATGCTGGAAAACCATGGCGTGGTGATCGGCGGTCGCGACCTGGCCGAGGCGTTTCAGCGTTTCGAGACCTTGGAGTTTGTGGCGCAGACCGACATCCGCGCGTCGGCGTTGGGGAAGCTGCGGTTCCTGTCGCCCGAGGCGCTGAACAACCACGCGGTGCCCGATTACGGCGTGTTGCCCGCCGTCCCGCCGAGCAACGCCGAGAAGGAGCTGCGCGCGCAGGTCTGCGAGTTCACCCATCGCGCCTATCGCCAGCGCTTGATGATCAGCACGGCGGGCTCGATCTCGGCGCGGGTGGACGCGGAGCATTTCGTGACCACGCCGCGCCGGCGCGACCGGCTGGAGCTGACGGCGGAGAACCTCGTGCGTGTGTCGCACGACGCCTGCGAGCAGGGAAAGCGCGCGAGCCGCACGAGCCGTCTGCACGGGCTGATCTACGCGGCCAACCCCGAGATCGGCGCGGTGATCAACGCCCAGCCGATGTGTGCGAGCGCGTTTTGCATGACGGACGCGGCGTTTTCGTCGCGCACGATCCCGGAGAGTTATCTGGTGCTGGGCGACGCGCCGAAGGTTGCCTTCGCCGACGTGGTGGGCGACGCGGAGGCGCTGGCCGCGCGGATGTCGCTGAAAAAGTGCCCGGTGCTGCTGATCGAGAACGAAGGCACGCTGATCGTGGGGCGCACGTTGTTGGAGGCCTTCGACCGGCTGGAGGTGTTGGAGGCGACAGCGGAGGCCTTGCAGTTGAGCCGCCCGCTCGGGCCGTTGGTGCCCATGCCGGATAGCGCCTTGGCGGAGCTAAGAAAGGCGTTCGGGATGGAGTGACGGAGCAGGTCTTGCGAAGGGTGGGAAGGGGGCGAAGGAGTCGGAGAAGGGTTCA
>CAYTLL010000017.1:0-20193 GCA_964438755.1 uncultured Akkermansia sp. | reverse complement strand
CGGAGCAGGTCTTGCGAAGGGTGGGAAGGGGGCGAAGGAGTCGGAGAAGGGTTCAGACCGAATTCCGAGGAATCCTTCGCGAGACTTCTCCTTCAGCCTTCGAGGACGACGAGGGTTTCGCCGGCGTTGACCGGTTTGCCCTCGGCGCAGCGGATTTCGCGGACTTTTCCGGCGCGTGAGGCGGCGACGGTGACTTCCATCTTCATCGATTCGAGCACGACGAGCGGTTCGCCCTCGGCGACGGTCGCGCCGGGCTGGGCGAGGATTTTCCAGACGTTGCCCGGGATGTGCGCAGGAAGCGCGACGCAGCCGGCGGGGATGGCCTGTTCGTCGAGCGCGGACGCGGCCTCGTCGTTGGCGGAGAAGTTGAGCTGGCCGTTGGCGATCCAGCGCTGGAGCTCGGCCTCGAAAGCGGCCTCGCGCTTCTTCGTGAAGGTCGCGATCTCGGCGGAGTTGTCGGCGAGGAAGCGCTGGTAGTCGCGGAGCTTGAAAGTCGTTTCCTCGATGCGGAGTTTGACGCGGCCCTGAGGGAAATCGTCGCGGAATTTGGTGAGCTCGGCGTTGGTGACGGGGTGGAATTTGATCTGGTCGAAGAAGCGCAGGAGCCAGGGTTTTCCGTCGGTGAAATCGGCGGTTTGCTTGTGGCGATTCCACATCTGGCAGGTGCGGCCGATGAACTGGTAGCCGCCGGGACCTTCCATGCCGTAGACGCAGAGGTAGGCGCCGCCGATGCCGACGGCGTTTTCCGGGGTCCAGGTGCGGGCGGGGTTGTATTTTGTAGTGACCAAGCGGTGACGTGGATCGATCGGCGTCGCGACGGGCGCGCCGAGGTAGACGTCGCCAAGGGCGAGCACGAGCCAGCTGGCGTCGAAGCAGGTGCGGTAGACCTCCTCGAGGTTTTCGAGGCCGTTGATGCGGCGGATGAACTCGAGGTTGCTCGGGCACCAAGGGGCGTCCTTGCGCACGATCTGCATGTATTTCCGGATCGCGAGGAGCGTGGACTCGTCCTCCCAGGAAAGCGGCAGGTGGACGATGCGGGAGGGCACCTCCATGTCGTCCACGGCGGGAAGCTCGGACTCGGCGCGGAGGAGAATCTCGAGCAGGCGCTCGGAGGGGAGCAGGCGCTGGTCGAAGTGGACCTGGAGCGAGCGGATGCCGGGCGTGAGATCGAGGATGCCGTGCAGGCGCTGGCGTTCGAGCCAGGTTTGCAGGGCGTGGACGCGCATGCGCAGGGCGATGTCGAGCTGGAGCGGGCCGTATTCGATCAGGACGGCGGCGTCACCGGAACGCCGATACACGACCTGCGGCGCGGTGGGGCGGGCGGGCAGCGTGTGGATGACGGCGGGCTCCGGAGGAGTGTCTCGCAAAGGATGGGAAGGAGGCGAAGGAGGCGGAAAAGCGTTTCCTTCGCTTCCTTTGGATCCTTCGCGAGACACCTGTTTGAATTTGGCAGAGGGTCGAAGGGTTTCGATGAGGCTGTCCTGGGCGTAGGCGAGTTCGCGGGCCTCCTGGGCGGTGACGGGGACGAAGCGGACTTTGTCGCCGGGCTTGAGCTGGCCCATTTTCCAGAGCTCGGCCTGCACGATGGTGACGGGGCAGACGAAGCCGCCGCAGCTCGGGCCGTCGGGGCCGAGGATGATGGGCATGTCGCCGGTGAAATCGATCGCGCCGATGGCGTAGGCGTTGTCGTGGATGTTGGACGGATGCAGGCCGGCCTCGCCGCCGTCGCGACGCGCCCACTCGGGCTTGGGGCCGATGAGGCGGACGCCGGTGCGGGCGGAGTTGTAGTGCACCTCGTAGGCGGTGGAGAGGAGCGTGGAGATGTCCTGCTCGGTGAAGAAGTCGGGCGCGCCGTGCGGGCCGTAGAGGACCTTGATCCGCCACTCGCGGGTGAGCGCGGGCTGGACGGCGGCGGGGGCGCGAAGTAGCGGGGCGACGTCGGGCACGCCGGCGGGAGTGGAGCGGTTGACGCGGAGGACGTCGCCGACGCGGAGGGCGCGGCCGGCGTGGCCGCCGAAGAGGCCGAGGGTGAAGGTGGCCTTGCTGCCGAGGTAATCGGGCACGTCGAAACCGTGGCGGATGGCGAGGTAGGCGCGGAGGCCGGGGCCCTCGATGGAGCCGATGCGGAGGGTCTGGCCGGCCTTGACGCGGAAGGCGCGGTGAAACGCGACGGGTTTGCCGTCGAGGGTGGCGGGCATGGGCGCGCCGGTGAGGGCGAGGACGGCGGCGGTGTTGAAGCGGAGCGTGGGGCCGTTGACGGTGAGCTCGAGGCCGGCGGCGGTGTCGGGGTTGCCGACGAGACGGTTGGCGAGGCGGAAGGACAGGTTGTCCATCGGGCCGGAGGGCGGCACGCCGACGTCCCAGTAGCCGATGCGGCCGGGGTAGTCCTGCACGGTGGTCTGCGTGCCGCCTTCGAGGACCTCGACGGTGGCGGGGGCGTAGGGGAGCGTGGAGAGATACTTTGTCGTGACGGCGCCACCACGGAAGCCTTCGCTGGCGATGATCTGGCGGAGATAGCCGAGGTTGTTCTCGATGCCGTGGACGCGGGTGTCGGCGAGGGCGGCGTCGAGGCGGGCGAGGGCGTCGGCGCGGTCGGCGCCGTGGACGATGATCTTGGCGATCATCGGGTCGTAGAAAGCGGAGACCTCGGAGCCGGTCTCGACCCAGGTCTCGACGCGCGCGGTCTTGGGGAAATGGACGTCGGTGAGCAGGCCGGCGGCGGGCTGGAAGTTTTTGCCCGGATCCTCGGCGTAGAGGCGGACCTGGATGGAGTGACCCGAGGAGGGCACGCAGGCCGCGCCAATGTTCGTATTACGAACATTCGGTTCGGATCCCGAATGGGGAGCGGCGGAGGGAATGTTCGTAATACGAACATTGGTCGGGAGGGAGGCGCGGAGGTCGAGTTCGCCGGCGGCGGAGCGGATCATCCACTCGACGAGGTCGACGCCGGTGACCTCCTCGGTGACGCCGTGCTCGACCTGGAGGCGGGTGTTGACCTCGAGGAAGTAGAATTGGCCGGTGGCGTTGTCGTAGACGAATTCGACCGTGCCGGCGTTGGTATAGCCGGCGGCCTGGCCGAGGCGGGCGGCGCAGGCGAGGAGCTCGGCGCGTTGCTCGGCGGTCAGGCCGGGGGCGGGGGTTTCCTCGACGACCTTCTGGTTGCGGCGTTGGACGGAGCAGTCGCGCTCGCCGAGGGCGACGACGTGGCCGTGGGAGTCGCCGAGGATCTGGACCTCGATGTGGCGGGCGTGCTCGACGAATTTCTCGAGGAAGACGCCGCCGTCCTTGAAGTTGTTTTTCGCGAGGCGAACGACGGATTCGAAGGCGGGGGCGAGCTCGGCGGGTTTGCGGATGAGCGACATGCCGATGCCGCCGCCGCCGCCGGTGCTTTTCAGCATGACGGGATAGCCGATGCGGGCGGCCTCGCGCTTCGCGGTCTCGAGGTCGGGAAGGAGATCGGTGCCGGGGAGGAGCGGGACGCCGTGGGCCTTGGCGAGGGCGCGGGCGGAGTGCTTGGGGCCGAGCTGGCGCATCTGCGCGGCGCGCGGGCCGATGAAGACGATGCCGGCGGCCTCGCAGGCTTCGACGAAGGAGGCGTTCTCGGAGAGGAAGCCGTAGCCCGGGTGGATGGCCTGCGCGCCGGTGGCCTTGGCGGCGGCGAGGATTTTTTCGATGTCGAGGTAGGATTGGGCGGCGGGCGAGGCGCCGAGGTGGACGGCCTCGTCGGCCTGGGCGACGTGGAGGCTGTGGCGATCGGCGTCGGAGTAGACGGCGACGGACTTGATGCCCATGCGGCGGAGCGTGCGGATGACGCGGCAGGCGATGGCGCCGCGGTTGGCGATGAGGACTTTTGAGAACACGGGGAGGCGACGGAGTTTTTGAACCGCTAAAGGGCGCTAAAAGACGCTGAATAGGAGAAGGTTAATTCCAGATAAGGACCTCGACGGGGGTGGGGTTCCAGCCGTTGCAGGGGTTGTTGAGCTGGGGGCAGTTCGAGAGGAGGCAGACGATGTCCATGCGGGCGACCATCTCGACGTATTTGCCGGGCGAGGACACGCCGTCGGCGAATTGCAGGCCGCCCTCGGGCGTGACGGGGACGTTCATGAAGAAGTTTATGTTCGCGGGGATGTCGCGCTTGTTGAGGTCGAAGCCGGTGGCGCCCGGCCAGGTCATGAGGCCGAGGAGGAAACTCTGGCGGCACGAGTGCATGTGGCGCGTGCCGTGGCCGTAGCGGATCGTGTTGGCCTCGCAGGAACAGGCGCCGCCGAGAGTGTCGTGGCGGCCGCAGGTGTCGGCGGTGATCTCGGCGAGGACGTTGAGCTCGTTCGAATAGAGCTTGGTTCCGGTGGTGAGGTAGATGCCGCCGTTTTCGCGGATCGTGTCCTGGGCGCTGTAGCGTTCGCGGAAGTCGTCGGCGCGGTAAAAGAGCGTGTCGGCGGCCTGGTTGCCCTCGAGGTCGAGGATGCGGAGGGTCTGGCCGCGCTTGATCTCGTGCATCCAGAAGTCGCCGGCGGGGATGACGCGGCGGTAGGCGGCGTCGGCGGGGGCGAGGGGGGATTCGGTGTAGTTGAGGACGGACATTTTAACGGCGGAGTTTTTTAACCACGAAACACACGAAATACACGAAAGGGTCGGAGATGGGGGTTAGACGTGGAGGAGTTCGGAGTTGTGGAAGGCGCGCTCGTTTTCGGGGCGGTAGGTGCGGCAGTAGTCGTCGGGCGCGGGGGGCGGCGTGGAGTAAAGCTGGAGTTTCACGGACTTGGGGCCGTAGACGGTGGCTGTATCCATCGGATGGTGACAGGTCGTGAGGATCACGAGCAGGTCCATCTCGGCGCGGAGGTCGATGAAGTCGCCGGGGCGGGCGTGGTCGGGGACGAAGGAGAGTTCGCCGGCGGAGGAGGTGTCGAGTTTGCTGAAGAAGTTGACGTTGGGGACGAGGTCGCGGGCGTTGAGGCCGTGTTTGGCGAGCTCGATGAGGAAGTGGTCGCGGGAGTTGCGGTGAAAGGCGTTGCGGGCGGTCTGGTAGTTTTTGGCGCCCCACTTTTTCTCCACGTGGGCGGCGGTGTCGTGGCCGCCGAGGGGGTCGTGCCAGCCGAGGGTGTCGCCGGTGATGGAAAACATCGCGCGGCCCATGTCGGAGAAGAGGACGAAGCCTGTGGTGAGCCTGGCGGTGTGCTGGCCTTTGAGGGTGTCGGCCATGTTGTAGCGGTCGACCGGTTCGTGGCGGTTGAAGCAGAGGAGGGAGACGTTGGCGCCGGCCTCGAGGGCGGTGAGGCGGAGGGCGCGGTGGCGGCGGATGGTGAAGGACCAGGCGGCGCCACCGGGGATGGTTTCCTCGAGGAGAAGGCGGTCGGCGGGGATTTGCGCGGGCGGAACCGGAGCCGGGCCAGCGGGGCGCGGGGCGGTGAAGGATGTGCCGGAGGGCGCGGGCGGGACGTGGAGCGGCATGGCGGACGATGGGCGAGGCGGAGAGGGCGGATGAAGGAGAGTATGAAGAATTAGATAAAAAGTAATACTGCAGGAACGGTGCCAAGGCCCGGGGTGGAATGGGGGGGCGTGGCCGACGAAGCGGAAAGAGGGGGTCGGGACGATGCAGGCTGGAAGCCTGCGCTACTAGAGGAGCGGGGGCATGGCGGTGGCGGTGAGGGACAGTTTGCCCTGTTTCACGCCGCGCACGGTGATGAGTTCGTCGGCGAGGGCCTGGAGTTTGTCGGCCGGGCCCTGGACGAGGAGAACTTCCATGTAGTTGTGGTGCTCGAGGTGCACGTGCATGGAGGTGACGACCATGACGTAGTAGTTGTGCTGGATGGCGGCGAGTTTCGCCTGGAGGCCGGGTTTGCGGTGGTCGTAGACGAGGCTGATGGTGCCGGCGACGGTGCCGGCGCCGCCGCTGGCGGCGTAGTCGACGAGGCCGTCGCGGGCGAGGGCGGCGACAGCCTGGGAGCGGCTGGCGTAGCCGCGGCGTTTCACCATGTCGTCGAGCTCGTCGAGCAGGCTTTCCGGGAGGGAGACGGTGAAGCGGGCGGTTTTTTCGCGTTTGGCGGCGGCCGGAGGCATCGGGGCGAAGGTTTTACAGGAGGTAACGGAGAGAAGGGAGGGAGGAAAAGGCGGGATTATTCGACGTCGTCGCCGGCTTGGGTGAGGCGGACGATGGGGAGAGGATCGTGGGCGGCGCCGGGCGTGGGGGCGGGGTGGATGAGGGTGTCGATTCTGCGGCGCGTGGATTGGAACTCGGGCGAGGCGAACTGTGCGGGGCTGCGCGGGCGTGGGACGGGGACCTCGATGAACTCCTGGACCTCGCCGGGGTGGGCCTTGAGGACGAGGATGCGGTCGGCGAGGAAGATGGCCTCGTCCATGTCGTGGGTGATGAAGACGATGGTGATGTCGACGTTGCGCCAGATCTCGAGGAGGTGGGCCTGCATCTGCGCGCGGGTCTGGGGATCGAGCGCTCCGAACGGTTCGTCCATGAGGAGTATTTTCGGGCCGGCGGCGAGGGCGCGGGCGATGGCGACGCGTTGTTTCATGCCGCCGGAGAGCTGGTGTGGGTAGGCGTCGGCGAATTTGCCGAGGCCGACGAGGTCGAGCCACTGGCGGGCCTCGCGGTCGGCGGGGCCGTCGGCGCGGCCCTGCATGTCGAGGCCGAAGCGGACGTTTTGCGCGAGGGTGAGCCAGGGGAAGAGCGTGTAGCCTTGAAAAACCATGCCGCGGTCGGGTCCTGGTCCGGCGATTGGGCGGCCGTCGACGAGGAGGCGACCGGAGCTGACCGGCTGGAGGCCGGCGATGACGCGGGCGAAGGTGGATTTGCCGCAGCCGGAGGGGCCGATGACGCAGACGAATTCGCGACGGTGGATGCGGACGTCGAGCTCGCGGAGGGCGACGACGCGGCCGCGATCGGAGTCGAAGGCGCAGGTGAGTTTTTCGGCTTCGAGGACGACGGGACGCTGGCGGATCGCGGCGAAGCGGGCGGCGACGGCGGGGGACTGGACGAGCGTCGGAAGAGTGTCGGTGGAGTTGACCACGGTGGGGGCGGAGGAGCGTGGATGAGGCGAGGGAATGGCCACAAAAGGCGCAGAAGGCGCAAGAAGGAGGGGCGGCGGTAAGTGCTCGGTGCGTGGGGAGCCGGAGGGGCGAGTCAGGAAACCGATTTTGAAGAGGAGGATTTTTCGGGGAAGTAGAGCACGTCGCGCGGGGAGAAGAGCCAGCCGAGGAAGGCGCGGAGGCGGCTGCGGCGGGTGAGTTTCCAGCCGAAGAGGCGGGCGCCGATGAAGGAGAGCGCCTGATCGGTGAGCAGCCCGATCGATCCGATGAGGATGATGGCGGCGTAGACGTTGTCGAAGTTGCGATACTTGGCCTGCTGGTTGATGAAAAAGGTGATGCCGCTGCTGACGCCGACGACTTCGGCGACGACGAGGTAGGTCCAGGCGCAGCCGATGAGGATGCGGGTGTCGTTGTAGAGATCGGGAAGCGAGGCGGGGAGGATGACACGGCGGATGAGCATGCCTCGCTTGGCGCCGAGCGTCTGGGCGGCTTCGAGCAGGGCGGGATCGACGCGGCGCACGGTGCCGGCGGTGACGAGCACTTGCGTGAAAAAGGTGCCGAGGAAAACGATGGCCACCTTGGGTTCGAGGTGGATGCCGAAGATGGCGACCATGAGCGCTCCGAAGGCGGGCGCGGGCATGTAGCGGACGAAGTCGACGAAGGGTTCGGTCATGCGCGCGAGCGCGGGGTAGGAGCCGCAGAATATGCCGAGGGGTATCGCGAAAACGGACGAGAGCAGAAAGCCGTAGGCGATGGTCTTTACCGACATCACGATGCTCTCGTGGAGCCACTTGTCGCCCTTGAGGCGAGGCTCGGCGGTGAAGGCGGTGTAGAGGGCACGGCCGACCTCGTGCGGCGCGGGGAGGTAGAGCGGGTTGGCGGGGGTGCCGGTCGGAGGCGTCTGATGGGCGGAGGCGGACTTGGCGACCTGGGTGGCGAAGTCGGCTTTGTCGAGGAGCAGGCCGGGTTTCATCCACGAGACGGAGCCGGCGTCGACGACCTTGACCTGCGGGTGCCAGAGCCAAGGCACGTAGCTGACCGCGCTCCAGATGCCGAGCGGCAGGACGAAGGCGAGGAGCCAGAGCACCCAGCGGAGGCGCGCGGGGGGCTCGCGGCGGACGGAGAAGAGCGGCATCGGGGCGGGCGACAGGCGAAGACGCGGCGTGGAGGATCGGGAGTCTGAAAAGGCCGCGGAGCAAGATGCCCCGCGGCCATCACGGGCAAGATGCCCGTGCCACGCGCGAAGGCGGGGGCTTACTTTTTCTCGGGCGCGGGCTTGGGCGCGGCGGGCTTCAGCGCGTCGGCCATGAGGGAGGCGTCGATGTAGTCGGCGACCTTTTGCGATTCCTTGTAGACGCCGTTCTTCACGTTGAAGGCGTCGGCGATCTCGGCGGAACCGGCGACGGAGCCGAAGCCCTTGGCCTTAGAGGCGAGGACCTTCGCGCCTTCGGAGAGCGGGAGAAACTTGGTGCCGGGGATGAACTCGGCATAGGTGGCGGCGTCGACGCCGGCCTTGGCGGCCATGATGGCGACGCCCTCGTCGCGGGTCTTCGGGTCGGCGAGGAAGGCGACGATCTTGTCCCATACGGTGATGAACTTGACCCACTCGGCGCGACGCTCGGCGAGGCTCTGCGGCGTGACGGCGACGGTGTCGTAGATCAGGCCGGGGGCGTTGGCGCTGGTGAAGATGGCCTTGGATCCGGGAAGGGCTTTGAGGGCGGCGCCGGAGTTGGGCTGCCAGGCTCCGATGGCGTCGACCTGGCCGGAGGCGAGGACCTGCGGGGTCTGGTTGGTGGGTGTGGGGATGATCTCGACGTCGGACTCGGAGAGGCCGGCGGACTCGAGGGCTTTCAGGAGCATGAGGTGCTCGACGAAGCCGACCTCGATGCCGATTTTTTTGCCCTTCAGGTCCTTCACCGACTCGATGCCGGGCTTCGCGACGATCATGTCGTTGCCGTTGGAGTAATCGAGGGCGACGATCATGACGTTTTTCGCGCCGCCGGCGCCGGTGACGAGCGAGTCGCCGTTGGTGACCATGACGGCGTCGACCTTGCCGGCGGAGTAGGCCTCCATCGAGGGACCGTATTCGAACCAGAGCAGCTCGACCTCGACGCCCGCCTGCTTGAACCAGCCCTTTTGCTCGGCGATGGCGAAGGCGGTCCAGCCCGGCCAGTCGGAGTAGGCGACCTTGAGCGGAGCGGCGAAGGCGGAGGCGGCGGAGAGACCGGCGGCGACGAGGGCCGCGAAGGCGGGGCGGAGGATGCGCATGACGACTGGGTGAGGGTTGCGGAGATGAGTTCGGGCGAGTCGCGGAAAGTATGACGTTTTCCGGAAAACGTGTGAAAGCAGGCTCTGTGCCACGCGCTTCCGGTGGATCGAAAGTGTCGGAAGGCGCCCTGTGCGCCGGAAAAACGGCGGGCGACGCCGTGGGGGATTTTCCGTGAAGGCCGGCCGGGAAAATCAGACGGAGAGGGCGCGTGGCGATTTCCGGAAAATGGCTGAGGGTAGTTGATTGAGTTGACCAGGAAGACGGCGCGGCGGCTCGGTGGTCTCGTGAATCCCCAGGCTTCTCCCGCGCGTTGGTTTACCGTGAGGATTCGCGATCGTCCTTGTCGGAGTGGAAAGCGGGTTGGTGAATCCGCGTCCCTCCCCATGATACTGGCGTATACACCCTGGCGTTGGTTGTTTGGCGGCGTGTTGTGCGGCGTGCTTCTCGTGCTGGGGGCCACGTGGCGTTCGCCGGGTCGGGCCATTGCGCCGACCGTGGTCACGATCGAATCGCCGGTCGCGCCGCCGCTTTCCTTGCCGGCTGCATGGTCGCCCGATCGGCCGCCGTCGCCCGCCGAGATCGCGGCCCGAATCGCGTCCTGGTTGGCGCTGGATCCCGCCGCGACCTCGTTCGCCGAACGCGCGTCGGGATTGCGCGCGTTATCGGTCGTCGCCGACGCGGAGCAACTGGCCGCGCTCGCGGACCGGCTCGCGCGCCGAGGGGGCGAGGACGACGCGCGCTGGTTCGCGCTCGTGTTCGACCGCTGGGTCGAATTCGACGCGGCCGCCGCCTCGCGCTGGACGAGCACGCTGCGAGCGGATCTGCGCCTGCCGGCGGACACGTGGGCCAGGAGCCGGGAAAACGCCGCGCTTTCGTGGGCCAAGACAATCTTCGATCCGGCCTACTTCTGGGCGCTGTCCGAGCCCGACGCGGCCCGGCCCGACGGCGTCGCCGCGCGTCTGCTTGGGTGGCTGGCCGAGACCGATCCGGCGCGAGCGCTGGCACTTGCCGACGCTCGCGGCGCGGAGGCCGCCGCAAATACGCTGAAGCCGGTTTTCGACGCGTGGGTAAAACGCGACCCCGAGGCTGCGCTCCGCGCGCTCGGGCCGCGTTTGCTCAAGGCGGGCAACCGCGTCTACGATCTGTCGGACGGCTTGAAGGCGTGGTTTAAAAAAGAGCCCGGACGGCTGTTCGAGTGGATGGGCGAAGACCCGAAGCTGGCGGCGTTCATGGATCACGATTTCGCGGGTCGTCTGGGTAGCGATCTGGACCGGGACAAATCGGCCGACATGGTCTTGGCGCTCCCCGATCCCGATCTGAGATACCGCGTGTTGCGTGGCATGCTGACGCGCGGCGGATCGAGCGATCAGGAGGGCATCGCGAAGTGGATCGACAGGCTTCAGGACGCGGATCTGCGCGCGCGGTTGATCCGCGACGCCAACCAGATCACCTTCATGAACTCCACCCAGGACAATCTTCCCTTGGCGTTGTTGATGCCGTCCGGCGCGGAACGTGAAAAGCGTTTGATCGAGCTTACCACCGATTGGGCGGAGCGAGATCCGGCGGCCGCGCTGGCGTGGTTGAAAAACCACGACGAACCGAAGGTCGCGCTCGCCGTCCAGGTCGCGTCGCTTGGCGGCATCGCCCAGGACGAGCCCCAGACCGCGCTCGCCGCCTGGTCGAGCATGCCCGCGGGGGCCGCGCGTGAGCAGGCGGCGGACGCGATCACGAAAGGCTGGGCGAGCCGCGATCCCGCCCAGGCGGCGGCGTGGTGGGCCGCGCAGGCCGTCGCGCGCGAGGGCAAGCAGGACCTGCCTTGGGGAACCGCGGAGGCGATCATGGAAAAGTGGACGATCCGCGATGCGGACGCCGCCTTGGCGTGGGCCGAGTCGCGGCTTGGCGCCGCGCGGGACAACAACGCGCTTTACGCTTGGGCGAGGCAGATGACGGAACGCCTGCCCCCAGAAAAGGCCGCGGAACAGGTCGCACGCATCTCCAGCGAGATCACCCGAAATCAATGCTTCTATAACATCGTCGATCCCTGGTTGAGACGCGACGCGGCCGCCGCCGAGAAGTGGCTGGCCACCCAAACCTACATCCAGCCCGACCACGCTCGCGCCCTGATCGAGGAAGCGAGGAAGGCGACCGAGCGTTAGTCGCCCTGCCCCCCATGAAGCATCCCTTTGCCTCCTTCTTTTTCGGCGCGGTCCTCGGTGCGGTCGGCGCCGTCGCGGTCCGGCATGCCATCGTTCCCGCCGCCGGGGAGAAAAACGCCGGCGCCTCCACCGTCTCCCGCGTTCCTCCGCCCGCCCCGACTCCGCCGTGGACGCCGCCGACCTTGTTGTCCGTGGAGGAGTCGAGCCGACGGATGGACGCGTGGCTGGCCGGCGACCTCGCTGATCGTGAAGGACTGCGGCGTTTGCTGGTGGTTGCGCCCGCGAGTGAATTTGCCCGTCTCGCCGAGCCCTTGCTTGCGCGAAAGGGCGGCGACGCCCGCGCGGCGTTTCAGGACGTTTTTGACGCGTGGGTGGATCGCGACGCCGCCGGCGCGGCCCGCTGGGCCGGGGCGCTGCCGGAGAAAGGCGGACTCAACGGGAAAGCCCGCCGCCTCCTGCGCGAGCAGGCGGCGCTCGCGTGGGCGCGCGATGATCTGGACGCGGCGTTGCTTTGGGCCCACGCCCTGCCCGACGCCGGCGGAGAATGGAGCGCGGCAGCGATGATCTACGGTCAGCTCGCGGAACGCGATCCACGCCGCGCGATCACGCTCGCGCGGGCGCGGGGCGACGACGCGTTCTACGCCAAGGTCGCGCGCCGTATTTACGATGGTTGGGCGAAGCGCGATCCGGGCGCCGCGCTTCAGGGACTCGGCGACACCTTGCTCGGAAACGGGATGAACTTCCTCAATCTGGGGAATGACATCGGTCGTTGGATTTCGCGGGATTCCGCGGCCGCGTTCGGCTGGGTGATCGCACATGATCGAGGGAAGGATACCTACACCGGCAGCCTGTTTTATAGTCTGGCGGACAAGGTCGACGCGGGAGTTCTCGTGCCCGCCTTGTTTCAAGCGACGCAAGACGCGGAGCATGTCGACTGGTTTGGCGCTCCTCTGAAGGCGTGGATGAAATCCGATCCGGCTGCGGCCAAGGCGTGGCTGACGAGCCTGGGCGACTCCGAGCTGGGAAAAAAGATCCTGGCCCGGGCCGCCGGTTCATACTCTGTCGGACAGCCGTGGGAGGGACTCGATCTGGTGCTCATGCTTCCCTCCGGAGTGGAGCGAAACGAAACCCTGGTCTCGCGGGTCTCCGCCTGGTTCGAGCTGGATCCGGACGGCGTGGTGTCGTGGCTTTCGGGGCACGACGAGCCCGCGGTCGCATCCTTGATGCAGGCCAAGCTGATCGGGCGGCTCGCCGCGACGGATCGACCGGCCGCGCTGGCCCGGCTCGGCGAGCTCGCGCCCGGTCAGGAAAAGCGCACCGCCACGCGCCAGATCGCCGCCGCCTGGGCGCAAAGCTCCCCGCTGGAGGCGGCCGAGTGGCTGGCCGGCGCCTCGCGCTCTAAGACCGAAAGCTACAACCATCAGGATTGGGGCGCGGTCGTGAAGCCGTGGTTTGCGCAGGATCCCGCCGCGGTGCGCGACTGGATCAACACCCAGGCGGATCCCGCGCTGAGGGAGGAAGCGGGCACGGCTTGGACGCTTCAGCTGTTGAATTGCCCGCTCGGTCCCGCCGAGCGGTGCGAACTGGTCCTCGGGGTGGGCGACGAGGCGCGGCAACGGCAGGACGTGCTGAATCTCACGTATCAATGGTTCAAGGACGACCCCGAGGCCGCGCGCGCCTGGGTGGCGGCAAGTTCGCTGCCGCAGACCACCAAGGACGTGGTCGGCCGGTCCTACGACCCGGCGGTGAAACGATAGGACTTCCTGCGCCAGCCTCGCGCTCCGCCTCAGGCCGTGGCGGGCGAGGGGGGCTCGACCCACTTGCCGTGCTCCTTGATGAGCGCGACGAGGCGGTCGTCGGCCTCGGCCTGCGGGATGTTATACTGCACGCACTGCTTGCCGACGTAGAGGTTGATCTTGGCGGGCGCGCCGCCGACGTAGCCGAAGTCGGCGTCGGCCATCTCGCCCGGGCCGTTCACGATGCAGCCCATGATGGCGATCTTCACGCCCTTCAGGTGACCCGTGCGCGCGCGGATGCGTTGCGTCGTCGTTTGCAGGTCGAAGAGCGTGCGGCCGCAGCTCGGGCAGGCGACGAACTCGGTCTTCACGCTGCGCGTGCCGGCGCCTTGGAGGACGTTGTAGGACAACTTGAGCGCACGGATGGCGTCGGGCTCGGTCTCGACGCTGACGAGGTCGCCGAGGCCGTCGCAGAGCAGCGCGCCGGTGAGGATCGAGGCGTCGAGGAGGCGCGAGAGGAAATCCGGCGCGGGCGCGACCTGGGTGGCGGCGGTGTTGCGAATCCAAAGCGGGGCGCGAAGGCCGAACGCGCGGAGGGCTTCGGCAAGGGCGCGGTAGCGGCCGATCGGGTGGCGGCCGGCGGGGTCGGGCTTGGAGTCGTCGAGGGTGAAGAGCAGGCGCGCGTCGCCGAGCTGGCGGAGCGTGGCGGCGAGCGGAGAGACGGTGCCGTCGGCGGCGGACGCGGAGATCGCCTCGGCGGTGGTGGCCACGGCGAGGACGTGATTTTTCGCACGGACGAGTTTGGCGAAGCCGGCGAGCGGCTCGGCGTCGCTGAAATCAAACGTGCGGACGAGCACGACAGGCGCGCTGCTGTTGAAACCGGCCAGGTCGGCGGGCGTGAGCGCGGGCGCGAGTTCGAGGAAGGGAACGGCGCCGGTGGGGAAGGATGCGGCGGAGTTTTTCAACGCCGTGAGGTCGGCGGCGGAGGCGATCGGGAGGAGTAATCCTTCGACGGGTGTGTCGGCGAGGCGGCCGGCGGCGAATTTTTGAGCAGCTTCGGGGAGCGCGGCGACGGAGGCGACGCGGGTGACGACGCGGGGCGGCAGCTCGGGCCCGAACGCGACGGTCGTCGACAACTCCAGCGGGGCGATCTCGCGTTTGGCGTAGACGTAGGGATCGAGGGAGTCGTCGGCGGCAATGTTCGTATTACGAACATTGGTTTGAAGCCCATTGCCCCACAGCGACATCGCTTTTTTGGCGAGGGCCTGGGCGACGGGGACCTCGTAGACGCTGTCCTCGGTGAGGGAGACGCGGATGGTGTCGCCGAGGCCGTCCATCAGCAGGGAGCCGATGCCGATGGCGGACTTGATGCGGCCGTCCTCGCCGTCGCCGGCCTCGGTGACGCCGAGGTGGAGCGGGTAGTCCATGCCCTCCTGGTCCATGCGGGCGACGAGGAGGCGGTAGGCTTGGATCATCACCTTGGGGTTGGAGGCCTTCATCGAGAGGACGATGTCGTGGAAGCCGTGGCCGCGGCAGATGCGGAGGAACTCGAGGGCGCTCTCGACCATGCCGAGAGGGGTGTCGCCGTAGCGGTTCATGATGCGGTCGCTGAGCGAACCGTGGTTGGTGCCGATGCGGAGGGCGCGGCCGAGCTCCTTGCAGCGGAGGATGAGCGGCGTCACGGCCTCGTGGATACGCCCGAGCTCGGCGTCGTAGGCGGCGTCGGTGTATTCGAGGACGGCGAATTTCTTTTTGTCGGCGTAGTTGCCCGGGTTGATGCGGATTTTCTCGACGTGCTCGACCGCCTCCATGGCGGCGGAGGGGAGGAAGTGGATGTCGGCGACGAGCGGGATGTGGGCGAAGCCGGCGGCGGCGAGCTTTTCGCGGATGGGCTTGAGGCAGCGGGCGGCCTGGACGTTGGGGGCGGTGACGCGGACGATCTCGCAGCCGACCTCGGCGAGGGCGATGGCCTGGCGGACGGTGGCCTCGACGTCCTGGGTGTCGCTCGTGGTCATGGACTGGACGCGCACGGGGTTGGCGCCGCCGACGCGGACGGGGCCGATCGCGACCTCGCGGGTGCGGCGGCGGAGCGTTTGGAAGCGGGAGGCGGCGTAGGGAAGCGTCGGCATGGCGAGGCGGGTCGGACACCTTGAGCGGCGAATCGGCTGGCGGCAAGGAGGGCGGCGCGGTGGAGTGGCGGACGTTTTTCCCGATTCCTTAACGACTACGACACGAGACGACGCACATGGGCAGACAGCTTATCTTGGCGGTGGCGGCGGGTTTGGCGCTGGTGGTGCTTTTCGCGCCGCTGGCCGCGGTGCTGGTGGCGGCCGCGAAAACCGGGCGCGGACGGTTGCTCGCGTGGGCTTTTGGCGGGAGCGCGGTCGCGGCGTTTTTATGGCTGGCGATGGCCTATGCGCTGCGGCAGGCGGGGCATCCGCTGGGCGCCTTGTGGTGCCTGGTGAGCGCGCCTTGGGCCTCGGCCTTGGCCGCGATCTGGGCCTGGCGCAACGTGCGTCAGCAGGAGAAGCGGGCGGAGGCGAAAAGCTGATGGGCCACAGAAGGCCCGAAGCGCGCAAAAGAAAGACCCGCTTTGCGCCTTCTGGGCCTTGTGGCTGATGGTTGGTCGTTCTCGGTCGGGGTTTCAGGGGACATCCCTGCGGCAGCGGACGAGGATGGCGGGCGGGCTGCCTTTCGACTCGAAGACGGCGGGGCGTTCACCTCCGGCCTCGGGATAGTAGCAAAATTGCAGGAGATCGCCGCGCACGCGGACGATGGCGCGGAGGCGACGGGATTCGTTTCCGCCGGCCTCGCGCCAGACGAGATCGAGGGTGGCGGGGCTGGAGGACGCGTCGTGTTCGACGGCGCCGACTTCCCGCGGGGTGCCTCCGATCTGGAGGGAAAAGCGGGCGCCGATGATTTGGAGGCGGCCGTTGCGGCCGGGCAGGGCTTCGCCCGCGTAGTCCACCGCCAGGATGCGCCATTCGCCTTCGATCATGAGGGTGCAGGGAAAAGGGACGGGCGGGCCGGGTGGCGAGGGCAAAGGCGACGAGGCGGCGCAAACGCGTTGCCGTCCCGTGCAGGATGGTTTCGTTGGCCGCGTCATGAAAAAACTCCTCAAGGTCCTGGCGGTGCTTTTGTTGCTTGGCGTGATCGCGGTGGTGGCGATCGGCTTTTTCCTCGGCCCGATCGTGGCCAAGGCGGTCAACACGGTCGGCCCCAAGGTCACGGGCACCCAGGTGGTGCTCGATGACGCGAAGGTGCTGCCCCTGACCGGCGCAACCACCTTGAAGGGGCTTTTCGTGGGGAATCCCGAGGGCTGGACCGGCGACAAGGCTTTTTATCTCGGCGAGTTGCGTGCGAGCGTGAAGCCCGCCTCGCTCCTGGGCGATCACGTGGTGGTGAACGAGGTGTTCATCGACGGGCCCGAGTTCGTCTACGAGAAGCGCCTCCTGGGCGGGAGCAACATCGACGCCCTGCTCAAGCAGATCGAGGAGAACACGGGAGGCGGAAGCACGCCGCCCGCGACGACCGAGCCGGACGGGGCCGCGAAGGCGCCGCTGAAGTTCGCGGTGAAGACCTTTCGCCTGCAGAACGCGAAAATGACGGTGATCGCGGCCGGACGCTCGATCACGGTCCCGCTGCCCCCGTTGACGATCACGGATCTCGGCGTGGCGGAAGGCGGCATCACCGCCGACCAGGTCGCGGCGAAGGTCTTGCAACGGGTGCTCGCGCAGATGGGCGAGGCCGCGGTCGGCGTGATCAAGGACGTGGGCGCCGGCGCGTTGGAAGGCGGCAAGGAAGGTGCGAAGGGCGTCTTGAACAAACTGCTCGGCAAGTAGCCGGCGCGGCGGGACGCATCCATTCTCGCTTCCCTCCTCGGGGACGCTTCGCCGGCCAAGGCGCGCCGGGCCGGCGAAGCGGGGGGGGCGGGCTCAGCGGCGGGGAGATTCGCGCAACGGAAGTTCGCCGGCGAAGCGGGCGCGGTAGCCGGTGATGCGCTCGATCATGGCGGTGTCGCCGGTCGAGCGGGCGGCGGCGATGGCCTTGTCCGCGAGGGCGACGGCGTCGGCGAAGTTGCCGGTCTCCGCGCAGGCGGCGGCCCAGGCGACGATTTCCCGCAGGCTGATGCCTCCGTTCGAGGCGTCGAGTCCGTTCATGAGTCTCAGGGCTTCCTGGCCGTCGCGGACGGAAAGGTCCTCGGAGGTGGAGAGCAGCCAGGCGAGATCGGCGACGAGATCGCGGTCGAGCGGCGTGATGGCGAGCGCCTCGCGGAGGGAGGAAACGGCCTCGCGGGCGCGTCCTTCGGAAGCGAGGCGGCGGCCGATCACGGCCTGCACTTCCCCGCGTTCGCGGGGGGAGAGGCGGGGGAGGATCTGGCGCGCCTCGTCGACGCGTCCTTCGCGGGCCAGGGCGACGCCGAGGCGGCGGGCGATCTCGGGGCGGGTGGAATCAAGGTTCCACGCGCGGATGTAGGCCTCGAGGGCCTCCTTGGGATGTTGGTCGTCCTCGAGGTAGCGCCCGAGGTGAAGGTAGGCCTCGGCGGAGCTTTGTTCCGGGTGGACCTCGAAGATCAGGACCCATTGGCCGGATTTGGCCAGGTCGGGCAGCATCGTGTAGTGGAGCGGGCGGAGCCATTCGGGGATGCTGCGGGTGTTGAGGAGCGAGCTGGCGAAGCAGTCGTCGGTGCTGGCGTCCACGGGGCGGCCGTGGTGCAGGCGGGCGTAGGGCTGGGCGAAGGCGTCCCAGGAGAAGATGACGATGTGGGTGACCGCGTTGTCGCGGCAGATTTTGAGCGCCTCGGCCTCGGTTTTCGCCCCGTAGATGGCGCCGACGGTTTTGAGCCCGGCGAGATTTTCCCAGTAGAGCGTTCCGACGCCTTGCGTGTCGCCGAAGAAGGCGAGGGAGGTCGTGGTGGTGGGGCCGCTGACGATGTTGATGGGTTTGGAGCCGGCGGAGACGCGCAGTTTCCAGCCGATATCGCGCATGACGAGGGAGATCGCCTCTTCCACGCCCAGGACGTGCGGGGCGGACCAGCCCGGGATGGAGCGGGCGGGGAAGGGGGCGATGCCCAGGAGGAGAAAGAGGACGCCCGCCGTGGTGAGCGCCCGCGAGGGGCGGACGGCCGCGAATCGCCAGACGGCGAGCCAGGCGACGGGGAGGGCGAGCCAGAGCGTCTGCGTCACGCCCAGCCAGCGGATCTGGAGAAACGAAAGGGCGCTGAGCGGAAGCGCGGCGCCGATGGCGAGCGCGAGCAACGGAGCGCCGGCCGCGTGGCGATGGCGGAGGAGATACCATAGGCCGGGCAGGGCGAGGAGGGGCCAGATGGCGAGCGTGAGGAATCGTTCGCTCCAGTTCGCCCCGGAGAGCGCGCCGACCAGCGAGCGAAATTCGAGGATGTATCCTTCGTGGAGATTCCACAGGAAGGTGTCGCGGATCGAGAAGAGGGCCGCGCCGCCGGCGAGCACGACGGCGGGGAGGGCGGCGAGGGCGAGGAAGGCCGCGAGGGCGAGGAGGCGTTCGCGGGCGGTCGAGGCGAAGCGGCCGCCTTGGAGCCAGGCGCAGGCGCGGGCGAGGAGTTCGCCGCCGCCCCACCAGGCGAGGGCGTAGAGCGGATGGTTCACCTCGAGGCGCCAGCCGAAATGGGAGGGCGCGTATTCGATCAGGTAAAAAGCCAGGCTGCCCAGGGCGCCGGCCGAGCCCCAGACGCGCCAAAGGGCGGGGTGGTAGCCGGCGTCTTCGGCCGCTGCGCCGCGGCGCAGCCAGGCGACGCCGAGGGCGCCGAGGGCGACGCCGGCGAAGGCGGGGATGACGGTGGCGGCGCTGACCCAGATGCCGGCGGCCCCGAGCAGTCCCGAAAGGATCATCCAGCGACGCGCGGCGCGGCGGGATGGGAGGAGGCCGCGGGCGGGCGGCCCGCCTTGGTTTTCGGGCGCGGTGACGCCCGCGCCGGCGGCGATGGCGGCGAGCACGCAGCCGAGGGCGAAGCAGGTGACGATGCCGTGGTGGTCGGCCTCGCCGGGGTGGAAGAACTGGTCGAGCGGCGACAGCGTCGCGAGCGCGAGGCCGAGCACGCCGCCCACGAGGCCGCCCCAGCGGCGGGCGGAGACGAGGGAGAAGGCGAGCACGAAGCCCATTTGCATGAGCGGGCCGATGACGAGCGCGGCTTGTTGCACGCAGTCGATCGTGGGCAGGCCGCTGCCGAGATGGATCAACCAGGCGAGGCTCGCCAGCCCCCACATGAGGCCGGAGCTCCAGTGCACCTCGCGTCCGTGCGGGGCGTTGTCGCGCGCGGTCTCGCGGACGCGCCAGTCGCCGGAGCGCAGCATGGCCTCGGTGTGCATGACCCACCAGTGGGAATCGGCGGAGGCGATCGGATAGATCGCGGTGCGGGGATGGACGTCGGGGATCGCGGCGACCTCCGCCGGCATGGGGGCGGCTTTGGCGGCGAAGCGGAAATACTCGATCCGGACGATCGCGTTGCCCGCGATGAAGCCGAGGGCGAGGAAGAGGCAGACGAAAAGAAAGACGCGTTCGGTGAGTCGGGGGCGGGACATGGGGTGGAGGCGGACGACCGGTCCACCTTGGGTCTTGGCCCGGCGCGCTCCAGCGCAAAAGGCCGCGGCCGCGGGGCGTCGTGCGGGGCGCGTCGCCGGGAGGGCGCAGCGGTTTTTCCTTCAGGCGGGGCGGGCTAAGGAGCTGTCTTCAAAATAAAGCGGTGTGTCGCTGGGAGCGCAGCCAGTCGAGTGCAAGGCGGGTGCGAGGGTGCTGGGCGCGGAGCGCCCTGCCCCTCGCGCCCAACGCCGCACCCGACCGGCTCCGCCCCAGCCCTTCGGGTGGCGAGGAAAAGGGGCTGGCCCTGCGTTGCCCGAGGCGGCACGGGCCTCCAGCCCGCCTCCGCCTCGGCCGCCTTGGGCCAGCCTCCTTTCCTCGCCACGCCACACCGCTTTATTTTGAAGACAGCTCCTAAGGCGTGGGTGGCGGCGACGGATCC
>CAYTLL010000016.1:66324-71353 GCA_964438755.1 uncultured Akkermansia sp. | reverse complement strand
GCCCGCGTGCGGGGGCGGTGGGAAGGGCGGTGGCGCGGGGTGACGCGAGCGCTTTAGCGTGCGGCGTCGGCGGCTTTGACCAAGCCGACGAGGGTGCGGAAGGCGGGGTGCCCGGCGTCGTGAAGCAGGGCGTAGAGGACGGTCTCGACGGGGAGCACGTGCACGCCGGCGTGGCGGAGGGCGGCGAGGCAGGCGGCGGCATCGTCGGCGCGGCGGGCGCCGATGGCGTCGGAAAGGACGGTGACCTGGAAACCGGCGGCTAGGGCGCCGAGCGCGCTTTGGTAGACGCAGATGGGGGTCTCGAGGCCGAGGAGGAGGAGGTGCTCGATCTGATTTTCGCGAAGGGCGTCGAGGACGGCGGGATCGGAGAGCGCGGAGAACGTGTTCTTCGCGAAGACGAGGGAGTCGGGCGGCGCGAGTTTGCGGAGGGCGGGCGAGGTGGGACCGAGCTTGGCCGGGACCTGTTCGGTGAAGACGACCGGGATGCCGAGGGCGGCGGCGGCGGAGATGGCGAGGCCGGCGCGGGCGCGAAGGGCTTTCGCCTCGGCGGCGGGGAGCATGCCGAGGAGGGTATCTTGCAAATCGACCGCGAGGAGCGCGGCGCCAGGCGCGGCGGATTCGGGCGCGACGACGGCGGGGGAGGCCGGGGCGGGCTTCGCTTTGGAGGCGGTGCGGGCGGTGCGTTTGGCGCGTGGCATGGAAATCTCGAAGGTGGGGTGGGACCGATTGCGCGCCGAGACATTCTTTCGCAGGTCGATGCGCGGGTGGGGAACGGCGCGCCCGGCGGTCACGCCCTACCTCGGGCTCAGTCGCCGTAGTAGCGCTTGCGGGCCTTCACCTGCACGAAGCGGCGTTCGGGGAGGACGTAGGCGGTGAGGTGGCCGCCCATGCAACAGGCGGTGTCGATGCCGACGGACCACTTGAGCTTGTAGATGTCGGGGCGCGGGGTGTGGCCGTAGACGACGAAGGGCGGGCCGGCCCAGCGATCGGCCCAGAGCGTGCCCTCGGGGCAGTCGGCGCGTTTGCGGGGTTTGCCCTCGGCGTCGATGACCTGGATGCGGGTGACGACGGAGGCGGGCTGTTTTTGCCAAGGCTCGTCGGGGAGAAAGCCGCCGTGGACGAAGACGGTGTTGAACTCGGGCTCGAAGTGGGTGAGCGGCATCTTTTCGAGGTAGGCCCAGTGCGCGGGTTCGAGGCGGGCGAGGGTTTTCTCGTCGTCCTCCTTGAGGCCGGATTTGTCGCCGGTGCGGCGGAAGGCGAGCAGGCGGGCCTCGTGGTTGCCGAGGAGGGAGATGGCGCGGTGCTGGAGGGCGAGGTCGACGACCTTGTTGCTGTCGGGGCCGCGGTTGACGAGGTCGCCGACGAGGATGAGGCGGTCGTCGGGGGCGAGGGCGAGGCGCTCGAGCAGTTCGGCGAATTCGAGGTGGCAGCCGTGGATGTCGCCGATGGCGATGATGCGTCCGGTCATGCGGTGGGGCGTGGGGAGTGGGGGCTGGCGGCGAAAGTGCTAGCGTCGCGGGTTTCGGGGGGTAAACAACAAAGCCCGCTTATGGAGCTATCGCTGCAATCCTTGTCGTCGCGTTGTCAGGTGTCGGGTCGCGAGTTCGCGGAGGGCGATCGCGTGGTGAGTTTTCTGGTGCGCAACCCGGTGGGTTCGGGCGACGCGGAGGGCATCGTGCGGCACGATGTGGCGGAAGGGGAGCAGGGCAATTTCGCGGCGGCGGGTCCGGTGGTTTGCCGGTGGGTGCAGATTTTCAAGCCGCGCAAGGCGGGCGAGAATCCGGAGCGCAACCTGAAGCTCACGGCGGAGAGCCTGTTCCTCGCGTTGAGCGATCCGGCGACGGAACGCACGGTGGAAAACGAGCGCCTCTTGCAGGTGTTGGCGATGATGCTGGAGCGGAAACGCGTGCTGCGTCCGAAGGGCCGGAGCGGCTCGGGGGCGAACGCGAAGCAGGTCTACGAGCACGCGAAGCTGAAGTCCCTGCACGAGGTGAACGCGGCGGAGCTGAGCCCGGAGTTTTTCCTGTCGATCCAGGAGCAGCTCGCGGCGCTGGTGGGCGGCGGAGGCGGCGCGAAGGCCAAGGCCGAGCCGAAGGGCGAAGCGGGGGCGGCGCCGGCCGAGGGCGCGGCGGGCTGAGCGGCGGGCGGGCGGGATTTTTTACTCCGCGGGGGCGATCTCGAGATCGGCCTTGGCGGCCTTGATCGAGGCGGCGATGGCGGGGGCGGGGGCGCGGTCGGTGACGAAGCTGAGGCGCGGCTCGAAGCCGGAGGTGAGGGCGAGGGCCTTGCGGCCGAACTTGGAGCCGTCGATGGCGAAGACGGTGCGCTCGGCGGCGGCGATCATGCGGCGCTGGGTGGCGACGATGAGGGCGTTGTGGTTCCAGATGCCCGCCTCGGTGACGCCGGCGCCGCCGAGGATGGCAAGGTCGGCGTGGATTTGCCCGAGCGATTGTTCGCAGAGCGGCCCGACGAGCACGCCGAGACGGCTGTCGATGCTGCCGCCGAGGACGATGGTCTCGAGCGAGCCGAGATCGGCGTAGAGGGCGGCGATGGGGAGCGAGTTGGTGATGACCTGAAGGCGCTTGGAAACGAGGAGGCGGGCGACGGCGTAGACGCTGGTGCCGCCGTCGAGGATGACGGTCATGCCGGGCTGGACCTTGTCGGCGATGCGGCGGGCGATGGCGTGTTTCTCGGCGGCCTGGCGCTGGTCGCGGGCGATGAAGTCGTATTCGCGGGCGCGCTCGTCGTTTTCGAGCAAGGTGGCGCCGCCGTGGTGGCGGCGGAGGACCCCGCGGGCCTCGAGGGTGTCGAGCGCGCGGCGGATGGTGGAGAGCGAGGTGTCGCAGCGCGTCGCGAGCGTGTGCAGGTCGGCGTATTTGTGCTCGCGGATGAAGCGTTCGATGAGGTCGAGGCGCTGCTTGGTCGTCATGGGGAAGAGCCCGGAATGACGACCCGGGGACAGGGAGGCAACGCGAAGCTTTTTCGTTGCGGACGGCGGCGTCCGGGGGATGGTGCGCGCGTGATGAAAAGCCGTCCGCTGCTCGCCCTGATCGTGCGTTGGCTGGTGCTCGCCCTGGGGGTGACGCTGGCGGAAAAGCTCGTGGACGGCGTGGACTGCAAGGACGGCGCGACGCTCTTCGTGGTCGTGGTGTTGCTAAGCTTTTTCAACGCCGTGATCCGGCCGGTGCTCGTGCTCTTCACGCTGCCCTTCATCGTGCTCACGATGGGGCTCGGGCTGGTGGTGATCAACGCGCTGCTCTTCCTTTTGGTCGGCGAGCTCGTGCCGGGCTTCGAGGTGTCGGGCTTTTGGTCGGCGTTCTGGGCGGCGGTGATCGTGGGGCTGACGAACTTCTTCATGACCCTGGTGATGAAGCAGCGTCCGCCGGGCGGGCCGGGCGGCGGGCGCGGAGGCGATTCGGGTGGAGGCGGACGTTCCCAAGAGGAGCGGCGCTTGCCGCACCGCGAGCGCGGTGGTGGCGACGTGATCGACGTCTGAGCGGCGAGGCGGGTCCCGGGTGCGGCGCCGAAGGGTCGCGCGCCCAAGCGGGCCGGGCCGGATTTCCCCCTTGCGGGGCGGGGGAGGGCGGTTGACTTTGGGACTTTCGTCTTCGCGAAAAACGCATCCCTTTTTCATCATGGCTGACACCACTACGGAATACGACCTCATCGTCATCGGCGGCGGCCCCGCGGGCTACGCGGGCGCCATTCGCGCCGGCCAGCTCGGCAAGAAAGTCGCGTGCATCGAGATGGAGCGCGCCGGCGGCACCTGTCTCAACTGGGGCTGCATCCCGACCAAGGCCTTGCTCAAGAGCGCCGAGCTCTACGCCAAGATCAAGAAGGCGGACGTCTACGGCATCAGCGTGAAGGAGGTCGGCTTCGATTTCGCCACGATCATGGAGCGCTCGCGCGGCGTCTCCGGCCAGATGGCCAAGGGCATCGAGTCGCTCTTCCGCAAGAACAAGGTCGACTACATCGTCGGCAAGGCCTCCGTGCCCGCCGCCGGCATGGTCGAGATCGTCGAGGGCGACAAGAAGGGTGCCTTCCTCAAGGCGAAGAACATCCTCATCGCGACCGGCTGCAAGATGCGCCCGATCCCCGGCCTGACCTATGACGGCGTGCGCGTGATGACCTCGCGCGAGGCCCTGGCCAACCGCAAGCAGCCCAAGTCGATCGTGATCGTCGGCGCCGGCGCCATCGGCGTCGAGTTCGCCTACTTCTTCAACTCGCTCGGCACGCAGGTCACGCTCGTCGAGATGTTGCCCAACATCCTCCCGGTCGAGGACGAGGAGGTCTCCAAGGCCCTCCAGCGCTCCTTCGACAAGCAGGGCATCAAGATCCACGTGAACACGAAGTGCGAAAACTTCCGCGTGGGCAAAGACTCGGTGAAGATCGACCTCGTCGAAGGCGACAAGAAGACCGAGATCGAGGCCGAGGTGCTGCTCTCCGCCATCGGCGTCGTGGCCAATCTCGACGGCGTGCTCGGACGCGGCGCCCAGGTGGAGCTCGACCGCGGCTACGTGAAGGTGAACAACCGCTACGAGTCGTCCATCAAGGGCATCTACGCCGCGGGCGACATCATCGGCCCGCCCTGGCTGGCCCACGTCGCCACCTACGAGGCGGTCAGCGCGGTCAACGGCATGTTCGGCCACGGCGAGCCCAAGCGCGTCGGCAATTTCCCCGGCTGCACCTATTGCCAGCCCCAGGTCGCCTCCACCGGCCTCACCGAGCGCGCGGCGAAGGAGAAGAAGCTCGATTACAAGGTCGGCAAATTCCCCTTCCTCGCCTCCGGCAAGGCGGTGGCCGCCGCGGAGAGCGACGGGTTCGTGAAGGTCATCTCCGACGCGAAGACCGGCGAGATCTACGGCGCGCACATCATCGGCGGCGACGCCACCGAGCTCATCGCCGAATATGGTCTGGCCATCGAGACCGAGATCACGATCGAGGACGTGCACAAGACGATCCACGCCCACCCGACCCTGTCCGAGGCCCTCGCCGAGGCCGCCGCGGCCACGAGCAACGAGGCGATCCA
>CAYTLL010000016.1:41824-66224 GCA_964438755.1 uncultured Akkermansia sp. | reverse complement strand
CGTCTCCGCGACGCGCTTTTACCGTGCCGCAATCGCGTTTTACCTCGCTGCAAAGCCCGTCGCCTTCGCTGCAATCACCGCGTGCAGGGTCGCAACGAGGATTTCCCCCGGGGAAATCGCCGCAGCCGTTGGTGAAATCGGCGTTTACGCCTTCGCAACGAGCTTGGTCGGCGCGACAATCGACATCGACGCCTCTGCAATGAGTCCGGACTTGGCTTCAACGAGGGCCGATGCCTCTGCAATGAGCCCGGATCGGTCTGCAAGGGGCGGCGAGCGGGTCGCGAAACGCGGCGTCCGGACGCGCAAGACCGGTTCAGGATCCGTAGAGGTCGGAGGGCTGGTTCCAGTTGGCAAAGACGCGCTCCGCCTCGGCGGAGACGGGCCACGCCTTCATCCAACCCGGGGCGAGCGCGGCCAGGATCAGGCGATGGAGCGCGAAGTCGCCGCTCGCGAGCGCGTCCCCGACGGCGGAACGGCTGTCGGGAGAAACCGGATACACGGCGCACAGCGGCTCGAAGCGTCCGTCGTCGCGCCGGGGCGCGATCCCCGAGGGCGGAGAGGAGGCGGTGTGGGGCGGGGCGGCGGAGAGAAGCGCGCCGAGGAAATCGGCGGTCATGAAGGGCAGGTCAACCGCGAGGACGAGCAGGCGGGAGGTGCTCGCGACGGCGAGGCCGGCGGCAAGACCGGCGAGCGGGCCGCAGTCCGGCGCGGCGTCGGGAACGAGCCGGGCGCCGGCCAGCGGACCGACGAGAGCGTAGCCGCGATCGGCGGGGGCGGAGAGGAGCAGCTCGGCGCACCCGGGCAGGGTGCGGAGCAGGGCGGCTTGGTGGACGAGAAGCGGAAGGCCCGAGACGGGGTGGGGCAGGAGGGCCTTGTCGCGGCCCATGCGCGTGGAGCGGCCGCCGGCGAGGAGCAGGGCGGAGAAGGGCGCGGCTTCAGGCGCGCGCATCGACGCGAAGGATGCCGTCGGAGAGGATCTTGGCGCGCAGGCCGCCGCGGCCTTTGAGCGCGGCCTCGGCGCCGGGGCCGAAACCGCGGTCCATCCACTCGCAGGGGGAGCATTCGGCGCAACCGAGGAAGCGGACGCCCTGGATCTCGAACTCGACGCCCACGAGCGTGTTCAGATCGACGCCGCGCGTGATGATGTTGCGGCGGTAGACGGACGGCTCGCGGTCCCACGTTTGAAGAAGGACGCAGAGCTCGTCGTGGATCTCGGCGGCGAAGAAGGTGACCTGGCCCTTGTAGTCGGGCTTGTAGTCGAAGAAGCGGTCACCGCGCAGGCCGCGGCCGGCCACGCACTCCACCTCCGGCACGGAGAGCATCGGGTGATCGGAGGGCGGCTTGCCGTGGTGGCCGAAATAGTTGTGCCCGGGGGAAACGAAGATGTGCTCGATGCGGATCATGCGATGAGGGACGGGAGGCCCACGGGACACACGGAATACACGGAAGGGAGCACCACGAAAGAGACGAAATGCACGAAACGCTGAAACGAATTGATGGGTTTCCGTGCCAGGGTGAATCGGTTCCGTGTCATCCGGGTGTTTCGTGGGTGGTTTGATCTAGGGAGTGTTTTCAAACCCGGCATGAGCAGCGCCGGGAGCGCAGCCGGGCGCGGGCAAGGCGGGGGCGAGGGTGCTGGGCCTGAAAGGCCCTGCCCCTCGCGCCCAACGCCGCCCGAGCCCGGCTCCGCCCCGGCCCTTCGGGTGAAGCAAGAACCCGGTTGGGCCTGCGTTGCCCGAGGTGGCATGGGCCTTCTGGCCCACCTCCACCTCGGCCGCCTTGGCCGAACCGGGTTCTTGCTTCACGCTGCTCATGCTGGGTTTGAAAACACTTCCTACTCGCCGCGGAGGTGGCGGAGGCACTCGCGGATGGCGGGCACGAGCGGCGGCAGGCACTCGCCGATGGCGCGGGGGTTGCCGGGCAGGTTGACGATCAGGCTGCGGCCGCGCGTGCCGGCGGTGGCGCGGGAGAGGATGGCGGTGGGGACCTTGGAAAAACTCACCGCGCGCATCGCCTCGCCGAAGCCGGGCAGCTCGCGTTCGAGAACGGCGCGGGTGGCCTCGGGGGTGAAGTCGCGCGCGGCGGGGCCGGTGCCGCCGGTGGTGACGACGAGGTCGCAGCGTTCGTCGTCGCAGAGGGCGCGGAGGAGGGCGGAGAGGCCGTCGCGGTCGTCGGGGATGAGGCGGGCAAGGATCGTGTGATCGGTGCCGAGGTGCTCGCGGAGGACGCGTTCGATCTCGGGGCCGCTGAGGTCGGCGTAGACGCCGGCGGCGGCGCGGTCGCTGAGGGTCACGCGCGCGATGCGGAGGGGGGGGAGTTCGGATTTATTGCCCACGGAAGACACGGAGGGACACGGAAAAGAGGTCGGAGGAAGGGCCCACGAAACACACGAAATGACACGAAATTCTGAACCATGCGGGTTTCATTTTCGTGTCGTTTCGTGTGTTTCGTGGGCTGAAGGATTGGATTTTTCCGTGTCGTCCGTGTGTTCCGTGGGCTCTTCAGGCTTTGGTTTTGGCGGTCACTCGGACGGCGGTGAGGGTCATGGTCTTGTCCACGGCCTTCATCATGTCGTAGAGGGTGAGGCCGGCGACGGTGACGGCGACGAGGGCCTCCATCTCGACCCCGGTCTTGGCGGCGACGCGGGCGGTCGCGGAAATCTGGATACGGTCGGCGAGGACGGCGAAATCGACGGAGACCGAGTCGAGGGGAAGGCCGTGGCAGAGAGGGATGAGCTCGTCGGTGCGCTTGGCGGCGAGTATGCCGGCGAGGCGGGCGGCGGCGAGCACGTCGCCCTTGGGCAGGGCTTGTGCCCGGAGGAGTTCGATCGTGGCGGGCTGGCAGAGAAGTTCGCCGGCGGCGGTGGCGGCGCGGGCCTGCACGGGTTTGTGGCCGACGTCGACCATGCGGGCGGCGCCGGTGGCGTCGAGGTGGCTGAATGCGGGCGAGGAGTCGGACATCGGAGGGGAACTTAAATCACGAAAGGCACGAAATACACGAAAGGATCGGCTTAGACGAGGAAGGCGTCGGCGGTGGTTTCGGGGGCGGCGGCGCTAGGGACGCGGAGGAGGGCGTGGGTGCGGGTGAGGACGGTGAGGTCGCTGCTGTCGGCCCAGGGGAGCGGGGCGTAGCCGTCCGACGTGCGCGTGGCGGGCCACCAGGTCTCGCGGGGGTTCGGGCGAAGCGAGGCGCCGGCGGCGAGGGGGAGGCGGACGAGCGGCGCGGGGGCGGCACCGGCGAGGCGGGCGAGGAGGCGGGCGACGAACAGGTGGAAGCAGACGAAGTGGGAGAGCGGGTTGCCGGGCAGACCGAAGGCGATCTGCGGGCCGCGGGAGGTATCGCGGCTGGCGACGAGGAGTGGTTTGCCGGGGCGCGAAGCGACTTGGTTCACGGCGAGGGTGAAGCCGTGTTCGGCGAAGAGGCGCGCGGTGTGATCGTGTTCGCCGCCGCTGGAGCCGCCGGAGACGAGGAGCATATCGGGCTCGGTCGAAAGGAGACGGGCGAAGGCGGCCGAGGCCGAGGCGTGGGTCTCGTCGGCGCGGGCGTGGGCGACGAGGTCGGCGGAGCTGGTGGAGGCGAGGAGGGCGGCGATGAGCGCGGAGTTGGAGTCGCGGATCTGGCCGGGGGCGGGCGTGGCGTCGGCGGGGACGAGTTCGCCGCCGGTGACGAGGTGGGCGACGCGGGCGCGGCGCGCGATGGCGGGCGTGGTGTGTCCGAGCGAGGCGAGGAGGGCGAGCGAGCCGGCGTTGAGGACCGAGCCTGCGGGAAGGAGCTGATCGCCGGCGCGGCATTGGGAGGCGCGGCGGCGGATGAGCGAGGCGGAGGGCGCGGCGCGGAGGGTGATGGTCTGGGTGCCGTCGGTGGCTATGCCGGGCGTGGTGTCCTCGTGCATGACTAGGCCGAGGAGACCGGCGGGGACGGCGGAGCCGGTGAAGAGTTTGAGGCAGACGTCGGGGGCGTCAGGGAAGACGGGGGCGAGTTGTCCGACCGGGATGGCGCCGGCGAGGCGGAGTGTGGCGCCGGCGGGGGTGGCGAGCGGGGCGACGTAGCCGTCGATGGCGGAGCGGTCGAAACCGGGCTGATCCTCGGGGGCGGCGACGGGCGCGCGGAGGACGCGGCCGGCCGCGAGGGCGAGGGGGAGGGTCTCGGTCGGGAGCGGCGCGGCGAGGGCGTCGAGGCGTTGCCAGACTTCGGCGACGGTCAGCATGGAGGATAAATTAACCACGAAACACACGAAATACACGAACGCCGAGCCGTCGGATGCCTGAGTTTTCTTTTCGTGTGTTTCGTGGCTCTAAAATCAGGCGAAGACGACGTCGGTTTTCCAGATGGGGACGTCGAGTTTGAGTCGATCCATGAAGCCCGAGAGGACGGCGAAGGCCTCGGCGCGGTGGCGGGAGGCGACGCCGATGTAGATGGCGGTTTCGCCGACGGGGATGCGGCCGAGGCGGTGGCGGACGTGGACGGCTTGGCAGGGGTGGGCGGTGACGAGCGCGTCGAGGATGCGGGTCATCTCGCGTTCGGCCATGGGCTGGTAGGCTTCGTAGACGAGGGCGGCGATGGGGCGGCCTTGTTCCTCTCCGCGGACGACACCGCGAAACTCGGCGAAGGCGCCGACGCCGGGACCCGCGGAGGGCGCGGGGATGGAGTCGGGGATGGGATCGGCGCCGAGCTGGATGGTGAGGCTCATGAAGAACAAGCTGGTTTTTTTACAGAAGGTAACAAAGAGAACGAAGGGGCGGGCGCGGCAGGCTCTTTCTTCGTTTCCTTCGTTATCTTCCGTGAAAATCGCCGCTCAGGACGAGGCGCTGGCGTAGCGGCGGAGGCCGGCGTGGAAGACGGTGATCGCGACGACGAGCCAGAAGAGGGCGGCGCCGACCAGCCAGGCGGCGTGGCCGGGCTCGAAGCCGTGGATGAGGACGCGCGCGGGAAAGTTGCTCACGATGATCACGGGCAGGAGGTAGACGAACACGACGTTGGCGACGCCGCGCAACGCCTCGCGCGGCAGGCGGGAGAACTCGGTGAGCCCGAAGTAGCCGCCCTCGATGCCCTTCGCGCTTTGCAGCCAGAAAACGAGGGAGATGATCGTGAGCAGGGTGGCGTAGTGGAGGATCAGGCCGCAGAGAACGAAAAGGGCGTAGATGGCGATCTGCGCGGCGGAGGGGGCGAGGCCGAGCTTGTGGGCCGCGTAGACGATGACGGCGAGGGCGACGGGGACGTTGACGAGACCGTCGAGGTCGAACTTGCGCGTCGAGACCATGAACAGCGGCGAGCCGGGTTGGGCCAAAAAGAAGTCGAAGTGCCCGCTGCGGACGTTGCGGCCCATCTCGAAGAGGTTGCTCCAGAAAAAGGCCATGAGCAGCCGCTGCACGAGGAGCGTGGTGCCGACGAGGAGGAGCATCTCGTATTTCGACCAGCCGGCGATGCTGTCGGTGTGGTTGTAGATGATGCCGACGAGCAGGACGTTGACGCTCATCCAGAAGAGCTCGACGAGCGCCCACATGAGGAAATCGCCGCGAAACATCATGGCGCGCACCAGCGAGTAGCGGATGCTGGCGAGCCAGATGCGAGCGTAGCGGGCGGTGGTGGCGATCATCGGGACGGAGGGCGGAAACGGATTTTTGATTAACCACTGATGAAGCGGGACAATGTCCGCTTTTTGGATGCGTGAGCCTCGGCTTTGGGCCGAGGCGGCGGGGTTCGATGGGCGGCCAACGGCCGCTGGGTTTTATCGGCGTCCATTAGTGTCTATTAGTGGTTAACCGGTTTGGGAATCAGCCGCCGACGGCGGTGTGACGGCGCAGGCCGCGGCGCCAGAGGGTGGTGGCGATCCCGAGAAGCAGGAGCGTCCAGCCGAGCTGGATGGCCAGGCCTTGAAGCGCGACGCCCAAGTCGGTGATGCGGCCGGTGATCAAGGCGGCCGGGAAATACATTTGGTAGTAGTAGGGCAGCCAGCGGGAGATCTCGTAGAACCAGCCGGGCATGAGATCCAAGGGGAAGATCTGGCCGCCGAGCACGGCCTCGACCGCGAGCGAGAGGATGATGAAGGACTGGATCTCGAGGAACCAGAAAGTCAGCAGGCCGAAGCAGTAGGCGATGGTGAACTGGATCAGCGCGGAGAGCAGCAGCGCGGGGACCGCGACGAGGTAAAGGGGCAGGTGTTCGGCGCCGGGCAGCGACAGGCGAGGCCAGAGCAGCGGGAGCGCGAGGAGGACCGGGAGCAGGGCGAGGCCGCCCATGACGAGGCGCGCGGAGAAGTAGAGGCTGAGCCGGTAGCCGAGGTAGTTGATCGGCTTGGTGAGGAACTGGTTGATCAGGCCGTTGCGGATCTCCTCCGAGATCTCGTAGTCGTCGTTCGCGGCGCTGAGGAAGAACTGGAGGACGAGCAGGAGCGTGAAGTAGGTGAGCGTGGCGGAGAGCGGAAAGCCGCCGATGTCCTGCTTTCCCGAATACGCCGAGCCCCAGAGGATGAAGACGTAGACGAGATGGAGGAGGGAAAAGGCCGCGCGGATCGCGAAGTTCCACCGATAGACGAGGTTCGTCTGGAGGCCGGTGAGGAAGACCTGGCGGTATTTGGCGAGGGCGGACACGTAAGAGCGAGGAGCAGGGAGCGAGGAGCGTGAAGCCGGAAGACGGCGGACGGGGCGCATTTTCGCCGACGACGCAAGCGGAGCGCCGGCGAGCCGGCCTACTTCGCGGCAAGCTTGAAGCGCTCGATCACCTCTTTGGCGAGGGCGCGGTAGGCGGTGGAGCCGGGGGAGCTGTTGTCGTAGGCGAAGATGGTTTTGCCGAAGCTCGGCGCCTCGCTGAGGCGGATGGTGCGCGGGATGACCGTCTTGAAAATCTGGTCGGGCAGGTGCTTTTTGACCTCCTCGACGACCTGGCGGGAGAGGTTGGTGCGCATGTCGAACATGGTCATGACGACGCCGCCGAGGGTGAGCTTGGGGTTGAGCGCGCCCTTGATACGTTCGAGGTTGCGAAGGATGGCCCCGAGGCCCTCGAGCGCCATGTATTCGCACTGGAGGGCGATGATCAGGTGGTCGGCGGCGCTGAGGCTGTTCATCGAGAGCATGCCCATGGACGGGGGGCAATCGATGACGATGGCGCCGAAGCCGCCGGAGGCGCGGACGGGCTCGAGGATGGAGCGGAGGCGGCCGAGGTAGTTTTCGGTGCCGGCGAGCTCGACCTCGAGGGCGCCGAGGTCCTCCTCGCTGGGGATGAGCGCGAGACGTTCGACCGGGGTGGGGGTGATCATCTCGAGGGCGGTGCCCTCGCCGCGGAGCGGGCCATAGAGGGAGCGGCCTTCCTGCTTCTCGACTCCGACGGCGGAGGTCGCGTTGGCCTGGGGATCGAGGTCGACGAGAAGGGTGTGGATCTTCTTCTCGGCGAGGGCCGCGGCGAGGTTTACGGCGGTGGTGGTCTTGCCGACGCCCCCCTTCTGGTTGGCGATGGTGAAAACGGTGGTGGGCATGAGTGCGAGGATGTCCAATGACCAATGAGCCGGCCCCAATGCGCAAGCGCGGGCTGGGGCGGAAAACAGGCCGCCCGCCGGCTCGGAGAGCGCGGCGGGCGGGGATTGTAAATTGGAGGCGCGAGCCGGAATCGAACCGGCGGTAGAGCTTTTGCAGAGCTCGGCCTTACCACTTGGCGATCGCGCCGTCTGAACTGACGGGACGCGGAACTTGTTTAAGCGGGGCGGGCCGCGCAAGTCCCGAGTTTGCCGAATCCGGGTCTTTGGTTCGATCGGTTATAGACGCCCTAGGGTGACAAATTATTGGAGAAATACGCGGGACGGCGGTAATGAAGAACTCATGAAAGAGTGGCTTACGGAAGTATGCTCGGGGAACTTCATGCCGCACGGGCAGTGCTATCTGTGGACGCCCAGCCTGCTATGGCTGCACGCCTTGTCGGACGGGCTCATCGGGCTGGCCTATTTCTCCATCCCGCTGACGCTTCTCCACGTCGTGCGCAAGCGCCGCGATCTGCCCTATCCCTGGATTTTCGTGATGTTCGGGGTCTTCATCGTGGCCTGCGGGACGACGCATCTGCTGGAGGTCTGGACGATTTGGAACAGCCACTACTATCTCACCGGCGCGTTGAAGGCGTTTACGGCCGCGGTTTCGGTGGCGACCGCGGTGATGTTGTATCGCGTGATGCCGGAGGCGGTGCAACTGGCCGGGCCGGCCGAGCTCCGGCGTCTGAACGAAGGTCTCGAGGAACGGGTGCGGGGACGGACCGCGGAGCTGGAGGCGGCGAACACGCGCCTGCGGACGGAGGCGGAGCAGCGGCGGCAGGCCGAGGCGGAGCTCCAGGCGGCGATGCAGGCGAGCGCGCGCCTCGCCGCCATCGTCGCCTCCTCGGAGGACGCGGTGGTGGGCAGCACGCTGGACGGCGTCGTCACCGATTGGAACCACGCCGCGACGCGGATCTTCGGCTACGAGCCGGAGGAGATCGTGGGGCGTCCTTTGCGGCTTCTCATCCCGGCGGACCGGTCCGCGGAGGAGGACGAGAAAAACCTCGCCGATCTCACGACCGGCTCCGTCCCCAGGCCCTTCGAGACGCGGCGCAGGCGCAAGGACGGAAGCCTGGTGGACGTGTCGGTATTGATTTCTCCGATACGAGGTTCGGACGGACGGGTCGTCGGCTTCTCCAAGGTGGCGCGCGACATCACGGAGCGGCTTCGGGCGGAGCGCCACCGGCAGGAGCTGGAGCGGCGGCTCCAGGACACGCAAAAGCAGGAAAGCCTCGGCGTGCTGGCGGGAGGGATCGCGCACGATTTCAACAATCTCCTGACCGGCATCCTCGGGAACGCCTCGCTCGCCCGAATCACCATGCCGGCGGGCTCGTCGGCGGCGTCCCACCTGCGCGACATCGAGAAGAGCTCCGCGAAGGCGGCCGACCTCTGCGCCCAGATGCTCGCCTACGCGAGCAAGGGGCGTTTCGTCGCGCAACCCGTCGACATCAACCGGGTGGTCGAGGAGGCCACGAGTTTTTTCCGGGCGACGATCGGCCGCTCGGCGATGATCCGCTGGAACCCGGCGGCGGATCTGCCGAAGGTGGTGGGCGACCCGGCGCAGCTGCGGCAGACGGTGGTCAACCTGATCGTCAACGCGACGGAGGCGGTCGATCTGGGAGGCGGTCTGATCACGGTGGGCACGGGAACGGCGAACGTCGACGCGTCGCGCCTGGCGGATATCCTGCATCCGCTGGAGATGCATGAGGGCGAGCACGTTTTTGTCGAGGTGCGGGACAACGGCTGCGGCATGGACGCGGCGACCTTGGCCCGGATCTTCGATCCTTTCTTCTCGACCAAGTTTGTCGGGCGCGGACTGGGCCTCGCGGCGGTGCAAGGCATCCTGCGCGGCCACAAGGGCGGTGTGGACGTGAAGTCCGCCCCGGGAGCGGGGAGCGTGTTCACCTTTTATCTTCCGGTCGCGGCCGCGGGGGAGTGTCCGTCGGCGAAGGGCGCTTGAGGCGCTTTTGGGCCGGAAGGGAGCGCGAATCCGCGGTCGCGCGCGAAACCGCGAAAAACACCGGGCTTTGGGCTGTCAGCCGGGGCGGGGGTGTTTTTAAGGTGCGGCATGGTCTTGCTCGTTTTCCCTTCAAGGAGTCGTCGGGGATGAAAAAGAAATTCGACTGGTTTCTTTGCGGCCTGGCCGTGGCGGCGGGACTGGCGTTTCTATTTCCCGCTCCCGGGGCGAAGGGCGGATGGATGCAGCCGGAGTTGCTGACGAAGGCGGGCGTGGCGCTGATTTTTTTCCTTAACGGAGCGGGGCTTTCCTTCGCGGCGATGCGCGCGGGCGCGATGCGCTGGAGGCTGCACGCGGTGGTGCAGGTGTGCACGTTTTTGGTTTTTCCGGTCATCGGCCTGGGCGCGTTTTTTCTGTTGAAGCGGCTCGTGCCGGGAGATCTCGGGCTGGGCTTTTTCTACCTCTGCGCGCTGCCCTCGACGGTGTCGTCCTCGGTGGCCTTGACGGCGGCGGCCAAGGGCAACGTGCCGGCGGCGGTGTTCAACGCGACGCTCTCCAGCCTGATCGGGGTGGTGTTGACCCCGCTTTGGGTCGGGCTGGTGCTCAAGACCTCGGGGCAGGCGCTTCCTCTCGGGAAGGTGCTGCTGGACCTTTGCCTCTGGCTGGTGCTGCCGCTGCTGATCGGACAACTGAGCCGGCCGCTGACGGGGGCGTGGATCGCGGCGCACAAGGCGCGGGTGGCGAAGATCGACCGTGGGACGATCCTGCTGCTCGTCTACACCTCGTTTTGCGACTCGGTGGCCGAGGGCGTGTGGTCGAGCCAAGGGTGGGACGTGCTGCTGTGGACGCTCCTGGGCACGACGGCCCTGTTTTTCGCGGTGATGCGGATCTCGGACGCGGCGAGCCGGAGCCTGGGCTTTTCCGAGGAGGATCGGATCGCGGCGGTATTTTGCGGCTCGAAGAAGACCCTGGCTTCGGGCGTGCCCATGGCGCAGCTGATCTTCGTCGGGCATCCGGGCATCGGACTGATTTTGCTGCCGATCATGATTTATCACCCGCTGCAGCTGATCATTTGCAGCGTGCTGGCGGGGCGTTGGGCGAATCGGCGGTGACGCGACGGATGGTGTCTCGCGAAGAATGAAAAGGCAGCGAAGGCGGGGCCTTAGTTTCCTTTTAGTCCTTTGCGAGAGCTCGGTTTCAGGCGCGGCCGAAAACATGGGCGATGATGTCCCCGTGGGGAATGTCGAAGATGGAGATGGCGGCGGCGGGGGGGCGCGAGCGGCTGCATCTGGGGAGTCGTTTTGTTTATCGAATATGGCAGGTGCGAAAATACTCAGCGCATACGGGCTAGCTTTTTCGGGTCATCCGGAGGTAACTGCCTCCCGTGTCGGACCATGCCATCGCCCCGTAAACAGCCTGATTTGGCTTCCATCCCGAAGGAGGGAACGGCGTCGCCCTTTGGCGGAGGCATTCCGTTTCCGCTCGTGGTTTTGCCCGGCGGCGTCGGCGCTAGGGGACCGTCGCCGGGGCGGGAGATTTTCGATGCGTGGGCGCGCGGAGTGGCGTCCGCGGAGGTGACCGCGCGCCAGGCTTTGGTGCGCGCGCTTCGCGGAGACGAGTTTCCCTGGGGGGCCAAGCCGGGCGCGAGCGTCGTGGCCGGGTCCGTCGCGGCTCCGGGCGGGCGGGAGCGGGAGAACCTGCGGTCCAAGGACGATGGTTTGTCGGAGCGTTCCCGAGAGCCGGCCCGGGAGGCGGGTCGTCCGAAGCTGCGTATCGCCAACCGGGCGACCGCGGCGCCTTTTCCTTCGTCGGCCGGGGCGCCGGGTGGAGTGGCTGGAGCTTCGTCCGCAGCCGCACCGTCGCCGGTCGTTCCCTTGCCGCCGGTGGTCCCCTTGGCCGGGTGGCCGGCGGCCGGCGCGGACACGAGTCCGCCCATGTTGCCGCTTCCCGAACCCGGAATGATCCCGCCGACGGGACGGGGAACGGCGACGCCCTGGGGCGGAGCCGGAACGCGTTCGCCTTGGCCGGCGGCGGCGGTGCCCGCGCGTCCCGTGCGGAGCGAAAGGGCGGGGGAGGCCGGGAGCGTTTTTACGGCGGGCAAGGCGCCGCGCGGGGGGCGGCGCGGGGCCGTTGTCGCGGGTGCGTTGTCCGCGGCGTTGGTGCTTGGCGCCGGAGCGTGGTGGCAAGGGGAGAAGCGAGCGCGGGAGGCGGAGCGCGCCTCGGTCGCGGCGCGCGCGGCTCGCCCGCCCGCCCCGGTGGCGCCGGCCGATTCGGGACCGAAGCGGCCGTCCGAGGCGTTCGAAGCATGGGCGCGACATGCACGGATAAAGGGGGTGCTCGAACGGGAGAGTGGCCAGGTGCGCGCCCTGGTGAACGGCCGCTTGGTGGTGGAGGGCGACTACGCGGACGCTTTGTTGCAGCTGCGCCTCGTCGGGGTGAACAAAGAGGAGCGCCGCTTGATCTTCGAGGAGCGCGGCGAGGCCAGGCTGGAAGTGAATTACTAAGACTCGGCTGCCGGTTTCCGGTGTCGGCGCCCGGGCGCGATCTTGTCTCGGACGGTGAAGGAGGTGCTTTCGCAAAACCAGACGCTCAGCGCCCGCCGAAGAGCCGACGAAAGAATCCCGGTTTTTCCGCGGAGGGATCGCGCGTCTGTTCCGGGGCGGCCGCGGCGGTCTTTTCGACGGCGGGAACAGCCGGAAGGTAGAGGGCGAGGAGCGCGGCGACGTCGCTTTCTACCGTGATGTCGTCGAGCGGAGCCACCAGGCGGTTCGCGGGGGTGCCGGCGCGGTGTTCCTCGAGGATGAGGCTGGTTTGGGCGTAGAAGTGGCGGATGAGACCGTCGGCCTGGGCGCGCGCCTCGGGGGAGAGCGCGGCGGTGGGATCCCGATGGAGCAGCGCGCGTTTGTCCGCATCGAGGGCGCGAACGATGTGGGCCAGGCCCTCGAGCAAGTGCAGCCCGGAGGTTTTCGGCCGGTAGGGGAGGTGGCGGGCGATGACGCTTTCGTCGATGTGGACGCAGGCGTTGAGCAGGGCGCGGAAGTCGCCGCTGATGATGATGAATTGGGCGGCGCCTCGGGCGAAGGCGAGGAAGTCGGCGAGCACCTCGAGACGTTCGCGCCGGCACATCTCGTGCGTGGCGGTCGAGAAATTGCAAAGCGCGGTGGGGAAATCCTCGGGGATGCCGAGGTGGGCGAGGTTGCGCTTGATCGGATCGTGGTCCGCTTCGGCGCGTCCGGCGACGCCCGCCATTTCGCCGAAGGACTCGTCGAAGACCAGGGTGCGGCGGAGGATGTCGGCGAGTTTGTCGAGGTGGGCGGGCGAGAGGTTGAGCGAGGCCAGGCGCGCGAGAGCCTCTTTGTGGGTGAGTTCGAGGTAGGCCGCGGGAGTTTCGTCGGCGCCTTTTTTCGGCCAGTGGCAGCCGTCGATGTTGTCGGCGAGCGCGGAGATCGAGGTGTCGGCTAGAAGCGAGTCGCGGAAGCTGAAACGCACCTCGTCCCAATCGACGGAGCTGATACGAGGCTGGGCGGAGGGGCGCGAGTCGGTCGGGGTCACGAGGGGAGGGTGAGCGTGTGTTGATGAAGCTCGCGCGCGACCGCGTGGTAGTCGCCGACGATGCCGTCCGCGTCCGCGCCGCTTTCGGAGGAGACAAGCGGGACGGGCAGGCCGAGGGTGACCGCGCGGCGCACGACGGTGGCGTCGCGAACCCGGGCGGCGAAGATCTTGGCCGAGCGAGCGACGCGTCGGGTGGTCTTGAATTGGTTCAGGCGAAGCTGCATGCGCATCTTGGGCACCTCGACGTCGGTGTTGCCCTTGATGGCGTTGAAGATGATGCCCTGGATCTGGGCGACGGGACCGAAGGAGTGGCGGCGAAAGCCCGCCGAGAAATCCTGGAAGGCGGCGAGTTTTTCGGCGAGGAGGGTGAAGCCTATGAGGGAGAGCGCGTCCGGATTGGCCGGCACGTATATGTCGTGCGCGGAAAAGACGCCGCACTGCGAGGCGCGCAGGACGTTGGGCGGGCAGTCGAAGAGGACGAAGTCGTAGTCGCCTTCCACTTTGGCGAGTTCCTCGCGGAAGTGGACGTAGGCGGGGCGCCCGGGCTGGCCGATGTAATCGGACTCGAGATCGACCAGATTGAAACCGGTGGGGATGATATCGAGACCGGGCAGGATGGGACGGCCGTCGCGGTCTTGCACCACATCACGCATGATGAGGTCGGATATCGGCGGCGGATTCGGCTGGAAGAGCCTGAAGGTGGTGCCGGCGCCGTCTTCGCCCGAGATGATGCGGTTCCATCGCTCGAGTCGGAGCAGCCAGATGGAGGCGTTGGACTGGGTGTCCAGATCGCAGAGCAGAACGCGGGCGCCTTGCTGGGCCAGGCAGCAGGCGAGGTTGATCACCAAGGATGTTTTACCCACTCCGCCCTTGTAGTTCAAAAATGCGATGCGGCGCGCCATGCGGGGGTGCTTATGGGTTAGGTGAACGCGGGCCTAGGGTCGGCAAAGGCGCTTGAGCACATGCCTAATAGGGCCTAGTATGTAAACGAAATGTTATTCGCTAAATTTTCTTTTTCGAAGACATGGGTCTTTTCGCCCGTAAAATCGGGGAGTCCGGCCGCCTCGCGGCCAAGGGCATGACGATGCATGTGCCTCTTTTGCCGCTCTCGGCGTTTCGACGACTGCTGGCCCCGGAGCTGATCGCCCAGCTGGAGGGGTTGCGCGCCCGAAGCGCGGTGGGAGAGGCGCTGGTTTTGTTCTCCGATACGCACGGGGAGTCGCTGGCCCTGCTCGCGGTGGGCCCCGGGCGTCGCTTCGAGCGGCTCGAGGAGGTGGCGAACCTCGAGATCGACGGGTTGCGCGCGTTGTGCGCCTTGGACGAGCCGGCCTCGGCGTCCTCGCCTGGCGACGGCGACGCGCGGCATGTGGACGAGACGCTGAGGACGCGCGAGAGCTTCGTCGAAGAGTGCGAACAACGTCTGGCCGACGCCGGGCAGCGGTTGGCGGAGCGGGAGGCGCTGGTGGAGCAGCGTGAGCAGGCCCTGCTCGCCAAGGAGCGGGACTTTTTCCGGCGTGGCGGAGAGGCGGCGGCGAAGCCTTGAGCTTCGCGCTTAGGAAGATCTCGCTTCAGGCGCGGCCGAAGAGGTCGGCGATGATGTCCTCGAGCGGGACGTCGGAGATGGAGATGTCGGCGACGGGGCCGGCGGCGAGGATGCGGGCGGTGAGCGCGACGACGTCGGCGGAGGGCACGTGGAGGACGACCTCGCCGTCCTCGGTGGCCTCGGCCTTGCCGTCGGCGAGCTCGGCCAGACCCGGGAAGGGAACCTGGAGCGGGCGGAATTTGACGATGCGCTTCTTGCCCCCCGCGGATTCGAGACGGTCGAGGGTTCCGTCGTAGATCTTGCGGCCCTTGTCGATGACGATGACGCGATCGCAGAGTTCCTGGATGTCGGCCATGTAGTGGCTCGTCAGGAGAATCGTGGTGCGGTGGCGGCGGTTGTAGTCCTTGAGGAAGCCGCGCACGGCTTTTTGGGAGACGACGTCGAGGCCGATGGTGGGTTCGTCGAGGAAGAGGACCTTGGGGCGGTGGAGCAGGGCGGCGATGAGCTCCATCTTCATGCGTTCGCCGAGGGAAAGCTCGCGGACCATGGTGCCGAGCTTGCCCTCGACGCCGAGGAGGGCGACGAGCTCGTCGAGCGTTTCCTTATATTGGGCGGCGGAGAGGCCGTAGATGTGGCGGAGGAGGAGAAAACTTTCCTGCGCGGGGAGGTCCCACCAGAGCTGGTTTTTCTGGCCGAGGACGAGGGCGAAGAGGCGGCGGTAGGCGCTCTCGCGGCGGATGGGATCAAAGCCGGCGACGCGAGCGCGGCCGGAGCTCGGGTAGATGAGGCCCGAGAGCATCTTGAGCGTGGTGGTCTTGCCGGCGCCGTTGGGGCCGAGGAAGCCGACGAACTCGCCCTCGGCGATGGAGAAACTGATGTCCTTGGCCGCGGCGAGCTCTTCGAATTCGCGGTGAAAGAGCCCGCGCACGCCGGCCCAGAGGCCGGGCGGCTTTTTGTAGGTGCGGAAGACGCGGGTGAGGTTTTCGACTTCGATCATGAGGCGGGGACGGGCGTCGGGATTGGGTCCACGAAACACACGAAAGGACACGAAAAAGAAAAAGCCCCGCGATGACGGACGCAGGCGGGGCGAAAAGCCAGAGGCGCCGGCGAGCGCGAAGGCCCGCGGGGCTTTGGCGCGATCAGACGGTGGCGATCAGTTTGCCCAGGTCGACGTGGTCGGCGATGAGCTGCTTGATGATGGGGAACTTGTCGGTGTCCTGCGGCTGGGTCTTGACCGACATGTGGTTGATGCGGCTGGTGACGCCGTAACTTTCCTCCTTGGTGGCGATGACGGGGATGTCGGTCATCGAGAGGAGTTCCGCGAGCTTGGGGTGGGGCTTGATGTCGTTGGAGACGATGAGGCCCGCGATGGTGGCGCCGCCGGAGATCTTGGCGCTGGCGAGGGCGGCGAGGAGGATGTCGTCGCGGTCGCCGGGGGTGATGATGAGGGTGCCGGGTTGGAGGTAGTCGACGATACCCTTGGCGGACATGGCTCCGACCACGACGCGTTGCACGCGCTGCTTGGCGCCGCCGCGGCGGCCGTTGAGCCACTTGCCGCCGATCTCCTCGGCGATTTGCGCGAGGTTGGGCGCGCTGAGGGTGGGTTGGATGGGCAGCACGCCGAGCAGGGGGATGCCGAGGCGGGCGAGGCCGCGGCCGGCGTAGTTGTGGATCATGTCCATCTTGTCCGGCTCGACCTTGTTGAGGATGGCGCCGACGACCTCGACGCCGTGCTGGTCGAAGAGGGCCTTGTTGAGGGCGAGTTCGTCGACGGGGCGGCCGATGCCGCCGGGGGAGACGAGGAGGACCTTGGCGTTGAGCAGCTTGGCGACGCGCGCGTTGGACAGCTCGAAGACGGAGCCGACGCCGGCGTGGCCGGTGCCTTCGATGATGGTGAAGTCCTTTTCCCAGGAGACTCGGTCGAAGGCGCGGCAGATCTTGTCCTCGAGCGTGGGCAGCAGGGCCTCGGGCTCCTCGAGAAAGCGGCGGGTGAAGGTGCTGTCGATCGCGACCGGGCTCATGCTCTCGATCGGCACGCGGACCTGGAAGATCGAGTCGAGGAGGACGGAATCCTCGTCGATCTTTTTGCCCTGCACCTCGACGAAGCGCTGGCCGACGGGCTTGATGAAGCCGACTCGGGGGAAGAGCGCCTGGAGAGCGCCGTAGAGACCGAGGCAGGTGGTGGTCTTGCCGTCGTTCATGCGCGTGGCGGCCACGAAGACGCGTTTGGTGACGGTGTTGGTCGGCGCGCGCAGGAGGGGAAGGGCGGGCTGGGAAAAGGGGTTGGGGGCGCCGGAAATCTCGCCGCCGGCGAGGTGGGCGTGGGACTCGGGCTCGGGGGCGGGGATCGGGGAGGCGGAGGCCATTTGGCGAAGCGGTGCGAAAGGGCGGCGGAGGGGCGGTCGACGCGGGTGTTGAAGAAGTCGGGGGCGAAAGCGGGGACTCGGACGCGAAACGGGCCGAATTCGCGAGATTCGGCCCGGGAGGAGGAAAGCTCAGGCGGTTCCGTGGAGGAGGCGCCGGTCGATGGCCTGCACGGCGACGATGGCGGCGGCGCCGAAGACGTCGTGGGCGGAGGCGCCGCGGGAGATCTCGGCGGCGGGCTTGCTGAGGCCGGTGAGGATCTGGCCGAAGGTGTTGGCGCCGGCGAGAAGCTGCACGAGCTTGAAGGCGATGTTGCCGGAGTTCAGATCGGGGAAGATGAGGACGTTGGCGCGACCGCCGACGGCGCTGCTCACCTTCTTGGTCTGGGCGACGACCTGGTCGAGGGCGGCGTCGACCTGGATCTCGCCGTCGATCTCGATGTCGAGGAGGAGGGTCTTGGCGCGGGCGCGGGCGAGCTCGGTGGCGTGGCGGACCTTCACGAGCGCGGGCTGGTTGGAGCTGCTCTTGGTGGCGTAGCTCAACATGGCGACGCGCGGGGTCTCGTTGGTGAGGTGGCGAGCGATCTGCGCGGTCGAGAGGGCGATGTCGGCGAGCTGCTCGGCGGTGGGGTCGGGGATGACGCCGCAGTCCGAGAGGAAGAGGGAGCCGTCGGAGCCGACTTTTTTCTCGTCGAAGTCGAGGACCATGAGCGAGGAGGCGTGGTTCACCCCCGGGAGGCGCGGGATGATCTGGAAGATCGGGCGGAGCGCGCTGGCGGCGGAGATGGTGCCGCCGGAGACGAGCGCGTCGGCCTGGCCGGTGGCGACCATCATGGTGCCGAAGTAGCCGGTGTCCTTGAGGGCCTCGGCGGCCTCGGCGGCCTTGATGCCTTTGATGCGGCGGAGCTGCTCGAGCTGGCCGACGAAGGTGCCGAAATCCTCGCTGCGCTCGGGCTCGATGAGGCGCATGCCCTGGAGGTTGATGTCGAGCTTGGCGGCGGCCTCCTTGATCGCCGCGCGGTCGCCGAGGAGGATGGGGGCGCCCATGCGGCGGGTGACCCACTGGCGGGCGGCCTGCAGGACGCGGGGGTCGGCGCCTTCGGTGAAGACGATGCGCTTGGGGTGACGCTGGAGCTTCTCGGTCAGCTTCGGGATGAGCGGCATAGATGAGGCGGAAGGTGGTGCGCGGACGGGGGCAATACAAGTATCGACCTCGCTTAAATCGGGCAAAAAGAGTCTCCCGGCACGACGTCCAAGGAGTGAGGGGGCGCCGGGAAAATGGGCCGATAAGATTCCGGAGGCGAGGGGTTCGGCTCAAGGGGGCGGAGGGACGGCGCGAAGGGACGCGTCGGAAAAGGCGCCAATCCGCCGGCGGCCGGGGCTGTGGTCCCGGACCTTTCCGAACGGATGTCCGCGACTGCTCAGGCGAAGGCCGCCGGAGGTTCGTTGATCGGGCGCTTCATGATGTCCGAGGCGGGGCGGCCGGCGCGGAGGAGGGCGGCCATCTCCCGCATCGCCGGATCGATGTGGCGGAAAAAGCGCGAGTAGTCGCCGCAGAGGTAGCTGACGGGCCGCTCGCCCACGCCGGCGCGGACGAAGCGGTGCTTGGGGCAGTCGCCGTTGCAGGCGAAGCGCACCGGGCAGGATAGGCAGCGGTCGGGTAGCGATTCCTTGGCCTTGCAGAAGCACTCGATCGCGGCGCCGTTGGCGATGTCGCCGATCGGCGCCCGGCCGGCGTTGCCCATGGAGCGGCCGCGGTAGGCGTAGTGGTCGCAGCCATACACCTCGCCGTCGTGCTCGACGACGAAGACCCGGCGGCAGGCCCGGGTGTTGGGGCAGGCGGTGGGCTCCTCGCCGCACCAGGCGGAGAGGGCGGACTCGAACTGCTCGACGAAGACCCGGCCCACGTCGCGGCGGATCCAGTGGTCGAAGAGCGTGCGGAGAAACTGGCCGTAGCGGCCGGGGGGCAGGGACTGCGCGCTGGCGGCGAACTCGGACTCGACGGCGGGCACGGGCTTGTGCGCGGGCTCGTCCGGGGCGCCGTGCCGGTAGCCGCGGGCGAGCTCGCCGTCGGAGGCGCGGCGCTCCACGAGCGGGATGAACTGCAGGTAGCGCGCGCCGGAGCCGACGAGAAAGTCGTAGACCTCGCGCGGATGGCGGCAGTTGCGGCGATGCACCACGGTGGTGGTGCCGAAATCGACGCGGTGGCGGCGCAGCGCGCGCAGGCCGGACATGACGCGCTCCCAGGTGGGCTGGTCGCCGGCGTCCATGCGGTAGGCGTCGTGCATGGGACGCGGGCCGTCGAGGCTCAGGCCGACGAGGAAGTTTTCCTCGTGGAGAAACCCGGCCCAGGCGTCGTCGACGAGGGTGCCGTTGGTCTGAAGCGTGTTTTGGATGCGCCGGCCGGGGCCGTGAAGGCGTTGCCAGCCGACGATGCGCCGGAAGGCGTCGAGGCCGAGGAGCGTGGGTTCGCCGCCCTGCCAGATGAACGACACCTCCTCGCCCGCGGGCTGCGCGGCGATGTGGTCGCGGATCAGGGCCTCGAGGCGCGCGTCGTCCATGCGGACGGCGCCGGCGCCGGGATGGAGCACGAGCTCTTTTTCCCGGTAGTGGCAGTAGCGGCACTCCAGGTTGCAGCGCGCGCCGACGGGATTGACCATCAGCTGGTAGGGGCGGCGCGGGGAAGATTCCGGAGCGGGCTGGGTCATAGCGCGCGGGAGAAGCGCGTTTGCGGCGTCGCCTCCCGTGCGAGGTAGGCGTCGAAACGAGCGGCGACGATGCGCACGAGCAGCACGCCGGAAGGCGTGAGCCGGACGCCCGAGGGGGCGCGGCGCACGAGCCCGTCGGCGACAAGGTCATCGAGGGAGGAGAGCTCGGCGGCGTAGGCCGTCGCGAAGTCGAAGCCGAACTCGGCGGAGAGCGCGGCGAAATCCAGGCGGCGCTCGCACATGAGGCCCATGATGATGCGGCGGCGGCGGAGATCCTCGTCGGAGAGAACGAGGCCGCGCTCGATGGGCAGGTGGCCGGCGGCGAGGGCCTCGTGGTAGGCGGGGAGTTCCTTCAGGTTCTGGCGGTAGGTGCGTCCGGTCTGGGAGATCGACGACATGCCGAAGGCGTGGATCGAGGCGCCGGCGCGGGTGGAGTAGCCCTGGAAGTTGCGCTGCAAGGTGCCGGCGCGGAGGGCGCGGGTGAGCTCGTCGTCGGCGCGGGCGAAGTGGTCCATGCCGATGTGCACGTAGCCGGCGGCGGTGAGGGTGCGGAGCGCGAGGGCGAAGAGCTGGAGTTTCTCCTCGGGGCCGGGCAGGGCCTGGTCGCGCTCGAGGATGCGCTGGGCGGGCTTGATCCAGGGGACGTGGGCGTAGCTGAAGATGGCGAAGCGGTCGGGCTTCAGCGCGAGCACCTCGTCGAGCGTGCGGGCGAAGGACTCGGTCGTCTGGTAGGGCAGGCCGTAGATGAGATCGACGCTGATGGACTGGTAGCCGGTGTCGCGGAGGAGCTGGAACGCGGCGCGCGTCTGCTCGAGCGGCTGGAAGCGGTGGATGGCGATCTGCACGCGCGGGTCGGTGTCCTGCACGCCGAGGGAGGCGCGGCGGCAGCCGAGGTCGAAGTAGGCGCGGGCCTGCTCGGGGGTGAGTCGGCGGGGATCGATCTCGACCGAGCACTCGGCGTCGTCGGCGAGGCGGTGGCGCGCGTGGATGATGTCGCCGAGACGTCGGATCTGCGGGGCGGTGAGGAAGGTCGGGCTGCCGCCGCCGAAGTGGAGCTGGGTGACGCGCTGGGCGGAGTTGAGCCAAGGGCGCAGCAGATCGAGCTCGCGTTCGAGATCGTCGAGGTAGCCGTCGGCGGCGGAGTGTTTTTTGGTGATGACGGTTGTGCAGCCGCAGAACCAGCAGCGCGTCTCGCAGAAGGGCAGGTGAAAATAGAGCGAGGCCGGGCGGGAGGCGTCGGCGCCCTCGGCGGCGAGAGACTCGAGCAACGCGGAGGCGGGGACCTCGGGCGAGAAGAGCGGCGCGGTCGGGTAGGACGTGTAGCGCGGCGCCGGGCGGTCGTATTTTCGCAGCAAATCCAGATCGAGGTCGGGGTGGGTCTCGGGAAGGGGCGCGGACGCGGGCGCGAGGCCGGGCGACGGAGATGCAGCGAGCATGCGAAAAGGTAGCCGAGGAAGGCAAACGGGGCTCGCCGTTTGTTGGCGGGGAGGGCGCGTTTTTTAGCCGGGCAAGGAACGCGCAGCGGCACGCGCGGCACGCCGCGACGATGGGGCGTGGCCGAAGGCCGAAAGGAGGCGCGTGCGCCGGCGGTGAACCGGGACGAGTCCGGCGCTGCGTTCAAACGAGCCGGTTGCGCGTAACGACCTCGCGATACCAGCGGGCGCTGAGCTTGGGTGTGCGCCTCTGGGTCTTGAAATCGCAGTAGACGGCGCCGAAGCGGCGCTCGTAGCCGTCCTCCCACTCGAAGTTGTCCATCAGCGACCAGAGGAAATAGCCCTTCACCGGGACCCCGTCCGTGGCGGCGCGGCGCAGTTCGCCGAGGCAGTTGCGCAGGAGGTCGCGGCGATGGAGATCGAGGACCTCGCCGTTCACGGGCGGGGCGTCGTCGTAGCCGCAGCCGTTTTCGGTGATGTAGACGGCTTTGACGCCGTAGACTTCCGTGGCGAGGCGCGGGCCCCAGTAGATCGACTGCGGCAGGATTTTGAGCCAGTGCGCGTCGGCCTGGGGGTAGGAGGGCGGGAAGGGCAGGACCTCGAATTTCGCGCGGCCGCGGGCGGGCGCGCGCACGAAGGAGCCGGTGTAGATGTTGAGCCCGAGAAAATCGGTCGGGAGCGAGATGAGCGCGAAGTCTCCTTTCGCGACGCGCGGGGCGTCCTTGCCGGCGGCGCGAAGGTAGGAGGCGGCGTAGCGGCCGCGGTAGATCGGATCCAGCGTGCGCGGGTTGGTCGCCGCGAAGTGGGCGCGGGCGGCGGCGATATCGTCCTCGGTCTCGGTCACGGGCACGCCGATGGAGCTGTTGTCGGTGAGTCCGACGCGCGCGCCACGGCCGCCGTGCTCGCGAACGGCGCGCACGCCGTGGCCGTGGCAGAGGAGGGCGTGGTGGTAGGTCCGGTTGACGACGGCGTCGGGGAGCTTGAGTCCGGGCGCCTTGGCGCCGGTGCCGTAGCCGAGGGTGGTGAAGCAGAAGATCTCGTTGAGCGTGATCCAATTTTTCACGCGGTCGCCATAGGCCCGCACGAGGGTGTCGGCGTAGGTGGCGAAGGCGTCGGCGACGCGGCGGTCGCGCCAGCCGCCGAAGCGATCCTCGAGCGCTTGCGGAAGGTCCCAGTGAAACATCGTCACCCAAGGCGTGAGGCCCTCCTCGAGCATGGCGTCGAAGAGCCGGTGATAAAAATCGAGCCCCTGGCGATTCACGGCGCCGTCGCCCTGCGGGAAGATGCGCGGCCAGGCGATCGAGAGGCGGTAATGCCGCGCGCCGAGCTCGCGCATGAGCTTAAAGTCCTCGCGGAAGCGCGCGTAGTGATCGCAGGCGACGTCGAGCGTGTCGCCATTGCGAACGCGCCCGGGCTGGCGGGCGAAGTGGTCCCAGATGGACGGGCCTTTGCCGTCGGCGAAGGCTGCGCCCTCGATCTGCGGGGCGGCGGCGGCGAAGCCCCAGACGAAATTGCGCGGGAAGGCGAGCGGGCGGGGTTTCACGGGCATGGCTTCCGGATGGCAGGGTGGCGGAATCCGCGGTCGAGAGGATGGGCCGGCGGGGGAGCGTTTAAGCGTGGGAACGGCCTTTCGTCGGGCTCAGGAGGCCGGCCAGATGCCGGCTTTGACGAGGGTGCGCGTGACGTCGCCGGACCAGTCCTTGTTAGCCGCGGGGCTGGCGGGGCTGGGGTGGAGGATCTGGGTGATCTTCCACGTGTCGGCGGGCGTGCTGATCTCCTCGAATTTTTTCGCGGCGAAACCGCCGACGCCGACGACATGCTCGGGCCGGAGGGTGTCGAGGACGGCGCGGAGATGGGCGCGGCAAGGCTCGTCGACGGCGGCGCGCTCGGCGGCGGAGAGTTTGTCCTGGGTCAGGTTCGCGCCGGTCTCGCCCATCCAGACGAGCGGGCAATAGTTGAGCACGAAGTGGTCGGCGAAGAAGTTTTCCGCGGCGCCGAAGCGGGCGGCGAAGAGGCCCCAGAGGCGGCGTCCGCTGACCTCGCTGCGGGTGCAGGCGAAACCTGTGATCGGGCGCTTCGGGTGTTCGGGAAAAGGGATGTCGACCGGCTCTTCGATGCGCATCCAATCGCGCACGGCGGGGATCTCGCCGAACGGCACGCCGGTCTGGGCCATGCCGAAGGGACCGGGATTCATGCCGAGAAAGACGACGCGTTTACGACCGGCGCCGTAGCGCGAGAGGTAGGCGGCGTGCGGCGCCCAGGCGTAACGCAGGGGATCATAGGTATAGGCGACCGGGGCCTTGAAGGAAAGGCGGTCGACGGCGTCGCGGAGCGTGGCGGCGTGGGCGAGGAGGGCGGACATGGCGGGGCGGGGGACTCAGGGGAGTGCGACAGAGGACAGATCGACGGAGTCGGAAAATGCGAAAGGGGAGAGCGGGCGGAGGCGGAAGCGAAGATGTCGGCCGGGTGATCAGAGCCGCGTGTAGTCGAGGATGCTGTGGCTGATGTGGCCGGCGGCGACGGTGGCCTTGTCGGTGACGAGGCCGGGCGGGGAGCGGTCGATGGCGTCCGAAAACACGAAGCGATGCGTGCCGTCGTCGGCGGCGGGGCTGAAGAGCTTCGGCACCACGACGTGCGCGGGCACGGTGCGCACGACCTGGCTGGCGGAGGTGCAGGGCCTGGGGAAGTTGAGATTGTGGACCACAAAGTGTTCGCGGCCGGTGGCGGCGATGAGCTCGGCGGCGAGGCGGGCGGCGTGGGCGGCGCTGGCCTGGAGCGTGGCGCGCGTGGCCGGGATGGCGTCGAGCTCCCCGCCGGAGGTAAGGTGGCGCCACTCGTCGTAGTCGAGGTCTTGCGAGCAGGCGACGGCGGGGAGGCCGTGGAGGGCGCCCTCCCAGGCGGCGGCGATGGTGCCGCTGGCGTTGATGAAACCGAGGGTGGTGTTGAGCCCGAGGTTGATCCCGGAGACGACGCCGTCGACGGCGGAGATCCCGCCGGGCAGGAGGTGGGCGAGGGCGATGTTGACGCAGTCGGCGGGCGTGCCGTCGACCGTCCAGGTGGGCGCCCCCAGACCGTGGTCGGCGCGCGCGGAGGCGACGGGGCGGTGGCGGCATTTGCTGGCGCCGGTCCAGCTTTGCTCATGGAGCGGCGCGACGACGAAGAGCTCATGGCCGGCGGCACGGAGGGCGGCGACCAAGGCGTGGAGGAACGGCGAGCGGATGCCGTCGTCGTTGGAAATCAGGAGGCGCATGGCGCCACTAGGGAGGCGCGGGGCGCGGCGGGCGAAAGGAAAAAGGCGCGGGCGGCTCAGTCGCCGCCGCCAGAGCCGCCG
>CAYTLL010000016.1:0-41724 GCA_964438755.1 uncultured Akkermansia sp. | reverse complement strand
GCCGCCGCCAGAGCCGCCGTCGCAGCCGCAACCGGAATCGCAGGAGCTCCCGGAGTCGCCGCAGGAGGACGAGGAGTCGCAGGCGCAGTCGTGGCCTGAGTGGGCGTGCGAGCCGGAGTCGTGCGACGCGTGGGCGTGGGACGACGAGGCCTCGGAGCCGGACGAATGGAAAAGAAGCGGCGTGTAGACGTCGTTGGCCGAGGACGAGGCTCCGTTCCCGCCTTGGCCGAGGCGGCGATACCGGGCGCCGCCCGACAGGTTTTGAAAGCCGCGCCGGGCGAGCGCGACGGAGAGGGCGAGCAGGCCGATGAACAGACCGAAGAAGACGGCGCCGGCGATCATGCGCGCAGTCTTGCGAAGCGGGCGGTCTTGTCCAAGCCCCGAATAGACGGGCCTTAATAGGGGCCGCGGATGCGGGCGTGAACCTCCGTGCGATAAAAGTCCGCGAGGCGCATGTGCAGTTCCGGCGAGAGGCGAGGCAGGGCGGAGACGGAGGCGTTGTCGGCAACCTGCGAGACTCGGCTGGCGCCGGTGATGACCGTGGTGACGGCGGCGTGGTCGAGGATCCAGCGCTGGGCGAGCTGCGCGAGGGTCCAGCCGGCGGGAACGAGGGTCTTGAGCGAATCGGCGAGATCGACGGCCTTTTCGAAGGGGATCCCGGCGAAGGTCTCGCCGACGTTGAAGGCGGCGCCGTCGCGATTGTAGTGGCGATGGTCGCCTTCGGGGAAACGGGTGGCGCGGGTGAAGCGGCCGGCGAGCACGCCGCTGGCGAGCGGCAGGCGGACGATGATGGCGACGCCCTTGTCGTGGGCGAGCGGGAGGAGTTTTTCCGCGGGCTTCTGGCGAAAGACGTTGAAGATGACCTGGAGCGAGGCGAGGCCGTCCTGGGCGAGGCAGAGCAGGCCCTCCTCGACGGATTCGACGCTGGCGCCGAAGGCGCGGATCTTGCCCTCGGCGCGGAGGCGGCGGAGCCACTCGAAGATCTCGCCGCGGCGGAGCACCTCGACGGGGATGCAATGGAGCTGGGTGAGATCGAGCGTTTCGACGCCGAGGCGGCGGAGGGAGTCCTCGGTGGCGGCGCGGACGCCGGCCTCGGTGTAGCCGGCGGGGTAAAGGGCGGCGGTGCGGCCGAGCTTGGTGGCGACGAAGACGTCCCCGCGGCGGGACTCGCGGAGGAAGCGGCCGACGAGGGTCTCGCTGCGGCCGGAGCCGTAGACGTCCGCGGTATCGAAGAAGTTGATACCGGCGTCGGAGGCCGCGCGGAGGATCGCGAGCGCGGAGGCGTCGTCCACCGCGCCCCAGTCGGCGCCGCCGAGCTGCCAGCAGCCGAGGCCGATTTCGGAGGCGGGGAAGGAAACCTGCGGGAAGGAACGGGTCTTCATGGGGTGCTTAACGGGGAAGGCTTTGGATGCGGGCTGGCAATCTTTCCCTCCGATGACGGGACGATCCGGCGAGGAAACCCGCCCCGCGCAAGGCGGCGGGTTTCTCGGAAACAATCGGGGTGGAGAGACGCCGGCCCCGGGCACGGAAGCGCGCGAGCGTCGAGATTCGGGATTGGCCCGCGGCCCCGGAGCTTTTTTCTGTAGGACGCTCCCGGATCGGGAGGCTCCTGGATTTTCCCCATGACTATTTTTTCGACCCCTTCGGCCCTCCGTTTCGCGCGACCGGGTGCTTTCCTGGCCTTGCTGACGCTGGATGCGGTGATCGCGCGCGCCGAGCCGCGCGTATGGACGGCGTCGGACGGCCGCACCTTGCGCGGCGAGTGGCTCGGGAACACCGGGCAAGCGGTGAAAGTGCGTCGGGAGGACGGACAGGTGTTCGAGATCCCTTTTGACGGCCTTGCGGAGGCGGATCGCGCCTGGGCTCGGGAGCAGGCGGCTTCCCCGACGGCGGAGGCGATGCCGGCGTCTCCGGCCGCGCCGTTGCCGAAGGAGAAGAGCGACGCGGAGAAAAAGGCCGAGGCGGAGGCGCTTCGGAGGGCGCCCTTTTTGAAGGGGCCGCTGACCTACCAGCTGTCGAAAGGGGCGGAGACGTGGCCTGAGGACCGCCGGCGCGCGATCACGGAGGCGATGGACGCGGCGGTGGCCTTCCTCAACGAGCACGGAAAATTCAAGAAGGCGGTGACGGCGAACAACAGTCCGGGCACGCCGACGGCGGACGCGAACTGGAACGGCTGGATCAACTGGGGCGGCTCGATCAGCCGGCGGGTGGCGTTGCACGAGATCGCGCATACCCTGGGCGTCGGGACGCACGCGCGTTGGCGGGAGAACATCAAGGACGGGAAGTGGACGGGGAAAAACGCGTTGCGCCAGCTGCGGGAATTCGACGGTCCGGACGCGGTCCTGCACGCGGACCGCATGCACTTTTGGCCCTATGGCCTCAACTTCGACAACGAGTCGTCGCCGAAGAACGACCTGCGCTTCGTGAAGATCGTCGAGGCGATGCGCAAGGACATGGGCATCGAGTGAACCGGGTCTCGGGGCCGCCGCCCGGGCGGCCCGCGGGCCGCGCGATCAGAAGCGGAAATTGCTGCTGACCTGGAAGACGGCGGTGACGATCGCGTAGGCGATGAAGGCGACGAAGCCGAAGGCGCCGAGGAGCACGCCGCCGCTGATCGATTTGGTGAAGGTGTTGAGGAAGCGGTCGAGCTCGTTGCGGCAGGTGCGGGCGATGTCGCGCAGACCCGGGGCGAGGCTGCCGGTCTGCTCGGAGACGGAGAGGCGGTCGAGGAGGAGGGGCTCGAACACGCCGGTGCGGCCGAGGGCGACGGAGAGCGCCTCGCCTTCGAGGACGCGGGTGGTGGCTTCCGAGAAACGGATGCGGAGGGCCTCGTTGGCGACGGTGCGCTCGGCGAGACGCAGGGCCTCGGCGGTGGTGATGCCGTTTTCGAGGAGCACGGCGAGGGTGTGCGCGAAGTTGAGCACGGTGCCGCGAACGGTGAAGCCGCTGAACATCGGGATGCGCAGGGCCATCTCGTCGGTGGCGAGGCGGCCGGCCTGGGTGCGGCGCCATTGCCAGAAGAAGACAAACCCGATCGCGAGCGCGCCGACGAGGAAGGGGCCGTAGCGGAGGGCGAATTCGGAGCCGTCGACGAGGAGTTGCGTGGCCCAGGGGAGCTTGCCGCCGAGCGAGGCGAGCAGGCTCTTCAGGCGCGGCATCAGGAAGAAGAGGAAAAAGATGATGACGCCGGTCGCGAGGAGGCAGACGAAGACGGGGTAGGCGAGGGCGGCGGCGAGCTTGCCGCGCAGTTCCTTCTGCTCGGTGAAGTGCGCGATGAGGCGTTCGAGGACGTCGCGAAGGTTGCCGGTGGCCTCGCCGGCGGCGACGAGGTTGATCGTCTGCCCGTCGAAGACGTGGGGAAATTGCGAGAGCGCGACGGACAGGGTCTGGCCTTCGCTGAGGCTGGCCCAGAGGGAGGCGGTGAGGGAACGGAGACGTGGCTGGGAGACGCGGACCGAGAGGAGGCGGACGGCCTCGCCGGCGGAGAGGCCGCCGCGCACGAGGTCGGCGAGGGCTTCGAGAAAGGGCAGGCGCTCCTTCTCGGTGGGCTCGGTCTTGGCGGCGGAGGCCCGGGTGGGCTTGGCGAGCGGGGAGGGCTCGGCCTTGCCGGGGGCGGAGGATTTTTTCGAGCGGGCGGGCTTGGCGGGGCCGCCGTTGGATTCGTCGAGCCGGGTGGGCTGCAAGCCGCGGGTCTGGAGGCGACGAAGCGCGTCGCGGCGCGAGGGCGCGTCGAGCGTGCCGGAGGAGGTGGCGCCGGATTTGTCGCGGGCGGTGTAGCTGAAGGTGGGCACGGAGGGGGCGGGCTTGGCGGGAACGAGGCGACCGATCGCGGGGCTTAGGCCTATTCCGCGGTGCTGAGGGCGCGGAGGATTTCGTCGAAGGTGGTCTGGCCGGTGCGCACGCGTTGCCAGCCGGACTGGGCGAGCGTGGTCATGCCGTTGGCGATGGCCTGCTCGGTGAGGGCGTGGCCGGACTCGCGTTTGACGATGAGATCGTGCAGGGGCTTGGGGTGGAGGATCTCGAAGATGCCGACGCGGCCGCGGTAGCCGGTGCCGCGGCATTGGCGGCAGCCGACGGGGGCGAGGAGTTCGTCGACGCCGTCGGCGAGATCGGGCGGGAGGCCGAGGGCGACGAGGTCGGCCTGGACGCGGTCGCGCTCGACGGGGGCGGGCTTGGCGCAGGCGTGGCAGAGGCGGCGGACGAGGCGCTGGGCGATGACGAGCTCGACGGCGGAGGCGACGAGGAAGGGCTCGACGCCCATGTCGATGAGACGGGTGATGGCGCCGGGGGCGTCGTTGGTGTGGAGGGTGGAGAACACCAAGTGACCGGTGAGCGAGGCGCGGATGGCGATCTCGGCGGTCTCCAAGTCGCGGATTTCGCCGACCATGATGACGTCGGGGTCCTGGCGGAGCACGGAGCGCAACGCGGAGGCGAAGGTGAGCCCGATCTCGGCGCGGGTCTGCATCTGGTTGGCGCCCGGGACCTCGTATTCGACGGGGTCCTCGATGGTGACGATGCGAAGATCGGGGGAGTTGATCTTGCGGAGAAAGGCATTGAGCGAGGTCGATTTGCCCGAGCCGGTGGGGCCGGTGACGAGGATGATGCCGTGCGGGTAGTCGAGGACCTTGGTGATGACCTTCTGCTCGTCGGCGGACATGCCGAGGCGATCCATGGTGTAGGCCTCCTTCTTCTGGTTGAGAAGACGCAGGGAGGTGGATTCGCCGTAGAGGGTGGGGAAGGTGGAGACGCGGATGTCGAGGGCGGTGGTGCCGGACTTGAAGTTGATGCGACCGTCCTGCGGGAGGCGTTTCTCGGAGATGTTGAGCCGCGCCATGATCTTGAGGCGCGAGAGGATGGCGTCCTGGAAACGGCGGAGGTTGTCCGGCACGGGGACGGGCACGAGGAGACCGTCGATGCGGTAGCGGATGCGGAGCTGTTCCTCCTGCGGCTCGAAGTGGATGTCGGTGGCCTGGTCGGCGATGCCCTGGGCGATGACGTCGGTGACGAAGCGGACGACGGCGGCGTCCTCGTCGGCCTCGGCCTCGTTGGCGTTGGCGACGGGGTCGAGCGCGGCGAGTTCGTCCTCGAGGGAGCCGGCGCCGACGCCGTAGTTGGCGACGATGAGCTCCTTCACCCGGTCGGCGGGCGCGAGATGCCAGACGACCGGGAGCGAGGTGAATGTGCCGATCCAGTCGCGGATCTCTAGGGTGGGGGGCCAGGGCGTGGCGACATGGAGCGGGCCGGACGCCGGGTGCGTTTCGGCGTCGTCGCGCGGGGCGGGCGACGCGGCGGCGCCGGGCGCGGCGACCTTGACCGGCACGATCTGGTATTCGTGGACGAGACGTCCGGGGAAGAGCCGGAGGTGGTCGGGATCGATGGCGGGGTCGGCGAGCAGCGGGAGACGGGCGGCCTCGGCGAGGGTCGAGAGGGCGGCGTCGGGCGGAACGGCGAGGTGGCCGGCGAGGGCGAGGAGGCGTTCCGCGCGCGGGGTTTCTTGAACGGCCTGCAGGGCCTCCGGGCTGAGGCTCGGGAAGGTGGCGGCGTCGAGGGCGAAAGGCATGGAAGGCGGGGCGACGGGCGCGCTTACTTGCCGGAGGAGGAGGTCTTGTCGGCGTCCGGAGCGACGGTGGTCGCGGGGACGGGCGTTTCTTTGGGCTCCCCGGCGGGCGGGATGTAGGGAGCGGCGGCCGGGCGGTGATCGACGAGTTCGCGGACCTGCTTCGCCTGCGGGGTGGAGTCGACGCGTTTCATGGCCTCGACGTTGTCCAGGTAGGTGTTGGTGAGAACGGTGGGACGCAGGAAGAAGATCAGCTCGGTGCGGGTCTTGGAGCGGGAGCGCGAGCCGAGGAGGTCGCCGAGGAAGGGGATGGGACCGAGGCGGCTGGTGGTCTTGGACTGGGAGTCGCGCTGGAGGCCGCCGAGGACGATGATGTCGCCGTTGCGGGCGCTGACGTAAGACTTGGTGGTGCGCTCGCTGATGATCGGTTGTTCGTTGCCGTCGATGGTGACCGTGCCGCTGACGTCCTGAACCTCGGTGGAGATCTCGAGCTGGACGTCGCCGGTGCTGCCGATGAGCGGGGTGACGGTGAGATTGATGCCGATCTTTTGCTGGGTGATGCTGGAGCTGGTGGTGAGACCGGTGGAGGAGCCGGACGAGCCGCTGGTGGTGCCGGAGATGACGGGGCGGGTTTCGCCGATGAAGATCTCCGCCTCCTCGTTGTGCGTGGTCGTGATCGACGGCGTCTGGAGGATCGAGGTGTTGTTTTTGCGCGGCGTGGTGCTGAGGCCGATGGCGCCGCTGAGATCGTAGGAGCCGTTGGCGTTTTGCACGACGCTCGCATAGCTCGTGCTATTGGCGCTTGTGGTGAGGCCGCCCACGGTGCCGCCCGCGACGTTGCCGTTGAATCCGGTGAGCTTGTTGCCCTCGACCTTCAGGCCGAGCGAGCTGATGCCCGAGGTGGCGCCATCGGTCAGGCTGACCTCGGCGATCACGACCTCGATGCGGACCTGGGCGAGGAGGACGTCGATGCGGTCGACGAGCGATTTGACGAGTTTGATGTCGTTGGGCGTGCCCGCGATCACGATGCCGTTGGAGCGTTCGTCGGCGACGATGGTGAGGTAGCTGGAGAACTCCTCGGATGCGGCGGCCGAGTTGACCACCGCGGCGGCCGCGGCGGCGGCGGGGGCGTTATTGCCGCCGCCCGCGCCGCCGGGACCGCCGGCGCCGTTGCCGCCGGTGGCGTTGTTGCCGGTGGCGCGGCGGTTGTTGCGGCCCTGGGCGTTGTTGGCGGAGCCGCCGCTCTGGCTGGCCGCGGAATTTTGGCCGCTGACGAGCTGACTGAGAAGGGTGGTGACCTCGGGCGCTTTCGCGTGCTTGAGGAAGATGACCTCGCTGCGGGTGTTGGGCGACGCCTCGGCGTCGAGCTTGGCGATAAGCTGGTCGAAGAAGGCCTGCTCGCGCGGGTCGGCGATCAGGATGATCTGGTTGGTGCGGTCATCCGGCTGGTAGGTGGTGGCTGTGCCGATCTGGGCGGCGAGGGGACCGGAGAGCAGGGTGCGGAGCTTGTTGACCAGATCGGAGGCCTTGGCGTTGGAGACGGTGTAGGTCTTGACGGTGAGGCCGGCGGAGGCGGGGCGATCGAGGGTGGAGACGAGGCGCTCGATACGCTGGAGGGTGGAGATCGAGTCGGTGATGAGGACCGAGTTGTTCTTTTCGAAGATGATCGGGGCGGCGCCGATGGCGGGGCTGAGGATCTGGGCGGCCTGGGGCACGAACTCGGCGACGCGAAGGTAGGAGAGGGTGAAGAGCTTGGCGGCGACGCGGCCGCTGGGGGCGAAGTCGAGCGTGCTGCCTTCGATGAACTCCGGGGCCTCGGTGCGGATGAGATTAAGCGGAGCTACCTTCAGGAAACGGTCGCCGAGCGGGCTCAGGCCCACGCCGTTCATGTTGAGCACGGTCTCGAGCGCGCGGAGGGCCTCGGACTTCGGCACCTTTCCGAGCGTGAGGGTGTAGTTGCCGGGGGGAAGGCTGGCGGGGCGAAGGATGACGCGGCCCGTGTAGCGCTCGATGAGCTCGAGGATCTGGTCGAGCGGGGTGTCGCGGAGAACGAGGTCGCCGACCATTTCGTTGGGGTTGATCGCGAGGCTCGTGTTGACGGGACGCGCGGCGGAGGGCGCGGCGGCGTCTTGGGCGGCCAGGGGCGTCAAGCCGGGGGCGACGGCAAGGCCGAGGGCGAGGGTGAGCGGGAGGGGGCGGGAGGTGCGAAAGGGGCGGAACATCGGGACGTAAGACGCGCGAGGCTCGCGCGGGTTGCAGGCGGGTGGCGAGGTTGAAAAAGAAAAGCGCGGACGAGGCGATTCCGGCCCCGCTTGCGGGAAAATGGCCGTCGGGGCGGGTTCGGGCTCGCGCCCCGCGGGAGCGAGGGGCTGGACTGCGCGCTCTCTTTCTATGGCGACCGAAATGGTGATGTGGCTCGTGTGGGGCTTGATCGCGGCGCGGCTCGTCGCGCAGGCGGCGCTTTCGGCGCTGAACCGGCGCGAGGTGCTGAAACACGCGACCCGGCCGCCGGCGGCGGTGGCCGCGATGGTGGATGCGGAGACCTATCGGCGCAGCGTGGAGTATACGCTGGCGAAAAATCGTTTCGGCGTGGTCTCTCTGGTCTTCGACGCGGGCGTGCTGGCGCTGCTGTTGGCGAGCGGGGTTCTGCCCTGGCTGTTCGCGCACATCGGCGCGTGGGCGCCGGCGGCGAAGTGGGACGACGCGCTGTTCATCCTCGCCGCGGGCATCCTGTCGGGAATCCCCGGCCTGCCGTTCGAGTGGTGGGAGACCTTTCGCCTGGAGGCGCGATTTGGTTTCAACAAGATGACGCCGGGCCTGTGGATGGCGGATCGCCTGAAGGGCGCGGCGTTGCTGCTGGCGATCGGATTCCCCCTCTTGTGGGGGTTGCTGGCCCTGGTGGACGCGGTCGGCGCGTCGTGGTGGCTGTGGGGCTTTTGCCTGCTCTTCGGGGTGCAGTTGCTGATGCTGGTGCTGTATCCGCGCCTGATCCTGCCGCTGTTCAACAAGCTCACGCCGCTGCCGCAGGGCGGCTTGCGGGACCGTCTTTTCGCGCTGGCGGATCGCACGGGCTTCAAGGCCTCGACCATCGAGGTGATGGACGGCAGCAAGCGGTCGGGTCACGCGAACGCGTTTTTCACCGGCTTCGGGCGCTTCCGGCGCATCGTGCTGCTCGACACTTTGCTGAATCAGCTGACCGAGGAGGAAACCGAGGCCGTGCTCGCGCACGAGGTGGGGCACTACCGCCGCGGCCACGTGCCGAAGATGCTGGCGACGTCGGCGGCCCTGCAATTCGGCGGCTTCTTCGCGGTGGCCTGGCTGGCGAAGAGCGGATGGTTCAATCCGGGCTTCGGCTTTCCGGCGGGCGAGCTGGCGCCGGCTTTTCTGCTGTTCGGCCTCACGAGCGGACTGGCGACGTTTTGGTTCGCGCCGCTGGGCAATCGCGTTTCCCGCAAGCACGAGTTCGAGGCGGACGCCTTCGCTCGCGAAGCGATGGGCGGGCCCGACGCGCTGGTTTCGGCCCTGCGGAAGCTCGCGGGCAAGAGCCTGGTGAACCTCACGCCGCACCCGCTTTTCAGCGCGGTGTATTACTCGCATCCGGCGCTGGTGGAGCGCGAGCGGGCCTTGATGGCGGGCAAATGAAGGCGCCGAGGTCGGGGATGCGTTTCGGGTCGCTAGCGCTGCGGTGGGTCCTGGGGCTTGGCTGCGTGGCGCTGGCCGGGGCTTTGCGGGTCGCGGCGCAGCCGCTTACGGTGGCGACCTACAACGTGCAAAATTACACGCTCGCGGATCGGCGCGCGGCGGACGGGTTTCGTCCGGATTACCCCAAGCCCGAGGCGGAGAAGGCCGCCCTGCGCGCGGTGATCCGGGCCTTGAACGCCGACGTGCTCGTGTTGCAGGAGCTCGGTGGTCCGGCCTTTTTGGCCGAGCTTCGCCGCGACTTGGCGAGCGAGGGAGCCGACTATCCGTATGGAGAGGCGATGCTCGCGTCGGACGAGGCGCGCGGGCTCGCGGTGTTGAGCCGGGTGCCGCTGGGAGCACTCGTGGCGCACCGGGATCTGCGCGCGCGACGAAGGGGGACGGAGGAGGCCGAGCCGGTCAGGCGAGGGCTTCTCCAGGTCGAGGTTCCCCGGGCTGAGGGTGCGTTGACTTTATTCGTGGTGCACCTGAAGAGCCGGCTGGCGGTGGACAAAGACGATCCGCGCGCGGAGGATCAGCGCGTGGCGGAGGCCCAGGCGGTGCGCGATCGCATCCTCGAGGTTTTCCCGCTGCCGACCGAGGCGCGTTTTCTGGTGCTGGGCGATTTCAACGATCTTCCCGGCAGCCGCACCCTGCAGGCGGTGGAGGCTCGGGGAAAAACGCGGATCGCCACATCCGTCGAGGCCTTCGACTCGCGGGGCCATGGGTGGACCCACGCCTATCCGAAGGCGGGTTTGTATTCACGTTTCGACCACGCCTTGGCGTCCGGCGCCCTGGTCAAGGATGTCTCCCGCGCCTGGATCGCCGACCAACCGGAAACGGCTCGGGCCAGCGATCACCGCCCCCTCGTGATCGACCTGGCGCCGATTCCGCCGCGATAAAAGGCGTCGTTGTCGGCGGACGGGGCCGCGTCGGATCACCCGCGGGCGAACTTCAGCGGGAGCCCTCGGTCTTGGCGGAGTGTCCGTTGGCCGTGGTGTGGCTTTCGGTGAAAGGCGTGACGGTCGCGGTTACGCGGAAATCGGCGGCCTTCGCGGAAGAGTAGGGTTGCTGGGCCCGGCGGGCTGCGCGCCAGCTGTCGCGGTGTTTGCGGATCCAGTCGAGCAAGGCGCGTTCGAACCCGATGTCGTAGCCGAGCCGCTCGGACTCGAGCCACTTGTGGCGCAGGATCTCTTCCCGTTCGGCGAGGAACTCTTGGTAAAGACTCGATTGTTTCACGAAGTCTTTGCCGCCTGGGGCGTCTTGCGGGGAAGACAGAGGAGACATGGCTGGTGCGGGAGTCTTGATCGTGGGCGAAGGGCGCCGCGGTCGCGAAATGGATGCGGAACGGTAGGGTCGGGGGTCCGCCTGTCAATGCCCGCGCCCCGCCCCGCGCATCGGGTGGTTTTGCGCAGGCGCGAACCGGGTAAAAACGGGTTGCGGCTTCCGCGCCAGCGACTCACGTTTCGTCCCTTCGCCTCGCGCGCTTCGAGCGCCGACGCGTATCTCCGCCACTTCCCGCAATCTTCAAACCAACGCATCTCATGGCTCTCGCCGTAGGCACCAAAGCTCCTGATTTCACCCTCAAGTCCAAGACCCCCGAGGGTCTCGTCGACGTCGCGCTTTCCGCGAATCTCGGCCAGAAGCAGACCGTGCTGCTCTTTTTCCCGCTTGCCTTCACCGGTGTCTGCACGACCGAGATGTGCGACATCACCTCCGGCCTTTCCGCCTACGCCTCCCTCGGCGCCGAGGTCATCGGCATCAGCGTGGACAGCCCCTTCGCCCAGGAGGCCTGGGCCCAGCAGCACAAGATCAAGATCACGCTCGTCTCCGATCTGAACAAGGACGTGACCAGGGCCTACGACGTGCTTTTCCCCGCTCTCGCCGGCATCGGTGACACCTCCGCCCGCGCCGCCTACGTGATCGGCAAGGACGGCGTGATCAAATACGCCGAGCGCACGCCGACCCCGAAGGATCTGCCCAACTTCGAGGCGATCAAGGCCGCCCTCGCGAAATAAACCGCGATTCCTTTCCTCCTCGCCCGCGCCTGACCCGCGCGGGCGATTTCGTATCCGACCTTTATTAGATTTTCTACGACCACGATGAGCCTCCCGAATCCCTTCAACACCCTCCAGAAGTTCTCCGCCAACGGCGCCGAACACTCCTTCTACTCGCTGCCCGCGCTCGAGAAGGCCGGCTTCAAGGTTTCCCGCCTCCCGGTCTCGATCCGCCTCGTCCTCGAATCCCTCCTGCGCAACTGCGACGGCAAGCGCGTCGCCGAGGGCGCCGTGCGCGACCTCGCCGGCTGGCAGGCCAAGGCCCCCCGCACCGAGGAGATTCCTTTCGTGGTCGCCCGCATCGTCCTCCAGGACTTCACCGGCGTGCCGCTCCTCGTCGACCTCGCCGCCATGCGCTCGGCCGTGACCAAGCTCGGCAAGAACCCGAAGATCATCGAGCCCCTCGTGCCCGTCGACCTCGTCGTCGACCACTCCGTGCAGGTCGACTTCGCCGGCTCGGCCGACGCCCTCGCGAAGAACCTCGAGCTCGAGTTCTCCCGCAACCGCGAGCGCTACCAGTTCCTCAAGTGGGGCATGCAGGCCTTCGACACCTTCAAGGTCGTTCCCCCCGGCATCGGCATCGTCCACCAGGTCAACCTCGAGTATCTCGCGAAGGGCGTGCTCAAGGACGGCAACGGTATCTATTATCCGGATACGCTCGTCGGCACCGACTCGCACACCACGATGATCAACGGCATCGGCATCGTCGGCTGGGGCGTGGGCGGCATCGAGGCCGAGGCCGGCATGCTCGGCCAGCCCGTCTACTTCCTCACCCCCGACGTCGTCGGCGTGCACCTCACCGGCGCCCTCCGCGAGGGCGTGACCGCGACCGACCTCGCGCTCACCCTCACCCAGCTCCTCCGCAAGGCGAAGGTCGTGGGCAAGTTCGTCGAGTTCTACGGCCCCGGCGCCGCCGCGCTGCCGGTCGTCGACCGCTCCACCATCGCCAACATGGCCCCCGAATACGGCGCCACGATGGGCTTCTTCCCGATCGACGCCGAGTCCTCCCACTATCTCCGCGCCACCGGCCGCGCCGACGACCACGTCGCCCTCTACGAGGCCTATTACAAGGCCCAGAACCTCTGGGGCATCCCCCAGAAGGGCGAGATCGACTACTCGACCGAGCTCGAGCTCGACCTCTCCACCGTCGTCCCCTCCGTCGCCGGCCCCAAGCGCCCGCAGGACCGCATCGAGCTGGACGCGCTCAAGAAGGAATTCACCACCGCCTTCGCGAAGCCCGTCACCGAAAACGGCTTTGGCAAAAAGGCCGACGAGTTCTCCACCGTCACCGCCGAGGTCGGCGGCCAGAAGCTCGGCCACGGCAGCGTGCTCATCGCCGCCATCACGAGCTGCACCAACACCTCCAACCCGAGCGTCATGCTCGCCGCCGGCCTCCTCGCGAAGAAGGCCGTCGCGAAGGGCCTGAAGGTCAACCCGCTCGTCAAGTCCTCGCTCGCCCCCGGCTCGCGCGTCGTCACCGACTACCTCGACAAGACCGGCCTCCAGCCCTACCTCGACCAGCTCGGCTTCCAGACCGTCGGCTACGGTTGCACGACCTGCATCGGCAACTCCGGCCCGCTCGACGCCAAGATCGAGGAGGCCGTGGTGAAGAACGACCTCGTCGCCGCCTCCGTGCTCTCCGGCAACCGCAACTTCGAGGCCCGCGTGCACCAGAACATCAAGAGCAACTTCCTGATGTCCCCGCCGCTCGTCGTCGCCTTCGCCCTGGCCGGCCGCGTCGACATCAACCTCGCCGCCGAGCCCATCGGCACCGGCACGGACGGCTCGCCCGTCTACCTCCGCGACATCTGGCCCACGCTCCAGGAAGTCCGCGACCAGCTCCAGGCCGCCCTCAAGCCCGAGGTCTTCCGCAAGCTCTACACCGACTTCGCCGCGCAAAACCCGAAGTGGAACGAGATCCCGTCCACCACGGGCAACGTCTACTCCTTCGACGCGTCCTCGACCTACATCCAGGAGCCGCCCTTCTTCTCGAACTTCTCGCTCACGCCCGGCTCCATCAAGCCGATCAACGGCGCGAAGGCCCTCGGCATCTTCGGCGACTCGGTCACGACCGACCACATCTCGCCCGCCGGCGCCATCAAGAAGAGCTCGCCCGCCGGCAAGTATCTCCTCGAGAACGGCGTCACCTTCGAGGATTTCAACTCCTACGGCAGCCGCCGCGGCAACGACCGCGTCATGACCCGCGGCACCTTCGCCAACGTCCGCATCAAGAACCTGATGCTCGGCGGTGAAGAAGGCGGCAACACGATCGGCGCCGACGGCCAGAAGACCTCCATCTACGACGCCTCGATGGCCTACCAGAAGGCCGGCGTGCCGCTCATCATCCTGGCCGGCCAGGAATACGGCACCGGTTCCTCGCGCGACTGGGCCGCGAAGGGCACCAACCTCCTCGGCGTGAAGGTCGTCGTGGCGCAGTCCTTCGAGCGCATCCACCGCTCCAACCTCGTCGGCATGGGCGTGCTCCCGCTTCAGTTCAAGGACGGCGTCACCGCGCAGACCCTGAAGCTCGACGGCACCGAGACCTACGACGTCGTCGGCCTCGACGCATCGATCAAGCCGCAGCAGGACCTCACGCTGAAGATCACCCGCAAGGATGGCTCCGTCGAAAACGTGTCCGTGCGCTGCCGCATCGATACGCCCATCGAGATCGACTACTACCAGCACGGCGGCATCCTGCCTTACGTGCTGCGCCAGATCGTCGCCAAGAACTGAGGCCCGCACTCTAGGTAAACATCCCATCGGTTCGGCGCGGCCCTTGCTTGCCTGCGCCGGCCCGAGGGGGACAACCTGCTTCCACACCTTTCCGACGTATGCCCGAAGCCGCCGCGCCCACCTATCTCGTCGATGCCGCCAGCGATCCTGTGGTGATTCGCATCGAAGGGCGCGCTTCGTTCCAAAACAGCGCCAGCCTGCAGCAGTTTCTTTCCGAAATGCGCCGGCAGGGCCGCTCGCGTTTCGTGATGGATTTCCAAGCCTGCACCAGCATGGACAGCACCTTTCTCGGGGTGTTGGCCGGAGCGGCGTTGGAGCTTCGCAAGGCGGAGGGCGGCGGCAGCCTCGTGCTTTGTCGGGTGGGGGAGCGCAATCTCGAGTTGATCAAAAATCTGGGGCTTCACCGGCTGCTCATCGTGGACGATGGTGCAGGCGCCTCGGAAATCCGCGCCAGCGGCACCGCGCTAGCTCCGCAGGCGAAGATGAACGAACTGGAGAACGCCCGCCTGGTTTTGGCCGCCCACGAAAACTTGGTCGCGGCGGACGAGGCGAACCGCACGAAGTTTCAGGACGTGCTCGCCTTTTTGAAGAGCCGAGTCGCCCAAGGTTGATGGTGCGCTTTCAGGCGTGATTTTGGCCTATTTTAAGCCCACGGCTCATATCGCCGGGGGCTTTTTTATGTCCCGTGTTCCGCTTCAGGTGCCGTATGCGCGACGCGGGGTATGCTTTTGGCCGTGTTGCTGCTGGATGATCGGATAAGGTCAGATCGCGGCACTTCGGCTACACGAATGTCCTCGCTGATTGGCGAAGGGAAAGAGGCGCGGCCTGACCTTCGCCTACGGTCCTATTGAGCAAAGGGCAAAGCGCGTTTATTCATGCCCCGTGTGGCGCCTTTTGTCACAAGATGTTCATGCGCACTCGTAATCAGCCAGCCTGGCCATCAGATGGCTTCGAGCCCTGAATGGATCACCGGCAGTCGGCGAGGGGAGTTTGTGGGAGCCGGATCTCGATCCCTGAAAATTAAGAGGCCGGACGCCTACCCCTAGGCGTCCGGCCATTGCTTTCTTAGTTACCCCAAAATCCTCTGCTAAGCAGAGGAACGAGCAGAAACATCAGAAACGAAGAGGAGGTGTTCAAGAGCTAGTTTTTATAAAAACATAACTTATTTTTGTGGAGTGTGATAAGTTGTATTTTGTGGTGGATTTTGTTTTTGGGAAATAAAAAACCGCACCCCGTCAGGGGTGCGGTTTGGGCGGAAAAGGCTAGGGGAGGGCGGCTTAGGCGACGTAGCGGCCAAGGGAGGTGATGGTGTAGGACTCCTCGCTGGAGCCGATCTTCACCTTCACGGTTTCGCCGACCTTCTTTCCGAGGAGCGCCTGTCCGAGGGGCGTCTTGTAAGCGATGACATTCTGCTCCGGCACGGAGTCCCATGCGCCGAGGACGGTGTAGCGGGCGGTTTTGCCAGAGGAGACGAGCTTGGTTTCGACGACGCTGCCGACGCCGACGATCTCGTTGGTGACTTCCTTGAAGTCGGTGATGCGGGCGCGGCCGAGATCTTTCTCGAGCTGGGCCTTTTGGGCCATGAGGACGGATTGGTCCTGCTTGGCCATCTTGTATTCGGAGTTCTCCTTGAGGTCGCCATGCTCGCGGGCGGTGGCGATGGCCTTGGAGTTGTCCGGGATTTTTTTGGAGATGATGAGTTCGAGCTCCTCGCGCTTGCGCTCGTAGCTGTCGCGAGAGACGAGCAACTGCTCTTCCTTGGACTCGTTCTCGCCGGAGAGGACGGTCTGGATGGAGGGGAAGAGTTTGATGAAGCGCGCGAGAAGGGACTTCTTGGTGAGGTCCTCGAAACCTTGGTTGAGCAGAAGCGCGTGGGCGAGGTCGCGGGCGGTCTCGGCCGAGGCGGCGGCGAGGAGGTCGGGGATGAGCTCGGCGTCTTCGCTGAGGGAGTCGGCGAGCGGGATGCGGCGGGCGGAGGCGGATTGGAGCGCCTCGTAATCGATCGCGTAGAAAATCGCCGAAAGCAGGCGGGGCGAGATCATGTCGCCGAGGAGCTTGGCGAACTTCTTCGAATTGCGATTCTTGACGATCCAGTGGAGGACCGGGGCGCGGAGATTCTGTTCGGCCATCCAGCGCTTGAACGTGGCGGCGAGCTCCTCGCCGTGGCCGTTCTCGACGAGGAAATTGATGCACTCGGTGGTGAATTTGCCCTGCGAGGTCTTGAGGAGCGAGATGACGACATCGCGATACTCGACGGGATGGGCCTCCTTCACGAGCTCGAGGAAGGAGCCTTGGAAATTCACGGGCAGTTTCTCGACGATGGCGGGGAGGTCGCGGACGTTGGAAACAAGGGAGACTTGCGAGGGTTCGAGCGAGGCGACTTCGGCGCCGGCGAGGGCGGCGAGGCGATCGCGGACGGAGGCGCCGTAAAGGCGCTGGGCGGCGTCCAGCTGGTTGGAGGTTTTCACGCCCTCGGTCAGGCCGGCGAGGATGGCGGAAAGGTCGGTCTTGCTGCTCTGTTTGTCGGAGGCGGCGAGAATTTGCTCGGCGAGCTCGATGCGGCGACGGGCGGAGCGCGTGGCGTTGAAGGCCTCGGCGAGCTCATCCTCGGCGGAGACGGGCGTCTCGCGCAGGAAGTAGCACTCCGTCTTTTTGACCGGGGAGGCGATGCGGGGATCCTTGGCGACGGCTTTCTTGGCGCCGGCCCACCATTTCTTGAATTTCTCTTCGCCGAGCACCTGGGCGAAAACGATTTCGATTTCGATTTGGGTGGCGGCGGAGTTGGGGTAGGCCGCGAGCGCCTCGATCAGGAGTTGCGCGGGGTTCTCGGAGGCGAGCTTGGCGATGACGGCGGGCTCGGTCTCCTTGCGAACGAGCAAGTGGGCGGCCGGAAGGATATCGAGCGTGTTGACGCAGAAAGCCGGATCCATCGCGTGTCCGGGCTTGGTCTTGAAATCGATGATGAGCTTCCCCGCCGCCTCGTCGTATTTTTTGATCTGACCGAAGCCCCAGCTCTTATGGATGCAGTAGGCGCCCGGCTCCATCGCCTCCAGCTTGGCTTTGGCCGTCTTGAGGGACGGGTTCTTGGCTAGGAGTGCGGCGATGGCTTCGGAATTCATGGCGGAGAGGTTACGGGACGGGATTGGTCAGCAAAGCGGACGGCCGGGCCGGGTGTCAACCGCCGCGGTCGTGTCCCTGAACGGAGCGTTTCCATCCGGGCGTTCTAAGGAACGCATCGGGGGCAAACAGGACGACTCCGGGCGGCCCTGAAACGAAAAGCCCCGAGACGTTCAACGGCGTCTCGGGGCGAAACTGGCGGAGAGGGGGGGATTCGAACCCCCGGTAGGCTTTTACACCTACGGTGCTTTAGCAAAGCACTGCTTTCGGCCACTCAGCCACCTCTCCGGGATAGGTGGCGAAAAAGGGTGGCCGGCTCGCAAAGCGCAAGGTCGATTTTACGGGACTGAAAATCAGTTTTTGCGCGCCAGCATCCGCCCGGCGAGAAAGAGCAGGAAGCTTGAATCGCCGGGCAAGGCGCGAAGCGCATCGTCGGCCCGGGCGGTTTCCTCGGCGGCCAGCGCGCGCGCTTTCTCCAGACCGTGAAGGCAGACGTAGGTCGCTTTTCCGGCGCGAGCGTCCTTGCCCGCGGTTTTGCCCAGGGCGGCGGTGTCGGCGGTGGCGTCCAGGACGTCGTCGACGATTTGAAAGGCCAGTCCGAGGTGACGGCCGGCGCGGCGCAGATTTTCGACCGGCTCTCCATCCAGGCCGCCGGCCAGGCCGCCGCAGACGAGGGACGCCTCGAGCATGGCCGCGGTTTTGTTCAGGTGAATGAACTCCAAATCGTCCGCGGTGGCGGGGGCGCGGCCGGAGGCCAGGGCATCCTCCGCCAGGAGATCCTGCATCTGGCCGCCGACCAGGCGTCGGCCCGAGGCGGCGCCGGCCGTCTCGCGCAGCAGGCGGGCGGCGAGGACGGGACGGGCCGCATAGGCTTCGCCCAGGATAAGGAACGCCTGCGTGAGCAGGGCGTCCCCGGCGAGAAGGGCGGTGGCCTCGTCGAAGGCGCGGTGGCAGGTGGGGCGGCCTCGGCGCAGGTCGTCGTCGTCCATGCAGGGCAGATCGTCATGGATCAGCGAATACGTGTGGATGCATTCGAGGGCGGCGGCGACGGGCAGGGCGGAGGCGAGGGCGGCCTCCCCGCCGGCGACCTCTGCGGCGGCGAGGGCGAGGACCGGGCGAAGGCGTTTGCCCCCGGCCCGCAGGCTGTAGCGCATGGCCTCGTGGATGCGGGCGGGGCCGGCGGGGGCGCCGGCGGGTAGCGCGGGCACATGGGCGTCGAGGGCGGTTTCGACGCGGGCGACCAAGGCGTTTAATTTAGTTGAGAAGTCCATCGACGCGCGGAGGATTCGGGCGGAAATTCCGCGCTGCAATGCCCACGCTCGAACTCGTTTGCAAACGTCTCTTCTCGGATCCCGCGTGGATTCTGAAGTGTTTGCTCGGCGCCGTGCTGCTGGCGGTTCCGGTGGCCCACTTTTTCGCCTGCGGCTACCTTTACGAGCTTTTGAACCGGGCCCGGAGGGGCGAGCCGATCGAGCTGCCGGATTGGGAGGATTGGGGCCGGCTTTTCGCCCAGGGTGTGCCGTTGTTCGTGATTTTTCTCGTTTTCACGGCCGCTCCGCTCGCGGTGGCGTGGCTGCTCACCTGGCCTTTGCAAAAGCTGGGCGCGGGGTGGTTCGGCTACACGCCGATGATGCCCGTCCTGCTGCTGTGTTTCCCGCTGACGGCGGCGAGCGTGTATCTTTATCAGAAGCGCGAGGATTATCAGGACGCGTTTCGCATCTGGGTCCTCCTGCGCATGATTCGCTCCACGGGGATTCCCCTGCTGGTGCCCACCCTGGCCTTGGTCGGCTTTCTTGTGATCGGCCTGCCGTTCATGACCTTCACCCTGTTTTCCGGCGTCGCCCTTTTCGGGGCGACCTACGCCGCCGTGTTCCATCATGTGGAAACCTCCCTGCGCTCCGCAGGCCGGGGTTAACCGGCGTCCCGTTTTCTTTTACCTCCCTTTCCCCAATGGCATCTTCCGAACGCAAAGCTCCCGGCGTGATCAGCGTGTTTATCGGCGCGGTCTTGAGCATTTCTCTTGGCGCCCTTTTGGCCGGTCTTCACCTGGCGTCCCAGCCGGTCGAGGTGATGAAGAGCGCGCCGAAGGAAACCCCGCCCGCCGACAAGCTCTACTATGTGCTGGGCGCTTCGGGAGCCGCCGGCAAGAGCTGGCAAATGAAGCGCGACCTGCTCGCCTCGACCGGATCGGGAAGCGTGACGCTCAACGAAGCGGAACTGAACGGATGGTCGGCGGCGACTTTCGAGCAGGTGAAGCTTTCCGACGAAGAGAAGCGGTCCACGCTCGCGATCCTCGCCGGCGCCCCGAATTTTCGGATCGAGGGCTCTTCCTTTCATCTGGGACTCGTGAACACGGTGAATTTCTTCGGCACCGAGGCGCCGCTGGTCGTGCAAGCGCAAGGGGCGTTCGAACGTTCGGGCCAAGGGTGGCGCTTCGTGGCGCACGAGGCCAAGATCGGCGCCTTGCCCCTGCACAAGCTCCCGGCGTTGCTTCCTGTGCTGGCGGATCGGCTCGGCGCCGCCCAGCCCCCTCAGGTGGTGGAGAAGATCCTGCGTGAGGCAAACGACATCACCGTCCGTGACGGGGCCTTGGTGATTTCGCTGCGCTGAGCGGTATGGGCCTGCCGCGAAGCATGACGGGGCGGGGATGGGTTTGCGGCGCCTTGGCCTTTGCTGCGGCCGGTTTTATCGCCCGTGCGCAGGGGACCGCTTCCGCGGCTCCCGTGCCGCCGGCGACGCCGACCAAGCAGGCGGTGCGCCTGCACTCCGAGGGCAGCGGACGTTTCGAGGTGTTGTCGTCGCCTGGATCGGACGGCGCCAGGCTGGCCGCCTTGGCCGACGCGGCATGGACGGAGTGGGCCGGTGCGCTGGGTTTGCCGGCGCGATTGCCGACGGCGATCATTGTGCGTTTGTCGCCACGCGATGACTGGGGGTTTGGCGAGGTCCCGAGCCGGGTGGTCGTGGATCCTGCGGGCATCGTGAGCGTATGGATACGCGCGGATGGCGGGTCCGGGGTCTCGCGGGAACGTCTCTGGCTGAGGGCCTTGGCGGAGGGGGTGTTACGCCGAAAGGCCGTTCTTCTCGGACTGGATCCCGCCAAGACGCGGGCGCCCCGATGGCTGGCGGCGGCGGCGGCCGAGGCGGCCGTCGTGGCCGAGCGTCCTTCGATGATGGACGCCTGGCGCGGGGACTTTGGCGGCTTGGCTCACCCGGCCGGTCTTCGTGAAATCCTGCTGGGGGAGGTCGCCGATCCTGTCGATGCAAACGAGGCGCGCGACACGGCCGCCTACGGCGTCTGGCTTTGGCTGCGGGACGAGAGCGGCAAGAGCGGCGCATGGGAGCGTTTTGTCGGCGCCCTGCTCGGCGGAGAGTCTTCGGGCGCGGCTCTTGCGCGTGAATTCTCGCGTTTGACGCCGAGGCCGCGCGAGGCCCGCGAGTGGGAGCTGGCTTGGCGAGTCGCCGCCGCCCGCTTCGCCTTCGCGCGAACGACCCCGATGTTCACCGCGGAGGAGTCGCGCCGGCGATTGGAGCGGCTTTCCCGCGTCGTGGTCATGGAAGCTCGCACCGGTGCGGAGCGCGTGTTGCCGCCCTGGGGCGAATGGGTCTCGCGCGAGGAGCCCTGGGCAAAGGCCGTGTTGGCGGAACGCGCCGGGATCATCGAGGTCGATTTCACGCGATTTCATCCCTTTTACAGCAATGCGGCCGGCTCCCTTGGCCGGGCATGGAGCGCGTTGGGCGCCGGGCGGGAAAAGGATTGGCGGGCGGCGAGTGTCGAATGGGCGCGGGATATGGAAGACGGACGCGTCTTGGAGAACGCGAGCCGGGCTCTTTTGGATCAAGCGGAAGGGCGATAGGACGACCCGGATCTGTTCGCCGAGGGGTGAACGTCGACGACGGACGAGCCCAAGACGGTTTATCGGGGCGCCGTCAAAATCCAGGCGCGCCAAGGACGTCTCACGTCTTCGTATGGTCGTATGGCTCGGCCCCTATTCGACGCGGGCGGCTTACCAGGTGTCGAGGACCGCGGATTTAGCCTTCGCGGCCAGGTCTTCGCCGATATTGGGCACGATCGTGTATTCGGCTTGGGTCTGCTGGAGCGGGACGAGATACGATCCTTCGGGAGTGGCGATGGCGGTGCCGTCGTTGGTGAAAACCTGGCGTTCGACGCGCAGGGCGCGATCGGCGAACCAGGTCTTTTCGCCCTTCACGTCGCGAAGCGTGGCGGAGGCGTCCAGGACGAGTCCAAAGCTGCGGGCCAGGCCGGCGTCGGAAGGCAACGAGGTCAGCGTATCGCGGCGCAGTCCCTTTAGGCTGATCGTGAGGATGGCATCGGCTTCGTCGGGGGTGTTCACGACGCGGAGACGCGCGTCACGAATGAACGCCTCGCGAATCTGGGTGGTGAGCAGGCCGGCCGACTGGGGAATGACGGCATTCGTGTCGACCGGGGCGATGTAGATGGAGTCGATATCGCGCGAGACGCCGGTGCCGAGACGGTAATGCGAGCAGGCGGCTCCGAAGGCGGCGAAGACAAGAAGGGCGAGGGCGGCGAGGCGACGAAACATGGAAAGTGGGGCGGGGCGGTGGAACGCGCGTGTGAATGCGGCTTGGTGGCGGCTCAGAAGAGCCAGAAGCGCTTTCCACGTGGACCCGGGCGTTCGGAGGAGATGGCCGAGGCGTCACCGCCGGCCTCGATCTTTTCGATCTTGGCCAGCAGGCCTCGAGCCCGTTCGGCCACCGGCGAGTCCGGATAGATGGTGACGGCTTCGTTGTAGAAGATTTTGGCGGCCTTGTAGTTGGAGCGATGTTTGTAGTAGAAGTCGCCCATCGTCATCTTGCTTTCGGCGAGGAGCGTGCGCGCGTCGTTGAAGCCTTTGTTCGCGACGGCGGCTTCGGCGTCGCCCGGATAGAGGATCAGGTAATCCTGAAAGTAGGTCAGGGCGAGCTGGGTGGAGGCCTGGTCGTAGGGCGGGCCTTGGGTGATGGAAGCCTGGGCGGAGGCGAGCTTCAGGTAGGCGTCGGGAGTGAGGAAGCTCTCGGGGTAGTTGTTGATCATGCGGTCGAGCGCGTCGATCGACGCGTCGCGGTCGCCTGCCTTGGTGTGGGCTTGGGCGGCGTTCATCAACGAAAGCGGGGCGTATTCGCTGTAAGGGGCGTTGGTGACGACCTGCTCCATGAACTCGATGCCCTTTTCGCGCTGGCGGAAGCCGGGAATGAGGCCGAAGTAGAGCGGGCGGGCGCCGTTCACGAGTTTCTCGGCGATGCGATACTCCGCTCCGAGGACGTCGTTGAAGCGCGGGTAGGCCGGGTGTTCGGCAATGATCTTTTGGAGATTGCGAAAGGCCTTCGTGTAACGCCGCTGTTCCTCGTAGTGTTTGGCGGTGCGGAAAAGGGCCTCGGGAGCGTAGACGGAGGCGCCGTATTTCTTGATGACCTTGTTGTAGGTCCGGACCGCTTTGCCGGTCTGTCCGGCGTCTTCCGCGCGCCGCGCGGCGTCCATCAGGGACTTCGCGTTTTTGCCCTCCGCGCTCGACAGGAAGGGCGACAGCACGCCGCCCTCGACGCGCCAGCCGGAGGAGGGCTCCCAGACGAGGTCGGCGCGAAGCACGGCACCGGCCAGGAAGGCCCACGCGAGAAGAACGGTAGTGAAGATTCCGATACGGCGGGCGGCGGCGACCATGGTGTAAATCACCAGCGAACCAGCGCCCCCCCGTAGGTCAAGCCCGCCCCGAACGCGACGAGGAGCAGGAGGTCGCCGGACTTGAGCCGGCCGGTGCGGCGGGCCTCGTCCAGCGCGATGGGGATCGAGGCGGCGGAGGTGTTGCCGTAGCGGTCCACGTTGACCAGCACCCGCTCGTAAGGGAGCTCGAGGTATTGGGCGAGGGCGTGGATGATGCGAAGGTTGGCCTGATGGGGAACCACGAGCGTCACGTCGGAGCCGGCCAGTCGGTTGCGGGCGAGGAGATCGCGGGTGACCTCCTCCATGCCGCGCACGGCGAACTTGAACACTTCCTTGCCCTTCATCGCGATGCAGCGCGCGGCGTCGGGGGAGGCGGGCGAGGAGCCGCCGCCGGGGACGGTCAACAGTCCCGCGGTGCCGGGGATGGCGCCGAGCTGGGCGTCGAGGATGCGCGAGGCGCTGCCGGCCCGGGCGGGGCCGAGCACCACGGCCCCGGCGCCGTCGCCGAAGAGCACGCAGGTGCCGCGATCGTTCCAGTCGACCAGGGTGGAGATTTTTTCCGCGCCGATGACCAGCGCGTGGCGGTAGCGGCCGGTGGAGAGGAGCGCCCAGGCGTGGTCGATGGCGTAGACGAAGCCGGTGCAGGCGGCGTTGAGGTCGACGCAGGCGGTGCGCTCGCCGAGGCCGAGGGCCGTCTGCACGAGGCAGGCGGTCGAGGGCATGGGCATGTCGGGCGTGCAGGTCGCGACGATGAGCAGATCGATGTCGGACGCCTGAAGACAGGCGTCGGCGAGCGCGTTGCGAGCGGCGGCCGCGGCGAGCGTGGAGGTGGATTCGCCGGGACCGGCGATGCGGCGCTCGCGGATGCCGGTGCGCGTGACGATCCAATCGTCCGAGGTCTCCACCTGGCGCGATAGCTCCTCGTTGGTCAGGACCCGTGCGGGGGCGTGGGAGCCGGTGCCGAGGATGGCGATGGGGGAGGAAGACGGCGTGGACACGGGACGCGGTTGAGAAAAGGGCGGACGCGGGCGTCGCGCGGCGGCGACTAGGAGGTTGCGCTCGGCTCCGGTGCGGCGGGCGCGGGAGCGTCGACCAAGGCGTTGATCGCCGCGGTGTCCTGCGCGACGTGGGCGAGGAAGTCGGCGCGAACGACCTTGTCGGCGGCGATGATCGCGTGGTGGAGCGCGTGGCGGTTGCTGGATCCGTGGGCCTTGAGGACGTTGCCGCGGAGCCCGAGGAGGGGAGCGCCGCCGTAAACGTCGGGATTCATGCGGGCTTTCAGGGCCTTGAACGCGCCATTGGACAAGGTCGCTCCGGCCATGCGAAGCGGATTGGCCTTGAGCTCGGATTTGAGCGTGTTGCTGAAAAATTTGGCGAGGGACTCCCAGCTCTTCAGGAGCAGGTTGCCGACGAAGCCGTCGCACACGGCGACGTCGCAGTGGTCGGTGAAGACCTGAAATCCCTCGGTGGGGCCGGCGTAGTTGAGCAGGTTCGCGGCGCCGGCGCGTTTGAGGATCTCGTGGGTTTCCTTGGTGAGGGCGTTGCCCTTGCCTTCCTCGGTGCCGACGGTGAGAAGGCCGACGCGCGGATTTTCGCAGCCGAGAATCACGCGGGCGTAATGGCTGCCGACGAGGGCGTTGTGAACCAGGTGGCGTGGCTCGGCCTCGGGGTTGGCGCCGGCGTCGATCAGGATAAAGTGGCCGTTGGCGCGCGGGATGACCGCCGCGAGGGCAGGGCGGTCGATTCCGTCCAAGGTGCGGAGGCGAAGCGTGCCGCCCGCCATGAGAGCGCCGGTGTTGCCGCAACTCACCACCGCGCCGGCCTCGCCGGCCTTGATGAGTTCGATGGCGCGGACCATCGAGGAGTCTTTTTTGGTGCGGAGGGCCTTGAGCGGCTTGTCCTCCATCGTGATCACCTCGGAGGCGGCGTGGATGCGGATGCGCGGATGCGAAGAGAGCCCGTGCTGGCTAAGCAAGGGCTCGAGAAGGGCCGGCTGGCCGACAAGCGTGAGGTCGTTAGCCAGCCGGGAGTCGGCCAGGGCGAGTTGCGCGGCCGCAACCACCTCGGCGGGGCCGAGGTCTCCGCCCATGGCGTCGATGGCGATGCGTCCCGCAGGAGCGGTGGGCGTGCCCATCGGAGACAGAAAAACTCTGGGGAGTTTGTGGACGAAGGAGGGCTCAGACGGAGACGTCGAGCACCTGACGGCCGCGATACATGCCGTTCTTGGGGTTCACGCGATGGGGGCGGAACGTGGTGCCATCGACGGGATCCTTGGCGAACTCGGGGGCCTGGAAGGCGTTGGCGGCACGGCGGTTGGCGCTGCGGCGTTTGGACTGTTTGCGTTTCGGATTGGCCATGGTGAAGGCGGGTTTGGTGGTGAGGGCGAGGCGTGGGCCGCGCGGGTTTTAGGTGGAAAAAGTTGATTGAAATGAGTGTCGCGCGCGGCGTGGTCAAGCGCGATGTCGGCTCTTGTAGTCGGACCGCTATTTCACCGCACCAACGGCGTGAGCAGCGCGATCCCGAGACCGACCCGGTAGAGGGCGAAGGGCGCAAGTCCGTGGCGGGTGAGGAAACCGACGAAGAGACGCACGGCCAAGGCCGCGCTGAGGAAGGCGACGACGAGACCGACCAACACATTCGTCCATCCGAAGGCGGCGATCACGGCCGAGCCGCCGTCCAAGGCGTCTTTGGCCGCCGCGGCTCCGAGCAAGGGGAGTCCGAGCAGGAAGCTGAACTCGGCCGAGCGCACGGGACGGAGGCCGACGAAATAGCCGCCGACCATGGCCGTCATAGAGCGGCTCATGCCGGGCCAGAGGGCGAGACATTGAACAAACCCGATCGTCAGCGCCTGGACGGGGGTGAGGTCGGCCGCGCCGAGTTCGGTGGCGTAGGAGCCGACGGGCGCGGCGGCGTCGCGCCGGCGGCGCCAACGCTCCACAAACCACATCAGCCCCGCTCCGAACAGGAGAGCCCAGGCTACCGTCGTGACGGAGAAAAGGTGATGCTTGATGAATCCTTTGAACGCGAGTGCCGTGACGATGGGCGGGATGCAGGCGAGGATGAGGTTGCGCAGGAGGCGGAGGCCGGCGGGGTCGCGGCCCACGAGGCCGGCGATGATGCGCGAAAGCTGGCTCCAGTAGAGGATGGCGACGGCGGCGATGGCGCCGACCTGGATGACGACCGCGTAGGTGTCGGCGGCGTCTTTGAGCGTCACGACCTCGCCGTGTTTGTCGGTGTGCACCGGCGCGGTCGAATCGAGCCCGAGCAGATGGTTGGCGATGACGAGGTGACCGGTGGACGAGATGGGCAGAAACTCGGTCACGCCTTCCACAAGTCCCAGGACCACCGCGTCGCCGAGCGTGGGGACGGGGGCTTTCTCCGACCGCGGGGCGGGGGATGCGGGGGCGCTTTCCGTGGCCGCCGGGAGCGGACTGGCGAGGGCGATCAACATGGCGGCGAGCGGGACGGCGAGGAAGCGGCGCATGTCCGCATGGCCTCACGGAGGCGGGCCTGTTGTCGAGTTTATGCTTCCCCTCCTCGGCAGGGCTGGGGCAATTCTCCGCACCGATTTATGACCGCGCTCCACGAACTCACCCCGCGTTTGCGTCAAGGTCTCGAGCTCAGCGCCGCCGAGGCGACCGAGGCGGCCGCGGCGTTGACCGAGGCGACGGACGAGACCGGCGACGCCGTGAAGGTCGAGTTTCTTCGGGCCTTGTCCGAGAAGGGCGAAAGCGCGGCGGAGATCGCGGCTTTTGCCGAGGCGTTCCGGGCCCGCGCGCTGGATCCCGGCGTGGCCGAGTTTTCCCCGCGCGCGATCGACGTCGTCGGCACGGGCGGCGACCACACGGGCGCGTTCAATATTTCCAGCCTGGTCGTCCTGACGCTGGCTTGCGCGGGTGTGCCGGTGATGAAGCACGGCAATCGCGGCGTCACCTCCAAGTGCGGCAGCGCGGATCTGCTAGCGGGCCTGGGCTTCAAGATCGACGCGTCCCCGGAGAAGCTTCGCGGCGCTTTGCGAGAGCTGGGCTACGTTTTCTTTTTCGCGCCGGGCTTTCACCCGGCGTTCAAGCACATCGCCCCCGCTCGCAAGCGTCTCGCGGCGGAGGGGCGGCGCTCGATCTTCAACGTGCTCGGTCCGCTCATCAATCCGGGGCGGCCGGCGCATGTGCTGATGGGCGTGTTCTCCGAGGCGTGGACGCCGAAGCTCGCCGAAACCCTGCATCGGCTGGGCGCGGCGGGAGGGCTCGCGGCGCACGGACGGATCGACTCGGAGCGCGGGGTGGACGAGCTCACGAGCGCGACCGACACGCGCGTGCGTGGCTTCGGTCGCCTGCGCGATCTCGACGCCGTCTGGCGTCCCGAGGAGCTGGGCGCGCGGCGTTGCGACTTCGCCGAGCTGCGCGGAGGCGACCTCGCGGAAAATCTCGCGATCGCCGAGGCTCTGGTCGATGGCCGCGGCCCGGCCGGGCTGGCCGACACCGTGGCGCTCAACGCGTCCGTCGCGCTGTGGATCTGCGGACGCGCGTCCGCCCCGGCCGAGGCTCTGGGGCATGCTCGCGAGCTGCTGGTCGGCGGCGCGGTGAAGGCGAAGATCGCGGCGACCCGCGAGTTTTTCGCCCGCGCCTGAGCACTCTCTTTTATATCATGAAACGTCAGTATTTCGGCACCGACGGCGTGCGCGGTCCCTATGGCGGCCCGGTCATCAACGAGGATTTCGCGGCCCGTCTGGGCTTCGCCGCGGCGCGCTGGGCGCTTTCCCGGGGAGCCGCTCCGGGCTCGGAGGTGCTGATCGGGCGCGACACCCGCGCCTCGGGCCTCGCGCTGGCGGCCGCCGTGGCGACCGGTCTTCGCGAGGGCGGCCTGGAGCCCGTCTCGCTCGGCGTCACCCCGACCCCGGCGGTGGCGCGCGCGGTGCGCGCCCGCGGGGCCCGGCTGGGCGTGGTCGTGACCGCCTCGCACAATCCGGCCTCGGACAACGGTATCAAGTTTTTCGTTACGGGAGGGCTGAAACTTTCCGACGCCGACGAGGCCGCGATCGAGGCGGCCCTGCCCCCTGCGGACCAGGCTCCCGCCTGGCGCGGGGCCGCGGCGCCCGCCGAGGAAAACGGCCGGGATGCTTACGTGGCCGATCTGGCCGCGGCGCTGCCCGCCGGCGCCCTCGCGGGCTGGCGCATCGTGGTCGACGCGGCGAACGGCGCCACGGCCGGGACGACGCCCGAGGTGCTTCGCCGCCTCGGCGCCGAGGTGGCGGCGTTGGGAGTCTCGCCCGACGGCCGGAACATCAACGCGGGCGTGGGCAGCGAGCATCCGGAGCAACTGGCGCGCGAGGTCGTCGCCCGCGGGGCGCGTCTCGGCGTGGCGCATGACGGCGACGGCGACCGCTGCATCCTTTGCGACGAAACCGGCGCGGTGCTGGACGGCGACGAGATCCTCGCGATCCTCGCGCTCGATGCGCTGCGGCGCGACGCCTTGCCCGCGCGGACCCTCGTGGTCACGGTGCAGAGCAATCTGGGGCTCGACGCCGCGATCAAGGCGGCGGGCGGACGGGTGGAGCGCACCGATGTCGGCGATCGCCACGTGTTGGCGCGGCTCCTGGCCACGGGCGCGACCTTGGGTGGCGAGTCCAGCGGCCATATCATCGATCTTACGGTGTCGCCGACGGGCGACGGTCTCGCGGCGGCGATGGGCATCCTCGCGGTCATGCGCGCGACGGGCCGGCCCTTGTCGGAGCTGCGGCGCGTGCTGAAGAAATTTCCGCAAGGCACTCGCAATCTCCGGGTCGCGGAGAAGAAGCCGCTGGCGGCGTGTCCGGCCCTGTCGGCCGAGATCGTGTCGGTGGAGCAGGAGCTGGGCGCGGGCGGCCGCGTGATGGTGCGTTTCTCCGGCACCGAGGCTAAATTGCGTCTCTTGGTCGAGGCCGGCGACGATGCGTTGGTAATGAGCGCGCTTAATCGTCTGGAAAGCGCGGCGCGTAGGGACTTGCCGCCCGCACTCTAGCGTTGACCGAGCGAGGGGCCGCGGGCTTTTTTTCCTGATTCCCCCTATGCAGGAAGTTCCCCTTACCTCCCTCGACGTTCGTTTGCAAAAACAGGTCGAGACCGCTCAAGTGGCTCTGCAGCGCGGCAACTTCGACTATGTGATCGAAGTGACCGGCCAGGTTCTCAAGCACGCCCCCGGCTGCCTGCCTGTTCGCCGCCTCCAGCGCGCCGCGCTGATGAAGCGCATGGAGAGCAAGAACAAGCTTCTCTCCAAGGCCTTGGGTTCGGTGACGATGGCCGGCTTCATGTTTGCGGGCAAAAAGGACCCGGCGAAGTCCTTCGAGAACGCGGAAAAGATGCTGCAAGCGGATCCGTCCAACATCGCGGCGCTGAAGAGCTTTGCCGAAGCCGCCACCGCGCTTGGCCTGATGGAGACGTCCGCTTTCGCCTGGGAGTGTGTCCGTGATCTCCAGCCCAAGGACCATGACACGCTCGTGCGTCTCGCCGAGGCCTACATCGCCGCGAAGATGCACAAGGACGCGGTGCGCGTCGCCGACGAACTGCTCAAGATACGGCCCCAGGACGGAGACGCGCTCGCGCTCATGCGCAAGGCCTCCGTCGCCCAGACGATGGACAAGGGCAATTGGGAGTCGCAGAGCTCCTTCCGCGCGAAGCTCAAGGACGAGAATCTCGCGACGTCGCTCGAGCAGGCCAACAAGGTCGTCACCTCGGCGGAAATGACCGAGCGTCTGATCGCCGAGGCCAAGGAGCGCCTCGCGCAGCAGCCTGAGAATCTCAACCACTACCGTTCGATCATCGACGGCTATCGTCGTCTCGAAGATCCGGCCTCCGCTTTGGAATACGTCAAGAAGGCCCGCCAGCTGCCGACCGCGCAGGGCGACGCCACCTTGGAAAAGCTCCAGAGCGATCTGCATGTGGCGGTGCTCGATGCCAAGGTGAAGGCCGCGGTGGTGGCGGTCGAGGCCACGCCCGCCGACGAGGCGGCCAAGAAGGCCCTCGACGACGCCCGCGCCGAGCTGAACAAAGTGAAGCTCGACGACGCCCGGGCCTACGTCGAACGCTACCCGAACGACTACGCCGCCCGTTTCAATCTCGCCAACCTGCTCTACGACGCCGGCGACTACCAGGCCGCGATCGGCAACTACCAGCAGGCGCAAAAGGCGCCCAAGGTGCGTATCGCCGCGCTCGGCGGCATGGGCCGCGCGCTCAAGGCTCGCAAGATGTTCGACCTCGCGGTGCAGCAGTTCCAGACCGCCAAGAACGAGCTTCCCACGATGGACGACCTCAAGAAGGACGTGATCTATCAGCTCGCCGAGTGCTACGAGGGCATGGGCCGCCGCGAGGACGCCATCACCGAGTATAAGCTGATTTACAGCGAGGACATCGGCTTCCGCGACGTGGCGGACAAGATCAACGCCTTCTACTCGAGCCCCTGATCCCGCTTGCCGCGGACCGGCTTCGGTTTGCGACTTGTGGAAAAAGAAGGAGGCCGCATCCCAACGGATGCGGCCTCCTTCTTTTTACGGTGCGATCAAAAGGTCGACAGGACCGGGACGCGTAGGGCGCGTCTCGCGGCGGCGTGGATCAGTTGTCCGCCTTGCCGAATTTCTTCAGCGCTTCGTCGTGGCGGATGTCCAGGGCGTCGCTCAGGAAGACCATTTCCTCGGCGATGTTGGTCGCGTGGTCGGCGATGCGCTCGAGGCTCTTGCTGATGAACATGAGTTCGAGGGCGCGGGTGATGGTGCCGGGCTTTTCGACCATGTAGCTGCTGAGCTCGCGGTAGAGCTGCTTGTTGATCGCGTCGACCTCCTTGTCCCGCTTCACGACGGCGATGGCCTTTTCCTTGTCGGCGTGGATGAAGCAGTCGAGGGCGGCGCCGAGCATTTCGATGGCGGTCTCGGCCATGCGGGGGATGTCGACGTAGGGCTTGAGGGGCGGCTCGGCGGCGAGCTTGACGGCGCGCTTGGCGATGCTGGTGGCTTCGTCTCCGACGCGCTCGAGGTCGTGGGACGCCTTCATGCCGACGATGACGAGGCGCAGCTCGGTCGCGATCGGCGAGCGGAGGTTCATGTAGCGGATGGCCTCGGTATCGATGCGCTTCTCGAGTTCGTCGAGCTCGTCGTCGGCGGCGATGACGCGTTCGGCGAGCTTGGTGTCGCCGGTGACGAGGGCTTGCAGGGCGTCGCGCACCTGGCGGATGGCGACCTCGCCCATGCGAAGGAGGTCGGAGCGGAAGGTTTCGAGTTCGGCGTCGAAGAAGCGTTTCATGATTTCAGAGGGGGATAACCACGAAACATGCGAAAGACACGAAAGGATGGAGAAAATCCGGGCGTCTCCCTTTTCGCGCAATGCGTCTGTTCCGCGGGCTTTTTTAGGGGATTAAGGATCAGCCGAAGCGGCCGGAGACGTAGGCTTCGGTCTGGGGGTTCTTCGGGTTCATGAAGATGTTATGCGTGGCGTCGAACTCGACGAGTTTGCCCATGTAGAAGAAGGCGGTGGCGTCGGAGCAGCGCGCGGCCTGCTGCATCGAGTGGGTGACGATGATGATGGTGAACTGTTTTTTCAGCTCGTGGATCAGCTCCTCGACCTTGGCGGTGGCGATCGGATCGAGCGCGGAGCAGGGCTCGTCCATCAGGATGACCTCGGGCTCGACCGCGATGGTGCGGGCGATGCAGAGACGCTGTTGCTGGCCGCCGGAGAGACCGAGTCCGGACTCGTGGAGACGGTCCTTCACCTCGTCCCAAAGCGCGGCGCCGCGCAGGGATTTTTCCACGACCTCGTCGAGGCGCGTCTTGCTGCTGATGCCCTGGATGCGGAGTCCGTAGGTGATGTTTTCGTAGATCGACTTCGGGAAGGGGTTGGACTTCTGGAACACCATGCCGACGCGTTTGCGCAGTTCGATGGGATCGACCGAAGGGCCGTAGATGTCGACGCCGCGGATCTTGATCGAGCCGCGTTTCACGGAGGTGCCGTCGATCAGGTCGTTCATGCGGTTGAGGCAGCGGAGGAGCGTGGACTTGCCGCAGCCGGAGGGGCCGATGAAGGCGGTGACGCGCTTGTCGGGGATCTGGAGGCCGATGTCGAAGAGCGCCTGTTTGGCGCCGTAGAAGAAGTCGAGGTTCCGGATGTCGATCAGCGTTTGCGTCGGTTCGGAGGCGGACGCGCCGGCGGCCCGGGGCGGGGCGGCGAGCGGGCGGGAGGCGGGCGCGGCGGCGGGGGAGGCGGATTCCATAAACGCGGAGGAGAAGAGGCGGGCGGGAGTGGACGCGGGATTTCGGGCGCGGGGCGGGCCGGTTTACCAACGGTAGCGGCCGCGGAGCTTGTTGCGCAGCACGATCGAGGTGGCGGCGATGAGGGCGACGATGGCGAGAAAAACGAAGGCGGTGCCGTATTGGACGCGCTGGGTGTATTCGTTCTGCGGGATCTTTGAGGAGACGACGTAGATGTGGTAGGGCAGGGCCATCACGCCCTGGGAAAAGAAATCAGAGACCTTTTCGACCTCCCACGGGAGTTTGTCGCGCACGACGTAGGCGGCGGTGAACATGATGGGCGCGGTCTCGCCGGCGACGCGGGCGATGCCGAGGATGGACGAGGTAAGGATGCCGGGGAGCGCGTAGGGTAGGACGTTTTTGCGGATGGTCTGCCACTTGGTCGCGCCGAGAGCGAGGGAGCCTTCGCGGAAACCCTTGGGCACGGATTTGAGGGCCTCCTCGGAGGCGGTGATGACCACGGGCAAAACCATGAAGGCGAGGGTGAACCAGCCGGAGATGAGCGACACCTTGAGGTCGAAATAGATCACGAACATCGCGTAGCCGAAGAGACCGAAAACGATGGAGGGCACGCCCGCGAGGTTGAGAATCGCCAGGCGGATAAAGCGCACGAAGGCGGTGTCGCGGGCGTATTCGCTGAGGTAGATGGCGGAGGCGACGCCGAGGACCAGGGCGATCGTCATCGAGCCGACGACGAGCAGCACGGTGCCGACGATACAGGGCCAGATGCCGCCTGCGGCGTAGACGTAGCTGGCGCTTTGGAACTTGGGGGCCGGCAGTCCGGCCGCGGCGGCTTTGGCGGTTTCGGTCGCTTGAAACGTGCGATACTCCGCGTCGCCGAGTTCGTGCTTTTTCCCTTCGTGCTCGAAGACGTAGAGTGTTTCGGGCGCCTTGAGGAGGAACGTGTTGGTGAAATAGGGGAACTGGCCGGTGGCGCGGAAGCCGGAGACCACGGTGGGCGCGCCTTTCCAGATGATGTTGGCGAAGATGAAGAGCCCGCAGACCAGGACAAGGTAGGTGGCGAGACGGAATATCCAGGCGACGGCGTTTTCCGCGCGACGCGCGCCGCCGGGACGGGCGGCGAAGGGATTTGCATCGGGCGCGGCGGAATCGAGAAGAGGAGCAGGGGCGGAGGAGGACATGGCGACGCGGCTCAGCCGATGGAAAGTTTGTAGCGACGGACGATCTTCTGCGCGAAAAAGTTCAGCAGAAGCGCGATGAAGAAAAGCAGCAGGCCGACGACGAAAAGCGCACGGTAGTGGATGCTGCCCGGGACGACCTCGCCCATTTCCTGGGCGATGATGCCGGTCATGGTGTGGACGGGCTGGGTGACGACGCCGAGACCGGCGGAGAAATCGGGTATGGCGATGCGGTTGCCTGCGCAAAGGAGCACGACCATGGTCTCGCCGATCACGCGGCCGAGACCGAGGAGCACGGCGGAGATGATGCCGGAGAGCGCGGCGGGGACGATGATGCGGATGATCGTCTGGAGACGGGTGGCGCCGAGCGCGTAGGAGGCCTCCTTGAAGGCGCGGGGGACGTTGTTGATCGCATCCTCCGCGAGGGTGAAGATCGTGGGCACGGCGATGAGGCCGAGGAGGCAGCCGGCGGTGAGGGCGTTGAGACGTTCGGCGAAGGGAAAGCCGGGCACCCAGGAGAGCCAGGACCAGCCGGACGCCTGGCGGAGGAATTCGCCGAGGACCGCGATGCCGAAGAAGCCGAGCACGACGGAGGGAATGGCGGAGATGAACTCGATCGCGGGCTTGATGGCGCGTTGCTCGGCCGGGCTGGCGAGTTGGTTGACATAGACCGCGGCGCCGACGCCGAGGGGAACGGCGAGCGCGAGGGCGATCATCGAGACGAGGATGGAGCCGGTGAGCAGCGGCACGACGCCATACCAGTCCTGCCAGAAGCTCGCGGTGAGCCATTGCTTGCCGAAGACGAAGGCGGTGAAGGCCTGGCTGAAAGGCACGGGCTTGTTCGGGTCCCACGCTTTCATCGCCGCGGCGGTGGCGGGAAAGGTGGCGAGGTAGTCGCGGGTGAGCCGCTGAAAGCGCTCCATGCGCGCCGTGAGTTCGGCCGAGGGCAGCGCGGGGGGGGCGGAGACGAGTTCCTCGAGGGACTTGGCGAAGGCGGCGGTTTTTTCCTCGTAGAGCGGAAAGGTGCCGGTGATGGCGGCGAGCTCGGTCGCGAAGTCGATGGGCTCGATCTGGACGGCGACGGCCTCGTCGGCCTTGCCGGCGGCGAGGAGCTGGTCGCGTTTCTCGGCGAAGTTGAGGTTGTTCTGGTGGCGGGTCTTGATCGCCACCGCCACGTCGCCGAGGTCGGAGACGAGCCCCCGGAGCGGCTGGACGGCGTCGGCGTAGCGGCCGGCGAAATCGTCGAAGGCGGCGAGGCGGGCGTTGGCCTCGGAGACGGAAAGTTTTTCCGCTTCGGTGTGCTGGCGAAGAGCGCGAAGGCGGAGGTCGGAGAGGTAGCGGGTGAGCGCGGTGTGGTCCTTCTCCTGCTGGCGGATGAAGTCGACGTATTCGAGGCCGGCCCGACGGTAGATGGTCAGGTTGTCGCGGTTTTGCTCGAAGAAGGTGGATCCCTCGCGGAAGAGAAAGAGGGTGATGAGGGCGAGGATGATGACGGCGACGAAGGCGTTGCCGCCGAAAAAGCCCTGGATGCACTCGTCGAGGGTGAGGCCGAGGAATCGCGTCCTTTCTTTCTGGATACGGAAGGGGCGCGCGGCGGTGTCGGCTGCGGTCGGCATGGTGGGCTCGGTCGGCATCGGGCGTGTTGGGCGGAGAGAGAGGGCAGAGCGGCCCGGGAGGACGGTCAAGCGGGGCTCTGTGACATCGAGGTTACGCTTTCGTAAGTGTCCGAAGGGGAGGCGGGTGGAATGTTACGACGCCTCGCGGATTGTTACGTTCGGGGCGGGAAACAAAACGCCCGGCGCGGTTCCCCTGGAGGGGCCGGGCCGGGCGGAATCGGAGGCGGACGGTTCGACGGGCGGGAGGTTTACTTCACCGCGGGGATGAAGCCGACCTTCTCGACCACGGCCTGGCCGGCGGGGCCGAGGGTGAACTCGATGAACTTGGCGGCTTCGCCGGAGGCCTCGCCGTTGGTGTAGTAGAAGTTCGGGCGGGCGTAGGGGTAGCTCTTGCTGAGCACCTCGTCCTTGGTGGGGAAGTGGCCCTCGACCGTCGCGACCTTGATGCCCGGCTCCTTGATGTAGGCGAGGCCGACGTAGCCGATGCCGTTGGGGTTTTTCGCGACCTCGGCCACGATCTGCTCGTTGCCGGCCATCTTCTGGGAGGAGGCGGCGTAGTCGCGCTTCTTCATGGCGAGGTCCTTGAAGTCGGAGTAGGTGCCGGAGGAGGTGTTGCGGGTGTAGATCGAGATCGGGCCGGGGCTGCCGCCGACGGCGGACCAGTCGGTGACGTCGCCGGTGAAGATCTGCTCGATCTGGCGCTTGGTGAGATCCTTGATCGGGCTGTCCTTGTGGACGATGACGGCCATGCCGTCGAAGCAGACGATGATCGGCTTCATGTTGACGCCCTTGGCGGCGGCGGCGGAGAGCTCGGTGGGCTTGGCGCGGCGGGAGGACATGCCGATGTCGGCGGTGCCGGCGGTGATGGCGGCGATGCCGGTGGTGGAGCCTTCGGCGGCGATCTCGAAGGAGACGCCGGGGTTCTTGGCCTTATACTCTTCGGCGAGCATGGGGACGAGCTTCGCGCCGAGGGTGTCGGAGCCCTTGATGACGAGCTTTTGCGCGTGGGCGCCTAGCGTGGTGGCGAGGAGCGCGGCGGAGAGGAGAACGAGTTTTTTCATGAGGTGATTGCGGTTAAAATACACGATGCCGGGCGGCGTCCGTGTGACGTTAACGTGACGTCGGGCGCCGCGGGGCGCTTAGAATTTCACGTTGAGATCGAGTTGGAAGAGCTCGGACGAGTCGAGGTTGGCGACGGAGGGGCCGGCGCCGGGCAGGGATTCCTTCTCGCGGGCGCCGATGTAGGTGGCGTTGAGCGAGGTGAAGTCGGTGAGGTTGTAGGCGGCCGAGATCTTGAAGCCTTCCTGGTTGAGGCGGCTGAAGGCGAAGTCGGAGTCGTTGATGTTCGGGTCGATGGAGCCGAGGCCGATCTGGCGGTAGTCGGCGGAGATCTTCCAGTCGCCGGCGGTCTTGCCGGCGCCGTAGCCGTAGCTGAGGCCGAGGAGCCAGGCGAGCGGATCCTTGTCGACGGAGGCGGGCTGGGCGTAGGCCTCGCGGACGCGGTTGTCGGCGTCGGTGTTGTAGGCGATGTCCCAATACGCCTTGAGGCCGTAGCCGGCGCCCCCGACGTTCTTGAAGGAAAGCTCCCCGGGGAGGACGATCACCTTGAGGTTTTCGGTGGTGCCGTTGAAGGCGGCCTCGTTGCCGAGACCCGCGAGGGTGGAGGCGTTGTAGAGGAAGAAGCCGGGGGCGGCCTTGAGCTCGACGCGGGAGCCGATCTTTTGGGAAAGCTCGGCCTGCTGGTAGAACATCCAGGCGTCGGTCGCGCTGGTGGTGGGGCCGGAGAACTCGTTGTTGTCGTCCATCAGGAGCTGGCCGGCGCGGAAGGTGACCGAGGTCTTGTCATTCGCGGTCCAGACATACTGCTCGGTGAGGCCCTGCGGGTTGATGTCGGCGTCCCAGACGAGGTCGGTGGTGTAGAAAATGTTCTTCTGCTTGCCGCCGACGAAGGTGAAATCGCCGTTGGTGTAGCCGACGTAGGCGCGGGCGAGGTGGATGCCGTAGTCGTCGGCGCCGTTTTCGAAGGTCTGGTTGCCGGAGTCGGAGGCGCTCGCGGTCTCGAGGGCGAAGCCGGCGCTCCAGCCGCGCTGGAGCTCGAAGTCGCCGTTGAGGCGGAAGCGGACGCGCGTGCGGCTGCGCTCGTTGGAGATGTCGGTGTCGGACGTGGGGGTTTGGGAGTCGAACTGCTGGCGCAGGCGGATGTCGCCGCCGAGCTTGAAGCGGGTGATCGAGGAGGACAGGTCGACCTTGCCGGGGGAGCTGGTGCCGAAGTCGCGCAGAAGCTCGGCGCGAATTTCTTCGCCCTCCTGGTCGGAGAGAATGCCTTTGCGGACGAGGGCGTCGACGAGCGGGCCGCTGTCCTGGGCTTGGGCGAGGGAGCTCGCGCCGGCGACGAGGGCCGCGCCGAGGGCGAGGCGGGAGACGGTGGATCGGGTGGTCATGGTTTCGTGGTTTGCTGGGAAAAGGGTTTGGTCGCGGGCGGTCGCCATGTGAGGACGCCGCCGACCGTCACAAAATCGCAGGTGAATGTTACGAAACGATGGCGCGTGTGTTACGAAGGGGTGATTCGTGGGGGGCGCCCGGGTATGCGTTTCGCAGCCGTCACGTTTGGGGCGGTCCGAGTCCCTGCGAAACGTGGCGGCTTTTTGCGTCTTTCCTTGGCGCGGGTGCCTGCGCGACAGTGGAGGCTTATGCGTTTCGCCCCTCGTCTCATGTTTGTTTTGGCCGTCTCCTCCGCATTGGTCCTCGCGGGGTGCAGCTCGCCCGGCGCTCCGGTGCCTTCGCGCTCGGTGAAGTCCGGGTCCAAGGTGGTGTCGGCCAAGCCCGACCTGATGCCGGCCTGGACGGACAAGAGCGCGGCGAAGCTCGCGTTGACGGGATTTGTCGAGCGAAGCCTGGTGCGCGGCGAGCGGGGCTACGTCCCGCCCGAGGACCGGGTGGCGGTGGTGTCGGCGGCGTTTTTGTCCGGCACGGCGGATCTCGCTCCCCTGCGGCAGGCCGTCGCCTACCTCGGCTCCAACGGCTATCGTGTATATCTGGTGAGCGACGTCGATGGTGCGTCTCTGCGCGGGCCGGCCGCGGAGAGGCTTGGCTTGTCGGAGCGGCAGGTGATAGGGGCCTATGCCGAGGCGGATTACGTGGTGCGAGGCGGACGCCCGCTGGTGCTGCCGCGCGCGGACGCGCGCCGAACGGCGAAGCCGGTGGTGATCGATCATGCGCTGGGCGGGCGTCGTCCGGTGCTGGCGCTCGGCGCGGAGGCGAGCGACGTCGCGATGTTGGAGTATACGACGCTGGCGAACCCTCTGCCCTCCGCGGCGTTTTTCGTGCCTACCGGTGTCGACGGGGATGCCGCCAAGCTGCGCGCCGAGGCGAAGGCTCGGGGATGGATGCTGGTCGAGCCGGCCGCCGACTGGGCGGGCGACAAGCGCTGACCACGCGTGCGGGACGGCTCGTGGCGGAGAAACCTCCGGGGCGTCGGGCCGTCCGCTTTCTCGTGAGGCGGCCGTCTTAGGTTATGTCCGCCGCGCTTCGCATCTCGGCGCACCAGCGGGCGAGCCAGGCGGATCTGGCGGCGACGAGACCGTCCCGCCACCGCGCGCCTTTTTCCGCGGTGGCGGCGGTCGCGTCGCCCATCACGCCGCTCGGCGAAATGTCCTGGGACGCCCAGGCGAATGTGGCGGGGGCGCACTCGGGCCTGAGTTCACCGGGGTCTTCGAGGTGGCCGGGGTAGTGGCAAAGCGCGGTCTCCATCGTCACGAGCCGCGGCGCGGTCGCGAGAAGCAGCGAGGTTTCGTATTCGCCGGCGTGGAAGCCGTAGGTCGACTCCTGCGCGGAGAGGTCAGGTTGGTAATCGCCTCCGATGAAGGCGCAGCGAAGGCCGAGTTTGGCGCGAACCTCCCGCATGGTGGAGTGGAGGACGGCCGAGTTGCCGCCGTGCGTGTTCACGATGATCAGGGAACGAAATGCCCAGGCGGCGATTTGGCGCGCCACGAGGAGGATCTGCTCCCGCAGCGTGTCCCTTGAAATCATCAAGGTGCCAGGGAATCCGACGTGCTCGTTGCTTTTGCCTATGGTGATTGGCGGCGCGACGTAGCAGGACGCTCCGGGCGGGAGGTGTTTGATCAACTCGCCGATCCACATCTGGCCGAGGAGCGAGTCGACCGCCACCGGCAGATGAGGGCCGTGTTGTTCGATCGCCCCGGTGGCGAGAAGGACGGGCGCCCACGCTTTGTCGGGCAGGGTGGCGATACGGCCGCGGGTCATCGCGGGAAGGTAGCGGTGGCGGTAGGCGGGAAACATCGGGAGGACGTGGGGCTGCGGGCGCGAATCGCGGCGAGGTGGTGTGCGGAGCGGTGGGGCGTGGGGAGGGCGGGGAAGCGCTCAGGGCCGCATCGTCCGAATCGCGCCGCAGTGGGAGAGGGGGGGGCGGGCCGCGATCTCTTCAAGCAGGCCGCGCAGGCGGCGCCCTGCCGAGGCGAGCATGGCCGGCCCGAGCGAGGCGGCTTCCGCAAGCGTCGCGGCCGGGGTTACGAGCGGGACGATGGCTTCCTCCTCGGGGCGGAACGGGCGGTGGTCGGGCGAAGCAGCCGGCGCCTCCGGTTCCGCGCCGAGCAGCCAAGTCGCGAGCGTTTGCGCGTCTCGCCGGTTTTTTCCACGAGTCGGATGCAGGTCGTGGCCGAGTCCGCTCAAGTTCACGCAAAACATCTGGAGTCCGCGGCCGATGCGGATGTCGCGCGCGGCGACGTCGATCAGTTCCTCGTTCCACGGGCTGGCGTTGTAGAGCACGATGCGGGTGAAACCGCCCGCCGCCACGCCGGCCACGACCTCGTCGATGAAGCGATGCGTCTCGGGCGCTTCGGCGGCGAAGGCGGAGTCGGGGCCGTTTCCGACGACGAGGCGCAGGGGCGGCAGCGTCAGGAGGCGAAACCCCGCGTCGGACCCGATGCCTCCCGCCGCCTCCCGAAGAATCGCGGACGCGAGCGTTTCCTCGAGATCGAGCGGATGGCCTAGGCCCCAGTCCGCGAAGCCCGCCAGCGGAATCACCACGACGGTCCGGGACTTGTCGGACCAGCGTGCGAAGTCCGTCCAGCGCAGCCACGGCCAAAAGCTGGCGTCGTCGGCGACGCAAAGCGCGAGGCCTTGGGAAAGGGGCGAGACTGGCGAAGGAGAGGCGGACGGAGGGGGATGGAAGCTCATGCCGACGCACGCGGCGTAGCATTTCGCGGGCCGGGCTCGCCTGAGGGGCGGGCGGGACGCCGACAGCGGAGCGGGGCGTTCAGGCGGAGCGGCGGTCTGGATCGGCCCCTGTCGCCCGTCGCGGGTTCGGCGGGTTCACGGGCCGGTCCTTGGCTCCACGGATGAATTCGCGAACCAAAGCCACGCCCGGCGCCCACACCATGAAGATGAAGCCGCCGCTTTTTGCGCCGACGACCACGAGCTCCTCGTAGCTTTTTTGCGAACCGCCGAAACGCCCGGCCAGCGGAAACACCAGAGCCCCGAGCAACCCGCCCAATGCGCAAAGGCCCAGGATGGTGAAGAAGAAACCTCCGGTTCGCCGAAGCCAGAATTTCGCGCGCTCGTTCATCGTTTGACGGCGTAGCGCAGCAGCAGCGGCCCGCCCGCCGCAAGCGTCCTCGCCTCGATCAATTCCAAGGCGACGTCGAGGGCGGGGCCGGGCGCCGTCGTTCCGGCTCCGGGCCCGGTGCCCGCCAAGGCGGTGCCGAAGCCGAAGATCCGCGATTCCACCGTCACGCAGACTTCGTCGACCAAACCCGCCGCGAGCCAAGCCGCGTTGACCATGCCGCCACCGAGGAGGGCGCAGCGTTTGCGACCGTCGCTTCGCAGGCGGGCGACCGTTTCCGTGGGGATTTCTCCGGTAAACTCCAGCACGCCCGGGATCGCCTCCGCCGCGAAGGCTTCCGGCCGGCGCGTCCAGACCACGCGGCGCAGTCCGGGAAAGGCCTGAGGGCGCATCCGGTCCTTCGATATCTCGTAAGTGGCGCGACCCATCACGCAGGCGTCGCAATCGCGAATCGTGGCGCGGAAATGCGTTTTGTCCGCCTCCGAAGCGAAGGCGTCGCCTGCCGAGGCATGGCGGGTGATCCATCCATCTAGCGATTGCGCTGCGATTAACACGACCTGCATGGCCTGACCCTCACGTGCACGCCGCCCCTTCGCAAGCATGACGCAGTCTTCTTTTATTGGTCATTTCAAGGCATGAAATGCAAAAATAAGCAGCTTGTTATCGGTCTGCGATTCCGCGCAACCTGCTCGTCGACTTCACCATCATGAAAAAAGCGCTCATCACCGGTATCACCGGCCAAGACGGTTCCTACCTCGCCGAACTCCTCCTCAACAAGGGCTATGAGGTCCATGGCATCGTCCGCCGCGCCTCGACGTTTAACACCTCGCGCATCGACCACATCTATCAGGACCCGCACTTCGACAAGGCCCGCCTCTTCCTCCACTACGGCGACCTCGCGGACTCGGTCCAGATGGTGAAGCTCCTCTACGACCTCAAGCCGGACGAGATCTACAACCTCGGCGCCCAGTCGCACGTCCGCGTCTCCTTCGACATCCCGGAATACACAGGCGACGTCGACGGCGTCGGCGCCGTCCGCATCCTTGAGGCCATCCGCGAGGCCGGCCTCGTGAACAAGGTCCGCTTCTACCAGGCCTCCTCGTCCGAGATGTTCGGCAAGGTGCAGGAGATTCCCCAGACCGAGAAGACCCCGTTCTGGCCCCGCTCCCCCTACGGTTGCGCCAAGGTCTACGCCTACTGGCTGACCGTGAACTACCGCGAGTCCTACAACCTCCACGCCTCGAATGGCATCCTCTTCAACCACGAGTCCGAGCGCCGCGGCGAGACCTTCGTCACCCGCA